>CAJTVD010000021.1:39650-51847 GCA_910579495.1 uncultured Lachnospiraceae bacterium
CTGGGCACTGTCCGGGCAGTTGCTGATTCCAGTTCCGCAACCACCCTCCCTGTACCCTGGCCCGCCAGGGATAATGCTGCCTGCTTCCCAGCCAGCATTTCTCTTGGTATTGTGGGGGCAGTTGCTGTCTTTGATTTTGGTGCTGCGCCGCTCTTTTGTCAGAATTTGCGGAACCGCATATATCTGTGGCGGGCGATGGCTTCCCCGTCATAGCCGTCAAATTTCTTAAGGAATTCCGCCATATGCATTTTCATAAAGCCTGCAATGTCAACGGCAGTGGCCTCCCCGGCGCTTCCGTATTCCGGGACGATGGTTTCAATCACGGAAAGCCGCTTTAAATCCTCCGCCGTGATTCCCATTACCTCCGCCGCCTCCTGGGCACGTTTTCCGTCTTTCCACAAAATGGAGGCAAAGCCCTCTGGGGAGAGCACGGAGTAAGTGGCGTTTTCCAGCATCCATACTTCGTTGCCCACCGCAAGCCCCAAGGCACCGCCGCTTCCCCCTTCCCCTATCACCACCGAGAGAACGGGAACCTGCAGCCCTGACATTTCAAAAAGGTTCCTGGCAATGGCTTCTCCCTGCCCCCGCTCTTCCGCTTCCATTCCCGGATATGCGCCGGAGGTGTTGATAAAGCAGATAATGGGACGGTGGAATTTCTCCGCCTGCTTCATCAGCCGCAGGGCCTTACGGTATCCCTCCGGGGATGCCATCCCATAGTTCCGCAGGGCGCATTCCTTCCCATCGCTGCCCTTCTGGATGCCGACCACCGTCACCGGCTGCCCGTAAAGCCAGGCAATGCCCCCAACAACAGCCTTGTCATCCCCAAAGTTCCTGTCCCCATGAAGCTCCAGGAATCCGTCAAATATCAGGTCAATGAAGGTAAGGGCACAGGGGCGTTCCATGCTTCTGGCCTCCTTGACTTTCTGCCAGGCGCTTTTTAAAGGGGTTTTCGCCATCCGCTCCCTGCCTGGCTCGGAAGGGATAAACTTCTCCACTTCTTCCGTAAAGCAGCCAAAGCCTTTATTCTGCCTGGAGACCCTGTGGGAACGCAGGATTTGGTGCAGGGTGGATTTCAGTTCATCCCGCTCCACAATTCTGTCCGCAAATCCATGGGCTACCTGGAACTCCGCGCTCTGGAATCCTTCCGGTAGCTTCTGCCCAATAGTCTGTTCTATCACCCTGGGGCCTGCAAACCCAATCAGCGCCCCCGGCTCCGCCAGTATCAGGTCACCCAGCATGGCAAAGCTTGCCGTTACGCCTCCAGTGGTGGGATCCGTAAGCACTGACACATACAAAAGCCCCGCATCCGAATGTTTTTTCAGGGCAGCGGAGGTTTTGGCCATCTGCATCAGGGACAGGATCCCTTCCTGCATCCTTGCGCCGCCGGAACAGCAAAAGAGTACCACCGGAAGCTCCTCCCTGGTAGCCCGTTCCACTGCCAGGGCAATTTTTTCCCCTACCACATGCCCCATGCTCCCCATCAGGAACCGGGAATCGCATATGCCAAGGCAGGCTTTTTCCCCTAAGATCTCCCCGCTGCCTACAGTGATCCCTTCCTTCATCCCTGTCTTTTCTTTTACTTCGGCGAGCTTTTCCTCGTAGCCCGGAAAATTTAAGGGATTGCTGATTTCCATTTCCTCAAACCAGGGCTGGAAGGTTCCCCTGTCGCAGACCATGCGGATTCTGTTTTTTGTCCTTACACGAAAATAACTTCCACAAGCAGTACAGACATAATTATTGACCACTACATCTGCCCTCTCCAGCTCCTTTTTGCACTGTGGGCAGATGATGGCCTGTTTCTCTTCCGGCTTCTTTTCCGCCTTTTTGTCCCCTTCCGCCTCCCGGGCTGCGCCTCTTATGTGTATATATTTATCTTTGTGAAATAATCCTGCCATTTCCTGCTTTCCTTTCCGGTTTTCCTTTTGCAACGCCCTCTCCCCCAAATGGGGCAGCAGATCCATTGCTCCTGTCTGAAAGCTGTGCCTTAAGAAACTGCAAAGGTCAGCTCCGCCAGCGCCACAGTCTTTCCTTCCACTGTGGCCTTTGCCCTGCCAACGCCCAGAGGCCCTTTTTGCTTCACAATTTCCACCTCCAGCATAAGCACATCCCCGGGAACCACTTTCTTCTTAAATTTTGCATTCTGTATCCCTGCAAAATAAGCAGTTTTCCCTTTATTTTCTTCCAGGCTCAGAATCGCCGCCGCCCCTGCCTGTGCCATTGCCTCCACTATCAGCACCCCGGGCATTACAGGTTCTTTGGGAAAATGCCCCTGGAAATAGGGCTCATTGTATGAGACACACTTTTTCGCCACTGCCCGGAGGCCGGGTGTGAGCTCTTCCACGGTATCAATCAAAAGGAAAGGCTGCCTGTGGGGCAGGATTTCCATGATTTCTTCTGCTGTTAACAACGACATGCTATCCTCTCCTGTCTTCTGTATATTTTCCTACCAGTATGCTTGCATTGTGCCCCCCAAACCCAAGGGAATTGCTCAAGGCATAGGGAATTTCCTCCCTGTAAGGCTCCTGGCAGTAATTAAGGTCCAGTTCACCATCCGGGGTCCCATAGCCCACTGTCCTGTGGATAAAACCTTCCTCCATCTCCTTTAGGCAGGCCACAAATTCTATCGCCCCTGCCGCCCCAAGCAAATGGCCTACCATGGACTTGGTGGAATTAACCCGCAGTTTCCCTGCGTGGCCGCCAAAGGCAAGCTTAATGGCCCTGGTTTCAAACAGGTCATTGTGATGGGTAGCTGTCCCATGGGCATTAATGTAGGTAATATCTTCCGGCACAAGGCCGCCGTCTTCAATAGCCGCCAGCATAGCCCTGGCCGCCCCTGCGCCGTCCTCCGCCGGGGAAGTGATATGGTACGCGTCACTGGTACACCCATATCCCAGCACTTCCCCATAAATACGGGCATTTCTCTTTCTGGCATGCGCAAGTTCCTCCAGCACCACAATGGCTGCCCCCTCCCCCATTACAAAGCCGCTGCGGTTTTTGTCAAAGGGCAGGCAGCACTTGTCCGGGTCCTCCACTGTAGAAAGCGCCGTAAGGGAACAGAATCCCGCAATCCCCACAGGGCTCACCGCCCCTTCCGTCCCTCCTGCCACCATCACATCCGCTTCTCCATACTGGATGCTGCGGAAAGCCTCCCCAATGGAATTGGTGCCGGTAGCGCAGGCTGTGACCACGTTGATACTTTTTCCTTTCAGCCCAAATTGGATGGAGACGTTCCCCGCCGCCATATTGGATATCATAAGCGGGACAAGCAAGGGATTTACCCTGGAAGGCCCTCTGGATTTCAGCTTGTCATATTCCCGCTCCATTGCCTGCAGGCTTCCAATGCCGGAGCCAACCGAACATCCCACCCGCCAGGGGTCTTCCTTTTCCATAGAAAGCCCTGCGTCTTCTATGGCCTCCCTGGCCGCCGCCACCGCATACTGGCAGAAAAGCTCCATGCGTCTTGCCGCCTTTATATCCATGTGCTCTTTTGGGTCAAAGCCTTTCACTTCCGCCGCCACATGGCATTTATACTCTGTACTGTCAAATTTGGTTATTGTCCCAAAACCGTGCTTTCCTTCCTTCAGAGCCTGGAAAAAGGTTCCCACATTCAGCCCCACAGGGGTTATTGCCCCCATCCCGGTCACTACCACTCGTCTGCTCATCTTTCTTCTTACTCCCATCTTCTTGCTGTGCGCCATTAACCCTGCGCCAATTTCCGTCCCTGCCAAACCCAGGCCATGCCTGCCACTTCCCGCCCAGAAACCTGTGGGCTTTTATACCGCCATGCCCCCGTCTACAGAGATTACCTGCCCGGTAATATAATCCGCCCCCTCTGAGGCAAGGAATGCCACTGCCTGGGCAACCTCCTCCGCCCTTCCGGCCCTCTTTAAAATGGTCTGGCCCATCAGTGCCTCTTTTACCCCCTCGGGAAGCCCCGCGGTCATTTCTGTCTCAATAAAACCGGGAGCCACGGCGTTTACGGTAATGCCACGGCTTCCCAATTCCCTTGCCACGCTTTTGGTCAGGCCAATGAGCCCCGCCTTGGAGGCACAGTAGTTGGCCTGCCCTGCATTGCCTATGACGCCGGAAACAGAGGAAATATTGATAATCTTCCCGCCCCGCTGTTTTAAAAACTGACGGGAAAAATGGCGCATAGTGTTAAAGCACCCTTTCAGGTTTACGTCCATCACCTGGTCAAAGTCTTCCTCGCTCATTTTCATCAGCAGGTTATCCCTGGTGATGCCCGCGTTATTTACCAGAATATCAATATGCCCGTATTCCTTTACCAATGCTGCCGCCATTTCCCCGCAGGCGGCAAAATCCGCTACGTTGCAGCCATAAACCGCCCCGTCCCCTCCTGCCTCTTTGACCAGGCTGAGAGTTTCTTTCGCCTTTTCTTCGGAACCATTGTAATTCACCACCACAAAGGCTCCCTGTTTCCCCAGGGCAAGGGCAACAGCCCGTCCTATGCCCCTTCCCGCACCTGTTACCAGGGCAATTTTTCCTTTAAGCATTTGCAAGTGCCTCCATACATACCGCCAGGTCCTCATATTTATCTACCGAAAGTACCCTGGCCTGTTTGTCAATCTTCTTTACGAAACCGCATAAGGTCTTGCCAGGCCCGATTTCCACAAAAGTGTCAACGCCCCCGGCAATCATCTGTTCCACTGACTGCTGCCATTTCACCGGGGAAGAAACCTGCTTTTGCAGGAGGTCTTTAATATCTCCGGTGTTGGTTACATACTCCGCTGTCAGGTTCGCCACATAGGGAATTGCCAGCTCCCCAAACTGGGCCTTATCCAAATCCTTCCGAAGCCGTTCCCCCGCGCCTTCCAGCAAACAGGAATGGAAGGGGCCGCTGACCTTTAAAGGCACGATACGTCTGGCGCCCCGCGCCTTCAGCGCCTCCCCTGCCTTGGCCACGGCATCTGCTTCCCCGGTAATCACAATCTGCCCGGGGCAGTTGTAATTGGCGATGGATACCGTCCCTTCTGTCTGTGCGCATACTTCTTCAATTATGCCTGTATCCGCTCCCATTACTGCCGCCATTGCACCACCCTGGGGAACCGCCTCCTGCATATAAATCCCTCTTCTTCTCACAATGGCGAAAGCCTCCTCGGGCCTCACAGCGCCTGCGGCAATGATAGCCCCATATTCTCCCAGGCTTAAGCCCGCCGCCACGTCAGGCTTTATCCCCCGCTCTTCCAACACTTTTAAAATAGCAGCTTCCACTGCGATCATGGCTATCTGGGTATACTCAGTAACAGAAAGCCTTTCATTTTCTTCAAAGCACAGTGCCGGGATATCCAGCCCGGTTATCCAGCCCGCTTTGTCCATCATCTCCCTGGCAGAGGCTTCCTTTTCATAAAAATCCCTGCCCATCCCTGTGTACTGTGCTCCCTGGCCCGGGAACATAAATGCCAGTTTTCCCATAGTAACCCTCCATTCTTAATGCACCTGCGAATTTAGGCATAAGCATAAATTTGCCTGTAGTAATTTGCCCACTATCCTTATTCCATAAAAATCCCCGGAGCCTCCCCGCTGCTACTGCCGGTTACCCAGAAGCTTCCCCGCTTCCTCCATTATTTCTTCTATCATTTCCTTGCAGCTTTGCTGTTTATTCACCAGCCCGGCAATCTGGCCTGCCATCAGGGTCCCGTTTACAACATCCCCCTCCATCACTGCCCGGCGCAGGGAACCAAGGGTCAGCGTCTCCAGCTCTTCCAGCCCTGCACCGGCCTTTTCCAGGCGCAGGTATTCCCTTGACATATGGTTGCGGATCTGGCGTATGGGATGGCCATTCCCGGTTCCCGTAATTTCCGTGTCAATGTCCTTGGCCTTCACCACTTTTTCCTTAAAGTTTTCATGGACAATGGACTCCCTGGCAACCAGGAACCTGGTTCCCATTTGCACTCCCTGGGCACCCAGCATAAAAGCCGCCGCAAAACCCCTGCCGTCGCCGATACCGCCTGCGGCAATTACCGGGATTTTAACCCCGTCTGCTACCTGGGGCACCAGGCACATGGTAGTGGTCTGGCCAATATGCCCGCCAGCTTCCATACCCTCCGCAATCACCGCGTCTGCACCGCTTCTCTCCATCAGCTTCGCCATTGCCACACTTGCCACTACAGGCATCACCTTGACACCCGCTTCCTTGAAGCCCTTCATCAGCTTCGCCGGATTGCCCGCCCCGGTAGTCACCACTTTAACCCCTTCTTCCACTACCACCTTCGCCACCTCCGGGGCATTGGGATTCATCAGCATGATATTGACCCCTATGGGCTTATCCGTCAGTTCCCTTGCCTTCCTGATCTCGCTCCTTACCACCTCTGCTGGGGCGCTTGCCGCCGCGATCACGCCAAGCCCTCCCGCCTGGGATACGGCAGCGGCTAAATGGTGCTCCGCCACCCATGCCATCCCCCCCTGTATGATGGGGTATTCTATGCCCAAAAGCTCTGTTATCCTGGTTTTCATTCCTCCGCCCCTTTGTCCTTTAAATAATCCACAATGGCTCCCACTGTGGTAATATCCTCCAGGTCCTCCGCCGGGATTTCAATCCCATACTCTTCCTCAAGAGCCATCACCAGCTCAAACAAATCAAGAGAATCCGCTTCCAGGTCATCCCCGAAAGAGGTGTCCGGCTTAATGTCCATATCCTGCATATTAAGCTGCTCCTTGATAATCTCCACTACTCTCTCAAACATGTTCCCTCTCCTTTTATTCACTTTTTTGTATTTTCCTTTTCGTCTCTCTCTTCCGTCCACACAAACGGTTTGACTGGCAAATATTTTGCCTTTCAAATATTTTGATTGTCAAACTATTTGACGAGGAAAGTATATAACAGGGAGCTGCTATTTGTCAAGAATAATTTTCAAATGAATTTTCTTTCCTTCCAGGACATATTATAGTAAAATATTCTTCATATATAGAAACAGCAGATTTATTTCCCCTTTGCTGTAAAAAGTACTGTACAAGTCCCAGAAAGGAGCTTATCCATGAATCTTACCATAGAAACTGGCGTTTCTGCCATTACCGTTTTTTTGCAAGGATTGCTCAGCGTTTTTTCTCCCTGTGTGCTGCCGCTGATCCCTCTTTATATTAGTTATCTCTCCGGCGGGGCAAAGTCGGTGGACGGGGAAGGGAATATCACCTACCAAAGGGCCCGGGTCCTGAAAAACACCCTGTTCTTTGTGGTGGGCATCAGCTTTGCCTTTTTCCTGCTGGGTTTTGGCTTTACTGCCGCAGGCAGGTTCTTCCATAATTACCAGACCCTGTTTACCCGTATCGGGGGGATCATTATCATCCTCTTTGGCCTGTGCCAGTTGGGGCTGTTCGGGGAACAGTTCTTTTACAGGGAGCACCGCTTCCATTTCCAGCCTGATACCCTTGCCATGAACCCTCTCACAGCCCTTGCCATGGGCTTTACCTTCAGCTTTGCCTGGACACCCTGCGTAGGGCCTACCCTGGCCAGTGTGCTGATCCTGGCGGCCTCTGCCTCTTCCTCCTTTACGGGCTTTATGCTCATCGGCGTATATACCCTGGGGTTTGTCCTGCCCTTTATGGCTGTGGGGTTATTTACCAAAACTGTGCTGGATTTCTTCCAAAAACACCGCTCCGTGATGAAATATACCATTAAGGTTGGCGGCGTGCTGATGATCCTTATTGGGGTTATGATGTTCACCGGATGGATGAACAATATCAGCTCTTATCTCTCCGGCAATACAAATATAAACTCCGGCGCAGATTCCGGCAGCGGCACAACGGATGAGGGATCTGGCCCCGCCCAGGATTCTGGCACTGGTTCCGGCAATAATGCAGAGGAAGGCAGCGCCCCTTCCGGTGAAACTGAAAATGGCAACGCCCAAGCTTCCGGAGAGGATGGCGGAAAAGATACCCAGATAGTCCCTGCCCCGGACTTTACCCTTACAGACCAGTATGGCAATACCCATACCCTATCCCAGTATAAAGGAAAAACTGTGTTTTTAAATTTCTGGGCTACCTGGTGCCCTCCCTGCCGGGCGGAAATGCCGGAAATCCAGGAAATCTACGAAGAATATGGGGAGAACCAATCAGATGTGATTGTATTGGGAATCGCCTCGCCGGACGTCGGCCAGGAAGGCCCGGCGGAAGGGATTGCGGCATTTTTAGAGGAAAACGGATACACTTATCCGGTAGTGATGGATACCGGGGGGCTGTACGCTTATTACTATAATATCAGCGCCTACCCTACCACATTTATGATTGACAGCCAGGGAAATGTGTACGGTTATGTAACGGGGCAGATTACAAAGGAAATTATGAAGAATATCATTGAACAGACAATGGGCAGCCCAGCAACAGAATAACAGGTTACTGTAGCTTGAATTTTTTTGTGTATTTTCTATTAGGCATAGATATGCTCCCCATATGGTAGTTTTTGGATAGTTCCTCTGTCTACCTTTATGGGGAGCATATCATTTCATTGGATTTTCAGGGGGGCGTAAATATTTTTATTCAGAGGTTTACTGGTTCATCTGTTTTGCGAACTTTTGGCAGAAGCCCTGAATTTATGCTGGTTTGAGCTATATCCGCATTTAATTTTACCAAACTTTTGGTTGGTAAAAGATTTTTGCCTCTGATTTTGGTATCAAAATTGAGGAATTTTGAAAGTTGGTAAAATGGTTTGGGGAATTGGTAAAACTGCTGTTTCTACTATATACAGAAGAAACAAGCGAAGTTTTCCCCTTTTACTTCCCCTAACTATCCAACATCATTCCTCAAGATCTTTAAACTGCTTCATGCAGTATGTTTCAGCCAATTTTATAAATTCATCTGCTACGGCAACCTGCCTTTCAGATTCTTCCCGACTGGCAATATAGAAATCATCATAGTCACTCGCATGACGAATTTCTTCAGCCTCACCGATTTTTCTCCCTGTCTCTCTGGGAAAAATCTCATTTTTAACATAGTCCTTATTAAAATTTGCGATAGCATCTTTATGGCGTTTATAAGATTTTCCGCTCAACGCATGAACCGCATTGATTGAATGAAAAATAGCATAGTAAGCTCGATTATTTGCTCCCTTATATTCCTCTGCCGCCAATAGTATTCTTGCTGATTTCAAATCAGCTTTAGCGGTCTGGAGCCGATAGAGCACAAGGTCTTTTCTCGTTCCAATATCTTTTTTAGGTCGCTCCATATAAAACCACCCCTTCTTTATTAATATTTGCATAAAACGGATAATTAACTATCCATTTTCTAAAATGATCCTCACTCTTGGCAATAGGCTTTATATCCAAGTCATTATCCAGATTAAAATCAAAGGTCATATAGGAAAGCTGCTGGCTGTACACCTTTAAGTCCATATCAGACATATCAAGCAATATCATAATATCTATGTCTGAGTCTGCTTTGAAATCGCCTCTGGCATAAGAGCCATACAAAATTATCTTGCGTAAATGCGTACCATATATCTTTTTGATTTCTGCAATATACTGTTCTATCACGCTTTTCATTGACTGTGGCATAGCCATACCTCCTGCCGATTGCAATCACTTGCTTTAATCATATACACTATCAGTATGTCTTATATTCTAATTTATTGCTTCTCTGTGTCAATATATTTTCACTCTGTTTTACAAACTAGTTAATGGCATTTATTTCAAATACATCCTTTCAGATAAATACTCTTCAAATTTCAAAATCATAAGGTCAAAAATTTCTTGTAACATGCTAATCTTATCCGAAATATTCGCATACTCCACAGTTATCCCATTTTCACCATGTGCTATTCTATTTCTTTGATTAACCAATTGATTAATTTCTCCTTGATACTTTGTCAAACAATTCTCCATTCCAAATTTCCCCAAAATTACAACCAACTGTTTATAATTCAAATTAGATTTAGCAGTAAGCAATGCTGGATCAATATATAATGCTCTATCATAGTTTTCTGTAAACTTTTGAGCGAACTGGCAGGTTTGCTCAAAACTTTGCTTGCCTGCAAGGGGCTTTAATATGTCTTGTAAAGAAAATGCATACAATTCATTACGAACTAGTTTTTTATCCAAATGCAAATCATTTAAAAACGAGATAAGTTGCTTAAAACTTTCAACAATAAAACCTTCCCAATGAGCATATATGTATGGAATACACATTCTATAATATTGATCTTTAACTTTTTGTGGATAAGTATTCAACGCTAAAATTCCAACTTTTTTCAAATCTTCCAGTTCTCTCATACGCCATTCTCTACTAGCTATTATTTCATTGGTAAGTGGATGCATTTTTATGCCTCCGATATTCCTAACAAAATCTGTTTTGCAATTTTAACTTTGTTTGTTATGCTCGTAGGATTACTGCTAGCTGAACCAACATATCTTGTAAATTCTTTTCTTTCCTTTAACTCCGCAATTCTTTTTCCTAATTCATCGATATTTATTTGTGATAGATTTGCTCTTTCTTCTGATAAACTTAACATTATTGCATCATACATACTTGTCGTAAAATATCTTCTTCCAAGCTTAAAAATATATTTCTCTTTTAACCCTTTAAGAACATTCATAATATTTTCAAACAGTTGTCTATCACTATTAACTATACTTTCATTAAACTCCCTACACTGGCTTTCTAAATAATCGTCCATATAATCCTGTATATTAGCTTGAGCATATCTAGTTCCTTGGTTCTTCAAAGTCAAGTATCTCAACACTAATTCTTCATAATACATCATCTCTTCATTTAATGTACTAATATTTACTATTTCTCTAAAAATCTCATTATTAGATAACTCTGCCACAAAATTACTATATCTACTATCCAAACCTCTAAAAATACAATTTCGTATTTCTTGTCTTGACAAACCTTCTCCACCTGTATTTAATCTCTTAAAAAGTTCATACCGCATTTTGAATTCACTTTCTTTAAGGATTATTTCCACTCTACATGGTGTACGTTTTATTTGAAGTTTATACTCTAAAGGCAGAGTATCTATAGTAATGCCTTTTAGCCCCTTTATTAAACTCCCCTCAACTAATTCTAGCCCATTTTTAGGATATGGATCTCCATTTTCATCTTTAAGTTCATTAAAAAATGCCAAAACCGTGGAGACTCTTTGAAGACCGTCAATTAATTCCCATTTACCATCTGGATTAGTTGCCACAAATATTGAGGGAAAAGGAATTCCCAATAATATTGATTCAATAAAATCAGACTGCCTCTGCTCATCCCACCTGAATGCCCTTTGATATTCTGGAGATATTATTATTTCCCTATCTTTATACATATTGATTATTTCTCCAAAAGACATATCCATTCTTTCAGATTTTATCTCTTGACGATACTTTTGAATTTCATCGCTAATATCCATATAAACTTTCCTCCTTTTACCACTTATATTTCCCTATATAAAAATATCTTTTATTGATATAATATATTAGCAGTAGCATCTTCTTATATTCTAATTAAATGAGTATTTATATTATACCCTCTAATCATTTTTTTCAAAACCCAATTTTTCGGCTTCCAATTTTAGCACATGATGGTGTTCTTCCAACTTTAATTTTTCCTGTCAGTGTCAGTTATCCAAATCCGTTTTCTTATTATCTTCATTCCCCATTTCTTCCGGTTCCATCGCCCTTCCAATTTTCCCAGCTTCTTCCTGATATTTGCTCTCCGACACATGGGTATGGATATCAATGGTTGTGCTGTAATGCTGGTACCCCATAATGCTCTGCACCATTTTGGGCAGCATCCCTGCCTCAAAGCAGCGGCTGCAAAAAGTACGCCGAATCGTATGTAGATACATGAGTCACAAGTACAGATAGCATTCCGCAAAATCTATCCTTTCAACATCCCTGCATACTTAACCTTTTCCTCTTCTGGTACCTTCAACGCCTCCATCGCCTGCTCTGCTGTCAGCTTCAAAGTCTCCATCAATTTCCGGATTGCATTTAATGTTCCTGTCTCCAAACCACGTTCCATACCACGCTCCAAGCCAATTGCAATTCCTCTTTCCTCTACCCCTTTACTCAGGTTACACATAGCCGACACCTCACTCTCCATTGTCTTTGTCATCGCAATATCAAAATCTTCCTGCAGGATTTTCTTCTTCTCTTCCGCCTCTTTTTCTGAAGACAAAAGCACACCCAGCAGTTTTAATATCCCTCTATAATTATCATCTCCTGCATGACCCAGACCCAAGCAGATCATGACCACAG
>CAJTVD010000022.1 GCA_910579495.1 uncultured Lachnospiraceae bacterium
CCTTCCGACACTGGATAATCTGGTGGTGCTGGCAGCGGTTCTGCAGGTACGCCTGGATGATATTCTGGTTATAACAGATCCGGGAGCGCGAATACAGATCAGCGCATGAATGGAAGATAGAAAATAGAGATAGCAGCAAAAGAGCAGGCTGAAAATGCCTGCAGTAAGGTCCCCTGGTCTAAAGGTCAGGACACCGGCCTTTCAAGCCGGAGGTATTGGGTTCAAGTCCCATGGGGATCATTAAGGCTCCTTAGTCTAAAGGTCAGGACGCCGGCCTCTCAAGCCGGAAATGACGGGTTCAAGTCCCGCAGGAGCTACTGTGGCTATAGGACAGTGGCAGTAAAGCGAACGCAGTTCGCTTTGCAGATATGTGGCTCTGCTTATGGGGGCGCAAGATGTCCGGGGGACATCTGCTCTGCGCCGACCGAAGCGGAGCGGAGACCGATTCCCCCTGGTCACCCCATGGATGGGTATGCCCAGCGGCGAGGGCAGCGGACTGTAAATCCGTTACAAAGAAACACCGCAGGTTCGAGTCCTGCCCTATCCACTTTACGTTTGCGTGTCCGAGAGGCTTATGGTGCCATCCTGCTAAGATGGTGTGCGGCAACGCACCGAAGGTTCAAATCCTTCCGCAAACGCTCCTAAACTGAAGATATATCATAATAGAAAAGGACCGGCGAAAACCGGTCCTAAGTCATTGCGCATACCTTTTATACCATTACATTTTCATCCTGAAGGCGAAGTAACTCTGCCTCAGTCAGTCCAGTAACCTTCATAATTTTAATAAGGTCGTCACCTTCATCCATCAAAGATTTAGCCATTTCCATGACTTTTTCCCTTGCTTTCTGATTTTCGTATTCAATTTTTTCTTTTTCATAAAGCTACCCTAACTGTGTCATGTTGATTCTCATCCTTATCTGATCCAGATATTCTCTGCTGATGAATTTATCACTTGCAACAATTACGCCGGAAAGAGTAAAAATCCGTTGTTCTTCATCTGGTATCTGCTCTGCCAGATCCACAATTTTTTCCAGCATTTCCTGTTTCCCTTCAGAACCGGGAACCGTCAGGGGTAGGATTACCAGCTCCATCAGGTCACAGTCTGTAAGCGGCAGGTCTGAATGAATCTTCTGCCGGGCGGCATCCAATCTTTCCCCGCCATCCATACGGGATAAGAAAATCTGTATTGGGCGCAGGGTAAGGCAGCCGCAGTCAAAGACGGGATCAGCTTTTTCCACATCACCAGTGTAAATGATGAGCAGGTGCAGGTCAAAATTTCCGTCTTCCTTATCATATTTTTCCATAATTTTCGCGATATGCTTTGGATATTTGACCATATCCGTCTTATGGCATCCGGAAGTGTAATCCACAAGCATATATGTTCCGTCTGCCAGCAGGAATAAGCTGTCAATGTAACCGTCATCCACAGGGATTGGCGGGAGCATTTCCTGAATTGGCGGGAGACAGGTTCCGAATACTGGGAACTGTTTCCCTTTGTATGTACGGGCAAGAACCTTATATAAGGCATTCCTGTCTTGGTATAATTTTTCTTCTGTCATGGTATCCTCCTGGTTAATAAAATGTCGTATTCTTCAAAAAGTTTGTTCCTGAAGTCTGCGTCCTCTAAAGCTCGTTTCAAATCATCAGTACGGTTTCCTTTAAGCAGAAATTTAGTCAATGCAGCCATATTTTCTTGTCCCTGCAATATGTTTTCTCTGTCTCTTTGCTGTAAAGTCATTGTGTACCCCTTTCATGCCCTAATCATTTTCATAATCGGAGATAACAGATTCTACATATTCCAAATCAAGTTGCAAAGTATTAGCAATGTATTCAATATTATTTCCCTTATTATAGAGTTTCAAAATTCTTGTGGCATACAGACTGCCTTCTGCACGCCCCAATTCAATATTTTCTCTGTCTCTCTGAAATAAAGTCATGTACTCGACCTCTGCTATACAAAATCAGGGGAAGCACATACCTCCCCTGTTAATATGTTTGCTGTTATAAAATGCCATATTCCTTAAAAAGTTCATTCCTGAAATCCGTGTCTTCTGAAGCACGTTTTAAATCATCAGTGCGGTCTTCGGAAAGAAGTATCTTGATTAAGGAAGCCATCTGGTTGCTGCCTTCTTCACGTCCTTCTTCACGCCCTAATTCAATATTTTCTCTATCCCTCTGTAATAAAGTCATATACTCGACCTCCATTTCCTTACTTTCTTTTACCTCAGTAACCTTTTTATGGATCTCTCTTATCAGCGGGCTTCTTGCCTGCGCTGCAAAGTCATCAGTTGTGTTCTCCACATAAGAGAGGAACTCCAGCATTTCCGCATCCACATCGTGCATATTGCCTTTGGTATTCAGGAAAATCTTTGTGGTTTCATCCCCCAGCGTGAGGGAAGGACTCTCCACGCACCTGTTTTCAAAGGTGTAGATATGACGGCGTTCTCCAAACGGATCAAAGGTGCAGATGAAGATGACAAAGGATTTTCTCAGTTTCCGGTAATCTTCCCCTGCAGAAATGATGTCAAGGTCTATATTTCCCTGATAGTACCTCGACCTCTTGGGAAGAATGGCCTTTTTCTGCTTCCCACGTTCCATTTCCACATTGTATACCGTACCCTCGTCATCGTTGATATATACATCAAGACGGATGCCTTTGCCTTCATAAAGGTGATTGATGGTTTTCTGTGTGGCAGGGATTGAAACCTCCCGTATGGAAACCCCCAGTATTTTTTCCAGTACCCTTCTGCATACTTCTTTATCGCTCATTACCTTTGCAAAAAGGAAATCGTCCTCCAGATTCAGCTGCTGGATGGTTTTAATTGTGTCTGACATAAAATATACCTCTCTCTCTCACATTATAACATAATTTGTTGTTTCTGTCAGCGTTTCATGCCCTCAATAAATAAAGACGCCGCAGGGCGCAAATACTTGAAAAAATTTTCATGGAAAAAGCACATCCAGGGGCAGGCTGAGCTGCACCGGCTGATTTTTTTCCTCCTGCATCCGTTGTTCCCGTATCTCAGCCAGCTCCCGTATCCGTTCTGGCGTAAGCCATTTGTCGGCATGGATTTTATCCAGGGAGTATGGCTCCAGGTTTTCATAGCCCACATCCCGCAGCTTCCGTTCAAGCGCCTGTATTTTCTTTTCCATGGCCTCCGCGCGTTTCCGGCTTTTCTGCTCTTTGTCAGCTTTCCGAAGGTCAGCGTCATAACGGATCTCAATGCCATTTTTGATGTCCTGCAGGTCCTGCATCAGATCCCGGCTTGGCCTGGATTCGGCGCGGATGTTTAAGATCTCCGCTTGGAAAGTCCTGTCCAAAGCCCAGAGTTGGGAGTGGTTCCATTTGTATTCCTCATAGATCCTGCCGCCCTGCAGCTTTACAAAAGCCTCGCATATATCCATGCTGACAGGGTGGTCATAGTAGCGGATGCCGCGTGTGACCGATACGATCTTTTCACCGTCGAACAGGGTCCCGTCCTGCCGGATGCGGATGGTCTTCAGGTCATAATATACATTCCCGCGCTTTTTGCTCAGTTCCCGGTTTTGTATCGGGCAGAAATGGGAGCAGCACCTGCGGAAGCATTGATGCGGCTCATAGCGCTGTGACCAGGTGCGCGTGTGTTCATCATAATACATGTGGTTTGCGCATACCCTGCCGTGGTGCATTGACACATATTCCTCATATTTCTGCCTGCGCTCCGCCTCACGTTCCGCATTTGCCAGCTCTATGCTGTTTTGGTAATCGTAAGGCTCTGCAGTTTTGTGGCACTCGCACCAGCACTGGGCGCGGAGCACGCCGCCGTGGGTCCCGTGCAGCAGGGGATTGTTCCTGCTGCATTCAGGATTGTCATAGGGACAGCGCATTACCGGGTTATCATTCTCATGGCACCAGTCGATCCCCATGTAGCCCATATCATGCAGGACATTCTTTCCTTTTACGAACTTCCCGCAGCCGGTTTTATAGATGAGGTCGTCGGTGTAACTGCCCTGGTATACAAAGCCGCCGTCATAGTTTCTCAGCGGGTTGTTTTTGTCGGGTATGCAGCCGGGCAGCTTTACATAGTCCGGATGATTGTCCGCAGTAAAGCCCTGGGCCAGAAGTCCGGTGGTCAGTTTGTTGTATTCCAGATCCATGTCCGCCTCCTTACAGCCCCTGGCAGGGGCGAATATCAAAGAAATCTTCCATCTGCTTACGGAAGGCATCCTTGTCCATGTCATATATGCTGCAGAAACAGCGCTCACAGGTGTCCACTACTTTGAAGGTGTTTGTGAGCCGCCTGTCCCAGCTGTTCATCCGGCTGCCGCATTTGTGGCAGCATTCGTCGAGTAACTTTACTTTTGGCATATGTGAAAAGGGGAACCCGGTTCACCAGGTTCCCGCCTCCTTTCTTATGATTTTTGTCCAGAAAAGATTTCAGCTGCCGCTTTCACAACTTTGAATTCAACCGTTAGACGGTCGCATTCCCATACCTTCATATGTGTCTGGATAAAATCCTCTACGTCCTCAAGCAGGACGTGGTTGAACGTATCAGTCAGTGTGCTTTCCAAAGACCCGGCATCTATGGTTGTGCCTTCCAGCCGTCTGCATACTTCCTGCATCCATGTGTACTTATTGCTGAGATAAGCATCATCTGCATGGCGCAGGTTCCGGTCATACAGCATATAGCAGGCAGTCCAGCGCTGCCGGAGAATGGAAGAGAAATCATCTTCATGGATGGTGATGCTTTCCTGATCTGTTTCTGTCAGTGTGCTGCCGGCAGGAAGATCTGTTAATTCTGCCAGCAGCGGAATGCCTGAAATGTTCATTTGCCATATCCTCCTTTTGTGTTCCGCGTCCACACACAGGCAGCACTGCCTGCATTTCCGGAATCATGTAAGATTCTTCGCTGAAGTAACCGTATTTCTGGCATATGTGAAAAGAGCAGCCGGGCGCACCGGGTCACTGCCTCCCTGGCAGTGGTTTTACGGGAAAAAGTTCCGATATTGCCCATGCGATCCAGAGTTCAACCGTTGCCCGGTCACATTTCCATTCGCTCATATGTTGCTGGATAAAGCCTTCCACATCCTCAAGCAGGACGTGGTTGAACGTATCAGTCAGAGTGCTTTCCAAAGACCTGGCATTTATGGTTGTGCCTTCCAGCCGCCTGCATACTTCCAAAACCCAGATGCACATATCGTCTTCATAAGCGGACTCAGCATTGAGCAGGTTCCAGTCATACAGCATATAGCAGGCAATCCAGCGCTGCCAGATAACAGCCGAAACTACATCTTTGTGAATGGAAATCTCTTCCTGATCTGTTTCTGTAGATTGGCTGCCGGCAGGAAGGTTTGTTAATTCCACCAGCAGCGGAACACCTGAAATGTTCATTTGCTATTTCCTCCTTTGAAAAGCTGCCGCTTCCGTACAGCTTTTTTCACGGCATGGGATATGCCGGTATCCTTTGCGGGTTCATCCCTCAAACATTTCCACTTCCTGATGCCTGTATGGTTCCATGCAGTTTTCATCCTCCGGGAAACGGTTATGCTTATCCGGGATGATAAGCCGTAGCACGTCGCGTCCTGTCTCACGGACTTTCTTCAGACGTATGCTGCAGTCCTCATACAGGCCGGATACCATATCCCCGTCATGGAAGTTCTCCCCGTTCTGCACCCGTCTGCCCAGTGTGTTCAGAAGATAGCAGATATGTTTCCGGGAAAGGTTCAGGACCATCTGGAAGTCCGGGTGGTGGTATTTCTCCATTCCATGCGTGTGCGCATTGCAGAGGTATGGATATGGCCCGGGATCGTCAAAAACGTAGTGTATGATCCAGTCTACTTTTGTTTCCATACAGAACCTCCTTTTTATGCAGGCAACATCTCTAAAAATTCCTGTTCTGTCAGGATCTTTACACCGAGCTGCTGCGCCTTTGCCAGCTTGCTTCCTGCCTTTTCACCGCAGATCAGGTAATCCGTCTTTTTGGTGACGGAGCTGCCGGGCATGGCACCGAGGCTGATGATCCTGGCATTGATGCCGTCACGGGTGAAATTCTTCAGTTTCCCTGTGGCTACGATAGTGCATCCTGCAAATTTGTTATTTGTTCCGTTCATAGTGTTCTCCTCTCCGGATGCCTGTGCATCCAAACCATTTTCAAAGTTTAATTCTTTTTGTAAGCTGCACCATAACAAAAGGTGGTCTGATCTGCGGAACCACTTATGGAGGCTGCTGCTCATGATATCACCGATCCCGTCAAGACAGGTAAAGTCAAAGCGGTCCAGTGCGGCCAGCTGCAGTTCCCGCAGGCTGCCGTGGAAATGCCTGTCCAGTATCCTGCTGGCAGTCCTGCCGATCAGGGGGATGTCCATTGCCACCACAAAGCGCACAAATGTCGTGTTGCGGCTCTCATTGATGGAAGCGATCAGGTTTTCATAGGATTTCTTCCCGAAGCCCTCCAGTGCGGTAATCTCCTCACGGTAGCGGTCAAGGTGGTATAAATCCTGATAGCCTTTTAAGGCGCCGATCCGGATGAGCTGGTCCAGCGTTGCCTCAGAAAGCCCTCTGATGTTCATGGCTTTCTTTTCCGCAAAGTGGACGAAGCGCTGGAGGATACGGCTGCCGCATTCAGGATTGTCACAGTGGAGGGTCTCCACCATGCGTCCCTTGTCACCGGTCCTGGAATAGGTGCGTGTGGGCTGCCCGCAACAGGGGCAGGTATCCGGCACCATGTCTTCATATGCGCCACGGTCAAGGTTCTCCTCCACATGGGGGATGATCATGTTCCGTTTGGATACCAGGATGCGGCATCCGGGGTGCAGTTCAAGGTTTTTGATGAAGGTCAGGTTATGGAGGCTTGCCCTGGAGACCTCACAGCCGTCAATCTCCACTGTGTCAAAAACAGCAACAGGTGCGATTTCGCCGCTGCGTCCGGTCTGCCATTCAATGGAGCGGAAGATTGTTTCATAAACATCATCCTCAAACTTGAAGGCAATGCCATCATTATAATAGCGCGCTGTCCTGCCGAGACCTGCGGAATAGGAAAGGCTGTCATACCGCAGCACCATCCCGTCGATGGGAATGTCCGAAGCCTCCGCAAGGTCCTGCAGGTTCCGGATCTGCTTTTCAATTTCTTCTGTGGAGGCGCCTGCCGGAACCGGCACAAAAGGACAGATTCCAAAACCGAAATCAATCATGGAAAGCAGCAGTGCGCTGCGGCTGTCCCTTATATCCTCAAATTTGTCCATGCCTGCAAGGATATTGAAGGCAAAAAAGCTGATTTCCCGTTCCCTGCAGGTGTTTGCATCCAGACACCGGATAGAGCCAGAGGCAAGGTTCCTTGCATTGCGGTAGGGTTTTCCATCGCTTCCTGCAAGAGTATCCTTCAGACGTTCAAAATCGCTCTTATGGATGAATCCCTCGCCTGATAATTCAAGGTGCCCCTTATACGGGATGGACAGCGGCACATTCCGGAAGGCGGCTACGTTGTGGGTAATAAGTTCCCCTTCATCGCCGTCGCCCCTGGTGGAGCCTTCCACAAGTTTCCCATCCTCGTAAACGAGCTTTACGGTCAGGCCGTCCAGCTTCAGCATGAGCAGAGCGGCATGGTCTTTGGCAAAAGAAGCCAAATCGCTCACCATCTTGGTTTTATCCAGAGAGAGCAGCGGGATGCGGTGCCGTACCTTCTCCAGGTTGCTGACAGCCTTATAGCCCACCGTCTGGGTGGGGGAGTTGCTTAAGATGATCCCTGTTTCTTTCTCTGCACGCGCCAGCTCATCATAGAGATGGTCATAGACGGCATCGGATACGCTGGGTGCATCTTCATTGTAGTATTCGTGGCGGTAGCGGTTGAGTTTGTCTACCAGCTCATGGATACGTTCTGTTGCTTGTGACATTCGTTTTACCTCTTTTCTTTTTTAGTTTGCCATTGGATCTGTGAATTCCTGTTTCCGGCCTCCTTCCTTGAACGAAAAAAGGCAGGAGATGATAACGGCCTGTTCTTGCCGTAGTCATTCCTGCCTGCGTACAGATATGCTGTATGACAGCCTGTAAAGAGGTGCTTTACAGACACAAAAAAGCCAGAAGGCGTAAAGTGTCCTGCACTTTATACTTTCTGACTCCGTACAAACTTAAACAGCGTGTGCTTCTCGTTCTGGAACTGCACAAAATTCAATAACAAATTTATGATAGCACAATATATGGGATAAGTCAAATATTAAATACTATATATTGTATAAAGTATTGAAATGTAGATGAGACTTTATATGAGGATAGCATTTGCCATTTCTTTTCATTGACAGAATTTTAATTTCCGGATATACTAACAATAAGTAAAAGAATAATTTACAAAACGAAAGGAGTGGATGTCATGCTGTATGAATACCTGCAGGGGAATTATGAACAGGGTGAACCAATCTTTGCCGGGGATATTTCCATTCCGGGATTATCGGAAGAAAACCTGCGGTATCACTTAAAGCGGCTTACGGATGACGGCATCCTTTGCAGGTTTGAAGCAGGGATATATTACTTCCCGAAAACAGATATTTTCGGGGAAAAGATGGCTTTGACAGCGGATACGGTTGCACTCCATAAATATGTCAGGCGCAGGGGAAGAAGGGTAGGGTATTATTCAGGATATACCCTGGCGAACCGTATGGGGCTGTCCACGCAGGTTCCGCTTACGGAGGAGATAACCAGCAATTATGCGCCGGCACAGGTCAGGGAGCTTACAATAAAGAACCGGAAGTATATCTTGAGATGTCCTGTGGTGGAGGTCACGGATGAAAACGTGGCTGTCCTGCAGTTTCTGGACTGCCTGAAGGATCTGGAGAAATGCGCTGAGGAGGAGCCGGAGGTCTGCGGGCGGATTCTTACAGGTTACGCCAGGGAGCATGCCCTTACGAAAGCATTAGTGGACAGGTTCCTTACAAATTATCCGTTGAAAATATATAAGGCGATTTATGAGACGGGGGTGGAATATGCTCCTGTATAAAAGACGGCATGGTTTATCTAAAAGGAAAAGGGGGGACACAGCATAAGCTGCATCTCCCCGGTTGCTTCTAAAGTGGGCATTGCCTGTTTTATTTTTCTTTTGGTGCCTTTTTCTCAGGGCACCATGCAGGCGCCGTCTTGACAGGGACGGCATCCGAATATCTTGCCCCGTATCCAAGGAAACCGGGCATTTTCTGCATTCTTTTTTCAGTAAAATAGTTCTGGATATAGTCCTGGTCGGGATGGGAGCAGGTGAAGCTTGTCCTTGTGTTGCCCACTCGACGAAGTCCGCTGCAGTGCCGGCATCCGGAACATTTTATATTCTCTTTTTTATCTTGCATTATGCGGCTTCCTTTCTGCATTCTAACTTTTTCAGGTTTTCTATATGGGATTTGACAAAGATGCGGAAACTGTCATCCAGATACGTTTGCTCTTTTTCTTCCATCAGCTGCATGGCTTCCTTTTGCTGCTGATACCATTCCTGTTGGGTCACATTCCCTTTATTGCATACAAGGAAAGTTACAATGGATGTTGGATAGCCGGATGCATGCAGTTTGAGGTCGTCGGCATAGCATTGTGCGGCATCCTCATCATCAAAGATGTCATGGTACAGCCTTTGTACCATTGGAGCGCCTTTGAATGGGGCAAGGAAATCTTCCGTAACAATATAGCCAATCTGGTCGTCCGGGATATCTTCAACATGGTAGCTTGTAATGTAGGAAACCTGTCCGAAAGCGTACTCCCGGCGGAATGTCCGTTTGCTGCCATCAAAGACAGCTTCCCGCTCCAGACAGGTCTGACCGTCAGATTCACTGGTTTCGCAGTCCTTATAGGTTACATTCCCTTCATTGTCCGTTTCCTCCTCCTTGATTGCAAATTGGAAGCAGGTTTTTCCGGAAAGCGCCTGCAGTATCTTTTCCCGGATGTTCTCCACATAGGGGAAATCTTTGGCAATGTCATCTGCGATGGCTTGCGGAACATCATTCGCCCTGATATTGTAAGAACCACCGATTTTTAACTGTTCGTATATGGTGCGGGAGTCATGCCAGTCTATGCCCCCGTAAGTTGATGTAGTGATATACATAAGAGCCTCCTTGTTGTTTATTTATAATCCTATCTTTCTATATTGTCCTAAACGTATGCTGACTGCGGGAACGTGACGCCATCTTTGCCTTTCATGGCGGACTGGTGGTAATCCAGTTCAGTGATGACGGCTTCGATGGTATCAAATGCTGCGGACAGTTCCAGGTACCGGGTGATGAAGCCGGTGACTTCCGTATAGAGGAACATCTGCTGCTGTTTGGTCAGCCTGCCCAGGGCAGAGATCCGTTTCTGCTTTTCCGTCCATTCATCTGCGCAGTAAATATTCTCGTGTTCCAGCAGTTCCGTCATGTCAGTATCGGCTAACATTGCGGCCGCAGTGTTGAACCATGCAGTCGCCGTCTGGCTGCAGTCGTCCTCATCACAAAAGGCAATCTTTTTGGCGGGCATCTGGTACCAGAGCCTGCTCTTAATCTCATCCAACTCTGTATACAGGTCAGCCGCCATGTTGCATAATTCATTGATCTGGTCGCAGTAATGATCCCAGTAAGGGCTGTCTTTTTCATTTCCGTTGTAGCAGTAGTCCATCATTTTGTCCAGGCTCTCATATATGGACCACAGATCCAGCTTTTTATAAAGTGCCATTTCCTGTCCCTCCTTCTAATATGGGTTTACAAATTCATGGATGGAGACATAATCAGCATCCAGGATGTCCTGCAGTGCCTGGGCGGAGTCTGCGACAATGCCTCCGCATTCCGCAAACCACCGGAGCAGGTCAGCTTCCGAATCAAAATAGAGATCCGTATCCCCGTCTGCATCGTCAAAGAGAGCATCCAGGGAGCCGTCCTTTGGCCTTTCTGAAAGATATGCCCTATAGTGGGTAGGCAGGTACGTCCCGTTTATATCGGTGTTGATATATACGTCGCATCCGGATTCCTCCGCCTGCAGTTCAAAACTCACACCGAAATGGCCTGCGAGGCATAAGTACGCTTCATACATGGGACTCCATGCAGAGTCGCAGTACAGGGTGATGTGTTCGTCTCCGGCAAGGGTAGTATCCACCACATCGCTGCGTAGGTTCAAACCGTCCGTTGGGATGTTATTCTGCTCGAATATCCGGCAGAGCCTGATATCGTTGGCCGATGCCCCGGCCGGGTAACAGGATGCGATGGAACTGCGCAGTGCGGCAAGCCCTTTTTCCTGCCCTTCCGATGCGGCATAAAAAACCACAGTGTCCATACAGATATTTGACATCTTATGCCGCCTCCTTCCTGTCTTCCAGATGGAAGAATTCGCTGATATCCCAGGTGCCTTTCAGGTATTTTGCCGCCGGGCATTCCATGCCGCTGTCATCCTTGCCGCAGGTACAGCCGCCATTGTTGTGCATGGAAATCAGGGAGGCCAGTGTCTCCCACTGCCTGCTCCTGTCATTTGCTTCGGCTATATTGCTGCAGCGGTGGTATCTGGCACAGGCCTTTTCACAGTCTGCCATATCCTTTTCGATCCCCGTGCAGACTGCAGGAACAGTCCTTGAAAGAGATAAGAAAAAATGCGGCGTAAGGGATTCGTGGTGCAGGTGGTTCAGGGCCAGCTCCAGCAGGTCATTATGGTCGAGTAGGTCAGCGGTATTACTACCGCCTTCCCCTCTAAGAACCGTGCATGAGAGTTTCCCCTCACACGGCTCAAGCACTTATAAGCCCTGTGTCACCAGAGCCGGTTCAACAACTTCTTTTGAGTAATGCAGTTTTCTGTGACAGCTTGCGTCTACTAAAATTCTCATTATCTTATAGTCACTCCCCATGGCTTCATGGATTCTGTACCCTTTCTCTACAGTAATAGCACCGCCGCATATAGGGCAGACACCATTTTGTGCTTTGTATAGGGCGTTCAGCTTCTTTCTGCCTTTGATTTCACGAAACATTCTCTCCGTATCTCTCTCTTCAAAATATCCTGTAAACCTGCTGTCAAATGGCGTCGCTTCTGATTTTGTTTTCAGCCACCTTACGATATTAGTATCCGTGGCATATATCAGATTGAGTTCAAACGAATCAGGCATTTTGACGCTGAATGTCCAGCTTCTTGTGCCAACCCGTCTGAAATATTTCTTTGCTATCCATTTATGGCTCTTTTTAGGATGTCTCCGTTTGCACCATTGCCACAGGCATCTCCATACGTCAAAATCGAATCTTTCAAATGCCTGTGAGGAAACATTATATTTCTGGAAATTCACCCACCCACGGATAACCGGATTCAGTTTTCGTATCAAATCTTCCTGCTTCATGGACGGATTTTTCTTGATTATCTCCCTTATCTTGCTGACTATGGCTTTATAATTCTTTTTGGACGGTTTCGTCAGAAGTTTGTCTTTGTACCACCTTATATTGCTTCCGAGAAAATCAAATCCGTCTCCGATATGGGTAATGACTGTCTTTTCTTCCGACAGCTCCAACCCTCTTTCTGACAGAAATTCCCGGATAATGGGAAGCACGCCATTTTCCAAAATCTTCCTGCTTTCGCCGGTGACAATAAAATCATCAGCATAACGCACAAAGTTCACTTTCGGAAAATATGCTTTCCCATTTATTTTTGTTTTGTGGTATTTCTTTTTAATACGGACTTCCAGACCGTCTAACACCATGTTACAGATAGTCGGTGAGATAGCCGAACCCTGTGGGCTTCCCAAATCAGTCGGGAATAACTTTCCTGTTTCGATATACCCGCTTTTTAACCATTTCCGCAGAATATCCTTATCCATTGGGATGTGGTTCAAAATCCACTCGTGACTGATATTATCAAAACAGCCCTTAATGTCTCCTTCAAGCACCCATTTTGGCGATTTTCCCTTATTCAGACAGGTGAAGCACTGCTCAATAGCGTCCTGCACACACCTTTTTGCCCGGAATCCATAAGAATTCGGGTCTGCTGTGATCTCTGCTATCGGCTCCAATGCAAATTTATACAATGTCTGCATTGCCCTATCCTTCATACATGGAATGCTCAACGGGCGCATTTTGCCGTTTTTCTTCGGTATATACACCCTTTTTAGCGGCAGTGGCTTATAACCCCTGCGTTTTAAGCCGAGAATTGCTTCGTATTTCAATTTTGAGGTAGACCATAAAACTTTGTCTACGCCTGCTGTCTTTTTACCTTTATTACTCGTTACCCTTCTTACAGCTAAAGCACGTCCATAAAAAGAGTGTGTGAGCAGCCATTGCAAGGATTTCACCTTGCCTGTCCTGCCCTGTTGCTGAGCCTTTACGATACGCATTTGCAGTTTTTTAACATATGCTTCGGCTTTATTCCAGTCAATGGAATCCCATGCCTTTGCAATGTCAGAAGTCGCACACGTTTTACCGTTCATTTGCTTTACTCCTTTCAAAAATTCTATAAACTCTCTCGTAATCAAGCACCCTGCGGAATTCTGCCCCCTTTCGGGTGGGGCAAATTTTGAACCCCTGTCCGTCCCCATTACAGGGTCGGCATTCGCTTCTTCCGCAATCCTATACCCGCATTCCCAACGGCTTCCCTTACGGTCGGCTTGCCCATATGGGCAGGAATACGGGCTTGACACGTTCCACTTAACCAACAATTATTTGATAGTTTAGGTTCCGCCTCTACTCCGGCAGTCATTATGTCCGTGTACTCCCAAGCGTGGAGAGGAGTAACCGACTGCACACCTTTTGGTTCAAGCCTGTCAGCTGCTTTGGCTTGTTCAGCCTTAACGAAGCTTACGGCGATTCAGTTAATTAACCATGCTATCAAAGAAAGCCTGCACCCTAACCGCATTGCAGCTCGCAGTTTCATCCTCCCCTCACGGTTTGGATTCCAAGTAGGGTTACGTTTATGTCCGCTTCCGAACAGTGCCATTACTGGCAGAGCCGGGGACAACGGCTTCATCCAACGGAATGGATGGTTTGGTCGGCATTGCCGCCAAACAGTTAAATTAAGCGACTTCGTGTCGCACCCCCATGTTGGCGTCATAGATGGCATCGAAGTACACGCAGAGCCAGTCCGACAGTTCCGGAAATTCCTCAAGGTGTCCCGAATGGAACCGGGTATCCGGGTTCTGCGCGTCATCCGCGAGGATGTTGGCAAAGTCCTCATCCAGATAACGCCGCTCCATGATGCGGTATGCTCTTTCCAGTTCGTCATCCGTGAGAGTGACTGCAATTTTTTTATGTCCTATGTTCCTTTCAAGCTGAAGTTCTTTCATTTTGGTCTCCTTTTTTTATATGTAATGTGGTGGTCATGCGCTTTTTTCCTGTGGGAGCGTATTACGGGGTTTGTAAAGCTCCAGCGGAATCCATTTCCCGTCCTGCCGGAAGCAGTGGCTTGCCACGCAGTAGATCAGTGGCGGTATATCCGGATTTTCCAGACATTCCTGCGTGATATACAATGCGAGGTGCTTTTCATAGAAAGGCTCAAGGTCAGCAAGGATTTTCTCCCGCAGTGTCCCGGCAAGGGCATCAAATTCTGCCATATCCTGGTGGCAGAAAGCTGCTTTTGAGAGCTGTTTCAGGATGCCGGAGCGCTCAATCGTCCCATTGATGATGGAAACAGCTTCATCAAGGTAATCCCTGTGGATGCGGATGCCGTTGAGTGCAGTCTTTGCCGCATAATCTGAAGCCCTGCGCTTTATTTCAGCGCAAAGTCCCGTATAGCCTTTTTTATACTTTGTCTTCAGCACATCAAGGGGAACCTTTTCCCGGTTGTGCTTCAGGGTGGCTAAGAGCCTGGACAGTTCCTCCCTGAGCAGGGCGGCTTCCTTATCCTGCGTTTTATTCATGGTGTGTCCTCCTTCCAAAAGGGGGCCGCCGTATATTGCAGGCAGCCCCGGATCATTTTGTGTAAAGTCTGTGCAGGGTTCAGGCTGTCACGCGGAAGCCTTCCCCCGGCTGGTTATTGTAGGAAATGGTGTAGATGCTGTTCAGGGTTTCAAAGCGCACATGGCTGGCTGAAGCCTCCAGGATGGCCTGCACTGTGGAAGTGCGGATCAGGTTCCCCTGGTAAAGGTACATGGCGGGGAGTCCCGGACGCAGTATGTCCGTCAGTGCGCCGGTTACGGAAACCTCACGCTTGAACGCCGGTTCCTGGTTCTGGTCATTGTTCCTGTTCTTAAATAATGCAAGCATATCGTTATCCTCCTTTATGCGGCCCGGCAGTTCAGGCGGTATACGCCGTTCCCGCAGGCAGTGTACTGGTCTTTGTGTTCATTGTGCATTTTATGGTTATCAGCATCACGGTAAAGACAGATGATCCGCGTATTTAAGGTTTCCATGGCCCGGCTTCCATTTCTGCATACAGACAGCACTCTCCGCATGCTCTGCTTCCATTTCCAATGCACAGCGGATAGGGATTGTCCTGTTCCGGTGTATAACAGTCCGGATGTGCGTTCCCTTTCAAATATTCATCCACGAACTCATGGGCGACTGCTGAAACGGTCTGCCGACAGGCTTCCCGGTAGGACTCGTTCTTCCATAATGCACTGTGGAGCCGTTCTGAAAACCGGGTATCCCGTACCATGCGGTCATACTGCTCATCGGTCAGCTTATCCGGCTCCTTCCGGCCTGTCGCCTGGGACATGAAATCCTCAAGCAGGCAGGATGTATTATGAATCTCTGCCATTACCCTGGCAAACCGGCTGGAAACACAGAGCTGCGGGAAAGCGATCGCGATATGATAATGGTTTTCGCAATATTCGCCGTCAATATAGCATTCGTAGATGGTATCTATTGAATCCGCCATAAAATTCTCCTGGTTCACCCACCTGGAGATACAGCCGGTTTCCTGTTCTTCTTCCAGCCGCTGTACCATTACGCGCTTCGCGTCATTAAGGTCCGTATAAACCTCGAATGAATTTCCCTGCCTGCCGTCTATCGCCCAGTCCTCCAAAAGGATACAGACTCTTGGATAATGACGGCATTTTTTCAGGTCGTCAAGCGGTTCTACCATTGGCGGGGCCAGAATGACAAAATCCAGGATGATGTCATCAATGGTCTTTGGCTGCTGATACAGGTCGGAAAAAACCTTTTCCAGCTTTTTTGCTTCATAGGGGAGTGCGGGAACCCTGAAAGAACAGTACAGATCCGGCGTTTCATTTTCCGTTTCCTTATCCTCGCCGTCACGGATTTCCGTAATCGTCCCGTACAGCCCTTCATACTCGCTTTCCGGCGTTCCCATAATGGGAGCGCCAATTACATAGGTCAGCCCTTCATATTCAAATTTGTCACCGATTCGATTGAGTATCATTTTTTCCTCGCTCCTTTGCTAAAAATCCATTTCCGTAAGGCGCATCCTCATGCGGCGGAACCGCCCGTGGATGCCGTGTACGGTGGTGGAAAATATTTCTGCGATCTCCCGGCAGGTCAGTCCGTCGGCTTTTAAGTGTACCATCTGCCGTTCCGTTTCCGTCAGGCAGGATAGCACCTCCATGACAAACAGCCTGTCGGCGGCCTGCGCCTGTAAGCATTTCCTGCGGTCAGGCAGGATCTCATCCAGGGTCAGCCCGTCTTTGGCATAGGCATGGATATTTACCGTAGGCGCCTTGCGTTTCGGCTTGTTTTCATAAGCGTAATGCTTCATTAAGCAGTCGTTCATCTTCGTCCATGCGATTGTGCTGAACTGGAAGCGGGACAGGGCAGGGTTCTCATCATATTCCTGTACCGCCTGGAGATACCCGAAGATAACGATGTCATAGTAATCCTCCATGGGAAGCCTTTTATGGCTTAAGAAGCGGAATACGGTATCCTGGTGTTTCTCCGCAAACTGTCTCTGTAATTGTGTCAGTTCATGTAACCTGCTCATATGTTTTTCTCCTCCTGTATGATGGTTTCTGTTAGGATGTCTGCAAGCAGTCCCGCGCATCTCCGCTCTGTATCCGTTACGGTGCGGTAATGCAGCAGTACCACGGCGCCTGCAGGCTGTTCCTTCGTGCCTGCCGGGTAGAGCGCATCTACCGCGTGGCTTCCGTCCTCCAGCAGGGACATCCGGCTGTCAGGGCTGTAAAGGTATGGCTCCAGCGTCCGGATATGGTCCCTTGCGGACTGCGACAGCATGGGTTCTTTCGGGATGGTTGTGATCCTGGAAGCAAGCACATGCTCCGTGTCGCATATGGCACAGGCAAGCTGGAAGTTCCTGCAGAAAGCCGCAAGATACGGCCCGCACAGTGCTTCCCGGAAGCGCAGCGGCTGATATCTGCATAAGCTGATGCTGCTTCCTGCCACGCTTATTTCCATGGCATCCCCCTCATGGAGCTGGAGGAGCTTCCGGATTTCGCGCGGCACCACGATCCTGCCCAGGTCATCGAACCTGCGGATGATGCCTGACATTTTTATTCCATTCATGTGTTCTCCTTTCATAAAAAAGGGAACGCCGCACCGGGCATTCCCTTCATAAACATTGTTTGGTTATTCTGTTTTTTATGCTATGCGGCATTCCTGGCTGACTGCCTTGCTGCCACGGCGTTTTTGGCTTTGGTGATAAGTGCCGGCGCAATGGCGTGTTCCCAGCAGTCGATGTAGGAAGATACGCTGCTTAAGAGGTCAAAAAGGTCAAGATCGCTCAAGTTGGCATATACCTTTCCCGTACTGACGAAGGAATTGGCTTTCATGTACGTCCCGCCGTTGGCATTTTTCTGTGGGATGCCTTTGCCGTTCTCCACTTCAACGTACCAGGGGATTTTCCGCACCGCGCCTTTGCCGTCCTTTGTGGCGCGGATGATCCGCACCTTTGATACTTTTGCATAGCCCTGTTCGTCTTTGTCACCGAAGATCTTGTCCTGCTGGAAGGTGTATTCCTGGAAACCGGCAGTCAGGCGGCTTAAGATGAACTTTGCCTCCTTCGGGGAGATGTTGGCGCATACCGTGACGGCCTTATCCCCGGTGCCTTTGGAATAATCCTTCATCAGGATGCCGATCAGGGAGTGCATCCGTCTTCCGTCTGCGCCTGTCTCTCCGCCTGCGTGGATATGGGCATAGGATGTGATGGGTGCCACCTTCAGTTTGTCCTGGAATTCCAGCAGGGTCTTGCTGTTCTTGTAGACAGCGATCTGGTTGGAGATGTAGTCTTCATTCGTGTTCATATGGATACCTTCTTTCTGTTATTTTTTGGACGGCATATCATTTATGCCGCATACTGGTTCTTTACCTTCTGGATGATCAGCCTGCCCAGGTTGACAGGGAGCTTTTCCAGGTTTGTGATGTCAAGGAAGCCGTCCCCGTAGATACGCTGGATGTTCGGCTTGTCGCTTCCGATGGCTGCGGCGAACATCTGTATCCCTCTGGCGGAATATTCTTTCTTGATGCCCCGCAGGTCTGCCTCTGCTTCCGTTCCGTAATAATTGTCTGCCGCAGGCTGCCCGTCCGAGATGACGATCAGGAGCTTTATGGCTTCCGGCCTTGTCATCAGGCGTTCCGCCACATAGCGCAGGGCGGCGCCGTCACGGTTCCCGCTTCTGGCGCTCATGTCCATCAGGCGGTAATGGTCCTTGTTGTCGATGGAATCAAATTCCGCATAGGCGTACAGTTCCACGTCATTGAATTCCGTGTGGCCGTAGATGGCCACCGGGATGCCCAGCCCCCTGCAGAAATCATGCAGGATGATGGAAGCGGAACGGGCATAGGTGATGCGGTTGGCGGAACTCATGGAGCCGCTTTCGTCATTCAAGATGGCAACGGCAATATCCGTCCGGTCATTGGGGAGCTTCAGCTTGTAGAACAGCCTCCCGTCATTGCGGACAGCATTGCGCACGTTGATCCGTTTTCCCATGGGAAGGTTGTCCAGTTTCCCTCCTTCCCTGTAGTCTTTCAATATCTGTGAGACCTGTTTCTGCAGCCTTTTGGAGATCAGGAGGAGCGGCGGCGCGACTTTCTGGTATGCCTCCATGTAGGAAGAATCCACATAGCCCATGCGGTTGACATTGACATGCACGCCCCTGTGGGCGTTGCCGTACCGGATCCTGTCCGATTCCGCCTGCAGCTCTTCCGAAAGTTCCTGTTCATAGGAAGCATAGGCGGCATCCTCCGCAAGCTGCGTCATGATGCGTTCCATGTCTTCCGCTGCCTGTGACACATAGCCTGAGCCGGCATAGTCGCTGGTTCGGCTGGTCCCGCCGTCGCCGTCTTCCCCAATCTCATCCGTCTTTTCCAGCTCTATCCGCCCGTCCTCGTAATCAAGGACCTGCTGGAGCTGGGTGCGGTCATCCTCGTCGCTTCCGGGGTCATGTTTCCCCTTTTTTCCGGGCACCGGTTTCCCCAGGCCGCCGGGCAGGGGTGTGCCGCCCGCAAGCTGCTCGCCCATTTCTGTTTCTGCCTTGTTTGTGTGGTTCTTGATGTCCTCCCGTACCTGTTTGATATAGCTTTCCATGTAGGGCCATAAAAGGAGGAGCATTTTGTTGGCGGCATCGAAGCGTACCCTTGCATCGTCATCATAGGCTGCATCGTCTATATAAGGGATGCACTCGTAAACGGTGTCAAGGTATGGCCCCTTATAGCCGCCCAGGTTGTTGATGTCGCCGGTCTTGGCGTACTGGATCAGCAGGTTTGCCACGATAAAGACTTCGTGGTGCTGGTGGCCTATTTCTTCCGTGACGGAATCCATCTCCTCGGCAAAGCGCAGGTTGTTTAACAGTATGCCTGTCCTTAAGCCGCCGGGGAAGGCGTCGCACATGCGGCCTTCAATATAGACGTCTTCCATCATGTTCACCAGGGAATGCGCAATGCCTGAGAGGGCATTTATCACCGCCTCATCCTTTTCCTCAAGGAATTCCCCGATCTCCCTTAAACTGCGTGCCTGTTTTGCGGACAGGTCTTCCGGCTCCTGCGGGTAGAACCTGCCTCCGGACAGCGCCTGGTGGTAGGTTTCCAGCATGGTGAAGTCCGAGAACAGGATGTGTCCGCACTCATGCCCCACGATCCCCAGCAGGCTGTCTGCCTTGAGGCTCCTTGTGGGGAAGCTCCTGGTCAGGCAGTTGCCTGCGTTTACGGTGATGACGCGGTTGTCCGTGTGGGCAATGTCCGCGTGGGGCAGTGCGTCCCAGTAGGTTCGCACGCTGCTCTTTCTCCGGTAGCGGCCTGTGGTCCCTTCGGCAATGTCCGTCAGGTATGACGCAAACTGCGGGGATGCGAACAGCTGCTCATCCGTCAGCTTGCTTTTTTCGTCTGCAATCCGTCTGCGGATCGCTGTGTGTGATGTCCTCATTCATTCCTCTTTTCTGCGCATCTTTTTGCGCTGTCATATGGGTGAAGAATGTCCGCAAGGGCATTCTTCGGTGCGGAACTTAGAAATTCTTAGTCAGCGTTTTCTGCTGGCTTAGAATTTCTTTCCGCACTTGTACCTTTTTTCTTTTTCATATTTTGGGGAAGCCGTTCCATGAAAAGCGCATCCGTTGACAGCCCGAATTCCTCCGCCAGCGCCACAAGCACATGGGCGGGCGGCAGGCATCTGGCGTTCTCATAGCGGGAGATGCTTTTCTGGGTGACTCCCAGCTTTTTTGCGAGCATCTTCTGGGAAAGGCAGGGGCTGCGCGACATGCGCAGGCGCCGGATGTTCCCTGCCAGGCGGCTCCTTAACTGTTGTTCCTTCTGAAAGTCCATAGGCGTCCCCCTTATGCAGCGAATTTCTGTTCCAGGCAGGAGGAGAGGATGTCGGCGCGGTTTTCCGGGTCGCCGGAGACGGAGGAGAGCACCGTGTATTTTGCGGCTTCCAGCACGCTCCCGCAGACCATGTAGGACTGCACCCAGCTGATAAGCTCACGCACGCCGCAGCTCCCGTCGTTGATCATGGTCTCCCGGCAGCGCTCGCTGATCTCCTGTACGGAGGCGGCCATATCCGAGACGGCTGACCTGTCCGTGCAGCCGGTCACGTTCATGACGCGCTCTGTCAGGGTGTCCACGTCAGGCTCCTCGATGTCCATGATCAGGTTCATCCTGGAGATGACGGACTGGTTCATGTCCCGGCAGCCCGCATAATTGTTGTTCGTCGTGACCACCACCACGGTATCGGGATGCCTGTGTACCACTTCTCCCGTCGTCAGCGTGACGCTGGCGCAGCGGTCAAGCAGTGCATTTAAGCCCACCAGAACGCCGGGGTTCGCGATGACCGTGGGCTCCTGTATCTCGATCAGGTAGCCGTTCCTGATCGCCGTGATCAGCGGTGTCTCCACATAGCGGAACCGCTGCCCGGAGGCATTGTCTGCCATCAGCTCCTTTGCATCCTGCGCCATCACTTCCAGCAGCTTGTCATAGACCTCTGCGTCCGTGACGGCCTCATCGTAGGTCCCGGTCAGCTTCTTATAGGCCGAGGGCGGGTCCATCTGGATGTCTGTCAGGGTTGGATATTCCGTGCCGCCCTGCGCCCTTTCATTTGTTTCAGGGAGCATCTGTCCGAGGAAATCATAGATTTCCGTATTGGCGGAGCAGGTGTAGTACAGGTAGGGAAGCCCTAACCCTGCAGCGACTGCCTTTGCGCCTTCTGTCTTTCCCGTGCCTGCGGGGCCGCGCATCATGAAGTTACGCATGGGCTGGCTGCCTGCCGTCGTCATCTGGGCGTGCCTGCAGATGGTGGTGACTTCCGGCGGGATGACGTACCAGTCCTCGATCCGGGGCACCATCAGCTCTTCTTTTGGCGTGAGTACCCTGTCTGACAGGGGATAATGCTTCACGAAATCGTCCCTGTTCACGGAGACGGCAGCGGCATGGGCGGCAGTGCCCGTAAGGATACGGAAGGTGCCGTAGAGCACGCTGCTGGGGGAATAGGCATTTCTGGATATGTTCACGGCGGTGAGCTGGGGGAGGTTCCCGGTACTGGGTATGTTCAGCTTGATCCCAGCCGTTGGCAGGGTGTCTGCGCCCTCGATTCTGCGGTAAAGGTTGTCGCACAGGATGAAGGCTGCTTTTTCCGCCTCATCCATGTCCGCATAGCCGTCGTTTTTGCATCTGCCCAGCAGGTCATAGTTCTCCCTGAACTCGTCATCCTTCATGGCTTCCGGTATCAGCACGAAGAACAGCGCCGTCCCGGTGTTCCCGCCGTCCTTTAAGGTATAGACCTTCGGGGAGGCGGTGGCGTCCTCATAACGGCCTACATTGAACTTTCCGTTCTTTTTGTTGAACACTGCCACATGGATCTCCCCGGTGCGGCTCTGGTATTCGGCCACAGTCTTTTCGCCCTGGGTGCCGATGGCGCTCCCAGAGGTGCTGCCCGGCGTCAGGCTGGTATCCATCTCCATGTAGGCAAGGACCGCCGAAAGGAGAGGGGCGTGCAGCGTCGCTTTTTTGGCAGCTACCGTGCAGTAGGAGGAGTAGTGGGCAGTGCTTATGTTTGATGCGGCTTTGTCGAAAGGCTCAGGCATGCCGAGCTTCCAGGTCCAGTTGTTGAATAAAGGTGATTTTGCCATGGTTCATTCTTCCTTTCTTTTCTGCGTTTTTTATGGGATGCCCTAGATCCATGAGACCTGCAGGGTGTTTCCCGCGATCTTTCCTTTCAGTTCGTCTTCGGCCAGCAGCAAGACCAGTTCCTCCCAGCAGCTCTTTGCCGGGAAGGAGTCCAGGGTGCCCTTCAGCACCTCCTTTTTCTGCCTGTTGACGACGATATCCCCGTTTTCCTTGATGGTGAGCTTCGTATGGCCGTTGGCGTTCAGGTCGGTGATCTGTGTCTCCAGCACCTTCTGGCCTACCAGCTCATACCATACCCTTACGTCCACCACGGATGGCTCCGGGGGCATTTCTTCTGCGGCATCCGCATCGCCTGTTCCTGGCCCGGCGCTGGTGCCGTTTCCGGAAGGCTCTGCAAAGCTGCCGATGGTCATGGGTTCCACATGGATGCGCCCGAAGCGGTCAAAGGAGATGTCCGCATGGGTATAGGCGTCCATGTTCTCCACCAGGATGCGCGTTGTCCCGCCTGCCAGGATGTCCTGCAGGGAGGGTGTGTCCTTCCACTGCCAGACAGACTGGGGGTAGGCGGATTTCAGCTTCTCCGTGATCCGCAGTGAGATATGGAGCAGCATGGTATCCGTTTCCCTGCTGTCAGGGACAGGTTTTGCGGGGGAGGCCGGTTCTGTTTCAGGTTCCGGTACTGCCTCTGCCGGTTTTTCCGCAGCTGCCTTTGCCGTCCGGCGTGCCTGCTTTAAGGAAGCAGAAAGGGCGCTGCATTTCTTTGCCAGTTTCCCTGACTTCCGGAACAGGAATATTCCGGCAGTTACGGCGATCCAGAGGATGAGGACAAGGGCCATCAGTTTCTGGGAGCGTTCCTTCTGGAAAAAGACGGCCAGAAGGAGCAGGGAGATGATCAGGATCTTCATGCTTTTGGTAAATACTGTTTTTCTCATTCGGTTTTCTCAGTCCTTTCTTTGTTAAAATAAAAAAAGAGGAATCACATCCGGGGATTATTTTCCCTGGTGCAATTCCTCTTGTACCGCCGGCTGTGCCAAAGGCATCAGCCGAACGGCAGTCCATTCTCTCCGCAGTCTTCCGCGTTCATGAAACCGTCATCTGCGCCGGCAGGTGTTGGTGCGCCGCTGCCTGCATTGGCATTGCTGCCTTCCGTGCGTTTCCCTGACGGGACATAGTTCCAGTCGTACACGGTAATCTTGGGAATCATGCCCTTAGTACCGTCTGACTTGCGCGTAAACTCCACAAGGTCAAGATCGCCCGTGATAAACAGCAGGCTGCCCTTTCTGACTCCGGCCTTGCTGATCCGCTCAGTAGCTTTCCCAAACAGGACGCACTGGTAGAAGTTGGGGTGTTCCTGTTCCCCGAAGCCTTTGTTGACCGCCACATTGAACTGGATGTAATCGGTTCCGTTGGCGCTGGTCTGGATTTCAAGGTCTGCTGTGACCCTGCCCATGAGTGAGATTTGTGTAAACATAGTTTCATTCTCCTTTCCTGATGGAAAAATTTTTGGTTGCATCAAAAAAAGTGCCAAAAAACTGCCACTTAACGGCATGGTTTTTCTGACACTCATTTCAATCATAAACAGCGTGTGCATCTATGCGCATGGCATATCCCGATGGGAAGCACAAAAATCAATTACAGGAACATCTTAGCACAATATATGGATAATGTCAAATGGTTAGATACAAGATATTGATTTTATTCTCTGATAAACGCTGCTTTTTCTTTTTCGGTCAATTCTATTACTTTAACACCTTTTTCTTTTGCATACTCCATCAGCCCGCGCAAGTCCAGCTTGACTTTCGGACACTGGCTTAACAGGATTGGTTCAGGCATTTTTGCAAGGCTTTCTTTATATCTCCTCATTTGTAAATTCATAATCATACACCTCGTATAATTTCTTTTGCAGCCTGCATTATTCCGGTTCCCGTTCCATGCCCTCCAGTTCCGCCATGGTCTTTGTGATGGTCTGTCCTTCAGCTGCCTGTCGTGCTGCTTTTTGCAGCTGTGCCATGTTCGGTTCCGAATAAAATGGATCAGGAGCAGCCGACCGCAGGGGCTGGTGGCTCTCCAGTTCCTCCAGCATGAGCTTTTCCAGGCGTGTGATGTCAGGGAACACCACTTTCTTGCCCCTTGCATGGAGCTGTCGGATTCGCTTTATGTTCGTGCTTATTTCGCGATGGATGGAATGCCTGACTGGAACAGGGTTACCGTTCCTGGTATGTATATGATCCAGATAATATTCCGTGACAGGGAACATGTTCTGGAGCAGGAAAGCGGCACGCCTGCCATCAAACTCTCCGAGGATGATGGTGAGGCAGCTGCCGTATTTCTGGACCTGTTTGTCATGGAGGGCCTGGAACTTGTCCACACGGCTGCTCAAGGGAACCATCCAGAGGAGGGAGGTTTTTTCATCTTTTGCGCAGTAGAAAGTAGGGCGGTATGTGCCGTTCTCCTTATTCTGCATGAGCATCCTGTCATTTGCTTTCTCAAAATATTCATCTTTAATATGATATACATATCCGGCCTGGTAAATCATATGCCACCACCTATAAAATCAGCCCTACCTTGCGATAGGGCTGAGAATTTTCGAGCCGGACATTTATTAGACGCCTCCGGTAGGCGAACCATATTTTCGGGCCGGTCATTTATAGGCCGCCAGCGGTGGGCGGACAATATTTTCGATAGATTTCTCTATCTCTATTATCATTATACGGAAAGGGCGGGAATATGTCAATTTGTTCCCGGAAATTTAATTTTTCATGACAGGGATCTTCAGGCATGGCTGAAAGTGTGTCCTTCATATCTCCTCCACACCCAGCAGATTGTCCGTCAGCAGGGCTTTCTTAAGAAGCGGGTTCCTGCCCGGGGAAATGCCGTCAGAGTCCCTGAAATAAAAGCGGTAGGAGTATCCGGCGCGGATCTTATGGTCTTTACCTATCACAAGGCAGTGTTCGTTCCCGTCCGCGTCTGTAAGGCAGAGGTCCTGGGTGCCGCCAGGCAGGTTCATGCGGACATCTGTGCAGGTGCCCTCCAGTACGGTGTAGGTCTTTTTCTTTACCTGAAGAAAGGACAGGATGCCTTTCCCGCAGGAGAACAGAAAAAGTAAGATGCTCAGTGTAAAAAAGGGCATATCACCTTCCAGGAGGAAGAAAACAAGCCCAATAAGGAAGCAGCCGCCCCCGGCCAGAAAGGTCAGGAGCAGCCGCCGGAATAACGGTTTTGGTATAGGTTCCATGAATGCCTCCTTATAAGATCTGGAAGGTGACCTGCTGTTTGAGGTAAAGGTTGGCAACAGCAGTAAGTACGGGGAACCTGGTTTCGGAAACGCGGCAGTCCGTGACGATGCTCTCACAGTCCACATCTCCTTCCCGGTACAGGCAGTCCATCAGGTCATTGCTGTCCTTTACGCGGGTCTTCCCGTTTTCCGTACACTGGATCACTTCCGCAGTGGACAGCATTTCGTGCCGCAGCAGTGCCAGGACCTGCTTTTCCATCGGCTCCAGCTTCTCCGCATGGAATACCGCCAGGGCTTTCCGGAAGGGGAGCCTGCGGCCAAAGAGGAGCTTTAAGAAGGAAACCGTCTTTACAGCAATGCTGTTCGGTGCGGGCTGGAGGTACAGGTGCCCTAAAAGGTCATACAGGGCGTCCACACCGGTACAGTCCTTGCCGGAAGCCACCAGCCTGCGCATGATGAGGCGGTTTAAGTAATGGTCAAAGTCCAGTTCCCCAAGGATGTGCAGTTCCCGTTCCTTTTCATAGAATTCCGCCCTGAGTTCCTGGTAGGTCAGTATCCGGAAGGCAAGGCTGGACCATAAGAGCAGTTCATGGGCATCCAGTGCGCAGTCCCGCCCGCCTGCAGTGACAAGGGGAAGCCCCTTTTCGGTCAAACGGTAGTTCCCTATGGCAGTATAAAGTGTCAGCATATCGTAATCCTCCTTTTTCTCATCAGGCTGTCAGCCTGTCTTCCCGCAGCAGTTTTGTGGCCCTGGAGATCCATGCCGCCACATGGTTTGGTGCGACGCCGTAGCGGGCAGCGATCTCCACGCCGGAATGTCCGCGGCATTTCAGCGCCAGTGCCTCGATCCCCTTCCTTGTGGTGCCGGAGCAGCGTTCTTTCGCCTGGGAGAGCAGGAGGAACGTGTCCGCATCCGAGATGCCGTGGAAACTGTCATCCGGCAGGGTGTCCGCATAGGTCAGCCCGGAGCCGGATGGCTGGGGCGTGTCCATGTACTCCAGGGGCTTCTGTATCCTTGCAACCTTCCTGCAGTGGGAGATGAGGCGGTTTTTGATGACCACGGATGCAAAGGTGGGGAAGGAGGCACCGCCTTCCGCCCGGTATTTCTGTGCCGCATGGCAGAGCGCCTCGCAGCCGGTCTGGTAGAGGTCATCGTACCCGAATCCCTGTATGGACTCGTTCAGGGACATGGTGCCAAGTACGGTGTCCCTCACAAGGTAGAGGTATTGTTCCGCCAGTTCCCGTTCTTTCCTGTTCATTGCTGCCATGGTATCACCTTCTTTCTTATCTCCGGCCCTGCAATGTTTCCTGCCGTCTTAGCAGGCAATTTTCACATGGTTGTTCTCAAGCACCCTCCTGCATTCGGCTTTCAGGCAGTCGCAGCGGTAATCAGAGAACTGCCCGATGTGCGCCTGGGAGCTGGGGAGGGCGAAGATGTCCTGCATCCAGCGGTATGCCTCCTTGCGGGAGAGTATGCCGTTTTTCCAGATGGCGTCAAACATCCGGTGCGTTTCGATCCGTTTGTGCCGCAGGTCGCCGTTTGCCAGCATCCCCTTGGGCTGCATGGTCCCCACATGGACACCCACATAGGCGTCGCATTCCGGGTAGCCGGTGCAGACATAAAGGTATTCATCCAGCGCCTTTTCCTTATATACATAAGATGCCTTCCTGAGTATGGCGCTGCGTCCGCAGTAGGGGCATTTGATCCTTGCCGGTGTGTTCCTGGTTTTCTGTTTCATTCGTATACACCTCCTTTGCCCGCCCACGGCGGGCCTCAATTCAGTATTTGAAAGTGCCCCTCTTTCAAAATGGGGCCTTCCTTCCATGTCCGTGTTTTATGTATGGATTAAGTAATCTGTAAGTATATTTTAGGGGAAAGGAAAGGCGTTTCCCATAGGGGAGGCGCCTTTTCCTAAGTCATTTGCGAGTATTTTTCCAGTTTTTTCCAGTTTTTCGCCCGATAGCCCATGCCGTGTCAGGGCGTTGTGCCCTGACGGCCTGGCGGCTGGTTCATCAGGTGGAGGATCTGCTGGATGGGGCAGTCCCTTGCGGAGCCGGTGGAAAGTTCCAGCCATTTGCTGTAGAGCCGGATGAAGCACCGGCTGTTCATGGTGCAGGCACATTCCGTCCGGTCCACGCTCCTGCCCATGAAGCTTTCCGCGTCGGAGAGCGGGAGCAGGATGGGGCGGCAGTCATGCCCCGGAATGAACAGGAAATCCCCGCATCCGGATTCCCTCCTGTAGTCGCAGGCGCAGGAAACATACACCGCATTGCGGTAGCTGCCCTCCGCCGCCTCAAAGAAGGCGGCGACGGTGGCATAGCTGACGCTTAGTACAGGATCTGTCATAAGCTGCCTCCCTTTAAGGCCCGAATAATCCCTCAATCTCCCGTGTGATGCGGGGGATGACGGTATCGTTGAAAATGAGTGTCAGGGCTGCCAGCAGAAGTGCCCCCAGCACAACGGCGATGATGATCTTGACGCCATCGGAAATATAAAAGTCGCCTGCTTCATTCTTCAGGATGGCCCTGGTGCGGGCTGCAACACATGCTGCCCTGTTTTTTAATGTCCGGATCGCTTTACGCATAGTTCTTTTTTCTCCTTTTCGTTCTGATGATGATGAATGCGGTTGCTGCCGCCGCTGCATAGATGCACAGGGCGGGGAGTGATACAAATCTTTTCATAAGGTTCCTCCATATTTGTATTGGTTTACGGGTTACAGTGTGAAGATTCTTCACCGGGTCTGGTTACAATGGTATAGGCACCACCTCCTTTACTGGCGTGCATCAGGGTTCTGCGGGCGTTCCTAAAAGAAGGAGCCTAAAGAGCCGACTACCTCCACGGAAAGGACGACCACATAGATAAGGAGGATGCAGAAAAGCATCATCATGGAGTATTTCTGCATCTGCTTCGGGCGCTTCCCTGCCTCTTTCTTCAGGTTGTTCTGCTCGATCTGGCGCATGTCGAATACCAGCATCTTGAAGTACATCTGCTGGTCATCCCCGCGCAGTGTCCCGATCAGCCCGCGCACGATGTCCGAGAGCATGGTGCTGCCCACCCGGTTCTGGAAGTGGAGCAGGGCGTTTTCATAGTTTCCCGTCCGCATGTCCGCCACAGTGGTATCCAGTTCCTGCCCCAGGTGCGGGCCTGCAATGCGGCGGTAGGAGGTCAGGAGCTTTAATACATACCTATCCGTGGCAAGCCCCTGCTGGATGCTGACCGCGAAACGGGGCAGCTCCGCCTCGATGAGCTTCCGGCGCTTCTTAACCAGGTCAAAGGCTTTGTAATAGGTGGAAAACCACATCATCACGGCAAGCCCTGTCATCAAAAAGCCAAAAAGCGGCAGGAACAGGAAGAACGGGATGCCCGCAAGGGCAGTGAGCAGGGCGGACAGGAAAGCCTTCATGGTGTAGCATTCCGGTGTCAGCGGGATGCCTGCGATGGAGAGAGTCATGGCAAGCCTGCCCTTTTTGATGGGGTCCAGTTTCAGGAGCGGGGAGAGCTTATCTGCGACTTTGGTAAGGTACACGTCAAACAGCTTCTCATCACCGGTCCCGGTCTGCTTTTTTGCCAGCATCATCATCCGGGAGGTCTTTGCCGTCGGCACGTCCACGAAGGCGCAGGACAGGTTGTAGCAGGCGATCCCTGTAAAGACGGAAGCTAACAGGATCAGTAATCCGGTCATATCATTACCTCATTTCTGCGCCACGGATTGGGTGATGGAGCTGGCGGTGCGTAGCGCGGCACCTTTCTTTTCCGGGTTTGCGGAGCAAATCCCGTAAACGGACTTGTCCGCTTTGTTATTTCAGGCATAGGGCAAGGCACAGGGCAGTGGTTATCATGATTACAAAAGCCACAAGCACCATTACCGCATAGCTGGCGTAAAAATACATAGTAAACCTCCATTCTTGGTTAAGCCTTGTATTCGATAGGTTTTGACAGCTGCATGATCCGGGTGTAGGAGAACAGCACGATCCCGCAGCAGATGGCGAGGGTGACCTTGCCCGGTGTGGAGAACATCAGCGTCTCGAACCAGGAGTGGTTCAGCACATAAAGAAGCGGGATATTCCCTATCACAAGGAACATCATGGTGATGGCTTCTTTCTTAGGCTCGTTGATGATTGCCTCCAGTTCCGACTGGATGATGCGCTGGTCGGAGAACTTCTGTACCGTGAAGGTCAGGGTATTCTTCATGCTCCTGTCGCTCTGGCACTGGATCAGGGTGTTGCACCATTCATGGAAGACGCGGTTGGGCACCTTCATCTTCAGGGTATTGATGGTGGATACCATGTTGGCGTTTAACATCTCCGATTCGGTGATGAACGCCTCAAAATGTGATTTCACGGGCGGGTTCAGGTACGGGATGTTCTCCTTCACCGCCTTTAACAGGTCGCCGCTTCTCAGGTAGGAGGTGGTGACAACAGATATGGCGGTCTCCAGCTCCTCGTTTAGATGTTTCTTGTAGGCTGCGGCGGTGGAGCGCAGATACCAGACCGGCGCAAAGGCAAACCCCGCGCCCAGGATCGGGATCAGGAACGGGTTGTTCAGGAGCAGGGCGGCTGCAGCACCCACCGCGAACAGGAGGATGGATACCCTTTTTACAAGGGTGAACCGCCCCTCCCTCCCGGTGGCGGCAAGGAGCTGTTCGACTTCCAGCGTCTCCCGGTTGAAAAAGCCCTTTGCCGGTTTCCCCAGCATCACGTCCACGTCATCCTGCAGGGTGCTTTTCTGCGTCCTGGCAAGCACATGCAGAAAGTCATTGAAACGGACGGCAGACAGGGCGAACAGGCCGTTAATTACCAGAAGGAAGATGATGATCTGTATCCACTGCATTGTCTGTGCCTCCTTTCGCTGCTTTCCTTGGGGCTGCCTTTTTTGGCAGGAATGGCGCAAGTTTCCCTGCGGGGATGCCGTTATCCAGCATCCGCTTCTTTAAGGTCTCGGAGATGCCGCCCAGCTTCCGGTGCTTCCCTATGACAGTGATCTTCCCGTCCTCATCGGTGCGGTTGTCCGACACGTCATACTGGTAGAGCGGGCGGTAGATGAGCTGCCCGTCCCGGTAGTCCTCCCCTTCGATGATCTGCATGATCTTACGGCTGCCGTCCTCTAACTGCTTGGTGAACACCACAATGGGATAGGCTTCCACCATGATCTGCATCAGGATCTCATCCGCCATGTTGTATTTCCGTTTGGCAAGCGTCATCATCCTCCGGTAAGTGGACTCAGAGGAATTGGAGTGGATGGTGGTCACAACGGTATGCCCGGTACGGGAGCTTTCCGCCACGGACAGGGCTTCCTTTGCGGACCGCATCTCGCCTACGCCGATCACGTCAGGGTGCTTGCGCAGGACGCGCTCAAGGAGCAGGTCCTGGTCGATGTCCAGGGACGGGTTCTCATGGGGGCGGGTGAGCAGGTGTACCACGCTGTTTGTGGCATGGCCGTTTTCGTCCCGCTTGATCAGGTCAAATTCCCGGCTGCCCTCCTCGATGGTGATGAGCCTGCGGTTGTCAGGCACCATGGACAAAAGCCAGCTCATGACCGTGGTTTTCCCAGAGCCTGTGCTGCCTGCGATGCAGACCGATACGCCGTAGCGGACGCAGCAGGTTAAGAGGTCCAGCATCTCATCCGTGGCAGAGCCGGAGGCGGTGAGCTTTTCCCTGGATACGGACTGCTGGTTGACGATACGGATGGAGGCATTGATGCCCACTTCGGAATCCACGATGGGCGTCTTGTCCACGGAGATACGGATGTTCTTGTCTAAAAAGCCGATGACGGAGGGCATGGTGTCGTCGATGACCATGCCGCAGGTATTCAGCAGGCGCCTTGTCACATCAATGGCATGCTGGGGCGACTGGAAGCGGTCCGGGATCTTCATGGAGCGCCCGCCGCTCATGATCACCTCGATGTCATCGAAGGCGTTGATGTTCACCTCCTCCACACCGGGCATGTAGATCCATTTCTTTAAGAAGGAAATGCCTGCCATGTCCTCATAGAGGGTGTCGCACAGCTCCTCCGTGGAAAGGCCGTCTATATGGTAGGAGCGGCTGATGACATACTGGGCGATGAATTCCCGAAGGAGCTTCCTTGCCTCATCCTGGCTCCCTTCCCCGGAGAGCTTGTCCGCATGTTTCTCGGTACAGTATTTCTGCACGTCCTCAAGGATCTGGTCATAGGTAAGGACTTCCTTCCCTGCGGAAGTAAAGAACATGTCATTTAAGGATTCCATGCCCATGGCGTTTCACCTCCTTCCCGGCAGGGGCTCCCTGCCTGCCGCTTTCTGCCGCAGCTGCATACCAGGCGCCTTTGGCGGTTTTCTGGAATCCGGCGGATTCAGGGTTTTCTGCTTCCGTCGTCTCCGCAAATTCTTCCGGCTGCCCGGCATCTTCGTGGAAGCTGCAGCTTTCTTCCTGCCGTGATGCATTCCCTGTATCTTCCTGCCGTAAGGTATCTTCGTGGAAGCTGCTGTTTTCTCCCGGAAGGATCTCATCCCCTGTATCCTCCGGTTCCATAAGGCGCTCCCGGACCAGCTTCAGGGAACTGACATAGCGCTGGTTGCAGTAGGCAAGGGCCTTGAACATCTGCCCGTCGGTGCCGCAGCGCTCGATCTCCTTTGCATAGGGGAGCAGCCCGTCAAAGCCGCCGATCAGGTGGTCCATCTCGTCAATGGCGTGGAAGGGGCGTGCAAGCCCGGCAAAGGTCAGGTGGCTGTCATAATGGAACTTGTCATCTGTCAGCAGCGGCCTGTGCGCCCGCAGGTAATTCAAGCCCCGCAGGTCCGGGGTGATGATGCGGACCGTCACATCCGCCGCCTCGATTGCCGTAGGCGTGAAGAAATTGAGCATGTTGGAGCTGCAGTCCAGAATGATGTAATCCACAAGTTTTGCAGCTTCTCCGATAAAGAGCTTTATCTTGTCATACTTCAGCTCTGGGTAGGAGAAAGGGTTCTCCCCGGCGGCATAGCCCATGACGCCGATGAAAGGGTATTCCTTTAAGATGGTGACGCGCTCTGCCACCAGTGCCGTGTTGATCTCAAGGCCGGTCAGCACGTTCCCGATGGAGGCGTTTGTTTCAAGGATGCGTTCCGGCATCCAGACGGGCAGCATGGGTGTGCTGGAGTCCGCATTGATGATAAGGGCTTTTTCCTTGTTTGCCGTGAGCACCTTTGCCAGGTTGCAGCAGAACATGGATTTCCCGCAGCCGGGGTTCCCCCAGACAGTGATGGTCTTTGACATCTGATTTTCCTCCTTATTCGTTTCCGGATGTCTGTCCGGATTCTGTATCCTGCCTGTCATCTGCAGGAGCATTGGCAGCGGTGGGACTGTTTTCAGTGTTGCCGGTCTCGTCAGGATCGGACTGCCCAGAGACGTTTATGGAAGATTCCAGGTCCTCATCGGACAGCTCCAGGCCGTCGCCGTAAAGGGTGGACAGGATTTCTGACTGGCGCTCCAGCAGTTCAACGGACAATTTTTCATTGCCGCGGCTGATCAGGGCAACATGCAGGATGCCTTCGTTCTCATAGCGGGTGAGCAGCATGGCCTGTTCGGGTGTGGCAAGGACGGTAATGGTTGCCGTCTGCTGTCTTTCCTCGTCCTCCTCCGGCGGGGTGGTGTAATCCACGTCAAGGCCCTTGGAATCGGAGACGGACAGGACTTTCACGAAACGCAGTTCCGGGATGTCCGATACCGGTTCCAGCACGTTGTTGTCGTCATAGTGGTAGAGGCGGATGATGTCGCCGCCCTGCAGCTTGTCGGAGAGCGATGTCGCAAGTGTCTGGGTGGTGATGGAGATAGCTACCATGCCGTCCGGGATCTCATTGAGGGAGAGGTCGGAAGACAGGGGGACGCTGCTGACCTTCTCCGGCAGGATGTAGTCGCCGGGGCAGAGGTCTGCGGCGGCATAGGTGCCCGCCACATCTTCGGTCCTTCTTGCAACGCTGTCCGGCAGGTTGAAGCCGCCCACCTCCACAAGCTCAAGGTCATCAGGGGTGATGAGGGTTCCCCGTGTCACGGCAGTCTTCATGCGGACGATCTCACAGGTGCTGCTGGTCCTGCTTGTGACGGCAGGGATGGCGATAAAGGCAATGACGGCAGCAAGCACGATGCTCAGGATGCCGTAGATAAAACGGTTGTTCATTTTCATTTTGTGAAAGCCTCCTTATCTGTGCTGGTCTAAGAAATGGTATGTTTTATATAACAGATGGTTTCCGGTCACGGCTGCGGCAAGGCATAGGAGCAGCGTTCCTGCGGCAAGCAGTATGATTGTTTTCATGGTGGTATCCTTTCTATAATACAGTGTTTATATGGTTGTTATGGAACAAGCCGGAGCAGCGTCACGGCCATGCACCCGAAGAACAGGTAGGGTGCAAAAGGGATGTTCCCAGCCGGTATCCTTTGGAATGCATTCCGTATGCCCAGATGGGCCAGGGCAAAAAGGCAGGAGAGGGCAAGGGCGGCCATCAGCCCGGATGCCCCGAAGGGGATGCCGAGCAGGGCAACAAGTTTGATGTCCCCGCCGCCGATTCCGCCGTTTGTGGCAAGGGAGACGGAAAGCAGGAGCAGGAAGCCGGACAAAAATCCCATGATGCAGTGCAGCAGTGCTTCAGCAAAAGCCATCCACGGGCAGGTGCATACTGCCAGCGGAAGGTAGAGCAGGCACCAGGGCAGGAAGGCAAGCAGGGCGGCATTGCGTATCCTGTGGTGCCTGCGGTCATAAAGCGCAAATCCCGCAAGGGGCAGCAAGGTCAGGGCGTAATAGAAAAACAGCGCCTTATTCACGTTTGGAATACCAGTCATCGAAAAGGCTGCCCTGGATCTGTACGGAGTCGCTCACATTGACGGACAGCATCCCGGAAGGCGTCCATGCGTCAATGATATAGGTGTAAACAGTATAGGCGGTGCCATCCGGATACCATACCGGTGTGAAATGCACGTTCCGGTTGTAGGTGGAGTATTCGTTGGGCTTAAAGGCAAAGGTGGCCGTGTTGCCGCCGCTGCAGGATAAAAGCCTCCAGTACATGTCATAGCCAAATTCCGGGAAATAGGCTACTGCCGTCTGTGCAGGTGCATAATGGCTGACGGGTGCGTTGGAGGAAAAGGCTGCAGTGGCGCTCTCCTTGATTCCGTAGCCGCTTTTCATGTTGTCGCCCTGGGCGGTGGGCACGATGTCGTCCGGATGGATCTCCATGGAGCCGCTTAAGGAGGCGGAATAGGCAGTGGAGGTAAAGTCATACCAGCCGTTGTCCACCCATTCCCCGTTGTCTACCCAGTGCCCGTGTCCCCCGCTGCAGTCTTCCGGGCAGCCGCTGTCGCAGCTGTCGGATTCCCAGTCCCAGTCGCTTTCCCATTCCCAGTTGGCGTGCCATCTCGCACTCCAGACGCTCCAGGATGCGGAGGTCTTCTGCGGGTTGGACGGCAGGGAGGAGAGGGAAAAATGCGGGTTGGTGTCCGTTGCCAGCGGGTCAGGAGGCAGGTTCTCCTCCAGGGAGATGATCCTTGCCACAAAACTTGTCTTTGCCGTGGATGCGCCGCTGACGGATACCTGTATGGTCAGGGTAGTGGGTTCTAAAGGCGTATGCCATTTTGCCCAGACCACCTGGGAGCCGCCTGCGGGCATCACGATGTCATTGACAGTATAAGTGCCGCCGTTGATATGGAAGGTGACACTGGCCGGGTCATCCGGGTTTACTTCAGTGCTGCTGGTCAGGGTGATGCTGGTGATGACATCCGTATCCACCCGGTAGGTATAGTCGGGCGCCTGCAGTTCCGCTTCCGGCACATCCTTGTAGCTTACGATGCCGATGCCCAGTGCAGAGAGGATGTCGGAATCCGATACCTTGCTGCTGGTAGTGCCGCTCCATGCAGGATAGCCTAAATCTGGCGTTTCCAAAAAGATGGACAGAGGGAGGTTTTGGTGTGTCAGGCTGGGCATCCTGCTGCGGAGCGTTCCGCCGGACATCTGGTTATAGAGCGCCGCTTCCGTTGCGGTCATGGCATAGTTGCGCCCGCCGTGGGTAAAGTAGGCAATCGGTTCGATGACCAGCTTGTAGGAGCCGGAGACCAGGTCCTCAAAAGGGATGCCGGTCTTGTCGGCAACCAGCTGTGCGGCATACTCAGAGCAGAAATACCGCCGGATCGCTTCAATGCCCGCGCGGGACCTGCCTCCGCTGATGATGCGGGGAAGTGACGTACCCGGTCTGGAGCAGCCATAGGAGCCGGCATCCAGGGACAGGGAGGCTCCCCCGCTGTACTGGAGCTTGCTTACCTTCCCGAAATGCAGGATGTCCCCGGATATGCTGAAATTGCTTAAGTCAAACGGGGTGGACGCTATGCCTCCGTCTTCCGTGACTACCGTGATGCGCACACCGTCCTGGTTGTGCCATACATCCGTTGCAGTGCCGCTCCCCATACTGCCACCGCCGCCGTCGATGTTCCCCTCCCCTGAAGCCAGTGCGGTCACCCCTGCGGAAAGCATCAGGACAAGGGAAAGAAAAAGCGGGAAGATGCGCTTGGTCAGTTGTTTCATGTGGTCCTCCTTTTCAGACAAAAAAAGGACATGGAATCCGTCCATGCCTTTTTCTGTGTATTCATTGTATTCAGTTGCCGCCCATGGTGCCGATCTGCTTGTTGATGTCTCCGTCGCTGTCGATGCTGTCCTGCTGTACGCCGCTGGGCGTTACCCAGCCAAAGACGGGATCATAGACCTGTCCGGGATGGCTGTCGCCGGAGCCGGTGCCCCCGGAGGGTGTGCCTGTCCCGGAACCGCCGGTGGGATTATCCTGCGGGGGTGCAGGTGCCTGTGTCTGGGCGGGCGGGTCATATTCCGGCTGCTTATCAGGATCTGTGACATCATCCGTGGTCACGGGAGGCTCAGCGGGCTTTTCCTGTAAGGCATCCTCTTTGGTGGAGCTGTCGGAAAGGCTTGTGGTGGAGCCGGTTTCATCCTCGGAAACTATTGCCTGGGTATTGTCAGAGGCTGTGCCCTGCAGCTGGCTGCTTTCCTTTGCTGCGGCATCAGGGAGGCTGGCATCAGTGCCGGAGTTTTCTTCCCAGGTATCCGTGACATCAGCGCGTTCCGTGGAAGCAGGGATGAATTCTGTTTCCGGTTCCCGCGTCAGGAACCAGGCGCCTGCAAGCACAGCCACACAGAGCGCGGATAAGCCGCAGATGGCAAAGGTTCTTTTTCTGTCGGTAGGTTTTGTATTCTTTTTCATAATATTGGACTCCTTTCGTCGTGTTTACATTTTATACGCACCGGAGGGCGGAATGCCAACAGCATTCCCGTCAGTATTTTGTATTATGGGAACCGGTCAGTGTGATATGCTGCGTAATGGGCGGGAACAATTCCCCGAACATCTGTATCCGGAAGGTGGCGTCACAGGTCACTACATATTCGATCTTGTCGGAATACTGGTTGAACTGCAGGCTGATGTTATTCACTGTATAATCTCCGCTGGAGAGCCGTATCCGCTCTTCCATCCCGTTTATGAAGCCGGCCCGCAGTGCATCCTGGTAGGCGGAGCTTAAGTGCAGGTCAGCCATGTAGGAGTCGAGGTTTGCCTCCCTCTGGGAGTGGAAGGTATCCGCATAGATGCGGGCGCTGACATTGTTCAGCTCCATCTTTGCCGCATTGCGGATGTTCATGCAGTTGATCTTGACTGAGGCGAACAGCAGCACGAAGGCCAGGACCATGTTGATGGCCAGGATGACAAAGACGGTGAAGAAGGACATGTCCCCGCGTTCATTCCTAAGTATCTTCTTATTCATGGCATCCCCCTCACTTCCAGTAGTGTTCACTGACGCCTGCCCCCTGTGAGCGGACGTTGATGGGCACAAGGTTGAACTTCCAGAAGCCGCCCAGGTAGCAGCGCCCCGTCACCGTGACGTAAAAAGGCGTCCCGATCTGGATGCGTCCCGTGTTGCCGGGGCCGGATACCTGGTAGGTAAGCCCGTCCACATCGCTTATCTGGCTGGAGAGGAAGGAAAAGAGGGCATCCGTATCCCCGCTGGTCCCGCCATTTAGCTGGATCTGTTTTACAAGCTGGTCTGCGATGTGGTCCATTTCCTGTTTGGTGGAAATGATGTGGAACACGTTGATGATGAATGCGATCAGGACCACAGCCACCAGGATGTAGATAAAACTGCTGATATAAGAGGAGTCGCCTCTTTCGGACAGCAGGAGCCGTTTCAGCTTTTTTCTCAATATGTCACCTCCCGGATAATAAAAGGCGCAGGCATAAAGCCGGGGTGGGGCTTCTTGCCTGCGTCTTAAGTGTGGCGTAAGCCGCATACAGGGTATGGGTTTTCCGCCTGCGTATGAATTTTCACGATACACATTCTAACATATGGGATTTACCCTGTAAATCGCAAAGCTGTGCCAGTTTAAGAAAGTTCTGTGCCAATGTGGTGCCAGTTGTGCAGAGATGAGGAATTTGTAATTAGGAGAAATATTGTAAGTTAATTTCTTGTATAGGGAGCAGTTTTTGAGTATACTGAAGATACGCTTAGAAAAAAGAGGTGGGTTGTATGAGTCCGGCACAACAGGTTACGGATTATTTGAGAGATATAGAGCAGAACCAGAAGCAGATACGGGAGATGGTAATGGAAAGCTACCGTGATATTGCAGCGGGAAAGGGGCGGAACTGCAACGAATTCTTTGGAGAACTGGAGAAAATATATGAAAATTCTTAGGGTATGAAGATAAAAGCCTTTGAGTTAAAAACTTGAAGGCTTAAATTATGGAGGATTACAGTGGCATGGTAAGTACAGAAGCGGAATTTGCGGAACAGATAATGGTGGATCTGATCGCCCAAGGATATAGTGGCAATGATCTGCATGAACATTTTAAGAAAGAGGTAAGCCAGATACGTCCAGCGGTGGAGGCAATGCTTGAGGAGGTTAAGCGGGTAGCTGTTTCGGGATCGGAATATGTTTCTTATGAGGATGTTTTTGGCAAAGTGGAGAAGGAGCAATGAAAGAAACAGAGAATAGGAAATCCATAAAAGGCAACTGAACTATGTCGGATTATACGAAACGATGTTCGTTATTGGATGAATGAATAATATGTAGTGTTTTTAGGCGGGATTTGGTATAATAACGGAAGATGCAGTATTTATGTGAGCATTACCCTGGTAATGGCTATACAAAAATAAGCATCTTCCACTTCAATGATTATATGTAAGATATATAAATATTATGTATATTAAAAAGATACAGTAAGTAAAAGAGAAACTACCCGGGCAGCTCATTTTTTACTTATGTATCTTTAACTGCCTTTATCATAGCGGAAAAAACTTTGTTTGTCAAGTGAAAATCGAAAGAGGTGCAGGTATGGATGATCAAAAGGTTTTACAGTGCCAGAAGTATTATGTTTTCAAAATCCGTGATATTGTAAATAATAGTTTTCATACATTGGAAGAAAAACGGATTGACTGCCTGGTTCAGTATCTGGATTTATGTATCAGTACATATGATGAGTACAGGATGGCATTGGAGCCGGGTAAATTAAAAAAGTCATATGAGGGTTTGATAGAAGGAATAGATTATCAAATGCAAAACCATCCTTTTAGGAAACTGGATTTGTATAGGAAAGATTTTGCCCACTTGCACAAGCTGCTCATATTGGAAGAACAGCAGAGGGATAAAGAACTTCATAATATCCATAGGGATATGGTCAGTTTGAGAAAAAAGCTGGGTGCAGCGGATATGATTGGTCAGTATATAACTTGTCTAAAACATGAAGAAAATTATCGGGAAATGGACAATCTAATGGAGGCGTTGATCAGTGACCTGTTGTATAAGGGGTATTCATTGACGTATTTGTTTGAATGGTTTAAGAAGCAGCAGGATGAGTTTATGCGGAATGGGCAGGATATCTCTATCATTGAAAGTCTGCGGGAACTGGACGAGGAGGTTGTGGAACATACCATATACATAAAGTTTATTGTAAAAAGCGATACCCAGTTCTGGCCGGCACTTCAGCTTTTGGGAAAACAGTTCACCATACAGGAGAGTGATAAAGTTCCGTTCAGCAGTGGATGGTCTGCTGAACATTTCTATATTGCAAGCAAAAAATACAGGGCGCTGGATGTGACAAAAGCAATCTCCATGGCATCAAAAGAGTTTAGTGCTGTGAAAGAGCTGTTTGATATGTGGCAGGGAACAACGGGATGTATCCATGATGACTTGCGGTATGGCTGGATAGAAGATGGGAATTTTAACATGCTGGCGGTAAAGAAGACAGATAATGTCAAAATGCTGGGGTATGTGGATTCCTATTACAAGAAACAGATGAACCGCTTCCTGAAATTAAAAGACAACTCAGAAAGCGAAGACATTAAGGTGTTGGAGCGGATTTTATATACCTTAAACACAGCCAAGACCTATAAGATACAGAACCGTTTCCTGAATTTCTGGTCTGCACTGGAGTATGCACTGTACCCATTTCCTCGTTTTACTATCATTGAAAAAGCCAGGGTTGTGGTGCCGGAAGTGTTCAGCCTGTTTTACATAAAGAATAAAATGAATATTTTCTGGTCCAGGCTCACGCATTATCTTGAGACCAGATATCAGGAGAGCGGACTTTATGAGGCTGTCCGCTTTGTCAATGAATGCAAGGACAATAGTGACGGAGGATATGATACAAAAGCAGTGATTGCTGTGCTTCAGGATCAGGAAAGGGTGCAGACAATAGTAGACAGTTTTTCAAAGCATGTTGTGCTGCAGCGGGAACTATCCGAATTGTTTATGCTTATCAATTCCCCGCAAAAGGCAGTGGCGGCGATAGAAGACTATTATGAAGGCATTAAGAATGATCTGAACTTTATATACAGGATCAGGAACCAGCTGATACATTCTGTCAAAGGAACGGATGATTCTTTGGAGCATATCAGTATGAGGCTTTACAGGTATGTAAATTCTGTATTATCTACCATACTGTATTATAAGGAGAAGAACAGCGAATATACAATTATGGACATCTTGAATTCTATTGACGCAACTTATCAGGATTACATTTCTGCCTGGAAGGTAAAAAAAGCGGACAGAAAGAAAGCGCAGGAAGATGAAAAACAGTTGAGCCTTCAGGAAGCATATGAAATGGTGCGGCCTTCTTATCTGTTTATTGAGTAATGGGTATACTGGAAGCAAAAGAGAGACCTTGTGTGGAGATAAGGTCTCTCTTTTTGGAAATTAAATATTCTGTTTAATAATCCGTGAAATCAGCCCAACCGCCACATTCCGGTCTGCATCGATCCGTGTAACCACGAAACTGACTTCATCCTTCTTGCCGGGCATCCGGTTATCATAGCAACTGTGGGCAACGGCATTGACGCCGATGTGGAGGCGGACGAATACGGTGCCCTTGTGGATGTCCGTGACCGTCCCGGCATACTTGCCCTGGATCTTGCACTTGCTTAAGTTGTCCTTGCTGGTGTTTCCGTTTACGCTCTTGACATCCGCCTTCACGGAAATGTCCTCCAGGGAGCGGATTTTCACGCTCAGGATGCGGACAAGGATCTGCTCGCCCACATGGAAGCGTTCCGTGGCATCACCCAGCCAGTCCCAGGATAAGTCGCGGGCAAGGATGGAGCATTCCGTACCGAAGATCTCCACACGGACTACCTTTTCTGCCACGGCAATGATCCTCGCCTGCACAATGCGGTCTTCACATACGCGGGAATTTCCGGCAGCATCCGGCATATAGAAAATCTGGCGCTTCTTATACATGGCATCCTTCCTGCTGGCTACCACACTGCGGCTGGCATTCTCAAGCCCCTTGATGATAAAGTCGATCTCACATCCCAGCATGTTGCCGAGGATCTTGTTCTGGCGCTGCACCAGTTCCCCGTAATCATGGGCTTCATCCTCCACGAGGTTGATCATCATCTCCGAAAGGGGGATCACGACACGCATGTCCTTGTAATAGACGACTGCGATGGTGCCGCCTCCGTCCATCTTCTCAATGCCGCCCAGGGTGCCTGTCAGGATCTTCCGGGTGCGGTAGGCGTTCTGCAGCTCATGCCAGATGGTATCCTCCCTGCTTTCCGGTGTTTCCACTTCAGAATCAGCATTTAAGGTAAGGATGCTGGAAGGGGCGGCTTTCCTTGCAGGGGCAGGTGTTTCCGGCTTTGCCGCAGGAGCGGATGTCCTTGCTTTCCGCCTTCTGGGAGAGGCTGAACCTTCAGGGGCATTTTTCCCTGTGCTGCCTTCAGCTCCAGTTCCGGTCTCAGCGGGGCGTTCCGGGGAAGGTTCGCCTGTGCTGGCAGCCGCATCCCCATCACCTTCGATGGGAGACTCCCCTGTATCTTCCGGCTGCAGTTCCATTCCGCTGTCATTTCCGGTTTCTGCTTCCACCTCCATGTTTTCTCCGGAAGGGGATGTTCCTTCCAGAACGTCTCCTTCCATAGCCGTTTCGGCAGGACCGGGAAGTTCCTCATCCATGGCAGCTTCGTCTGTGACAGGAAGTTCCCCGTCCATAGTGTTCCCGTCTGCAGGTGTTTTGCCGTCCATAGGGGGTTCTCCCTCCGCAGGGAAGTCACCATCCACAGGATATCCTGTTTCTGCAGGTACATTTTCCATGGTGGTGCTTTCTTCAGTTACAACAGTTTCTTCCGTTTTTGCTTTTCTGGGCATAGTTTTGTCTCCTTTTCATGATTGTCTGGTCTGCCTGCAGGTTCCCACAGGCAGGCTGTTTTGCCGGGCAGCTCAGGACATGATGGATTTCTTGTCCGTCATGACGATACCGCAGTCCCCGTCCGCAGGGAAGAATGCCTGCCGTTCACCCGTCCATTCAGGGGGAGGGCCGGTGGGCGCAGTGCCTGCAGGGGCAGGGTTCTTTCTGGGTGCCTTTGGCTTCTTCTGTTTCGGTTCCGGCTTCATCAGCCGTGAAAAGTCCGGCTCCGGTGATTCCGGGAGCCTGCGCCACTCCGGGATATGGTCGCTGGCCCGGCTTCCCTTTAATTTCCGGCTCTCCGGGTGGAGGGTGTAGTCATATTTCCCCACCTTCAGCACCTTCTGGCCCCGGAGGATGATCAGTGCCTCATCCAGCGGCAGCCGCAGCACCTCATCCGGCGTCAGCAGCTTGCGCTTCCCGATGGAATGTGTCTCCCGGTATTCCGGCGTGTAATCTGACACCCGCCAGGTATTGAGCTGCTTTGCCTGGCTGGATACGGCCACGCTGACCTCGCCGGTGCGGTTCGAGATGAACTCGGCCGTCAGCTCATCGGTGCAGCCCAGGAAAAGCTGGGTGTCGCAGTTCCCGATGATCTCCTGCCACTGGTTTAACGGGTAGCGGTTCTGCATCTGGGGCAGGTTCTGGAAGATGCAGCTGATGGAGAGCTGCCTGGAGCGGATGGTGCTGATCTTCTTTGTCAGGTCTGCAATGGTGCATCCGCCGTTTGCAAGCTCATCCGCCAGGATATGTACCGGTACAGGGAGCCTCCCGCCGTCCCCGTATTTGTCCGCATAGCGTACCAGCTTGATGAACACGAAGGACATGAACAGGGAGGAGAGGAAGTCAAAGGTGGAATCCTGGTCTGAAGTGATGCAGAAATATGCGCACTTCTCATAACCCGGCTGTGTAAGGCTGATCTCGTCGTAGCTGGTGATCTGCCGGATCAGCCTGTTCTGGAACACCTGCAGCCTTGTGCCAAGCCCGATGATGACGCCGCTGCGCACCGTGTCGGACGCCTGCCTGAAGATGTTGTAGGGCGCCTTTGCCGGGTGGGTGACCGGGAGCAGGTCAAAGAGGCTGTTCAGCTCCTTCTCGGAATTCATGGTCAGCAGCTTGTAGACCTGCCCGATGTTTTTCCCCTCCGGCGGGAAGCCCTGGTCCACATACAGCACAAGGGCTTTTAACAGGTTCATCTCCGAATTGTCCCAGAAATGGTCACCTTTTGGTGAGCCGGTGTTCTTGATGATGACATCGGAAAAGAGCTGCGCCATGATCTCCTGTCCCTCGATCTCAGCAAGGCAGTTCCAGCTGTCGGAATTCTCAGGGTTGATCAGGTTGAACACCCGCACGGTATAGCCGTTCTCCTCAAGGTAGAGGCAGAGGTCTGCGTAAAGTTCCGATTTCGGGTCGGTAATGATAAGGCTTTCCCCGCGTTTCACGCACTGGAATACCACATTCCTCGCATAGGCGCGGCTTTTCATGCTGCCGCTGGCCCCGAAGACTGCCACGTTGCGGTTCATGCGCGTTTTCTCCGGCAGGCAGACTGCTTTCCCGTACAGCTTCCCTAAGATGACTCCACGGTTCCCTGAAATGTCCGGGACCAGTTCCAGCACTTCACGCATCTCGGCATCCGTCATAAAGCCGGAGGTGCCATAGGTTCCCTGGTCTGAGTAGGTCAGGTTCCGCTCCCTGTCATAGGTGCCTTTCCTGCCAAAGCCCATCCGCATCACCATGAAGACCAGCAGCCCGGAGATGCCGACGCAAAGGGCAATCCCGTACAGGCTGTAAGGGAATACGGTAAGTGCATGGAGGCAGGCTCCAAAAGAGCCGTCGGGGAATGCGGGAGAGGTGCCGTTCCCCGGCGTGCCCCCGGATGAAGTCCAGATCCGGTAGTTGATGATGAACTGGGATACATAGCCGCCTGCATAGGCAAGTGCCATGAGCAGGACGGGCAGTACCAAAAAGAGCGTCAGTTGTTTCTTTCTGTTTTCTGTCAGTTTCAGTGCAGGAACCTCCCTTCAAATTTTTTCAGGTCAATGGTTTCAATGGTGGCGGCCTCCCCGAAGTATTGCTGCAGCACCGGTTTCTGGAAGTCGAAGCAGACCAGGTTCCCGGTAAGCCCGTGGAAGGACAGGGCGGTGCGGAACCTGGAGAGCCGCAGCATGTCAAAGTCAAAGGCAAGGAGTACCGGCATCCCCTCCGATACAGCGTCATGTTCCAGCCCGTAGTCAGGGCAGGGCGGCTGCAGGTCGGACAGGAGCAGGCTTTTCAGTCCCTTCAGCAAAGCCGGGGAGCAGAGCAGTTTCAGCATGGTCGCTCCGGCGCTGCCATCCGGGATATAATGGAAGTAGTCAAAGCTGGAGTCCAGATAAAAATAGCTTTTCTGGAAGCCGCCTGTGCTTTCCATCAGCTTCAGTGCGGTGTCCATGCCTTCCCCGATGATGAGTGCCTTGACAGGGGTGTCCGGGGTATAACGGAGCCCGCCGTTCATGCCGGAGAGGATTCCCCGGCTGGTATGGTAGGAGAGCAGCGCCTTTACCTTCAGCTCCGTCCGGTATTCCCATTTCATCAGTGAGCCGCCTGTGCAGAATACGGCGTAGATGCACTCCGGGGAAAGCAGGATGCCCATTGTCCTGGAGTTGTTGATCTTTACGGCTTCCGCCCCAAGCTCCTTGACTTCGCGGGAGTGGTAAAAGGCTGGCAGTGCCATCTTGCAGGGGGCCGCCCGGTTTTCCATACTGAACAGCAGCGGTTTCCTGTCACGGAATATCTCCACGCCGGCATTCAGGAACATGGCATAGGCGGTGGATGCCTGCTGGAGCCTGAGCCGCCTGGGGAAGTCGCTTCTGGGACGGTTGGTGTCGGAGCTGCCGCTTAAGTAAAAGGAGAAGCGGGCAGGGTTCTCTGAAAGGAGGAGCTTTTTCCCCCTGCTTGTCAGCCTGTATCCCCGCAGCCCATCCTTATAGTGCGTCCTGACATATCCCTCCCCCTTGAGCCGGGTGATCAGTTTTTCGCCGTAGCTTCTGCCGATGCCTAAATGTGCCAGTACGCCGGGGCTGCACTCCCCGGAAATGGCAGCCAGTTCCATCAGCCGGTATGCGCTGGTTGAAGTATCCACGGGTGAGCCTCCTTTCCGAATTTTTACCGTACACGCCTGCAACTCCGGTAAATTCCGGCAGGCATGGAGGTGTATTTTTTCCTGTTTACAGGCGGTTTCGGCGGCAGTTTTACCGAAGTCGGATTTCATTTTGGGAAGCCGCCTAAAAATCCGATATGCTTTTTTCCCTGTCCTCCCGCTCTTTCAGCCATCCGGGGAAGCGGCTTTTTTCCATGACGGCGAGGATGGTGCAGTCCCGTTCCCCGAACTCCGTGGTGTGGTAGGCATCACAGAACAGCCCGCTGTCATCGGTCATCAGGAAACCTGCCACGGTATCCAGAAGCTGCTTGCACTCCAGGTTGTCATAGTCCCGCACCCGCCTGTCGGACAGACTCTTGTCGAACACATGGGAGAAACAGACTACGCACTGCGTAAAATGGGGCAGGCAGTGCTGTCTCGTATACGATTCAAGGCTTGCATACAGCGGGTCAGTCAGGAAAGTGGTGTTGATGCGTTTCGTGCGTTTCGGCATCAGGCCGGGCAGGGTGATCTCCACGCAGTCCGGCGTATGCTTTATGGAAATGCCGTGTACCTGGGCAGCCGCTTCCATGAGGACGGGTTTTGGCACAAGGTCTGCGGCATAGATCAGGTTGCGCAGGGAACAGGCAATCCGTTCCGCGCGTCTGGCGGCATCCAGGCTCAGTTCCTCATAGTTTTTCCCATAGGTGCCGGTGTTGGCTGCCATGGCATTGATGGTATTGGTAAGCCGGGGAAGTTCATCCCCTATCCGCGCAAGGCGGGATGATAAAGTGTGTCGGTCCATTAAGTATCTGTAACTCCTTGTTTCCTGTAATACTGCACCTCCCCGCCCGGCGCCACCGTACAGAAAGCAGCGGTGCCGGGGAAGTCAAGGAGCGGTATCTGCCCGGCATTGTCCACAATGGCTATGCGGCGGGGCGCGTCCTCTTTATAAGCGGAAAGGGCATGGTTCATGAGCATCTCTTTTTCCTCCGGTATGTGGATGACATCATAGGCATCCGACTGTGTGTAAAAGGTCAGCGTTACCGGGAAATCGCTGGCCGTATGGAAGGTGATGTCCTCCTTAAAGTCCAGGAGCACCCAGAAGGCGGCAAGGGTGGACGGGTTGGGAACGCAGTCCTTTGAATACAGGATAAGTTCCCGTTCCGGCAGGAAGGCAAGCCGCCCTGCTTTTTCCAGCCGCCCCAGCAGGCGCAGGAGCTTTGCGTCCGTCAGTTCCGGGTAAAGCCTGCCAAGCTGGGCAGGGCTGAGGGCATGGTACATGGAAAGCAGCCGGGTGATCTCTGATAAATGGCTTTCCTGCTGTTGGTTTTTCTGCTGCATGGTACAGCCTCCTTTGTCCTGCGGCGTGCGGGTATCCGTAAGGACCCCGGAATATGTCACCGCAGGGAATGGTATTTATATAGGAAGTAACTCTGCGTACAGATTACATAAACTTTACATAAAGCACCGGTATAGAGGCGGGAAATATAAGGCGTATGCGTAAACTGTACTTAAAGTGTACTTATGGATGCTTCCGGCAGGGGGAGGATTCCTCCATTATGCGTAAACTGTATGTAAAGTATAAGTATCAGACCGCCTCTGCCATCTGCCTGCGCTGCTTCTCCTTTTCCAGGAGCTTTTTCAGTTCCTCCCTGTCCGTGGTGATCAGTTCCTTTTCCAGCTCGGAAGCCTTGAACTCCACGGTGACGTTATTGTTGTTGGTGGAGATCAGGCCGTTGCCCCGCTCAAAGTGGGTGACTGCCATGGTCTCCGCTTCGGACAGGTGCAGGATGGACTGGACGCGCATCGCCTCCTCGTCCTCCAGGTTTAAGACGATCTTAGTCTTGGAGTTGTTGATGATGCCCTTGCCGTATTTGCCCTCCTCCAGTGCAAAGAAGTCATTCAAGTCCTGGGTGGCGCAGATGGCGGAACCGCCGTATCCACGGATGATCTTGAAGATTTCCAGCACGAACTCCGCAGCAAGGCGGTTGGACGCCGCACCGATGAGCTGCCATGTCTCGTCAATGAAGATGGATTTTTCCACGGTACGGTCTTCCTTTGCCTTGTCCCACACATAGTCCAGTGCCACGAACATGCCCACGGTCAGGAGGTCTCCGGTCAGTTCCGAAATGTCCAGCACCGTGTACTTGTTGTCCAGGTTCACGTTGGTCTGCTGGTTGAAGGTGGAAGCGGAGCCATGCACCAGCCGGTTCATGATGTTGGCAAGGCGCCTTGTGTCCGCATTCTTCTTTAAAATGTTGAAGACATCCTCCAGCACCGGCATCTCCCGGTAGTGTTCCGGGGCTTCCGGGTCAGGCAGGCTCTCGTTGTTGTGGGTGATGCCTTTCTGGTTGTAGGTCTGTATCAGCGCCTCATCCAATAGCTGCCGTTCCTCATGGGTCATGTCCGGGATCAGCAGGGAGAAGAAGATGTGGAGCCGCTGTATCTTTGCCGCAAGCTCCGATTTTTCCGTCTGCGGGCCGTCTATCAGGTCATTGGCGGAGGAGTCCACCTTCCGGATCTCCATGATGTTGATGCAGTTCCTGGAGGCAGGGGAAATCTGGATAAATTCACCGCCGATGTTGCTGCAGGCCCGGTGGAACTCATGCCCTTTTAAGGGGGCGATGATGAATACCTGTATGTTCCTGCGGCGCATCCGGAGCGCCATGAGCTGCATGGTGAAGGTCTTGCCTGCGCCGGAGGTTCCGAGGATCGCCATGTTCGCGTTCTTGTAGACACGGGAATTGAAGATGTCCACGATGATCAGCGAATTGTTGTGCTTGTTCACCCCTAAGAGGATGCCGTTGTCATCGCACATCTCAAAAGAGGTAAAGGGGTAGCAGCTGGCAACGCTGCTTGTCAGGATGTTGCGTTTGGAACGCTCGAACAGCTTTTTCTCCAGTGACACAAGGGGAAGGGCGGAAAGCAGCGCCTGCTCCTCCCGGAAGTGGCAGGATACCGCCTCCATGTCCTGTGAGAGCATCAGCTTTTTCATCTCATTGGTGCGCCACTCCAGTTCCTCCAGGCTGTCTGCCGTGACCGTGATCAGGATGTTCATGTAATAGAAATCCTCGTTGGAGGCAAGCCCCTCCTTCAGGAAATATCCGGAGCGGATGGCGCTGTCCAGGTCATCGAAGTCCGAGTTGGTATCGGAGGTGTCCTTGATCTTGGAGCGGTTGATACGGAGCTGCTGTCCCAGTTTCTGCTGGATGCGGTCTTTGGGCTGGCGGTCAAAGAAGATGTCCACGTCGATGCCTTCCCCCGCATTGACCAGGAGGGAGATCCATCCGGCGCACACCTGCGGGCGGTAGCCCCCGGAAGGGACTAACAGGTAGGTGTGGTAGGTGCCGTCCATGACGACATAGTTGCCGTGGGTATAGTCGATGGATTCCGGTGCGATGAACTCCATTGCGGGGATGTTGCCGATCTCATCCCGCCTGCCTGCATTGATATACTGGCCGATGACCTCGTTGACGCGCACGCTTAAGGGTTTTGCCACGCTGGTTCTGCGGTTTAAGATGCCGTAGAATACCTCGGCTGCCATCTCATCCTCATTGTCAGGTACTAAAAGCTCGTTCCCGCACTGCTGCAGGTAGGTCTTTGCCGTCCGTACAGCGGTCGTGAGGGCGGCGATGGCGTCGCTTTCCTCATTCCCACGGTTTGCGGCAAAAGGCTCATATTCAAAGATGATGAAGAAACGCCTTGTGATGGCCTCCCTGGAACCGATGCGCCGGATCAGGTTTTCATAATCCTTCTGGAGCGCAAGGCAGCGCTCGTCCGTTTCCTGCCGCATTTCCTCCCGCAGGGTCTCCAGGTGGCTGCCTAAGTCGGCACGCCTGGTAAGGACCTTGAACTGGAGCTTCACGGGGCTGATCTTTAAGTAGCTGACAAAGGAGTAGATGATGTTGCGCTGCTCCCTTGCGCTGCGCAGCAGGAAGTTGATGGGGATGACCTCTATGATCTTCACATAGCGGTGGTCCTTCGTGTAGATGATGCCGTTTTCTATCTTCCGGATGGGGAGGTAGGAGGCGGCGGGGTTTAACAGTTCCGGTTCCGGCTCCTCCCTCATGCGCTCCCGCATCTGGGAAACGCCGCGTTTCTTTTTCGGGCGTTCACCGGCATCTTCTGCAGAGGCGGCCTGCTTTGCCTGCCTGCGCTCCTTGAACTGCCCGAACTCCTCGGCAAAGTCTTCCTTTTTGGGCTTTGTTTTCTTTTCCGCTTTTTTCCTTCCGGTTTTCTTCTGCCTGACAGCTTTCGTTTCTTTTACCGGGGCCTCGTCTGCATCCTCCTGCAGCCCCACCACCCTCCGGTTTTTCAGGTATACGAAAAAGTTGATGACAAAAGAGGTCAGGCTTTCGCCGTTTATGCCGATGATGGCGAACAGGGCTGCCGGGAGTACGGTCAGGCAGGCGATGATGATCTTTGTTGTCAGTGTCACCGGAAGGTGGAACACGGGCAGGCCGATGAGCAGTGAGACCGCCAGTGCTTCCGCCGCATTCCTGAGCTTGATGGTTCCGCCGAACACTGTTCCGGTATCAATGAAGTTCGGCGGGATGATGTATATGTCGTTTTCTTCGTGTCGCATGGACATTCTGCGATGCACCTCCTAAATTCATGGTTGTGGCGGACGGACAAATGGATGCCTGCATCCGCTGTTGGTTATTCTGTATACGGCCTGCCGCACAGGACGATGTTGCCGGTACTGTAGATGGGGCGGTAGACGACTTTTTTCTTGGAGAAGGAGGCATCCACCACATAGCCGTCCCCGGCATAGATGGCCACATGGTCGATGTTCAGGTAACGGTTGTTCACCCCGAAGGAGTAGAATACCAGATCACCGGGGGCAAGGCTGTCATAGGATACGGCAAGGCTGCTCTCTGCAATGTACCTTGCCTGCGATGCTGCTGTGTTGGAGCCGCCATGCTGCAGGGAGACCCCTAACTGGCTGTATACCCAGTAGGTAAAGGAGCTGCAGTCAAAATAACCTTCCTGGTTCCTCCGTTCCTGGCTGTACGGGGTGCCCAGCTTGGTCAGGGCAAGGTCAACCGCTCTGTTCCCGGTCTCCCCCGGTATCAGGTCTGGGTTGATCTCCACCAGATATACCGTATCAAACAGGAACAGGTGGAGGTTTGCGGCATAGTATTCCGCAGTCTGTGCCTGCTCATCTGTCAGGCGGAACACGTCCCTGGCAAAATAACTGTCCCCGGCGTACTCCACCGTATATTCATAGTGGTGTATGGTACGGCTTTCCCCGGTTTCTTCATCCGTTTCCTCATATTCTGTGACTTCCACGGTATAGGTGAATATGCCGTCCGTATTGTCACGCAGTATCTTTTCCAGCTTTTTCAGGTTTACCTCCCGGTAGTCCTCCTGGGAGGCGCAGAACTGGGAGATGACCAGTGCGCTTTCATAGATGATGCGGTCTGAAAAGTCATCCGTGATGCCGTACTCGCAGCCGGAGCCGAGGGCGTCCGCTTCCCGCTGTATATCATCCAGCAGTGCGTCATGTTTCTCCCGCAGGATGGCTTCGATAGATGTTTCTGCTTCCGCGATGTTCTCCATGATGACGCTGTTATCGTTCAGCGCGTCGCCTGTGGCATCATCCAGCCCCAGGCTCCCGAAGATCAGGGAGGGGAGCATCAGGATGAACAGGACCGGGAGCATCAGCAGGGCGGCAAAAGCAGCCAGTACCTTCCCGATGACTTTCCTGTTTTCCCATAAACCGGCGGCCAGCATCCCGTAAGGGCCTGCCGCCGCGCCTTTGGCTGCCCCGGCAACCGCTTTCCCTGTCTTTAGGGCGCTTTTGGCAGTGCCTGCCGCCGATGCCGCACTGGAAAGGGCGGAGTGTTCTTTTTTCCTGTTGTCTTCAGCCATTTACACACGGTCCTTTCTTTTTGGCATATCCGGGAGCTTCTGCACGATATTCTCATGATAGGCGATCTTGCCTTCCCCGGTCATGTACGGGGTGCGGTCCACAGTGTCAACGGCATACTGTTTGTACCAGGTGGCGTTGTCGGCGGTGGTGACGGTCTCATAATTCCCTTCCGGTGCCATGTACTGTTCGGTGTTATACATGCCGAAGGCTGTACCGTTGGGATAATCAACCGAGGTTTCCGTTCCCATGATGCGCCCGCCGCCGATCTCCACGCCGGAATAGCTGGGGGCATCGGGGATGCCGGTCTGCCCCAGGTAAGAGGACAGTGCCTGTGCCGCCTGGGTGCCAGTCATGGAGCCGGTGTAGCTGATATTCCCTTTTGCCACAGCCCCGGTGACGCCGTTGGCGAAATCCCCGCCTT
>CAJTVD010000023.1 GCA_910579495.1 uncultured Lachnospiraceae bacterium
CCCGCCGATGAACCTTACAAAATGAATAAATAAATAGCAAAAGCCGGGCTGGTATTGCACCGGCTTTTGCCGTTCTGGGGACGGCGGGGGTTAGAGCCAGCCCATGGATTTGCCGGCCCAGTAAAAAAGCCCCAGCACCCAACTGGTAAAAATACCGAAAAGAATCACAGGGCCTGCAATGGTGAAGATTTTACACCCGATGCCGAAAACCTGCCCTTCTTTTTTAAATTCCACCGCAGGGGCGGCTACTGAATTGGCAAACCCGGTGATTGGGACCAGGGCGCCAGCCCCGCCGAATTTTACGATGGAAGGATAAATATTGAATCCGGTGAGAAGGACGCTTGCCAGCACCAGGACCAGGGAGCAGAAGCTTCCTGCGGTATCCTTGTCCATGCCCATTTGGTTTGAGGCAAAGTTCAGGAGAAGCTGCCCTACAATGCAGATGATGCCTCCGGTGATAAAGGCTTTGAGCATTTGCAGGTACAGGTTGTGGGTGGGGGTTATTTTTTTTACGTACTCTTCATAATCCTTTTCCAGGGAAATTTGTTCCTGGCTTTTGTTGTCGCTCATTTTTCACCTCCAAGCGCAAGGGAGCGGTTCCATGTATTTCACGCAGGCAGCGTGCCAGGGACCATCCCGGCTTTTATTGCGAAATGATTCGTTACGGTACATAGTTTGTATGCTTACGGAAAATTTATTCCGGTGATTTTCATAAGAAAAAATTAAGTTTTGGAACGTCCTTGTAGAAATGGGGCAGGAATGATACAATAAATGTCGATGGATTACAAAAAGGGCAGGCGTTAAGGGGCGCAGGGAGATAAGTAGGGGAGCAGGGGTATTATGGTCAGTTTTGCCAGTTTGGGATTTTTATTTCGGTTTTTGCCGATTTTACTTTTCATATATTTTTTATGCCCGGCAAGGTTCAGGCAGTGGGTGCTGCTTGCCGGGAGCCTTATTTTTTATGCCTCAGGGGAGCCGGTTTTCATTTTAGTCCTTGTGGGGGCTACCCTGGTGAACTATGGTTTTGCCAGGAGCATGGTGAAGCTGGGGGAAGGCTTTTCCCTCCACGAATGGCAGAAAAGAAGGCGGAAGAGCCTGATGGTATGGGCGGTGTCCCTTAATGTGCTGGCCCTTGTGGCGTTTAAGTGCCTTGGGGTGTTTGTGGACAATGCCCTTCTTCCTATGGGCATCAGCTTTTATATGTTTAAAATGATATCCTTCCAGGCAGACCTGGTGCGGGGGGATGTGTGGATAAAGCCAAAGCTTGGGCAGGTGGCGCTGTACTTTACTTTGTTTCCCCAGGTGGTGTCGGGGCCTATTATGCGTTACCATGAGGGGGAGTTTGACCAGGAAAAGATTTTGGGCACAGAGCAGCTTGAGGATGGGATGAAGTATTTTGTGGCCGGGCTTGGCATGAAGGTACTGCTGGCGGACCGGCTGGCAATTTTATGGAATGACCTGCAGATGATCGGCTTCCAGAGCATTTCCACGCCCCTGGCCTGGCTTGGGGCGGCAGGGTATTCCATGCAGCTATATTTTGATTTCTGGGGCTATTCCCTGATGGCTTCCGGCGTGATGGTGATGCTGGGCTTCCATTTTATTGAAAATTTCCATCATCCATATGCTTCTAAAAGCATTGCGGAATTTTACCGGAGATGGCATATGACCCTGGGAAGCTGGTTCAGGGATTATGTGTATATTCCCCTGGGTGGGAGCCGCTGCAGCGGGGGAAGGCTGGCAGCAAACCTTGCCCTGGTTTGGCTTCTTACAGGCATTTGGCATGGCAATGGCGTCAACTATGTAATATGGGGGGCTGTGCTGGGGGCTTTCATTATCCTGGAAAAGCTGGTTTATGGAAAATACCTGGCAAAAATCCCGGTGGTGGGAAATCTGTACGTGCTGCTGGTAATTCCCCTTACCTGGGTGATCTTTGCCATAACCAATATCAGGCAGATGGGAATTTATTTTGGGAGGCTGTTCCCCTTTATCGGCGGGGCGGGCATTGCGGTAAATCCCCAGGACATTGCCCGGTATGGGAAAAATTACGGTGTTTATTTCATTGCGGGCATCATTTTGTGTGTTCCCGCAGTGTTCCGGTTTTTGGAAGAACACAGAAAAAACCCGCTGGTGATTGGGCTGCTGGCAGTGATTTTCTGGGTATCCGTTTACTCCCTTTCTGTAAGCGCGGGGAATCCCTTTATGTATTTGAAATTTTAACAGGAACTATAGTTCCTGTTTGGCGGCTGCAAAAATATGAGGTGAATATCAGAATGAAATATTTGAAGAAATGTCCGTTATTTCTATTGTTATTTGTTACAGGGGCGCTGCTTTCGCTGGCGGGGGCAGGAGGGCTTAAGACCATCTATGCGGGGCAGGCATATGACCCTCTTACCGCACCGGTTTTGTCGGTGGTGTTTACGGGGATAAAGGACGAAATTTATCCATGGCAGATATTTTCAGGGGATAAGGCTTTGGATGCCATGGCAGGAGGCGGGGAAGCCTCCCCAGGGGAGCAGACCTTAGGGGAAGGGAAGGAGGGAACCGGCCTTAGAAAATCACGGACCGTAGGGATTTTTTCGGATACATTGGGCAGCGTGATATCCGGCATGGAAGAAGAGGCGAAAAAAGCGGAAGAAGAGGCAGAAAAATTTGCCCCTATCGCACCCCTTAGGGAGACCACCAGGGAAGAGTACCTGAACCATGTATCGGCGGATATTTATGGGGACGCAGGGGTTTTGCGTGCCGGGGAGTATGCCTTTGCAACGGTGGATGAAAGTTATTTTGACGATGCCATGTTTATCGGGGATTCCAGGACGGTAGGGCTTAGGGATTATACGGATATGTCAGAGCGGGCGGATTTCTTTTGTGAAACATCCCTGACAATTTACGGGGCGCTGGAGGAGGATTTTGAAGGCGTGGGGACGGTTAAGGAGGCTCTTGCCCAAAAGGACTATGGAAAAATCTATCTGATGGTGGGGATCAATGAGCTGGGAAGGGGAACCACGGAAAGCTTCATGGAAGAGTATACCAAAACTGTCAACACCCTCCGGGAACTGGAGCCGGAGGCCAAAATTTTCATCCAGGGAATTATGCGGGTTGCCGGGGAGAAGGACGAGAAAGACCCCATTTTCAATAACAGTAATATCAATGCAAGGAATAATGCCATTGCCACCCTTGCGGACAATAAGCATATTTTTTATATTGATGTAAATGAGGCTGTCTGTGACGGGCAGGGAAACCTGAATTCAGAATATACCTTTGACAAGATCCACCTGCTGGGAGCTTATAATGTATTGTGGAAGGAATTCCTGCTCACCCATGGGGTGGAAGGCCAATAACAGGCTGGGGCGTAAAATAAACAAGGGCTGAATAAAAATCTCCGGATGGTAAAAACTAACGGAAAGTAAAACATTGGGAGGTTTTTTATGGATACAGCGGTTGGGGCAATTTTTGCCCAGGGCCAAAGGAGCATTAAGGTTCCGGTGCCTGTATATATACGTGCCAGCGCCTCTGTGGCAGGAGTGAAGGAAGGGGAAGGCCCCTTTGGGGATTGCTTTGACCTGGTGGGGGCAGACGATAAATTTGGCTGTGATACTTGGGAGGATGCGGAAAGCACCTTGCAGAAGGAAGCCCTTTTGCTTGCTGTGGGCAAGTCGGGGCTGAAAAATGAGGATATCAAATATTTATTTGCCGGGGATTTGCTGGGCCAGTCCATTGCCAGCAGCTTTGGGCTTGCCAGCTTCCAGATTCCCCTGGTTGGGATGTATGGGGCATGCTCTACCTGCGGGCTTACCATATCCATGGCGACGGTGATGATTGCGGGAGGGATGGCGGAACATGCCGCCTGCGTTACATCCAGCCATTTTGCCAGTGCGGAAAAGGAATTCCGTTTTCCCTTAGGATACGGGAACCAAAGGCCTCTTTCTGCCACATGGACAGTAACGGGTAGCGGGGCTTTTGTGCTCAGCAGCGTGAAAAGCCGGAAGGACAGGGCAATGGTGGCAGGGCTGACGGTGGGGAAAATCGTGGACTTTGGGTTAAAGGATTCCATGAACATGGGAGCCTGCATGGCCCCGGCAGCGGCGGATACGATCTATCAGCATCTTGTGGATTTTAACAGGAAGCCTTCTGACTATGACAAAATCATCACAGGGGATTTAGGCAGCGTGGGGCAGAAAGCCCTCTGGGATATGATGAGGGAAAAGGGGATGGATATTTCCAAAGAGCATATGGACTGCGGCATGGAGATCTACGACCAGAGCCAGGACGCCCATGCAGGGGGCAGCGGCTGTGGATGCAGCGCTGTGCTGTTATCCGCCTATATTTTGAAGCAGTTAGAGGAGGGGACATGGAAAAGAGTGCTGTTTGTGCCTACCGGGGCGCTTCTTTCCAAGACCAGCTTTAACGAGGGGCAGAGCATACCCGGGATTGCCCATGGGGTGGAGCTGGTTTGCTGTAAATAATGTCAGTCCGGTGGGCGGATGGGAGCTGTTATGAATAAAAAAGCGAAGATAACCATAAAAGCCGTAGGCCTTTTCCTGCTGGCCGCGGTGATTGTATTTGGCGTATATGCCTTTTACGTTTTTAATGCATACTACCGCCTGCCGGATAAGCTGACCCTTGAAGTGAAAAGGAACGGGGAAAACTCCTACTTTGACGAGAATTTTGTGGTTGCCCCTGGAAAGGCATATTTCATTATGACTTACAACATTGGCTTTGGGGCCTACAGAAAAGATTACAGCTTTTTCATGGACGGGGGGAAATCCTCCTGGGCCAGGGATGAGGAAAGCGTTATGGCCTCTGTCAGTGCCATGGGGGAAATCATTGACACAGTGGCCCCTGATTTTGTGCTTTTGCAGGAGGTGGATGTGGACGGGACCCGTTCTTACCATGTGGATGAGCTGGAACTGATGAACCAGTTTATGAAGGGATATTATTATAATTTTGCCCAGGATTACGATTCGCCCTTTTTATTCTTCCCACCCTGGGAACCCCATGGTGCCAATAAAAGCGGGCTTGTAACTTATGCTAGGGCAGAGATAACGGATGCCATGCGCAGGAGCCTGCCCATATCGGAGTCCTTCAGCAAGCTGGTGGATCTGGACAGATGCTACTCCATCTCGCGGATACCTGCGGAAAACGGGAAGTATTTATGTATCTACAATGTACATACATCAGCCTATGGCGGCAGCGATGAAATCCGCCAGGGGCAGCTTTCCATGCTTTATGAGGATATGCAGTTGGATTACCAGAATGGGAACTATGTGGTCTGCGGAGGGGACTTTAACCATAATATGAAAGAAGGCACCCAGGAAAACGCGCCGGAATGGGCATATCCCTTTCCCAGGGAGGGCCTGCCGGAGGGATTCCATATGGCCATTGACGGGGCGAAGGATGAGGCGGATGTAGCGCATAATACCTGCAGGAGTGCCAAGGAGCCTTATAACCCGGAGACAGCCTACACGGTGACGCTGGACGGCTTCCTTATTTCGGATAATGTGAACGTAAACTACTATCAGCATATGGACTGGGGCTATGAATTCTCTGACCATGACCCGGTGCTGATGCAGTTTATCCTGGATTGAAGATAGGGGTGTTTTCGTGAAACCCCTTCCCGGCGGGAATATTTATGGGGGAAGGGGGCATACTAGCCTGTAAGAGATGGCTGCCATTGCCTGTTTTGGAGGGGCGCCATGGCAGGCTGCCTGTGCCTTGAGGTGTAGGCAGGGCAGGAAGGAAGTGGGCTTGTATGGCGGAAACGGTGTTATATTTAAAAGCGGAACAGAATGCGGAGGTGATGGAGGAGCACGTTTGTGTGAAGCACATTGCTTCCGTTTATTGTGTGGATAAGACGGTATGCGCAAAGGTGAAAGCCCTGAAAATACACCAGTTTGGGAAAAATGAAAAAAAGCGTCAGGTTATCAGTATCCTAAAGGTGATTGAACTGATTGAAAAAGCCTGCCCTGGGGTGTCGGTGGAGAGCCTTGGGGAAAATGCCACGTTGATCGAGCTGGTCAATGTACACAGGCACAAGGGCCTGGGGCAGTGGCTGAAGCTGGCTTTCGTGTCGGCTATCAGTTTTTTTGGCACAGGCTTTACCATTATGGCATTCCATAATGACATCAGCATTAACAAAATATTTTCCAGAGTGTATGAGATGGTGATGGGGTATCCTTCTGACGGCTACAGCATTTTGGAAGTGTCCTATTCTATTGGCCTTGGGGCAGGGATCATCCTGTTCTTCAACCATATAGGGGGCAGGCGGATCACCAAAGACCCTACGCCTATTGAGGTGGAGATGAGGGTATATGAGACAGATGTTAATAAAGCCCTGATAGAGACGGCGGACAGGGAGGGAAAGACCATTGATGTTCCTTAAACAGATTTTTCTCGGTGCCTGCGGGCTGGGTTTTGGCTTTTTGGCCTCAGCCGGGGTTTTTACGGTGCTGGTTTCCGTAGGGCTGATCCCAAGGTTTGCAGGGAAGATGCATGTGGCGAAAAAAGTCTTTGCGCTGGAGGAGGCGGTGGTACTTGGCACCCTTTGCGGGGGATTTTTAAGTGTCTTTTCTGAATATGGGAATATAGGGGGCTTTGTGCTTTCCAGAAGCCTTTTCGGGGCGGGGACGGCGCTGGTTTGGAAATGGGTGGGGAGGATGGTTCTGGCAGCAGGCGGGTTTTTTGCAGGAATGTTTGTGGGGTGCCTTGCCCTTGCCATTGCGGAAATGCTGGACTCTATTCCGATTTTTTCAAGAAGGATCGGCTTCCGGCATGGGCTGGGAATCGCCATTGCGGCGGCGGCCTGCGGAAAGGTGGCCGGGAGCCTTCTTTACTTTGCAAAGGGGATTTATATGTCCGGGATGTAATTGGCGGATTATGTTCCCGGTAGGTAAGGTCAACTTTATGCAGATTGACCCAATGACCTTTGAGGAATTTCTGCTTGCCAATGGCGATGAAAACCTTGCCAAGTATCTGGAAAGTATAGAGACCATTGAGCCGGTTCCCGATGCCTTTTTCAATCCGCTCTATGAGAAATTGAAGATGTATTATGTTACTGGCGGGATGCCCGAACCAGTGCTCATGTGGACGGAAGCACGGGACGTTTCTGCGATGCAGGAAGCCCTCTCTGGGATTATCGGCGCTTATGGGCGTGACTTTGCCAAGCACCCCAACATCAGTGAGTTCCCGAAAATCTCAATGGTCTAATCCATACCGTCCCAACTGGCAAGGGAGAATAAAAAGTTTATTTATAAGGTTGTCAAAGAGGGGGCAAGGGCACGTGAATATGAGGATGCTTTGCAGTGGCTGGTGGATGCCAGGCTGGTACATAAGATTTACCGCAGCACTGCTCCTGGCCTGCCGGTGGCTGCCTATGATGACCTGTCAGCATTTAAGATTTATATGGTGGATGTGGGCCTGCTCCGACGCTTGGCGCAGTTGGCTCCCACAGCCTTTGGTGAAGGCAACCGGCTGTTTACTGAGTTTAAAGGTGCACTGACTGAAAACTTTGTGCTTCAGGCCTTAATCACGCAGTTTGAAGTAGTTCCCCGGTACTGGAGCCAGAATAACCCTCCCTATGAAGTAGATTTCCTTATTCAGCGGGAAAATGATATTTTTCCTGTAGAGGTCAAGTCCCAGGCCAATACCGCCAGCAAGAGCCTTAAAAAGTTTAAAGAGCTGTTCCAGGACCGGGTTAAGCTCCGTGTGAGGTTTTCCTTGGATAACTTGAAGCTAGATGATGATATGTTAAATATCCCACTATTTATGGCTGGACAGGCGGACCGTCTGATGGGGCTGGCGTTAGGACAGAGGCGGGCTGAAGAAGGCGGCCATGGATGCGGCGGGGGTGCAGGATGGCATGAATAAATGCCACAGGCATATTAAAAGGGCTATCAGATAGATAGCCCTAACAGGAGTTTTTTGTATATATTTTCAGTTTCTATATGCCCTAATGCTGTGACGTTATTTGCTTTTGGCTGATATGATTGGTTATGCTAACTGCATAACCTCGGCTTCAAGTTCTTTTAATTCGTCAAACGACAGAGAAGATACACAATCTGCAATTTCTTCAAGTGTCATTTTCCCTTTTCTTATCATTTGTCTGGCTGTCTTTCTTTCCGTTTCCTTTTCAATATCTTTCGCATAAGTCCTCATAATCTGCTCATTATCAAATAAACTCATCATTATCGTTACTGCCTCCACTTCTTTGCTGCTTAGATACTGTTTTAAGATGTTCCTGTCCTTGCAAATACGGATTGTTTCTGTAACCGCTTGCTTTGTCATTCCATACCCTTTTATCTGCTGGTTAAAAACCTTACAAAAAACAATGTACTCATTGATGATATTATCCTTATCGCTTTCATATATTACTTTGGCTTTTATTTCAATATCAATATCTGCACCTCCAAAAAATTCTTGCGATAAAGCTATGGTATCAGGTTTTCCCCCTTTATTTCCTGTGTATATTACATATAATTCAGGCTTTGGCATTTTTACTTTTTTGCTTTTATATAAGCTCTGGCTGATCCGCTCAAAATATTCATGGTAACTTTGCGCTAAATATAGCAGTATCCTGATTAAAATATTTACTGTACATAACAATTGCGCTTCTAGAAGCAACAGCAATTTGTTATTGCCTACCATAATGCCTAAATCATTATAGAGATTATCTGTCAGGACATTGTCTATTGTTACGATATCCAGCATATCCTCAGTTGTGTCTGTGTCCTCTGGATGCAATGTTTTATACAGTTTCAACAAATTTTTTTATCCTGGAAAAGATCTAAAAACACACTGTTTTTTGCGGTACGCTTTGCCCTAACTCCCTGCGTTTTTTTTGTACCATCCGGCATCTTGTTACCTCGGTAATTTTATGGAAAAAGATACGACATAAGCTACTCCTGCTATACTTCAATTATACGAAAAAAAAACTTTCTTTACAATAAAATTCACATTAAATTTCCTCATCTCTGTGGTGGTGGCACCATTGGGGAGGTTGATTAAAGATGTCAAAGAGGGTGCAAAGGCCTGTGAGTATGAGGATGCTTTGCAGTGGCTGGAGGATGAAGCTCCGTGTGCGGTTCTCTCTGGATAACTTGAAACCAGATGATAATATGTTATTTAAAAAGCCAGGACCAATGATTGGTCCTGGCTGTAAGTATTGCATTATTCTGCTTTTTTGGTTTCTGCTGCATCTTCAGCGTCAGCGCCGTCTTCTGTCCCGTCAGCCTCATCTTCTCCCTCAGATTTCTCAGCGGCAGGGGTAGCTTTTGCGTCAGCACCTTCAGTCTCTTTTTCTGCATCTTCACTGCCAGCATCAGGGGTAGCTTCAGCGTCAGTGCCATCAGCATTAGTGTCAGCACCGTCAGCTTCAGTGTCAGTGCCGTCAGCATTAGTGTCAGCGCCGTCTTCCGTGCCAGTTGCATCAGGGGTAGGCTCAGCTTCAGGTTCTGTTGCCTCGGGGGTTGCCGTTGCTTCCGGTGTGGGGTCAACTGCTTCCGTCTTTGCGCCGTCTGATGCAGTTGGCGAATCCTTTCCCTGGCAGCCCATCATTAAAAGTGAGCACATTGCCACTCCAGTCAATACCATTGCGATTTTTTTCTTCATAACTTCTCCTCCTAAAAAAGTGCTAGCCTGTTGGCTTGTTTCTATCATAATTTGAAAATGTGTCAAATTTGTGTTTAGTTCCTTTATTTTTTATAAAGTAGTTATGATGAAAATATTAAGGTCCCGTGGAAATAATGAAGATTTTGCCATTATTTCATTATACTTGGCCTTTGGTTTCCATGGGAAATACTGCTGCCATCAGGTAGAAGGGCAGGGAAAACACCATAAAGTAAACATAACGGAATTCTGTGGCCACGGGGGTAGCCACAAGCACTGTTAGAAGCAGCGCCGTACCAGGCAGGTAAAGGATCAGTTTTTCTTTTTCCCTCCGCACAAAGGCACTGCCCAGGCAGAAAATCAGCGCCCAGCACACTGCGCCCATGCTCCAGAGGATGCCGTACAGGGGAACCATCCCGCCCAGCTTAATGGCGATTTCCTTGGATTTCACCACCAGGGGGCCGCCGATAAGAGGGGTGTGGGATACCCCAAGGGAGGTAGCGCTTACACCTTCCGCATCCGCCACCGGATAAAAGGAATCCGGATACCAGTAGCCGTAGGTCTGGTAGACATAAGCGGTAAGGTAATCCCCGGGATAGCGCATCCCAAGCTTTGCCCAGAGTTTCAAAAACGCTCCTTTATGGCTGCTTAAGTAATCCGGGTTGCCTGCCCGTACCAGTTCTTTGATATTGTCTGCATAATGGATGTTATACAATTCTTTCACATAGGTAAGGTCCGCCACCTTTTCAATCAGTGCCAGCTCATCCTCTTTCAGCTCCCGGCCGTTACAGATCACCGCCGCCACCTGCTGGATAGGGATGGACAGGGATTCCACGAAATCAGGGGGCGTTACGTGGAAAGCTTTCATCACAGGGTACTTGATAAGCACCGCGGTAAGGAAAACCCCGGCCAGCACCGGGAACATCACCCTTGCCCTTTTCCGGAAGGATAACAGCAGGAAGGGGAGGCACAGAAGGAAGGCGTACCAGCCATTGGAGCGGAAAAGGCAGATTGCCAGTGCGCAGAGGGCAAAGACGCCTAAATCAGCATAATGGGCAGGCTTTGGGGCGGCTTTGGCGGTTTCCCCCTTTTCCGGCAGGGGATTCTTCTTCAGCCGCACACAGGCGCAGCCAAAGGAAAGCACGAAAGCGGCGAAGAGAATGTCTTTCCACAAAGTCACGGAATAGACCCCGTGATAGGGGACCAGGGCATAGAACAGCGTTATGCCAAAGCAAATGCCAGGCTTTACCAGGCAAAGCTTCAGGGTGTTTATAAAATAGCATACGCTCAAGGAAAGGGCGCACATCTGGAAAAAGGTATAGAAGGAAAGTGCCACCAGCATACTTCCCGTTATCCGGTAGCCAATGGTATAGAACAGTTTAATCAAAAGGGTATGCACCCAGGGGTGGTGGTTGCTGTAGGGAATGACGCCCAGCACCTGCTCAAACTGGTTTAAGCTGTCAGGGGTCATGATACCCGGATATTGGTACAGAAAATAGGGAAGCCAGCACAGCAGGCATAAAAGGAAGGCGCACAGCCCCATGTGCCTGTTATAAAAAGAAAGCAGCCTGTGAAGGCCCTTTGTATGGGAAGCCCAGGAGGGGCTGGCAAAAAGCATTTTCCTTAAGCCGGCAGTATCTGCTGTGCAGAAGTATAATAGCCCCAGCAGATGGTAGAAAAGAATAGAAAAACCTGTAAACACGGCTCCCAGAATGCCAAGCCGGAACAAAGGGTTGGTAAGGGTGTCAATATAATTGGGGGAATCCACCGCCACATACAGCAGGGCAAAGAGGGGGCCGATAACAAAGGAAGCAAGGGATATCCTGCGCCGGTACGCTTTATCTAAAGTGGCCAGCCGGTTGTGGGAATATTGGTAAAAAATCATAAAGAAAATAAAAAAGACCCCGTTGAGAATATTCCCCGGCTCCATGCGCCCGGCTTTCATGAAAGCCCAGGTGGTAAAGAAGCCCTGTATAGCTTGGAGGATAATGCTTGCTTTAGGCATGTTTTTCATAACAATACTCCTGTTCTAAAAAAATATCCTGTGATATACTATACAAAATATAATTGAAACAATAATAGTTGTCAACAGTAACGGGACGGGAGGTTTTGGCGCTTTGGCCCATTAAAAGACCGGCCCAGGAGCGGATAGCCCGTTACAATACTGGAACAGGAGAATAGGATGAAGAAGCGTTCAGGGATTACAGTGAGTTTATGTATGATCGTTAAAAATGGGGAGAAGGTCCTGGCAAGGTGCCTTGACAGCGTCAGGGATTTGATGGATGAAATTATAGTGGTGGATACTGGCTCTAACGATGGGACAAAGAAAATTGCGGCAAGATATACGGATAAAATATACGATTTTAAATGGACTGGGGATTTCGCGGCGGCAAGGAATTTTTCTTTTTCCAAAGCAGGGTGCGACTATATTTACGCCGCCGATGCGGACGAAGTGCTGGAGGGGGAAAACAGGGAAAGGTTCCGGGCGCTGAAGGAGACCCTCCTGCCTGAGGTGGAGATCGTGCAGATGTATTATGGGAACCAGCTTTCCCACGGGACCGTCTATAATTATGACAGGGAGCTTCGGCCTAAACTGTTTAAGCGGCTCCGGGGATTCCAGTGGATTGAGCCGGTGCATGAGACAGTGCGGCTTCTCCCGGTGGTTTTTGACAGTGACATAGAAATTACCCATTTGCCGCAGGAGAACCATGCATCCCGTGACCTGGCCATTTTTGCAGGGCTGGTGAAAGGGGGAAGCGCCCTGTCGGAGCGGCTGGCGGGTATGTATGCCAGGGAACTTTTCATCTCCGGCTCTCCCGGGGAGCTCCAGGAAGCCGAAGAATATTTTACTGCTGTGGCAGACGGGGATGAGACATCCCCTGAACAGATGAAGGAGGCGGTTTGCCTGGTGGTAAAGGCGGCCAGAAGCCGGGGGGATTTCCTGAAAATGTACCGCTATGCCATGAAAGATGTGGCAAGCGACGGGGTTAGTGAAGTGTGCTTTGAATTGGGGGAATATTATTTTGGGCAGGGAGAATATCAGGAAGCCCTGATCTGGTTTTATAACGCGGCCTTTGAAACCCAAAGTATTCTGGACATCCGCTGCTGCAGGGAACTTCCCGTTGGGCGCCTGGCGGAATGTTATGAGAAGATGGGGCTTTGGGAACAGGCCGGGGAATACCGGAGGAAACTGGCTTATGGGAACTTGCCGGAAATAGCGGATGCGTGAGTGTGGGGGAGTTTGATTTTTGTTAAAGAAAATGAATAATGCTTGCAGGCGGAAACAGATAATGTTAGTATAAAGGACGGAATTTTAAATGGGCCAAAGCCAAACCTGGGGAAAGCGCCGTTTCAGGGCGGCGGGAAACGCAGGCACAGGGGAGGTGGGCTGTAGCCGGGCGGCAGAATGGAGACGGAATGGACTGGGAAAAGAATGTAAGAAGGACAGAGCCTTATGTGGCAGGGGAACAGCCAGGGCAGGGCGGCGTGGTGAAGCTTAACACCAACGAATGCCCCTATCCCCCGTCCCCGAAAGTAGGGGAAGTGCTAAAGGGGCTGGACTTTGAGGGGCTGCGTCTTTATCCGGATATGGATGCAAAAGAGCTGGTAAACACACTGGCAGATTATTATCATGTAAAGCCAGGGCAGATTTTCGTAGGAGTGGGTTCCGACGATGTACTTGCCATGTCTTTTCTTACCTTTTTTAATGGGGGGAAGCCTATTTTGTTCCCGGATATTACCTATTCCTTTTATGATGTGTGGGCGGAGGTGTTCCGGATTCCCTATAGAACCTGCCCCCTGGATGGGGATTTCCGGATTCAAAAGGAGGATTACCAAAAGCCCAATGGGGGAATTGTGATCCCCAATCCCAACGCGCCCACAGGTGTGATGGAGGACGTGGGGGTTTTGGAAGAGATTGTGGCAGCCAACCCGGGTTCCGTGGTGGTCATTGATGAAGCTTATGTGGATTTTGGCGGGGAAAGCATGCTGCCCCTGATTGGCAGATACCCAAACCTGATGGTCGTGCAGACCTTTTCCAAATCCCGGGCCATGGCGGGGATGCGGATAGGCTTTGCCATAGCCAATGAAAAGCTGATTGGCTATCTGAAGGATGTAAAGTTTTCCTTTAATTCCTACACCATGGGCCTGCCAGCGATTTTAGCGGGGAAGGCAGCCCTGCTGGACCAGGCTTATTTTAAGGAAACGGTGGGAAAGATCATAGACACAAGGGAGTGGGCAAAGGAACAACTTAAGGGGCTGGGCTTTACGCTTACGGATTCCAAAAGCAACTTTGTGTTTGCTTCCCACAGGAGCATTCCGGCAAGGGAAATATTCCAGGCGCTTAAGGAAAATAATATATATGTGCGGTACTGGGACAAGCCGAGAATCAATAATCACCTGCGCATTACCATAGGGACCCGGGAGCAGATGGAAACGCTGGTGGCATTTTTGGAAAACTACATCAAAGAACGGTAAGGGAAGACGCGGAACTTTAAATAGGAGGAGAAAATGATCAAGAATTTTTTAAAAGGCATGGTAATGGGTGTTGCGAATATTATACCAGGGGTCAGCGGCGGCACCATGGCGGTTTCCATGGGCATCTACGACAAGCTGCTTCACTGTGTAACCCATTTGTTTAAGGAGCTGAAGGAGAGTGTGATGTTCCTGCTTCCCATTTTTGTGGGAATCGGGGCGGCGCTGGTAGGGCTTTCTTTTATCATAGAGCCAGCTTTCGACAATTTCCCCCTTCAGACAAGCTGCCTGTTCATTGGCCTGATTGTGGGAGGGCTTCCCGCCATCTGCAAAAAAGTGAAAGGGGAAGGGATAAAGGCAAGCTATGTGATCCCCTTTCTTTTGTTTTTTGCTTTAGTAGTGGGGATGGCTGCTATGGGGGAAAAGGAAGGGACGGCGGCGGACCTGTCTTTTGGCCTCTGGTCGGTGATAAAGCTTTTTGCAGTAGGTGTGATTGCCTCCGCCACCATGATTATACCGGGGGTCAGCGGGTCCATGATGCTGCTTTTGCTGGGATACTATAACCCGGTCATTTCTTCCATTAAAAACTTTATCACAGCCCTGGTGGCCTTTGATATGCAGGGGATTTTGCAGGGCTGCGGGGTGCTGGTTCCCATGGGGCTTGGGATTGTGGTGGGGATTTTTGCCATTGCCAGGCTGATAGAAATTATCTTTGAAAAGTTTCCGGTCCAGGCTTATTGGGCGATCATTGGGCTGATTACAGCTTCCCCCATTGCGATTTTGTTGATGGGAAATATTGTCTCTATCACCGTCCTTGGTGTTTTGGTAAGCGTTGTGACCTTTGCAGTGGGCTTTGTGATTGCTATGAAGCTGGGGGACTAAACCGGCAGGAGGGGAAATGGAATCATTGGAGGCTTATACAGATTTTGCCAGCGTATATGATGTGTTCATGGATGGGACGCCTTATCAGGGCTGGGCGGATTTCCTGGCGGAAATGATTGAAAAATACGGCATATCAAAACCTGTACGGGACGGCCAGGAAAAGAACCTGGTCTTGGAGCTGGGCTGCGGCACAGGCGCTTTAACGGAGCGGATGTATGAAAAAGGCTATGACATGATCGGGGTGGATAATTCCCAGGAAATGCTGGGGGTTGCCCTGGCGAAGAAGGAAGCCTCCGGCAGCGATATCCTTTACCTTTGCCAGGATATGCGGGAGCTGGACCTCTACAGCACTGTGGGGACGGTGATCAGTGCCTGCGATTCCATCAACTATCTTCTGGAAGGCCAGGAGGTGGAAGGGGTCTTTGCGCTGGTGGAAAATTACCTGTACCCTGGCGGGCTTTTTCTTTTTGATTTTAATACACTATACAAATATGAGCAGGTGATCGGGGATGCTACTATTGCGGAAAACCGGGAGGAATGCAGTTTTATTTGGGAAAATTATTTCCATGGAAAGGAGCGGGTCAACGAGTATGACCTGACGGTTTTCGTAAAGGAAGGGAAAGGGAATATGTTCCGGCGGTTTACGGAAACCCATTTCCAAAGGGGCTATACTCTGGAGGAGATGGAGGGGTTCCTGGAGCGGGCAGGGATGGAAGTGCTCTTTGCCCTGGACGCGGATACCCATCAGGCGCCCGGCGCACAGAGCCAGCGGATTTATCTGGCGGCAAGGGAACAGCGCAAAAAAAACGGAGGATGATATGGCGGATTATATTGTAAGGGCTGCCGCGGCAGGGGCGCAGGTCAGGGCTTTTGCGGCAAGTACCAGGGAACTGGCGGAGGCGGCGCGGAGGGCACATAATACAAGCCCGGTGGCAACGGCAGCCCTTGGACGGCTGATGGCCGGGGGCGTGATGATGGGCATGATGCTGAAAGGGGAAAATGATTTATTGACTTTACAGATAAGCGGTGACGGCCCTATTGGGGGAATCACTGTCACAGCCGACAGCCAGGGGAACGTGAAAGGCTATGTAAAGGAACCCCAGGTGATGCTGCCCCCAAGCCCTAAGGGGAAGCTGGACGTAGGCGGTGCCGTTGGCAAAGGGATGCTCCGGGTTATTAAAGATATGGGATTAAAAGAACCTTATGTAGGGCAGACTATGCTCCAGACAGGTGAAATCGCGGAAGATCTGACTTATTATTTTGCCAATTCGGAGCAGACCCCTTCCACCGTGGGGCTGGGGGTTTTGATGGAAAGGGATAATACGGTAAAACAGGCAGGTGGATTTCTTATTCAGTTAATGCCTTTTACCGGGGAAGCTGTGGTTAACCGTCTGGAACGGAACCTGGCGGAGTTTTCCACTGTCACCAGGGTGCTGGAGGAGGGAAAAACGCCGGAGGAGATGCTGGGGCTTTTGCTCCAGGGGATGGACTGGGAGGTCCTGGAAAGGCGTCCGGCGGGTTTTCACTGTAATTGTGATAAAAAGAGGGTGGAGAGGGCGATTATCAGTATTGGGAGGGAGGAAATCTCCCAGATGATTTCCGAAAATAAGGACATAGAGGTGAACTGCCAGTTCTGTAACACTTCTTATACTTTTTCAGTGGGGGAACTAAAGGAACTGCTGAGAAGATGCGGGGGAAGCCGGCACCGGGGCTGACAGCCATTTTCCAGCCAGGGCGGTTCAGCCCTGGGGGTTATAAATCAGGATGCAGATACAAAACCGCCAGCCCGGGTTTTGCATCGCGTCGCCGCAAAAGGCGGCAGGGAGGTTAACGATGAAGCAGGGTTTTATAAAGGTAGCGGCTGTGACGCCTAAGGTAAAGGTGGCGGATACGGTTTACAACAGGGAGCAGATCTGTGCAGGGATAGAAGAGGCGGCGGCAAAGGGGGCCAGGGTGTTGGTCTTTCCGGAGCTTTGCATCAGCGCTTATACTTGCGGGGATCTGTTTTTGCAGGAGCGGCTTCTGGCCTCCTGCCGGGAGGAGCTTTTAAAAATCGCGGAGTTTACCAAAGGGAAGGGCGCGTTGGTATTTGTTGGCCTTCCCATGGAGCGGGAGGGGAAGCTTTACAATGCGGCGGCGGCTGTCCATGAGGGGAGGGTGCTCTGCTTTATCCCGAAGGTTTTTATCCCATCTTATGGTGAATTTTATGAGGCGCGGCATTTCCAGCCGGGAAACAGGAAAGCGGTCCCTTTTTGGTTTCATGGAGAGCAGGTTCCTTTTGGGTCGGATATCCTTCTAAGGACAGAGGCAGTGGAGGGGCTTTTGGTGGGGTGTGAGATCTGTGAGGATATCTGGATGCCCAATGGCCCGGGGGTTGCCCATGCCATGGCGGGGGCGACGTTGCTGGTGAATCTGTCTGCTTCTAACGAGACGGTGGGAAAGGACGCTTACCGGGAAATGCTGGTAAAGTCTGCCAGTGCCAGGCTCCTGGCAGGGTATGTTTACTGCAGCGGCGGGGAAGGGGAGTCCACCCAGGACCTGGTCTTTGGGGGCCATAATATGGTTGCGGAAAACGGGACCATCCTTTCCCAGGATAAGCCCTTTGGCAGCCAGATCGTGTATGGGGATATTGACATCAGCAAACTGCGCATGGAGCGCAGGCGCATGAACACCTTTGCCTGCGGGGAAAATGCAGGCTATGTGATCCTGCCTTTTGGACTGAAAAGGGAGGAGACACCGCTTTCCAGGGAATTCCCCCCCATGCCCTTTGTGCCTTCCCAAAGGAGCGAAAGGGACAAAAGGTGCCATGAGATTTTGTCCATCCAGTCTATGGGGCTGAAAAAGAGATACCAGCATACAGGCAGCAAAAAGGCGGTTATCGGCGTATCCGGCGGGCTGGACTCTACCCTTGCCCTTTTGGTATGTGCCCGCACTTTTGATATGCTGGGCATTCCCAGGGAAAATATCAGGGCGGTTACCATGCCCTGCTTTGGCACCACAGACAGGACTTATGACAATGCCTGCAAGCTGGCCAAAACTCTGGGGGCGGTTCTCTCAGAGGTGGATATCAGGGAATCAGTCCTTGCCCATTTCCGGGATATCGGGCAGGATAAGGACTGCCATGATGTGGCTTATGAAAACGGGCAGGCGAGAGAGCGCACCCAGGTGCTGATGGATATTGCCAACCAGGAAAACGCCCTGGTGGTGGGCACCGGTGACCTGTCAGAGCTTGCCCTGGGCTGGGCTACTTATAACGGGGACCATATGTCCATGTATGGGGTGAACGCCGGGGTGCCAAAAACCCTTGTGCGCCATCTGGTACAGTACTATGCGGATACCTGTGGCAATGAGGAGCTGGAAAGGGTGCTGTTAGACGTGCTTGATACCCCTGTAAGCCCGGAACTTTTGCCTCCTGTAAACGGAGTGATCTCCCAGAAAACGGAGGACCTGGTGGGGCCATATGAGCTCCACGACTTCTTCCTGTACTATATGCTGCGGTGCGGGTATGAGCCTGCCAAAATCTACCGCATTGCCCAAAGGTCCTTCCAGGGGCAGTATGGGAAGGAAGTGGTTTTAAAGTGGCTGAAGGTTTTTTACAGGAGATTCTTTTCCCAGCAGTTTAAGCGTTCCTGCCTGCCGGACGGGCCAAAGGTGGGAAGTGTGGCGCTCTCCCCAAGGGGGGACTGGCGGATGCCTTCAGACGCCTGTGTAAGGATATGGATGGAACAGGCGGAAAGCCTGGAAGAATAAAGTTAAAGTATATCAGTTCAATATGCCGCTGTGGGAACAGGTTTTCCCACGGCGGCATTTGTTACAATAAGCCGGCCCGCGTAGCGTGACGGCGTTTGTTACAATAAGCCGCCCCGCGTAGCGTGACGGCGTTTGTTGCATAAGGGTGCCCGGCACAGGGGCAGGGGAGGGCTTCCCCTGCCTTCCATTTTGCCCCTGGCGTTTTATGTAGCGGAGGGCGAAGCGGAAGGGCTTGCAGAGGGGGAAGGGACCGCCGCTTTTTCCAGGGAAGTTTTGATCGCATTCAGCAGGACCATGGAAGTATACTTGTTGTCGTCCGCGTAGGTAATGTTATCCAGAGACTGGTTTTGCAGAATCTGATGGGCAAGGCCGTCAAAGGAAGGCTCCAGCAGCGGAAACATGGTGGCTACGGCTTCGTCCAGGTTTACAATGCGGATATCATTGATGTTGGTTTCATCCACGGTAACTTCCACATCCACCGCATTATCATTTAAAACAAGGGATGTGGTGTAAATGCCTGGGACATAGGAAGCGGCGGGAGCTTCCACGGCGTTATTTTCCCCTTTATCTTTTGGGACAAACATGATAATGAGGAGAATGATAAATAATATTCCCAGCAATGCAAAAATGCCGGTATATATCAATTCTTTCAGATGAAGTACAACAATTTTTGTTTTGGAGCTCATAGGCTATCCCCGTTACGTTCTTTTTATAATAGTATTAGGGAGGGGGAAAAATTATGACTCCCTGTTGAACCGTAGAAGGAAACCCAAAGAGTGTAAATCCCCAAATCCCCGGGTTTATTATTTTATAATCATTCATTTAGAAGTTCTTAAGAATTTTTGCAGGAATGTATTTATTTTTTTGAGGTATTGTATCTTTATAATACGTTATATATACAGAAGGAAAATAATGGGGCGGATATAGGTTTCCAAAGGAGAAAGGATGTGTAAGATATGACAATGGATGTAATTATGGAGTACTTTGCCAGATACGGGGGGATTGCTATTTTTGTGATCGTGTTCCTGGAGTATTTGAACCTGCCGGGATTCCCGGCGGGGGTGATTATGCCCCTGGCGGGGATATGGGCAGCCAGGGGGCAGATCCATTTCTTCCCGGCGCTTTTGATCACGGTAGCGGCAGGGCTGTCCGGGAGCCTGATTTTGTACTGGCTGGGGTACAAAGGGGGGGAGCTGTTTTTGCAGAAATATCTGAATAAGTTCCCGAAGCAGAAGCCGGCCATAGAGGAAAAGCTTGCCTGGATACGGGAAAAGGGGAGCCTGGGCATTTTCCTGGGCAAGCTGATTCCTATGATACGGACGCTGATTTCTATCCCCGCGGGCGTATGCAAAATGAACCTGTTGAAATACACGGTCAGTTCCACCCTGGGAATCTGCCTGTGGAATCTGGTATTTGTAGGGGCAGGATATTTCCTGGGAGATGTGGCGCTGGGATATCTGGGATAGCGCAAATTTTGAAAAAGATTACCTGGAGGGAAAGTATGAAGATAGCAATGATGACCAATAATTATAAACCTTTTGTAGCAGGTGTGCCGGTTTCTGTGGAGCGCCTCACCCAGGGCCTTCGGGAGCAGGGGCACCAGGTAGTGGTGTTTGCCCCCAGCTATGACGGGCAGCAGGAGGAGAGGGACGTGGTGAGGTACAGATCCTTCCTGCGGGGCGTGGCAGGAGGCGTTTCCATACCCAACAGCCTGGATCCGGAGATTGAGCGGAAGTTCAGGGAGGGGGATTTTGACCTGATCCATGTGCATCATCCTATGATGATCGGGGACACCGCCCGTTATCTGTCCTGGAAGTATCACGTGCCTCTGGTGTTTACCTACCATACCAGATATGAGCAGTATCTTCATTATGTAGGCCTTTCGGCTTTAAAAAGGGCGATGCCCGCATATGTAAGGCACTGTACCAGGCGGTGCGATATGGTGATCGCCCCAACCCCTCTTATGAAAGAGCACTTAGAAGGGCTCCGGCTGTCAAGCCAGGTGGCCGTGCTGCCTACGGGGCTGAAAGGGGACAGCTTCCATCCTGAGGAAGAAAAGAGCATGAGCATCAGGAAGGCACTTTTGGGGGGGAGGAAATATCTTTTCTGCACTGTGGCAAGGCTGGCCAAAGAGAAGAACCTGGAATTTCTCTTAAGGAGCCTGAAACTGCGCAAGGACGCCTGCGGGGGCGATTTTAAGCTTGCCCTGGTGGGGGAGGGGCCGCACCGCCAGGCCATAGAGCGGCTGGCAGGGGAACTGGGGCTTTGGGAGGAAGTGGTATTTGTGGGAGAAGTACCCAACGGGGAGGTTAAAAATTACTGCCATGGGGCGGATTTGTTTTTGTTCCCTTCCCTCTCGGAAACCCAGGGGATCGTACTGCTGGAGTCAATGGCGGCGGGAACCCCTGTGGTGGCTCTGCGCGCCACGGGGACACAGGACGTGGTGGTAAACGGGAGGAACGGATATATGACAGAAGCGTCAGAAATAGAATTTGAAAGGAAGATCATGGATATCCTGGAGAAAAAGGAACTGGATTTCCTGCGGCAGGGAGCCAGGCAGACGGCCCTTCTCTATGGCAGCGAGGGGATTGCCAGGCAGGCGGCGCTGGTCTATGCCAGGGCAATCCAGTTAAGGAGGGAAAAAGAAAGCCAGAGGCATAATCATAGGGACAGGGCCGGAAATGTGGTATACTTATAAAAACCATCATGGGGCCTGAAGGGCCGGCTAATGGGGCGGAAAAAGAAAGGACAGGGCAGGCAGCGTGGAAGCTTATCATATTTTAATTGTGGAGGATGACAAGGAAATCCGGGAGGGCATCGAAATTTATCTCAGGAACCAGGGGTATGCCGTGTCCCAGGCATCAGACGGGGTGGAAGGGATGGAGAAAATTAACCGGGAGGAAATCCATCTGGCTATTGTGGATGTTATGATGCCCAGGATGGACGGCATTACCATGATGATGAAGGTGCGGGAACAGGGGCATGAATTTCCGGTGATCATGCTTTCTGCCAAATCCGAGGAAGTGGATAAAATCATGGGGCTGAATATGGGGGCGGACGACTATGTGACTAAGCCCTTTACCACCATGGAGCTTCTGGCACGGGTAAATTCCCACCTGCGCAGGTATGGCAGATTCCTGGAGGCGGTAGGGAATAAGAAGGAAAACGGGAAGGCCTATGTGATAGGGGGGCTGGAGCTTAACGAGGAGACTGTGGAGGTGAGCGTGGACGGCAAACCGGTGAAGCTTACGCCCTTGGAGTTTAAGATCCTGCTGCTGCTTATGAAAAACCCGGGCAGGGTTTACAGTGCGGAAGAAATCTATGAAAGGGTGTGGAACGAGCAGGCAATCAACACAGATACCATAATGGTCCATATCAGGAAAATCAGGGAAAAAATAGAAATTAACCCGAAGGAGCCAAAATATTTAAAGGTGGTGTGGGGCGTTGGCTACAAAATTGAAAAGCAGTAAAGCCTATAGTTTCCTGCTGGCGGCGGGTGCCGTAACGGCGGCAGTGGCGGTGTTTTTGGCATTTTATCCTGCCTTTGGGGAACAGGCGGCAAATTATTATACGGACAGCCTGCGGGGGGAGGAGCTTCTTGGCAGTTTTTACAGGAGCAACCTTGTGCTGTATAAAAGCCTGCTGGATAAGGCAGGGGGGGAGGAAGTGAAATATTCCGGCCTTTACCTGGAAATAGAAAGGGAGGAAATGGCCTGGGAGGAACAGAAAAATGCCCAGTATATCATTTCCAGGGGGGAAGAAACGCCGGAATCCCTGACAGAGAAGCTTGTAAAGGACATGGAAAGGCTTATGGGAAACTGGAAGGAGGAAACTATAAATGGGCTTTCCAAAACCATGGACTACTGCGCCATAGACCATGGCAGCGGTGAAATCCTGAAAAACACAGGCAGAAAAATAGAAAAGCTCTATGAGGATAAAAGCCTTTCCCAGGAGGAGGCGCCTTATGTTTATTATGTGATGATGACTTACGGCAAGGCTGGGAATATGCCGGAGATCTCCGTAAGGGATGAAAAGCCGGATGAGCTTTTGAAAAATGTGCAGGCTGTTATGGCCGGGGAATGGCTCAGGGATACTTTTATGGAGTATATGGATTATAGCTATTCCGAAGTATACTATTTTGAAAACGGGGAAAAAATCAACCTGGGGCTTATAGATAAGCCCAGGGACTGCACTTTTATTTATGCCCTCACCCAGGAGCAGAAGGAGCAGATGAAAGCACTGTGGAATAAAAACAATGCTTTTGCCCGGACCTACTGGATTGAAATGAAAAGGGCGTACCTGGAAGCAGGGATTGTACGTGCCTATCTGTTTATCTTAGCAGCCCTTGCCCTGATTGCCCTGGCCATCACCAGGGACAAGAGATATTGCCTCCATCGCCTGGGGATCTGCAGATTATATCTGGAAGCTGGCCTGGTGGCCCTGGGCTTTTATCTGGGGGCGTTGGGCGACTGCCCCCCGGTGGTGGGGCTGGTGTGCTATACCCACAGCGGTTTCTTCCCGGAGGTATTTAAAAAGTACCTGTCCTTTGTACCTGCCATATGCTATCCGGCATTGGCCATATTAGTCAATATGGTGGCGCTGTACCTTTTATTCGGTTTCTGGTACTACCTTGCCACCACCTGGGGGGAGGTGTTTGATATGGGGCCTGTTGCCTTTTTGAAAGAACGCAGTCTGTGCATAAAGCTGGTAATGGGGGCCGGGCGCTGGCTGAAAAGAAAAAGGGAAGAGCTGAAATATCAATTTCTCCATGTGGACCTGGGGGGGAAAGCGGAGAAAGCCATCATAAAGATTGTTTTTATCAATTTTACCCTGCTTGCGGCGATTTCCGCCATGTGGGTATTTGGCTGGGCGGCGCTGGCCGTATACACTGTGCTTTTATACTTCCTCCTGAAAAAATATGTGAAGAAAATACAGGAACAGTACCAAAAGCTTTTTGCCGCCACCCGTTCTATTGCGGACGGCAACCTGCAGACACGGTTTGAGGAGGACTGGGGGGTATTTGAATCCTACAAGGAAGAGCTTTCCCGGATACAGAACGGGTTTAAGGCGGCGGTGGATAAGGAGGTAAAAAGCCAGAAGATGAAGACAGAGCTGATTACAAACGTTTCCCATGATTTAAAAACCCCCCTTACCGCCATCACAACTTATATCGAGCTGTTGGAGGACGAAAACCTTTCCCCGGAAAAAAGAAGGGAATACTTAGGGGTGTTGAAAAAGAAGTCCGAAAGGCTGAATTTCCTGATAGAAGATCTGTTTGAGGTGAGCAAGGCCACCAGCGGCAATATTTCCTTAAATCCTGTGGATGTGGATATCTGCAACCTGATGCGCCAGGTTTACCTGGAATATGAGGACCAGGTGGAGGAGGCGGGGCTGGTATTTAGGTTCAGGCTACCGGAGGAAAAGGTGGTTTTGAAGCTGGACAGCCAGAAAACCTACCGGGTATTTGAGAACCTTTATTTGAACATCATCAAATATGCCATGCCCCACACCAGGGTCTATGTGAATGGGGAAAAGACGGAAACGGGAATTGACATTGAACTGAAAAATATGTCCGCCGCAGAGCTGAATGTGGCGCCGGAGGACCTTACAGAGCGGTTTGTGCGGGGAGACAGCGCCAGGAACACAGAGGGCAGCGGGCTGGGCCTGGCGATCGCAAGAAATTTTGTGGAGCTTCAAGGTGGCGGGCTGCATATTGAAATTGACGGGGACCTGTTTAAAGTGAGGGTCTGCTGGTAAAGAAGGGGGATGTTTTCAGTAACAAACGCCGCCACGCTCCGCGGGCCGGCTTATTGTAATAAAAACCAGGGAACCAATTTCTGGAAGATTGGTTCCCTGGCAATGGCCCTTTATGTAGAAGTTTAAGAAATATGCTCTGAAATCCAGTTAAGATATTTTTTCCGGCTTAAATAGGCAAGCTTGTATTTGTCACCGTTTTTCATGGTGATTAAAACACCAAAGGGAAAAAAGGGCGGCGTCATGCAGCCTTTCACAGATGCAATATCTTTCATTTCAATTTCCCAGCTTACGCTTTCTGTGCCGATCAGCCCTGATGCCAGAAAGACAACCCGCTGGTCTGTAAGGTATGTTTTTCCGGATACCTGGCGGCTGATGGCCTGCTTGGGTGATTTCCAGCAGTCGGCGGTTGCCTTTTCTGCGAAAACTTTTTCCCCTGCCCTTGCTTCAAATACTGGTTTTGCCATAACGATTTCCTCCGTGATTTTCATAAAATAAATAAAGATAATGATTCTCGGGGGCAATTATAATGGACAACAAAATAATTTGCCCTCCCTGTAATTATAGCAGAAATTGATTTCCGGTACAAGGGTTTTCAAAGGCCCGCCAGGAGAAGGGAAAGAGAAATATAATTTGACAGCGGCGCCATTTTCTGGTAAAGTTTTTATTAGTTAAGAGGGAGTAGTAAAAAAGGTCCGGTCAACAATCCCCGGCAGCAGCCGTGGCCGGTCGCTTCCCATGAAAGCTGTATCCGCAAGGGCAGTGGAAGTACGAGACTTTTGACACACGTATTCAGTGGGTCAGAGGTCTTTTTTTATGCACACGGACATGGAAAGGAAGCCATAAGGCAGGATTTTTTTTTTACTTCTCTGGAAACAATATTTTTGGGACAAAAGAAAGGAAGGAAAAAATGGTACAAGCGATTATTTTATTTGTGGCGGGGCTGGTCCTTATTTGTTTAGGCGGGGACAGGCTGGTAGATGCGGCAGTGGCGATTGCCAGGAAGCTTGGGATTCCCCAGATCGTGGTGGGGGCCACCATTGTCAGCCTGGGAACCACGCTGCCGGAGATCCTGGTATCCACCACGGCGGCCTTTGACGGTTCGGCGGCGATTGCAGCCGGAAATGCCTTTGGCTCCATTATCTGCAATACGGCACTGATTGCCGGGATCACCCAGACCATACGCCCTTCAAAGAAGGTGGAGTTTGCCCCCATTGCCTGGCGCAGCGCCTTTTTCTTTACTGTGCTTATAGGTTTGGACGTGTATGGATATATTACCGGGGCCTTTACCCGGATAGTGGGAACCATCCTGCTGCTGTTATTCGTCCTTTATGCTTACCTGAACATTAAGCGTTCAGCAAAGGAAGGAGGGGACGGGGAGGAAGAGGGAGACAGGGGGCAGGTATCCCTTCCCAAACAGATTCTGGTCCTTGCCATATGTGCCGGGCTTTTATATGTGGGGGCGAACCTGCTGGTGGATAATGGGATTTTGATTGCCCAGTGGCTGGGCGTGCCGGAGCGGGTGATTGCGGTGACCTTCATTGCCCTGGGAACTTCCCTGCCGGAGCTTGTGACTTCAGTGGTATCGCTGATCAAGGGATTTGGCAACGTGGGGCTTGGGAATGTGATCGGCGCAAATATTTTAAATATGCTCCTGGTAATCGGCATCCCTTCCGCAGTTGCGGGGATCCCTTTAGAACGCTCTACGGTTACGGTGGATATGCCCCTGTCATGCCTGGTGATGGCAGTGCTGCTGGTCCCTATCCTGGCCCGGAAAAAGTCTTCCCGTCTGCAGGGGGCGGTGCTTTTGGGGATGTATGGCATCTATTGTGTGATGTCCTTTATTTAAGGGCCTGGGCAAAGGGAGCCTTATTTTCAGGATAAAATTGGAATGCCACTTGTCAGGGAAAATGGAATCTGCTATACTTCTGAATAGTGCTTATCGTAAACGGCAAAAACAAGTACGGTTGCCGTTCACTATAATCGTTTTTGTTTATAACATGAGGATAATTAAAAAGGAGAGCGTGAAATGAAAGGTAATATTGTAGTTGGACAGTCCGGCGGCCCTACAGCGGTAATCAATTCATCAGTTGCAGGGGTTTACGCTGCTGCGAAGAAGCTTGGCGTTAATAAGGTATATGGCATGGTGCATGGAATCGAAGGGTTCCTGGAAGGCAAGATGATTGAATTGGAAGATTATCTGGAAGACCCTACAGGGATTGAATTGTTAAAGAGGACCCCTTCTGCCTTTTTAGGTTCCTGCCGTTTCAAAATGCCCAAGATTGAAGGCAATGAGCAAGTCTACGAGAAGGTATTTGAAATCATGGAAAAGAATGATATTGAGTGCCTGTTCTATGCGGGCGGGAACGATTCCATGGATACGGTAAAAATGCTGTCCGATTATGCGGCAGCCCATGGCAAGAGCCAGAGGTTCATGGGCGTACCCAAGACCATTGACAACGACCTGCCTGTTACCGACCACTGCCCTGGTTACGGAAGCGCGGCAAAATATATTGCGGCAAGCTTAAAGGAAGTTATCCGTGATAACGAATCCTTTGGCGCAAAGAAACCCACAGTCTGCATTGTAGAGATCATGGGAAGGAACGCAGGATGGCTTACGGCTGCCGCTGCCCTGGCAAAGGGAGACGACTGCAGCGGGGCAGATGCTATTTACCTGCCGGAGAGAGTGTTTGATATGGACGCTTTTATGGAGAAGGTAAAATATCTGTCAGAGACAAAATCCTCTGTAGTGATTGCGGTATCCGAAGGGATCCATGTAGCCGACGGGCGTTATGTATGCGAGCTGGCAAACGAGAACGTTGCGGTAGACGCTTTTGGCCATAAGCAGATGTCCGGTACTGCCGCTTACCTGGCACAGCTTGTTGCAGAGGAAACCGGGTTAAAGACCAGGGCGATTGAGTTCTCCACCCTTCAGCGTGCTGCCAACCACCTTGCTTCCCTTACGGACATAAACGAAGCTTTCCAGGTAGGGCATGACGCAGTGATTGCTGCCGAGGAAGGAAAGACCGGCATGATGATTACCCTGGACAGGAATGGGGACGAGCCTTACCAGTGCGGTACCAGCGCTTATGATATCCACGCTATTGCAAATGTGGAGCGCCCTGTGCCGGATGAGTGGATCACAGAGGATGGCTGCGGGTTGAACGACGGGTATATCAAGTATGCAAGGCCCCTTATTATGGGTGAACTGCTTCCCGTATTTGTAAACGGCCTGCCGCGCCATCTGGTAATAAAGGAAATGAATTCCTAAAGGAAATGAATTCCCATAAGAAATGAAAAGGTGTGAAGCCTGGCGGAATGCCACAGGGGCTTTGCACCTTTTTTGTCCCGGAAGGAGGGGCAGGGAAAAGGAGTTACAATTTTATGGCAGTTTAAAGTTTTTTTGTTGACTATCATTAAGAAATATATTATTCTTAATAGTAAGTAGGGAATTGTCCCGGATCCAATTGGCAGTGCAGGATTTTGCGCCGCTGCAGCAGGAGGTATGGTTCCGCGGCAGCTCCTTATATACAGGAGGATAGAAAATGGTTTCAAGTATTGTGGGAAATTATCTGCTGGAAAACGGGCTTATTACATATGAACAGCTTAACGACCTGATGAAAGAGCAGCGCAGGACCCGTGTGAAGCTGGGGCTGATAGCAGTAGCGGAAGGGCTTTTGATGCCGGAAGAAGCTGAGAGAATAAACAACCTGCAGTCGGTGATGGATATGCGCTTTGGCGACATTGCAGTGGAGAAAGGGTATCTGACAGAGTGGGAGGTGGAAGGGCTTCTTGCCAAGCAGGGCAACGCCTACCTGGTTTTTGCGCAGGCGCTGGAGAACCAGCAGCTTATGAGCATAGAGCAGCTGGAAATGTATATGATGGATTTCCAGCGGGAACACCAGCTTACAATAGCTGACATTGAGGATATTAAAAGTGACGATGTGGACAGGATCCTGCCCCTTTATATTCCGGCCAACAGCGACAGTTATTTGAATGTGGCAGGTACGGCGCTGCGGACAATTATGCGCTGTGTGGACTCTGATACCTACTTGGACCAGGCTTACCGGACAAAGCAGTACAGGGAATGCCACTGTGCCCTCCAGTATGTGGAAGGGGAGTACAGTTACACCTGCGGCATAGCAGGGGAGGATGAGGCAATCCTTATGGTAGCCAGTATTTTTGGCAAAGAAGAATTCCAGAAGGTGGACAGGGATGCACTGGATGCGGTAGGGGAACTGGTAAACTGTATTAATGGCCTCTACACCAGCAGCTTAAGCCGTGGAGGGGTGAGTTCCCAGCTTTGCCCGCCGGAGCTTTTGGTGGAGGAAGGCGATATTGCCAGTGAAAATATGATGATTATCCCACTGCATATAAAAGGGCATAAAGTAGACCTGATTATTGCAATGGATGACAGAATTCAGGCAAGGCAGTGAACATAGGCGGCCCTTTGGGACGGAGGTAAGGGTATGGCGAATATTTTAATAGTGGATGATTCCAGGACATCACGTAAGATTTTAAAGGGGGTACTGGAGAATTTAGGCCACACCATTGTGGGGGAAGGTACAGACGGGGAGGAAGGATACCAGCAATTCCTGGAGCTTTACCCGGAGCTGGTGACGCTGGATATTACTATGCCCAAAATGGATGGGCTTGAGGCGCTCCAAAAGATTAAAAGCCATGATAAGGATGCGAAAGTCATTATGGTAACGGCCGCAGGCCAGAAGGATAAAATGATCCAGGCCATCAGGGATGGGGCAGCGGAGTTTATCCTAAAGCCTTATCAGGAAGATGAGGTGGAGCGGATTATTGAAAGGGTCTTAGATCGATAAGAACAGAGCATAAGGGCTGGCCGGTGGGCTGGTTCTTTTTTTATAAGCCCGGCGGGACTGCTGGAAAAATTTAGCTTGCCTTTTCAGGAGATTTCTATTATTATGGATAAGAAATCGTTTTCCAGAGGCGCGGCAAAATAGGAATACGCCTATTGGAACGTAGGCGGAGGCAATAAATGGTATCAATTAAAGACGTGGCGAGGCGTGCGGGCGTAGCGATCTCCACAGTATCCAAGGTTTTAAACAGTTATCCCAATGTCAGTGAAGAGACCAGGGTGAAAGTAAATAAAGCGGTGGAGGAACTGAACTTTGTCCCCAACTCGGTTGCCGCCGCCCTTTCTTCCAAACATGCGGGGCGTGTGGCGCTGCTTGTGAACCTGAACATGAAAACCCAGGCAATAGACGAGATTGACATGCAGTATATCCAGGGGGCGATCAACAAGGCAATGGAGCTGAATTTAGATGTCATTACGCTGTTCTTTTCCATGTTTAAAAGTAAGACGGCGGAAGAGCTGGTCAGGTATCTGCAATCCCAGAGTATTACAGGGATTATTATATATGGCATTTCCAAGAAGGATACAGTGCTCCAGGAACTGATCAAAAGCCAGAAGTTTAAGTGCGTGGTCACGGATGCGCCCATTGTCAATAAAAATACATCCTCTGTTGGGGTTGACAACAGGAAAGCGCAGTATGACGTGGCGAAAAAGACCATAGAAGAGAATAGCTGTAAACGGGTGCTTTATATTGCAGGGGAGAAATACGGCTATGTGACGGATGAGAGGCTTCTTGCCATGGAAGAGCTGACCAAAGAACTGGGGCTTTCCATGGTGGTAAGGAGAGGGGATTTTTCAGAGCTCCAGGCGCGTAACCTTACCATGAAGTATGGGGAAAGTATTGATGCAGTAGTGTGTGCCTCTGACCTGATGGCGATTGGCGCTATGAAGGCACTGACGGAGATGGATATTTTCCGTCCTGTATGTGGTTTTGACGGTATTATCCTTATGGGATATGTGGGGATGCAGATGAACACGGTGCGCCAGGACTTTGCGGGCATATCTGCGCGGGCCATGGAAGAGCTGGGGCGGCTGCTTGGGGGGATGGAAGGGCGGCGTATCAGGACCCCTTATTCCCTGGAGCGGATGAAGTATATGGACATCATCTGTTAACCAGGCAGGATCCCCCTTAGGCAAAAAAGCCCCAGATGGCCTTGGCCGCCTGGGGTTTTTTTATGCGCAGGGATGTTAACCTTCCCTACTCGGTTACAGCATATTTCTTTGCCTGCCCGGCAATCAGCGCCTGGTCGTCAAAGTAGTTGATCTTCATGGCTTTTTTTACATCGTCCAGGGTCCTGGCAGCCGTTTCCCTGGCTTCCTGGCTGCCCTTTTTGAGGATCTCGTAAACGGCGGGGATATCTTTTTCCCATTCTTTTCTTCTGGCGCGGATGGGGGAGAGGGCTTCCTGGAGGACTTTGTCCAGGAATTTCTTTACCTTCACATCCCCAAGCCCGCCTCTGGTATAATGGGCTTTTAGTTCTTCCAGGCTGGCATATTCAGGCAGGTATTCCTCAAACATCCCTTCCTGGCAAAAAGCGTCAAGATAAATAAATACCGGGTTGCCCTCCACCTGTCCCGGGTCGGAAACCTGCAGATGGTTGGGGTCAGTGAACATGGACATGACTTTCTTGCGCACTTCCTCTTCGCTGTCGGAAAGATAAATGCAGTTGTTTAAGGATTTGCTCATTTTTGCTTTCCCGTCAATGCCGGGCAGGCGCAGGCATGCCTTATTACCGGAAAGCATTCCCTCCGGCTCCACCAACACATCCCCATAGATGGAGGCGAACTTGCGGACGATCTCCCTGGTCTGTTCTATCATGGGAAGCTGGTCTTCCCCTACCGGCACTGTGGTGGCGCGGAAGGCGGTAATATCCGCCGCCTGGCTGATAGGATAGGTAAAAAAGCCCACAGGGATGCTGGCTTCAAAATTGCGCATCTGGATTTCCGCTTTCACAGTGGGGTTGCGCTGGAGCCTGGAAACCGTCACCAGATTCATATAATAGAAGGAAAGCTCGCACAGCTCCGGGATCTGGGACTGGATCAGCATTGTGGACAGCTTGGGGTCCAGCCCGCAGGATAAATAATCCAGGGCGACTTCTATAATATTCTGGCGGACTTTTTCCGGCTGCTCCGCATTGTCTGTAAGGGCCTGGGCATCGGCAATCATAATAAAGATTTTATCGTATAAACCGGAATTCTGTAATCTCACACGTTCTTTTAAGGAACCTACATAATGGCCTACATGGAGACGGCCGGTAGGCCTGTCGCCGGTTAAAATGATTTTTGGCATGGCTGGTTACTCCTTTTGTATTTGTTAGAATCGCTATGGGACTTATTATACACCATTTATCAAAAATTTCCTATAAATTTTTCTTCCATTTACAGAAACCCTGGCTTCTTCCCCGGGATTTTACAGAAAAAATATAGTAGATTTTGCCATCCGTTTGGTATAGAATAAAAAGAGTTCAACAAGGCCGGGGGGTAATGCGCTGGCAGCGTGCCGGTTCCGGGGAAAAGGATTCAGAAATGAGGTTTGGGATGAAGTTTTTTAATAAAATAATCAACAGGCTTACTTATGTGCGCATCATTGCCATGGGATATCTTGCGGTGATCCTGGCGGGGACTCTCCTGCTGATGCTTCCGGCATCTACTGCCCCCGGGCAGGAGACAGGGTTTCTCACTGCCCTTTTTACCGCCACCAGCGCCACCTGTGTGACAGGGCTGGTGGTGGCGGATACCTCCACCCACTGGACAGGGCTGGGGCAGTTTTTTGTGATAATAATGATCCAGGTGGGCGGGCTGGGGTTTATGACCATGGGAATTGTCCTTGCCATGGCGCTGAAAAAGAGGATCTCCCTGCGGGCAAGGGGGCTTTTGCAGGAAAGCATGAATTACATGCAGATGGGGGGCATTATCCGCCTGGTGAAAAGGGCGTTTATGGGGACTTTGCTGTTTGAAGGCGTTGGGGCGGTTTTGCTTGCGGCGCGTTTTATCCCTATTTTTGGATTGGGCAGGGGGCTGTTTTATGGGGCTTTCCATTCTGTGTCCGCCTTTTGTAACGCGGGCTTTGACCTGATGGGCCGGCATTATGGTGCCTACTCCTCCTTTGTGGCATTTTATGGGGATGTCCTGGTCAACCTGGTGCTGATGGCCCTGATCATCCTGGGAGGAATCGGCTTTTTTGTATGGAGCGATATCAGGGAAAAGGGAATCCATGTGAAAAAGTACATGCTTCACACGAAGATGGCCCTGCTGGGAACGGTAGTCCTCCTGGCAGGGGGGACGGTCCTGTTCCTCCTGTTTGAAAAGGACAATCTGATGGCAGGCATGGACATGAAGGAGAAGCTGCTGTCTGCGGCATTTTCCTCCGCCACCCCAAGGACTGCGGGCTTTAACACCATTGACACAGGGGCACTCACCGGCGCTTCCAAGCTCCTTACCATGGTGTTGATGTTTATCGGGGGGAGCCCGGGCTCCACGGCAGGCGGGATCAAAACAGTCACTATGCTGGTGCTGGTGGTTTATGTGTGGTCTAACCTAAGGGAAAGCAAGGGCGTGAATATTTTTCACAGGCGGCTGGACGACGATGTGATACGGAAAGCAAGCAATGTAGTGGTTATCAGCCTTTTGATGGCGGTGTTTTCCGTGATCTATATCTGCTTCCAGCAGCCGGAGCTTCCTGTGGAGGATGTGATGTTTGAAGTGTTCTCCGCTATAGGGACAGCGGGGATGAGTACCGGGATTACCAGGGATTTGGCGATGGATTCCCGGATTCTGGTGATTTTGCTGATGTATTGCGGGCGGATTGGGAGCATGTCCTTTGCCCTGTCTTTTACTGAGAGGAAGAAGGTTGCCCCGGTGCAGCTTCCCGTTGAAAAAATTATGATTGGTTAGAGAGGTGTGAGATGAAATCAGTATTGATCGTAGGACTTGGCAGGTTTGGGCAGCATCTTTGCAGGATGATGGTGAAACTGAAAAATGAGGTTATGGTAATTGATGTGAAGGAAGACAATGTGGAAGCCATGATGCCCTTTGTGACCAACGGGCAGATTGGGGATTGTACCAATGTGGAGGTGCTAAAGAGCATTGGCGTGAACAATTTTGATATTTGCTTTGTGTGCATTGGCACGAATTTCCAGAGCAGCCTTGAAATCACGTCCCTGCTGAAGGAAAATGGGGCAAAGTATGTGGTCAGCAAGGCCACAAGGGATATCCAGGCCAAGTTCCTCCTGCGCAACGGGGCGGATGAAGTAATTTATCCCGACAGGGATATTGCGGAGAAAGCGGCGTTCCGGTACAGCTCCAACCATGTGTTTGATTATATTGAGCTAAACAATGAGTATTCTATTTATGAAATCCCTGTGGCGGCTGAGTGGGTGGGCAGGACCATCAAGGATGTGAATTTCCGTGCCAGGTACAAGGTGAGTATCCTGGGCTTTAAGCAGGGGGAGGATACCCAGCTATTGCCCATGGCGGATAAGGTCTTTGACGATAAGGAGCATTTGATGGTGGTGGGCAGGATTGAGGATGTGAACCGCCTGTTAGAGAAGTTTGACAATGTCAAAGTTAAGAAAAACCGTAAGTAGGGTAGGGGCGGATATCCGGGAATATTACTGGGCGGGAATAATTTTTCTGGGATATTTTGCAGCGGCGCATTTTCTGTTTGGTGTCTTGTGCCCCCAACTGGTGGTCACAGGGATTCCCTGCCCGGGCTGTGGCCTTACCAGGGCGTTTTTCAGCCTTGCCAGGGGGCAGGCCGGGCAGGCGGCGCTGGCCAACCCTTCTGTATTCCCGGTGCTGGCTTTTTTGCTTTACTGCGGGTCCTACCGTTATGGGAAAGGGGAGAAAGCCCCCAAAATGGGGGCGGCCCTTGCCCTGCTGGTAATCTGTATGCTGGCAGTTTATGGGCATGGGATGTACCTGCATTTCCCGGAACATGCGCCATATATTTACTTTCGGGACAACCTTCTTGCCAGGCTGGTCCCGGGGTATGGGGCCTGGGTGGAAAGTGCCTGGGGCTGGCTAGGCCTTGGGCGTCCAACGGCCTGAAGCCCCGCAGGGCAGGACCAGCCCGCTTTCCCTTACCGGCAGACCGATTTCTGAGGATACCGCCTGCCCGCCCCTTGCCTTAACAATGGCGCAATTCAGCATATAGGTGAGTACAGCAGGCTGCAGCCCGGTGGTATAGGAGTTGATCAGGAAAAACACAGGTTCTTTGCTAAGAAGGCTGGCAGCCAGTTCTATCAAGTGATAGATGTTCTCTTCCATTTTCCAGATTTCTCCTTTGGGCCCCCTCCCGTAGGAGGGCGGGTCCATGATGATGCCCTCATAGGTATTGCCCCGGCGGATTTCACGCTCCACGAATTTGGCGCAGTCGTCTACCAGATAGCGGATGGGAGCCTGGGCAATGCCGGAAGCGGCGGCGTTTTCCCTGGCCCATGTGACCATACCCTTAGAGGCGTCCACATGGGTCACGGCGGCCCCGGCTTTAGCGGCGGCAAGGGTAGCCCCTCCGGTATAGGCGAACAGGTTCAAAACTTTCACTGGCCTGCCAGCCTTTTCAATAAGGGGAGAAAACCAGTCCCAGTTAACTGCCTGTTCGGGAAAAAGCCCTGTATGCTTGAAGCTGAAGGGCTTTAAGCGGAAGGAAAGTTCCCGGTAATGGACACCCCATTCCTTTGGGAGGCTGAAAAATTCCCATTCTCCGCCGCCTTTGTCGCTTCGGTGGTAGCGGGCATTGAGCCTGCCCCATTCCCCGGCTTCCTTTGGCGTGTGCCAGATCACCTGGGGGTCAGGCCGCAGGAGGATATATTTATCCCACCGTTCCAGCTTCTCCCCACAGGAGGCATCTATGATTTCATAATCAGTCCATTTATCTGCTATCCACATAAAAATTTCCTTTCCGGATAAGTATTTGTTCCATTTCAGGGTAATTCCACAGAAGAAACTTGCAGCAGGATAAGGGCCTGCATAACAAATCCAGTTTATTATACACTATTAACATCCGGTTTTCTAATAAAATTTACCATAAACGGCAAATAATTTCCCGCTTACGGTAAGCCCTCTGGGTACCAACTACATGGCATTTTGCTGGGGCAGGCCCGATTGCGGTGATAGGCGGCGGTATGCTATAATTATTAAACGGAACAACGTCAATTTAAATGGCGGGCGCAAAGGCGCGCCATGGAGGTTAAAATGGATATGAAAAAGAAACTACCCGTTGGAGTTGAAAGCTTTGAAAAAATCCGGAGGGAGGGCTTTTATTATATTGACAAGACAGGGCTGGCCAGGGAGCTGCTCAATAACTGGGCGGAGGTAACTTTATTTACCCGCCCCCGGCGTTTTGGGAAATCCTTAAATATGAACATGCTGAAATGCTTTTTTGAAATCGGTACACAGGAGGAGATTTTCCGTGGGCTGGAAATTACAAAGGAAACTGCCCTCTGCCGGGAATATATGGGGAGGTTTCCGGTAATTTCCCTGTCGCTAAAAGGGGTGGGCGGCGGTTCTTTTGGGACCGCCAGGGCCATGATGGCAGAGGAGATACGCAGGGAGGCTGGCCGTTTCCAGTTCCTGGCGGAAAGCACCCGGCTGACCGGGTATGAAAAACAGCGCTATTTTGCCCTGCTTGGCGGGGGAGCGCCGGGGGAGGAGATGAAAGACAGTGTGCTGATGAGCTCCCTCCAGGTTCTTTCCGGGCTTTTGCAGAAGCATTATGAAAGGAAAGTGGTCATCCTGATTGACGAATATGACGTGCCCCTTGCCCAGGCTTTCCAAAAAGATTATTATGGCCAGATGGCCACGCTGATGCGTAATATTTTCCTTCAGGGGCTTAAGACCAATGACAGCCTTTATTTTGCAGTGCTTACAGGCTGCCTGCGGATAGCCAAGGAAAGCATCTTTACCGGGCTGAACAATCTAAAGGTTTTGTCTATTTTGGATGTGGCTTTTGAGGAGTATTTTGGATTTACGGACAGGGAGGTAAGGGAACTTCTGGATTACTACCAGATACCGGAAGCCTATGAGGCTGTGAAGGAATGGTATGACGGGTACCGTTTTGGAAATGTGGATGTGTATTGCCCCTGGGATGTGATCTGCCATTGTGATAAACTGCGCGGGGATAAGCAGGCCCGGCCGGGGGATTACTGGTCCAACACCAGCGGCAATGATGTGGTAAGGCACTTCATTGAAAAGGTGGGAGGAGGCACTGCGAAACGGGAGATTGAAAAGCTGGTGGCCGGGGAGACGGTGGTAAAGGAAATCCGCCAGGAGCTTACTTATAAGGAACTGTATGATTCAGTGGATAATATTTGGAGCGTTTTGTTTACCACAGGGTATCTTACCCAGAAGGGGGCTGTGGAGGGGGATGTGCTTAAGCTATCTATCCCCAACAGGGAAATCCGGAAGATTTTTACCAGGCAGATTATGGAATATTTCAGGGACACTGTTAAGGAGGACGGGACTGCCCTGGAAGCCTTCTGCCAGGCCCTGAAAGGCGGGGATGGAAAGGAGGTTGAAAGCCAGTTCAACCAATACCTGAAAAGGACCATCAGCATCCGGGATACTTCTGTGAAAAAGGAAATGAAAGAAAATTTCTATCATGGCATTTTGCTGGGGCTGCTTGGGTTTAAAGATTCCTGGGGGGTCTTTTCCAACAGGGAATCCGGCGACGGCTATGGGGATATTATGATAGAAATAGAAGAGGAAGAGATGGGGATTGTAATAGAGGTGAAGTATTCAGAGGATGGGAATCTGGAGGCGGACTGCCAAAGGGCGCTGGGGCAGATTGAGGAAAAACGGTACGAAGAGCAGCTCCGCATGGAAGGCATGGAACATATCCTAAAGTACGGCATTGCCTGTTTTAAAAAACGGTGCAGGGTGGTAGTGAAAACTTGAAAGGAAGGGCAGGGAATGGTATAATTTTTCTGCGGAAACTTAAGGGGAGAAAACAGGCGATGGAAAGAAAAAACAGGTGCCCGGGCTGTAAGCGCGTGGATTGCGGGGGCTGCGGCATTTACCGGAAATTAAATACCAATAAACAGGAGGGGATCACTTTTCCCTCCTGCTTTGTGCCGGACCCGGGCAGGGGGCTGGGCATATCCTTTGACGTAGGGACCACAACCCTGGGGGCGATGCTCTGGGACCTGGAAAGCGGTGCGCTGCTGGCGGCGGAAGCGGAAGCCAATCCCCAGGCTGCTTTTGGGGCGGATGTGGTGAGCAGGATTTTGTGCGCCCAGGAGGAAGAGTGCCTTGGAAAAATGCAGAAGCTGCTGGTGGAGAAGCTGGATGAAATGGCATATGGGATGGCGGCGCACCTGGGGGAGGAATGGAGGGCGCGGCCGGGCCAGGGCGGGGGGAGCCAGGAAGAGGCTGCCGGGGCTGTGGGGAAGCACATTGGCAAAGCCGTCCTTGTGGGCAATACTGCCATGAGTGAAATCCTTCTGGGTATTAAGCCTGAGGGGCTGGGCAAAGCCCCCTTTGCGCCGGATTACCAGGAGACTGTGTCAAAAAAGGGGAGCCTGCTGGGCTTCCGTTTCCTGGGGGATACCCAGATGTACGTACTGCCGCCCATAGGGGGGTATGTGGGCGGGGATGCCTTGGCAGTGTACCATTATGTGCATAGCTGTGAAAAAGGGAAGAAAATCCTGGCAGTGGATATAGGCACCAATGGGGAAATCCTCCTGAAATGGCAGGGAACAGCCTTTGCCTGCTCTGCGGCGGCAGGGCCTGCCCTGGAGGGCGGCGCTGTAAGCTGGGGAATGCGGGCGGCAAAGGGGGCGGTCTATATGGTATCCCCAGGGGGGAGGTTCCCTGTGGAGGATTTGGCATACAGGGTGTCCGGCGGTGTCCCGCCCCAGGGCATATGCGGTTCCGGGCTGTTGGACTGCCTTTCCCTGCTTCTGGAAAAGGGGATTGTGGCCAGGGACGGATATTTGCGCAGCCTCCGGGAAGCAAGAGAGGCAGGCGCCCCTGAGCGGATGTGCAGGCGGATTGAAGAGGGGGAAGAACGGCGTTTCCTTCTCACAGACGAAAAGCATCCGGTTTATCTCACGGCAGGAGATGTGCGGCAGCTCCAGCTTTCTGTGGGCGCTATCCGCTCAGCCATGGAGATGCTGCTCCAAAAGGCCGGGCTTAGGGCGGATGACCTTGACGGGGTTTACCTGGCAGGGGCTTTTGGCAGCTACATCAGTGTAGAAAGCGCCGCCAGGGTGGGGCTGCTCCCGGCTGTTCCCAGGGAGAAAATCTGCCAGGCAGGGAACCTGGCGGGAACAGGCGCCGCTATGGCATTGCTTTCAGAGAGGGATCTTTTGGAAATGGCAACAGAGAGCAGAAGCATTGTCCATGTGGAGCTGGCACAGGAGGAAGGATTTCAGGAACTGTTCCTCTCCCATATGGGCTTTTAAGAAACTTGCAGCAGGATAAGGGGCAGGAAGGAAAACAGAAAAGATGGACAGGGATTTTTTAAGAGACAAAAAGAGAGTGGTGGTAAAAATCGGCACAACCACCATCACCCATGTGGATACAGGGCATTTGAACCTGGGGAAGATGGAGAAGCTGGCAAGGGTCCTTACAGATATCAGGAACCAGAATAAGGAAGTGGTGGTGGTTTCCTCAGGAGCCATTGGGGCGGGGAGAAAAGCCCTTGGGATTATGGAAAGGCCAAGGAGCCTTGCCCAGAAGCAGGCCTGTGCAGCGGTGGGGCAGGCCAGGCTGATGATGATCTACCAGAAGCTGTTTGCGGAATATAACCAGACCATTGCCCAGATCCTGATTACCAAAAGGACTATGATAAACGAAATCAGCAGGCACAATGCGGAGAATACCTTCCAGGAATTGCTCCGGCTGGGGGTGATTCCCATTGTCAACGAAAATGACACGGTTTCCACCGACCAGATCCAGGATGAAAATTTTGGGGACAATGATACCCTTTCCGCCACTGTGGCGGAGATGGTGCAGGCGGACCTGCTGATCCTGCTCTCCGATATTGACGGGCTGTACACGGACGATCCAAGGAGCAATGAGAGGGCGGAATTTATTCGCTGTGTGGAAAAGATCGACAGCAGCCTGGCAGCCTGTGCCAAAGGGACGGATACCCTTTTCGGCACAGGGGGGATGGCCACCAAGATCACTGCGGCGAAGATTGCCAACGCAGTGGGGGCGGATATGGTAATCGCCAATGGGGAGGATGTGGCGAATATCAGCAGGATACTGGAAGGGAAAGAAGTAGGGACGCTGTTTAAGGCGTGAAGGTACCGGCTGTAAATTATGTGGAAATAACTATTTGCTAGATAGGGAGTAAAAACTATGGGCCTTTTGTTTCGGCTGTCAGTGGTTGTTTTTGTATATCTTGTTTTTGGGCTTGCAATGTTCTGGCTCAGCGTGGGGATCGTAGGGAAGAAGGTAAAGGCCGTCCCGTTCCTGCTTTATACAGCCTGCTCCGGCGTGGCCAATTTTTTGGCCGTTTACAGCGTGGCCGGCCTGTATACGGGAGAGACCTTGTGGTCTTATATCATTGACCTGGCGTATTCCCTGGTCATCTATTCTATTGAGGCAGCGGCGCTGGGGCTGGTGATAAGGAAATGCTACAAAATTCCTTTCCTCCATGGAATGACCGCGGCTATGCTCAGCCATTTTATTATTTACACAACCAATAGCGTGGTGGCGGGGGCGGCGTCCACTTATAGCCCTTTGTTTGACAGAATGTATATTTATACCTTCATTACCCTTGTGATCCCCGCCCTTTGGGCGTTATTTGTGGCTTTTCTTGCCGCCTATGTTTTGCGCAGGAGCGGATTTTACCGTTACTTTGAGGCACTGTTTTCCAGCAGGGCTAAAACAGCCCTGATTGTGGGCGTGAGTTTTATGCTGATGTTTGTATGGACAGCCATGAGCTGGTTTTTCCCTAATGAAGAACCCAACGCCCTGTATGCGGTTTTCTATTTTTCCCTGATTGCCGTTGTTTTGCTGTGGGTGCAGTTTATGGCGATGTACACGGCGGGGGAGGAGAAGATCCTGGTGCAGCAGGAAACTATCGCCCAGCAGCAGGCCCATATGGAGCTGCTGGAGGAATTGCAGCAGGAAATCCGGGCTTTCCGGCATGATGTGTCCAACCTGTTTTGCGGCCTGGCCTTGCAGGCACAGGAGGGGGATCTGGAGGGCATCCAGCAGTTTATGAAGAAAACAAGCAGTTATTTTGATGAAAAGCTGGGAAATGAAATCCGCCAGATGGACTGCCTGAATAATATTAAAATCTATCCTGTGCGCAGCCTGCTTACCACAAAACTGGCCCTTATGCGCCAGAAGCATATCCAGGGTACCCTGGAGGTGCTTCACCTGGTAGCGGAGAAGCAGGCAGTGGACACACCGGACCTTCTCCGGGGGCTGGGGATTTTAATAGACAATGCCATAGAGGCGGTCCCTGAGAAGGAGGGGCAGATACGCATTGTGCTTTTGCAGGAGGAAAAGGAGCTGTATATAGCGGTGGTGAATAACTATGCAGCGGAACCCAACCTGAATGCGCTCTCGGCAAAGGGGTATACCACCAAGGGCACGGGGCGGGGGACTGGGCTGTCCAGTTACCGGAAGATCCTTTCCCGGTATCCGGGCTGCATTGCCAGGACGTATTTAAAAGATGGGTTTTTCGTACAGGAACTGCGTGCGCCAACCTAGGGGTCATTCCACTTCTAGGTTCACAGGGGCAGTATGGCACCACCAGGGAGAACAGGAAAAGGAGTAGAGGTATGGTTCCCGTATATATTTGCGACGATGAGCAGCCGGTAAGAGAGCAGCTTAGGAAAATTGTATCAGGCCAGATCATGATTCTGGGCAGCGACATGGGGCCGGTCAGGGCAATGGGTACGCCGGAGGAGCTGCTGGAATTACAGCGGCAGGATACAGTTCCCGCCATTTATTTTCTGGATATTGACTTCCCGGGCCAAACCAGCGGGCTAAGCCTTGCACAAAAACTGCGTCGGTATGACCCCAGAGGGTTTATCATATTTATTACTGCCCATGGCGACCTGGCTTTTGAAACCTTCCGGCTGCGGCTGGAGGCGCTGGATTATATCGTAAAGGGTGGCTTTGATGCCATGTCCCTGCGGGTGCGGGACTGCCTTTCCAGTATCCAGGACCGGCTCCGGGACGAACCCTCCGGGCAGGGCAGGTACTGTACCTTAAAGCTCTTTGATACGGTGCGGCATATTCCTGTGGATGACATTTTATATTTTGAAGCGTTGGGGTATAAACATGCCCTGCGGCTTCATATGGTGGGGGAGCTTCTGGAGTTTAACAGCAGCCTGGACCACTTTGAAGGGCAGCTTGGGGAAGGTTTTTGGCGGTGCCACAGGGGGTTTTTGGTAAACCGCTCCCACATCAGGCTTGTGCGTCTGAAAGAGCAGATTGTGGAGCTGGACACCGGGGGGGAATGTCCCCTTTCCCGGAAAGCGAAAGCGGCCTACAGGGCGCAGGAGAGAAAAGAAGCATTGAAAGGCGGGTAAAGAGAGCCTGGTTTAACCCATATATTACCGCTTGATAGAAGAACGTGTGTTTGCTACAATGCTTGTACAGGAGGTGAACATACATTTGAAAAATATCATTTTCCATATAGATGTAAATTCGGCCTACCTTTCCTGGGAGGCCGTTTATCGTTTAGCACACAAAGGGGAAAAACAGGATTTAAGGAAAGCTGTCTCTGCCGTAGGCGGGGATGTGGCCCAGCGGCGGGGGATCATACTGGCCAAGTCCATTCCCGCCAAAGTCTATGGGATCAAAACCGGGGAGACGGTCATAGAGGCCAAGAGAAAGTACCCGGGGCTTGTGCTTGCCCAGCCCAATTACAGCCTGTATGAAAAATGCTCAGCCGCTTTTATGGAGATTTTGCGGGAATATTCGGATGTGGTGGAGCAGTATAGTATTGACGAGGCGTTTGTAGACATGGGCGCAAGCTGCCATTTGTTCGGTTCCCCAAAGGAGACGGCGGCGCAGGTCAAAGACCGTATCCGGGAAGAGCTTGGCTTTACGGTCAATGTGGGAATATCGGACAACAAACTGCTGGCAAAAATGGCGTCAGACTTCCGGAAGCCGGACCGGGTGCATACCCTGTACAGGGAAGAAATCCAGCGGAAAATGTGGCCTCTTCCGGTATCGGACCTGTTTTTTGTAGGCCGTGCCACAACGGAAAAACTGTTTTCGGTGGGCATCCGTACTATTGGGGAGCTGGCCGCGGCGGACCCGGCATGGCTGAAAAGTATTTTGAAGAAACAGGGGGAGGTTATCTGGGGATTTGCCAACGGCATTGATGTTTCCCCGGTGCTGGCGTCCCCTGCCCCAAATAAGGGCTATGGGAACAGCACCACAATTCCCTGGGATGTAAGGGAGGCCGGGATGGCGAAGCAGGTGCTGCTGGCGCTTTCCGAAACTTTGGGGAGGCGCCTCCGTACAGACCAGGTGGAGATTGGCGTGGTGTCTGTGGGGATCCGGTACGCGGACCTGTCCTATGCCTCCCACCAGAGGGCCTTGCAAAGCCCCACAAACCTGACAATAGAAATTTACCAGGAAGCTTCCCGGCTGTTCCTGGAATTATGGGACGGCGGCCCTATCCGCCACCTGGGCGTGCATACCAGCCGGGTAAGGGGGGAGGGCTTTGGCAGGCAGCTAAATATTTTCAGCCAAACCGACTATGAAAAGCTGTATGGGGTGGACAGGACGGTGGACGGGATCAGGGGCAGGTTTGGGGAGGATGCGGTAATGCGCGCCGTGTTTTTAAACCAGCCTGTTTCCCATATGTGCGGGGGAGTAGAAAATGCAATGAAAATGTGCAGATAAAGAAAGGGAAGTATAGGGAGGCAGTTGCAAGATGGCATTTGGGATTGGTGTAAATCCTTTAAAAGCAGATGGGGGACAGGTCAGGGGTACCCAGCAAAAAATTGCCTGTGAATGCTGGTTCACCAGTACAGGCAGGACTATGCCGCTTATGTTGAAGATAGAGGATGAAAATGGGGAGATCCGGACAATCCGGGATATCCAGGTGCATTCCCAGGAAAAAAAGAGGTATGCAGGGATCCCTTCTATAGAATACGATTGTACGCTGGCGGTTGGGGGCAGAAGCATAAGGGTATGGCTGATTTATTACCTGGCAGAAAGCCGGTGGGTAATAAATTTCCGGTAAAAACAAGCGGCGCCCTTTCATGGTAAAATCATGCAAATGAATGGAATTGACAGGGCAGTTATGATAAAATAATAAAATCAGGTAAAAGAAATTATAAATAATTAAAATAAGGGAGAAGGAACAATATGCATTACAGAATATTTGGAAGCCCCATGCCGGCAGTGGCCATTGCTATGGAGCAGGGAGAGAGTATTTACACACAGTCCGGCGGTATGACATGGATGTCAGATGGTTTTTCCATGGAAACCAACATGAGGGGCGGTTTCCTGAAAGGGATGGGCAGGATGTTTTCGGGGGAAAGCCTTTTTATGGCTACCTACACAGCCCAGCGTCCGGGGGCGGAGATTACATTGGCCTCCAGCTTCCCCGGGGAAATCAGGATTCTGGAGGTGGGACGGGGAAAGGAATATATCGCCCAGAAAAATTCCTTTTTATGCGCAACCCCCAACGTAACCCTCAGCGCCTATGTGACCGGGGTGAAGACAGGGCTGTTTGGGGGGGAAGGCTTTGTGCTCCAGAAGTATACAGGACAGGGGCTTGCCTTTCTGGAGCTGGATGGGACCATTGTGGAGAAGGAGCTTGCACCGGGAGAAAAGGTAAAGGTGGACACGGGCAATATTGCTTTTTTTGAGGCCAGCGTGAGCTATTCCTCCGAGATGGTAAAGGGATTTGCCAATATTTTATTTGGGGGAGAGGGGCTGTTTTTGTCTACCCTCACAGGGCCGGGAAAGGTGTGGCTGCAGACCATGAGCGCATCGGAGCTTGCTAAGAGGATCATTCCCTTTGTGCCCCGGTCTTCCAATTAACAGGGGGCAGTAAACGAAAAAGGGGGTGGGAAGCATGACGGAGCTGGAAAAATGTATGGCTGGGGAATACTATGACTGCCATGACAGGGTTTTCCTGGAATTTAAAGCCAGGGCAAGGGAATTATTGAAGGAATACCATGCCCTTGGGTATGGACAGAAGGAAGAAAAGACAAAGCTCCTAAAGCAGCTCTTTGGGAAGGTGGGGGATAATGTCTCCGTGGGCCTGCCCTTTATCTGTGATTATGGCTGCAATATTCATATAGGGAGCAATGTGTCTGTGAATATGAACTGTACATTTGTAGACTGTAATAAAATTGAAATTGGGGACAATGTGCTGATTGCGTCAAATGTGCAGCTTTATACGGCTGCACATCCGGTGGAATTAGCCCAAAGGCTTACGCCTGGCTGGAGCCCGGAAACGGGGGAATATTTCTGCCGGACCTATGCCCTCCCCATCAAAATCGGGAGCGGATGCTGGCTGGGCGGGGGCGTTATTGTCCTGCCCGGCGTATCCATAGGGGAGGGGGCTGTGATTGGGGCCGGAAGTGTAGTCACCAAGGATGTTCCGGCGCATTCCCTGGCGGTAGGGAATCCCAGCCGGGTAATCCGCAAGCTCTAAAAAAGGGGAGGGATTAGCTATGGCAGGAAAGGTTGCCATTGGCCTGCAGAGCTTTTCCAGGGGGGCATATTCCCATGAGAGATTTATGGCAGATGTTGTGATTGATGTTGGATATATAGACAAAGTATGGCACTTGTAATTATGGAAAATGTTACTGTCAGCGTTACAGATATTAAACGCAGGAGGTAGGGCAATGTTAGCAGATGAAATAAAAGCGGGGGAATCAGTCAATATCGAATTTAAGGTTGAAGTACCCAAAAGAAGTGAGAAATATATTAAAAGCGTTATTGCATTTGCTAATACAGCAGGAGGAAAAATCATTATTGGTGTTGATGATGAAAGCCATGAAATTGTAGGTGTTGATAAAGACGAAGTATTTAAAATTATGGATAGTATAACAAATACTATCTCAGATATATGTTACCCACAAATTTTCCCCAATATTGGTGTTGACACTATTGAGGAAAAATGTGTGATTGTTATTGAAATATATCCAGGAGCAAATAGACCATATTATATGAAAACCCTTGGAAAAGAGGCAAGTACTTTTATACGGGTATCAGGTACATCAAGACCTGCTGATGAGGCAATTCTTAAGGACTTGGAGCTACAAGGATCCAATCATTCATTTGATGAGATGGTCTGTGTTGAGCAGAAATTTGATATCAATCGGGCGGAAGAGTTATGTGCTGCGATAAAAAAATATATGGTGGATGCAGCGAAAACTAAAAGTGAAAAACAAAAGGTAAAGGATGTAACTTTACAGAATCTTATAAATTGGGGAATCGTTAAAAATTTGGATGGAACGATGCTTCCAACAAATGCTTTTGTACTACTGACAAACAATACATTTCCATTTGCAAAAATCCAATGTGCATTATTCAAGGGTACAGAAAGGGTTGTTTTCATTGATAAAAGAGATTTTTCTGGTCCGCTTTATGAGCAGATAGAAGAAGCATATGAATTCGTATTAAAGCATATCAATCTTGGAGCAGAGATAAATGGACTGGTTAGAACAGATGCATATGAGCTGCCAACAGAAGCAATCAGAGAGGCTATCGTTAATGCGACAACGCATAGAAATTTTTTAGACAGAGCATGTGTACAGGTGGCAGTATATGATGATAGGGTGGAAATTACCTCCCCAGGAATGTTATATGGGGGACTTACGATAAAGCAGATCAAAGAAGGAGGTTCTAAAATCCGTAATAGATGCATTGCTGAAGTATTCGGTAGGATGAAAATTATCGAAAGTTGGGGAACCGGTATTAAAAGAATGTTCAGCAGTTGTAGAGAATATGGAATTAGGGAGCCGGAATTACTTGAAATAGGAGATAATTTCCGAGTAAATTTATATAGACCATCTTATAGTGAAGTTCACCAAAGTTCACCAAAAAGTTCACCAAAAAGTTCACCAAAAGGCGTTAATCAGACACAACAAAGAATAATAGAGATGATTTTGGATAATCCAAAAGTGACACAAAAAGAAATGGCGGAGGAATTGAATATTACTCTAAGAGCGATTAAAAAGAGCATTAAGGAGATGCAGGGAAAAAATATTTTGGAAAGAATAGGTAGTGCACGAGGGGGATATTGGAAATTTGGAAAAGAATAAAAGGTGATAGTCAAGATAAATTATAATATTGGGTATGGCAGGTACATTGCCTGTTGGTATGAAGAGGATAAATATGGAACAGATGTCACTTTTTTCGGAAGAAGTAAATATGGGTATGCCCCTGGCCAGCAGGCTGAGGCCGGAGAAGCTGGATGATTATATTGGCCAGGAGCATCTGGTGGCGCGGGGGAAGGTCTTGCGGCGGATGCTGGAAAAGGATATGATTTCCTCCATGATCTTCTGGGGGCCTCCCGGTGTGGGCAAGACCACCCTGGCACGGATTATAGCAAATATGACGCGTGCATCATTTATTGATTTCAGCGCTGTCACAAGCGGTATCAGGGAAATAAAGGATGTGATGAAGCAGGCGGAGAGCGGGCGCATTATGGGGATTAAGACCATTGTGTTTGTAGATGAGATCCACCGTTTCAACAAAGCCCAACAGGATGCCTTCCTGCCCTATGTGGAAAAGGGGAGCATTATCCTTATAGGCGCTACTACGGAAAATCCCTCTTTTGAGATTAATTCGGCGCTTTTGTCCCGGTGTAAGGTTTTTGTGTTACAGGCGTTGGATGAAGGAGACATGATAAGGCTCCTGCACAATGCCCTTACTGACAAAAGGGGCCTTGGGAACAGCGCTATTAATATAGAAGAAACACTGTTGCGGGCAATCGCTGTATTTGCTGACGGGGATGCCAGGACGGCTTTGAACACCCTGGATATGGCGGTATTAAATGGCAGGATAGAAACTGACGGTTCTGTCACAGTGCTGACAGAAGTGTTAGAACAGTGTACCGGCAAGAAAATGCTCCTGTACGACAAAAATGGGGAGGAACATTACAATCTCATATCCGCCCTGCACAAATCTATGAGAAACACGGATCCGGATGCCGCTATTTACTGGCTGGCAAGGATGCTGGAAGCGGGGGAGGATCCCCTTTACATAGCAAGGCGCCTGGTGCGGTTTGCCAGCGAGGATGTGGGGATGGCGGATCCCCAGGCGCTGCAGGTGGCGGTGGCGGCTTACCAGGCCTGCCATTTTAACGGAATGCCCGAATGCGATGTAAACCTCACCCAGGCGGTGGTGTATCTCTCCATGGCGCCTAAGTCCAATGCCCTTTATGTAGGGTACGGCAGGGCGAAAGAGGATGCCAAGCTGATGCTGACAGAACCGGTTCCCCTTCAGATCAGGAACGGCGTCACAGGGCTGATGCAGGAGCTTCATTATGGGGAAGGTTACGAGTATGCCCATGACAGGGAAGAGAAGCTTACGGCAATGGAGTGCCTTCCCGAATCCTTAAAGGGGAAGGAATATTATGTGCCTACGGCACAGGGGGCGGAAGCCCAGGCCGCAAAGCGGCTGGAAGAGGTGAAATCATACAGGAGGGCGTTGCAGGAGGGGGGAAAGTAATGGCTCCCTCTTTTGCATATGCGTAATAAAAACTAATGTTCGAAAAAAGCCTTGCTTTCCCGGCCTGATTATGGTATGATACCTGTCTTTCGAAGTTGAAGTAAAAAAGTAGTGCTAAGCCATAGATCAGAATCTATGACTTAGCATTTTATTTATATCTCCGTTGCCAAGAAAGTAGGATGTCAATGGCAGTCCTGTTTGGGCAGATAAATCCTTTATGAAAGAAGAGTTTTTGGTAAGATTTATGTACTTTCGGTCAGATATTTTTGCTACTCTGAAATCATGTACGAAATCAAAGATATCTTCCACACCATACGCATCATTCAAAACATGTATCTGCAAAAGCCTGGTCAGCAGAACTGCGAGATAGCAGATAAGAAAATGTCCGGTTATAGTATCTTCTTTCTGCAGGTATACCGGCCTTGC
>CAJTVD010000024.1 GCA_910579495.1 uncultured Lachnospiraceae bacterium
CTGTCATTGCTGCATCTGAGCCGCCGGATCAGGCACCATTCCTTCCCGCCTCCCGCAGTCTTATGCACGCGTCGTCTGCTGTCCCTGTACTTAAGGGGACTTCCACAGCATGGGCAGACGCTTTCTTCTTTACTGGTTATTAAAAATATCCCCATCCTCCTTGTATTCCACTTCATACTTTGATATAATAACCATGTTTTTAGTAATGGTTTCAGGACTCAGTTCTCTGTAAAAGATTAGTGTCCTGGAACCTTTTCCTTTCTCTATTCTCATGTCATTATATCGGTTAATTCTATGACAGGCAATCAGAGCAATTTTAAGTCAAAAAAAATGGGCAGCAACACCATTCCATCGGTAATGCCTCCTGTCCTGTCTGCTTATCATTTCTCCTCTTCTTTTTTATTATAAAGCCTTTCCCGGGGATTTTCCTCTCTATTTTTGCACAAAAAAGAGAAGCCGGACGGGGCAGCTACTACCATCCCATCCCCCCAAGCCACCTGGTTATCCTTTCTTCCCGCAGCTTCCCGGTTTCCATCCGGGGCCTGCCCAAGGCCAGTTCCCCCCGGATGCGCCCGTCCAGCAGGTAAAGGATCCGGTGGCAGCTACTGGCCACCTTGCCATCATGGGTGACCATCAATATGGCGGTTCCCTCCCTGTTGAGTTTTTCCAGCTCCCCCATGACCTCTGCTGCGGCGCTCCTGTTCAGGGCACCGGTAGGCTCGTCGGCAAATAAGATCTCCGGCCCGTTGATCATACTTCTGCAAATACAGGCTCTCTGCAGCTGCCCCCCGGAGACCTGGGTGATCCTGCGCCCCTCCAGCCCCCCAAGGGACAGCTTCCCCATCAGCTCCCTTGCCGCCGCCTCCAGCTCCCTCCTGGGACGCCGGTGTTTCCCCTTATTTGCCTGTAGGGCCGGCAGCAGGATATTATCCAGCAGGTTCAGGTTGGCGATCATATTCATCTGCTGGAACACAAACCCCATGCGGTGCAGCCGTATCCGTGCTTTTTCATCCTCAGATAGCCCGGTGATCTCTGTATCCTTAAGCCACACCCTGCCGCCGGAGGGTCTGTCCATCCCCGCCGTCTGGTATAAAAGGGTAGACTTTCCGGAGCCGGAAGGCCCCATCACCGCCAGCATCTCCCCCGGTTCCATCTGGAAAGACACCCCCTGCAGTATCCCCTCTTTTTCCAATCCCTCTACCCGCAGTAATTGGTTCCCTGTATTTCTTTCCTGGTTTGTTCCACACATATCCCTCTCCTTCTCTCTTATGTCTGCCCTTTCCCGTTACAGCACTCCCAGGCTCCCACCTGCCCGATCTCCCCGATGCCTCCCCAGACTGCCAGGGCGGCGGGGAGAACCATGGCACAGGGGATGCCCAGCAGCACCCAAGGCCAGGAGACCACAAACCGGAAGCTGTCCGCCCCAAAGGATCTCAGTGCCATGCCGCAAAGGCGCTCCCCAAGCAGGTTCCCCAACACAAGCCCTGCGGCCACCCCTGCCAGCAGGAGGAAAAGCCCTTTTCCAAAATAGGCCCCTTTCATCTCCCTCCCTGTATATCCCAGGGCTTTATACAGGGAGATCACATAGCGGTCTTTTTCTACCAGCAGGCGCATAAACAGCGCCGCCACCACCGCAGTCACTAGCACGGCAATGGCTGTGGCCACCAGGGAAGCCAGCCGGAGCTGTTCCAGGGTCTGGCCATAGGTATCCCTCACATAGGTGTTGATATCCGTCACCTCCGCCCCCATCTGGCGGTAACTTTCCATCCACTGTTCTTTTCCCCGGGAATCCTTTAAGGATACATACAGCACGCTCCACAGGGCAGGGGTGTCCCTGCCCACCTGCCGGGCTTTCCCTGTCCTGCCGCCATTGGTAATATCGGAATAGATGCCGCAGACAGTATACGCCCTCTCCCTGCCCTCAACAGACAGCAGCAAAGTATCCCCCAGGGACACTCCCAGTTCCTCTGCATTCATGGAGGATAAGGCGATCTCTGCCGCCCCTTCCGGCGCCGCCCCTTCCAAATACTTTACCGGGAAAGCGCTGTGGTCGCCGGTCTCCACCTTAAGGCTCACCGTCCCTCCCTCTGGCAGGACCGCCCTGCAAAGGCTGGTGCGCAGCACCACGTACTTATCCACCTGGGCATCCCTGGCCAGCCTGGAGACGATCTGTTTTGTGGTGCTGTCAATATCCGCCCTCTGCCCCAGATCCATGCGGATCTCTCCCTGCCCAATGCCCATATAGGCCACAAAATCCGGCGCAGACATGGTGTGGTAGAGATTTTGGGGCACCAGGATCAGAAAAGCACCGGCGGCGGCTACCATGCCCATCAGCCAGCGCCCTCCCGCCCCTGCCTCCCGTCCCCTGTCCGGGAACAGGGCTTCCAGCACGGAGAGCTTTTCTGTTTTTTTCAGGGAACGCCGGAGGGAAAGCAAGATGCTCCCCTGGACAGCCAGCACTGCCGCCAGCCCCAGGGCGGCGGTGCCTGCGTCTTTGGGCGCTGCCCCGTACAGCTCCTGTACCTGCCTTTCCAGGGGTCTCTTCAGGAGACCTGCCCCCAGCAGGCCAAGGAGCGCCCCGCAGCCGGAAAGGAGAAGGTATTTCCCAAAATATAACCCCACGATATCCCTTCTGCCGATCCCCAGGGCCTTTAACATCCCAACCTCCCGGCGCTCCCGTTCCATCTGCGTCAGGCACAGGAAGCGGATACAAAGCAGGGAGATCAGCACCACCACAAGGCTCACAAGCAAGAGCACAAAAATCATTGTCCCATCCGATAAGGCGTTCATCATCTTCACCAATGGCCTTGTGATGGCCGGCCCATTGGCAGGAAGCCCCGCCTCTGCATATGCCTGGGCAAAGGCATTGGTATCTGTCCCCTCATGGAGCAGGAACTCCACCAGGTACTCTTCCCTGGCATTGCCCCATGCCTTTATCCTCCCATAGTCTGCCTGGTTTACCAGAAACCGTTTGGATGAGGCCATCATGGAATTCATCTGGCCGTCCCGGATAAACCCGGCGATCACAAGCCGGCAGCCTCCCCCATCCCAGGCAGCGCCATTGGCCGCCATGCTATCCCCCACCGCCATGGTATCATCGGTTATCATCGCATTGCCAATGACCATGGTATCCCCCACTGACAGTTGGTACCTGTCCCGGTAGCACACAGGCACATACACCTCTCCCGGCAGAACCTGTGGGATCTGGTTTTCCATATCCAGTAAATAGTCAAACCGCTCTCCCTGGAGGCACAGCCCATTGTCCTGGGTACTGTCCCCAAGGGAATGGCCCCCCAGGGTGATCTGGGTGTTGTTCAGTTCCAGGAAACCGCAAAGCTGCCAGCCCCTGACTTCCCCATGTTCCTCCGCAAAGGAGCAAAGGGCCTGCTGCCAGCCTGCCTGCCCATCCTCCCCCTCCTTTGCATGCATCTGCATATAGTCGGGAACCTGGGCTTTGTCCATGAGCCCCTCTATGGCACCCAGCAGGCCGGAAAAGAGCAGCACTGTAAGGGCAAGGAGCGTGGCGGAGACCGCCATAAAAAACAGGGCCGCCCCGGAGGAGAGCTTATTTTGTTTGATATCGTTCCAGATCAATTTCTTATTCATATTAAACTCCTTTTATAGACTGAACGCCAGTCGGTAGTATCCTTTAAAACAAAGGAACCCTTAAGTTCCTTTGTGAAACAGCGGGAGGATCGCCTCCTGCATACTTCCCTTCTCCATCCCCAGCAAACGTTCCAGATTATAGATAAACGCCGCCGCCTTTCCCCTTTGTTCTTCCTGGCTGCCCTCAGCCAGGGCGTCAAATACGGTGTTGGTATACACCAGGGCCATCTCCGCCGCCTCTGAGGGGTATTCTGTCTGGCAGATCCCCTGGGCCTGGCCCTCCCGGATCAGCCCGGCAAATAAAGGGGTGATCTCCGCCAGCAGCCTTTGCTGCATCTTCTGGTGCAGCAGGGCATTCTGGGGCTTATGTACCTGGGCCAGGATCTCGTTGCCAAGGGCTCCCTCCACCTGAAGGGCCAGGAGCATCATGGTCAGGCGCTGCAATACCGGTATATCTTTTTGGGCGCCGATCCCGGAAGCCCTCTCTGCCAGCTTTACCGTCATCCGCCCGATCATGGCATCCAGGATATCTTCCTTTGACTTAAAATGATAGTACAGGGTTCCCCTGGCGATCTCTATTTCATTTATGATATCATTGATGCTGGTATTGTCAAAGCCCTTGGTTCCAAAAAGGCGCTCCGCCACATCCAGGATCTGGTTTTTGCGTTCTTCCGCTTCTTTGACGATTCTCATTTTTCTTTCCCAAAAGTTTTCACGTTTCCGGCTCCTGCCTTCTCATGGCTGACGGCGCCACCCCGAATTTCTTTTTGAAGAGCTTGCTGAAATGGTATGCATCCTCATACCCCACCCTGGCCGCCGCCTCCTGGATGCTCAGCCCCGGCTCCCCAAGGAGCATCTCCCTGGCCTTTTCCATGCGGATCTCAATCAGGAAATGGATGGGTGTCTCCCCGGTCTCCGCCTTGAAGATCTTGGAGATGTAAAAAGGGCTCAAGTACATATTCCCGGCTATCTGGTCTAAGGAGATCTTCTGGGCATAGTGCTCTTCGAAATAGTCCAGGATCTTCTCCACCAGGTATTTCCGGTTGGCGGACTCGAAAGCGCATTTATCCAGGGGCTTCGCCCCCTGGGGCTGTTCCTGTTCCCGCAGGAACAGCAAAAGCATCTGCATGGCATAGGTCTTCATCATAAAATGCCTGCCAAAACGCCCCATCTCCTTTTCCGCTTCCATATAAATACACAGCCGCGCCAGCTTCATTTTCAGTTCCCCGGATGTGTGCAGCACAGGGCCCTCCCCGGATATTGGCAGGCAGTTTGCCCCCTGCCCTTCCAGGTAGATATTGGTGACCCCCACATAAAACACCACAAGGGGCCCCTCCCCTTCCCCCAGGAGAGGCTGGTGGTACTCCCCTGCGTTGATCAGGATCAGATCCCCTTCCCCCACCTCATGGATCTTCCCCCCAAGCCGGTGGCGTCCCCTGCCTGACATCACATAGCACAGCTCCAGATGGTCGTGTTTATGGTAGTTCTCCGCATCCTTCCTTTGGATCCCTTTCCAGGTAAAAAGAAAGGCAGGGTTAAAGTCCTCTCCTAAGACTGTATCTTCCCATTCCATGATATCCTCCATTTTTCCACGTTTTCACGCATAACAATAAAAGACAGGTAACCTGCAAGATAGTACATTTTATTTTTACCTCAAATCAATAAAATTGACAATAGTTATTTCGCAACTAATTCTTAAATTTACAGGAGGAATTTTTTATGGCTCCCATGAAATGGTTTTGGGGATTTTTGAAAAAGTACTGCGGCCTGCTGATTTTAGGGCTTGTAATGACCACTTTGATCTCCATCCTTGCCATCGTAAACCCTTATATTTCCGGCCTTATTGTGGACGATGTGATCCAGGGCGGGAACTTCGGGCTGCTGCCGCGGCTGATCGTGGTCTTGCTGCTGGTGACCCTTACCCGCAGCGTACTGCGGTTTTCCTACCAGGTAGTCTTTGAGACCTGTTCCCAGGGCGTACTTTTCGACATGCGGGATGCGGTCTTCCGCAAGCTCCTCTCAGAGGACTTTGCCTTTTATAACCGGAAAAAAACTGGTGACCTGATGAGCCGCCAGACCGGCGATATGGAGGCCATACGGCACTGCGTGGCCTACCTGATCTACTGTATCTACGAAAATGTGCTGCTGTTTGCCTTTGCCCTATTTATGATCTTTACCGTAAACAGCAAGCTGGCGGTGTTGATGCTCCTGGTGCTGCCCTTTACGGCCCTTACCACCTTCCGGCAGTCAAAAGCGGTGCGCCCTACTTTCGCCCATATCCGCAACTGCTTCTCCTCCCTGAACGCTTTCGTGCAGGAGAACGTCAGTGGCAACCGGGTGGTAAAGGCTTTTGCCAAGGAAGACTTTGAGATGGAAAAGTTCAACCGGGAAAATGATGCCTACATGGAAGCCCAGCTTGCCTCCTCCCAGGTGTGGATGAAATACCTTCCCGTTTTTGAGGTGCTCTCTTACCTGCTGAATGTGATCTTGATGCTTTACGGCGGCTATATGGTGATCCAGGGGGAGATCACCCTGGGGAACCTGGTGACGGTAAACGGTTATCTGTGGATGCTCACTGTCCCTTTGCGGATGGCAGGGTGGTGGGTCAACGACATCCACCGTTTTATCACCTCCGTGGAAAAGATCTACGATACTTATATGGAAGAGCCAGGGATCAAGACCCCCATTGCCCCTGTGGAAGGCAGAAAGCTGGAGGGGAATGTGGAGTTCCAGGAGGTCTCCTACACCGCAGACGGGGAAGAGATCGTAGGCGATATCAGCTTTACCGCCAAAAAGGGACAGACCATCGGTATCCTGGGTTCCACCGGCGCAGGGAAATCCACGGTCATGAACCTGCTGTGCCGCTTTATGGACGCTTCCAACGGGCGCATCCTGGTGGACGGCATCGACGTAAGGGATCTTGACCTGCATGAACTGCGGGACAATATCGGAATGGCCATGCAGGATATCTTCCTCTTTTCAGATACCATTGAAGGGAATATCGCCTACGGCCGCCCGGAGTGCTCCTTTGAGGAGATCCGCCAGGCAGCTATCATGGCGGATGCCAACCACTTTATCCGGAAAATGCCCGAAGGGTACGATACCATTGTAGGGGAACGGGGGGTGGGGCTCTCCGGCGGGCAGAAGCAGAGGATCTCCCTTGCCCGTGCGCTGCTGAAAAAGCCCTCTATCCTGATCCTGGACGATACCACCTCCGCTGTGGATATGGAGACGGAAAGCTACATCCAGAACCAGTTGAAAAAGCTCAACGGCCAGTGCACCATATTCGTCATTGCCTACCGGATCTCTTCTATCAAAGATGCTGACCTGATCTTGGTGATGGACGAAGGGCGGATCATTGAGCAGGGGACACACCGGGAGCTGCTTGCCAAAAACGGTTATTACGCCAGCGCTTACCGCCACCAGTACGGGGAGATCCCCCGGCCAATGGGGGAGATCCTTCCCTTCCCGGCGGCCGCCAAAGCCTGAAAGCTTTAGCAAAGAAAGGAGTGATTGTTTATGGCCCGTAATAAATATGATGTAGACGAGGTCTTAGAAGATAAATTTGATATCAACCAGCTTAAGCGGCTGCTGTGCTACTTAAAGCCCTATCGGAAACGTTTCCTTTCGGTGGCTTTCCTGATGCTCACTGCCTCCGCTTTTACCATGCTGATCCCCCAGTTTTTCCGGCAGATCATGGATGAGAGCATCCCTGCAAAGGATATGGGAGGGGTCGCCCTTTTCAGCGGGCTGACCCTCCTTGCCGCCCTGTATTCCGCTTTCAGCCTGCGGTACAAGATCAAGCACACCAACCAGATCGGGCAGCAGATCATCCACCAGCTCCGCAGCGATATCTTCCAGCATTTGCAGGAACTGCCTTTTTCCTATTATGACGACAGGCCCCATGGGAAGATCCAGGTGCGGGTGGTAAATTATGTAAACAGTTTAAGTGACCTGCTCTCCAACGGTATCCTGAATACCATTACAGACCTGTGCAACCTGTTTTTCATAATTGCTTTTATGCTCCTTACCAATGTACGCCTGACGCTGCTGTGCCTGTGCGGCCTGCCCCTGCTTGCCTTTGTGGTGGTTTTTATCAAAAAGCGCCAGCGCATGGCATGGCAGATACAGAGCAATAAGCAGTCCAACCTGAACGCTTATATCGCTGAAAGCATCAATGGTATCCGGGTCACCCAGTCCTTTGTGCGGGAGGAAATGAACTCCAGTATTTTCAACGACTTGAGCGCCAGTTACCGGAAGTCCTGGATGCGGGCGGTGATGTATAATTTTACCATGGGGCCCAGTGTGGACGTGATCTCCATGATCACCACCTCCGCCATTTATGTGCTGGGGATCCACTGGATGTTTGATGCCTCCTCCCCTATCACCGTGGGTGTGCTGGTGGCCTTTACCGCCTATGTGAGCCGGTTCTGGACACCCATCAACACCCTGGCAGGGTTTTACAATTCCCTGCTTACCGCCATCTCCTACCTGGAGCGTATCTTTGAGACCATTGACGAGCCGGTGTCGGTAAAGGATGCGCCGGGGGCAACGGAAATGCCCCCGATCCATGGGGATGTGTCCTTTGAGAATGTGACTTTCAGCTATGAGCCTGCGGTAAAGATCCTGGACAATGTGAATTTCCACGCAAAGGAAGGGGAGACCTTCGCCATTGTAGGGCCTACCGGGGCCGGGAAGACCACCCTGGTGAACCTGCTGAGCCGTTTTTACAATCTGGACGGCGGGCGTATCCTGATCGACGGGACGGATATCTCCCATGTGACCATCCACTCCCTCCGGGCGCAGATGGGGGTCATGATGCAGGACAGTTTCATCTTTTCCGGCACCATCATGGACAACATCCGCTATGGCAATTTTACTGCCACTGACGAGGAAGTGATACAGGCAGCCAAGACCGTATGCGCCCATGATTTCATTATGGAGATGGAAAACGGCTATTATACGGAAGTGAATGAGCGGGGAAGCCGCCTTTCCGCCGGGCAGCGCCAGTTGATCTCCTTTGCCCGGGCTCTGCTTGCCGACCCGAAGATCCTGATCCTGGATGAAGCGACCTCCAGCATCGACACAGAGACTGAGATCGTGCTGCAAAAGGGTCTGAATGAGCTGTTGAAAGGGCGCACCTCCTTTATCATCGCCCACAGGCTCTCTACCATCAAGAATGCCTCCTGCATCATGTATGTGGATAAAGGGAATATCCTGGAGAAGGGGACCCATGAGGAATTGATGGCGCTGCAGGGAGAGTATTTCAGGCTGTATATGTCACAGTATGCCAACTGCGCCTGACGGGAACCCTTCTTCCTCTGCCAGGGGCAGGGCAAGGCCGGGATGGCTTAGATATGTTGAAAACAAAGATCCTCAGCGGGGCTGGCTGGGGATCTTTGTGGTAATAAGCTGGATCGTCACACTTTTTTAGACAACTCGTTTAAGTTTGTTAAAGTGTTTCCCAATTATGCCAGCTGCGTTGACTGGCTTTCCAATTCTTTAATTATATCAAGCGATAACTCCGTAGCTATATGTTTGAATGTTGCCAACGGCTTCACCTACTTTCTGCAAGACTTCCAACTTCAAGGCGGCAAGCTCTGCTATGGCGGCCCGTACCTCTTGGGAGAGGGCGTTATAGGGTACGCCGTACTCGCTCAGACAGCGGGCAATCCGGTTCAAGTTGCCGCCTATCTTTCCATACTCGGCTGTAAGTTTCCCAATAGCAGAAAGCAGTTCATCATTGACTGGGGAAACGGTAATGACCGGTCTGCACGGTTATATTGTTCAGCCCTTCGGCTTTCACCTACTATGGCTTCTGCTGACTTCTCACAGTTCGTTGTTACTACGGCAAATGAATCCGCCTGTGAGACCTCACGGGATAAGCCCGTGTTCTTTCCTCGTCTACCCTCCCGATTTACGCCTATGGGTTACGGCTACCTTTAGGGCTTCATTGCCTTTCGTCAGCTTACCCACCATAAACGCCTTGTTATCAGGTTCCTGTTCGCAGGGCTACGATTTCGCTATCCCTCCTTCTCGCCTGCATCTCACGATACAAACCTTGGGATTCGCTATGGAGTTCGTCGGTAGCTACGCCTCAGTGGACTTTCACCACAGAACACGGGCAAGCCCGTTATACTAAAAAATGGCTATGCGTTTCCACATAGCCATTTGTGTAGTAACTCCATTAGAGTTGCTAACGCTTTTAGCAGTCCACTTTGCGGTAGGAGTTATAAAATATAAAAGGCTTCTTAATCAAAACAAATACAAAAGAGCCACAGCATAGCATTTTATATGATACTGGCGGAAAGGAGGGAATTGATTATGAGTCACGATTTAACAGCATTATACAAGAGATTGAGCCATGAGGGCAAAGAGCATGGATAAAAAGCAGGGACAGCAGATTTTAGACTATTACAGTACCACAGACAAATATATCCGTAGCAAGACACACTCTAATGCGCATCAGAGTGTCTTTACCAAAGAAAGCGATAAATACCAGTGGCTTGTGTTGGAGCAGAGAAGCCAGTGCGAAGTCGAGGTAAGGCAGACCGACAATCATGGAATAATTACAGCGAGGGATAATTACGAACTGACAAGAAATTTACCTAAGTGCGTGGGCGTGGAGTGTTTATGTGAAGGCGCAAATGTTCAGATACCTTTTAATGCTGATGAAATCAATTTAATCTATCAGTTTGGGGAACAGAGCAAAGCGGAAACGTGTGCCAGTCTGTCCGCTATTCTTCCGCAGATAAAAGACGATAACACAAAGCAGATAGTAAGTACCACCTTAAAGAAATTAAATTCTCTGTCCGAAGAAACGTGTGTGGAACTGACAGTCACCACCAAAAGAAGGAAACTGACCGAGCGTGACCATTCCATAAAGGCAAGATTAGCCAAAGCAAAGGAACAGACAAAACAGCCGACAGTTGCCGAGGAAAAAAGCACCAAACCCACAGCAAAGGAAAGGGGGATATGGCACTATGAAACTTTCATGATACGAGCAGGAAACGATTGTTAATTACAATGCAGGAGAACAGACTGCCACCGTCTACACAAGGGATAAAACGGTTATGCGGAAACTTGACACACTTGTTGATGAATTTCCCGACATATACAGGCTGACAGGGCAGGACAAAATATCTAAGACCTATTCCTTTCCGAAATCATACGTTAATTACCGTAAGCCAAGAAGGATAAGCAAAGAACAAAGAGAACAGGCAAGAGAAATGATGTTAAAGATGAATTTAAGCGACAGCAAACAGTGAGAATTGCTATCGCCTGTTTATAATTTTTGGTCTTTGTCAGAGGGAATATATCGGACAATATCTTTTATGTCACAATCTAAAATTCGGCATATATCATTCAATGTTTTAGTTGATACATCTTTGTTGTGCTTCAAGCGGTGGAGTGTACTATGTGATAAATGATGTTTATTTGTCAAAGTGTACCAATTTTCATTTGACTTATCCAAAGTTTCCCAAAACGGAGAATAGTCAATCACATTCAGCGCCCCCTTTAATAGTATCTTCACCACTTTACAACTTTTTAAAAATAAAATAACGCACAAGGCACTTTCTAATGTATAATAAGTTTGCACACTATAAAATACGAAAGAGGGTGACCTTGTACGTCAGACTTATTATATAACAAAAATAATCTCATTGGTAGACTGTACCGTTATTTTTATATTTATTTTAAAACTTTTTCCATGCCCACTATTGAAACATTGTTTCTGCTGGCGCTGTCCATCCTGGCTATGGAGTCCGCAGATTCCATCCGCTCCCTGTACAGGCATTTCCTGTCAGGGATTACCCTAAAATCACTGAATGCCTTTTATTATGCCTGTTCCTATGCTAAGGCTGACTGCTTAAGGTTTATGAATGTGACTGCAGCAATGGCTTTGAAAATCATACCGCAAAACCTGACTTCCCAGCCTGTTTTTCTGTGTATCGATGATACAATGGCCACAAAGTTTGGTAAAAAATTTGAAGATGTTTCAAAACTTTTTGACCATGCCGCGCATAATGGTTCTAACTATCTGAACGGGCACTGCTTTGTAAGTGTGATGCTCTGTGTCCCGGTATGGAATAAAAACAGGGTACATTATCTTTCCGTCCCGCTTGGTTACCGTATGTGGCAGAAAAAGGAATCCAAACTGGAACTGGCTGCATCCATGGTGCGCCAGGTCATGCCGGAATTCAAAACTATGAAAAATGTCATCCTTCTGTGCGATAGCTGGTATGTAAAGAAGAACCTTGTTTCCATCGTGGATGAGTATGAGAACCTTGACCTTATAGGAAACGCAAGATCCGACTCCGTTATTTATGACCTGCCGCCGCAGCGGACAGGAAAAAGGGGACGGCCTGCATTGCATGGGAAAAAGCTCTCCATCCAGGATGATTTTCATCTGTCCGATGAAAAAATCGGTGGTTATTACACAGCTGCGCGCCGTGTCCTTACAAATATTTTCGGTAAAAGGACAGTGATGGCATTTGTGACATCCCCGGAAAAGGAATCCGGCAGCAGACGCCTGTTTTTCAGTACCATTTTTCCAGAACAGCTCCAGATCTTCTGCGCATGGCAGGAAAAATCCCCGCTGAATCAGACAGGCAGTGGCCGGATGCAGTTTATCCCCCTGTTCCTTTACGCTTTCAGATGGAACATCGAAGTCAGCTATTATGAGCAAAAGACATTCTGGTCGCTTTGCAGCTATATGGCCAGAAGCCGCAAAGGCATTGAAATGCTGGTTAATCTGATCAATATTTCATACTGCGCAATGAAACTATTGCCATATAGTGATGAACTATTTTATGAATATCGATCAGTAAGTGTGCAGGAGTTCCGGTTTGCACTTAGCGAACAGATCCGCCGACAGGTATTTTATGCCATTTTCGTGAAAAACATCGAAACAGGCATAAAATCAACCAGTATCATGAATGCCTTAAAACAGCTAATTCAACAGCAAGGGTATCATTTATAAAAGTTGTAAAGTCGTGTAGTATCTTTAACAATAGAATAAAATATATTCCGGTACTTAAATATCTTCGTAAAAACGAATACAGCAAGAGGAAAGGAGCAAAACTGAATGTGTACTTTTAGTTTGAAGTAAGAAAAGTAAAGAACAAATAAAAAACAGACAAGGGAGAATGATATGTAAAAAATATAAGCGACAGCAAACAGTGAAAATTGCTATCGCCAGTTTATAATTTTTGGTCTTTGTCAGAGGGAATATATCGGACAATATCCTTTATGTCACAGCCTAATATTCGGCATAAATCGTTCAGCGTTTTAGTGGTCACATCTCTATTGTGTTTTAAACGGTTGAGCGTGCTATCCGATATGCGGTGGTTTTTCGTCAGAGTATACCAGTTTTCAATTGATTTTTCTAAAGTTTCCCAAAACGGGGAATAGTCAATCACATTCAGTCCCCCCTTTAATCGTGTGTATAACAATAGAATAAAGTATATTCTCATACTTGAATATCTTCGTAAGAACGAATATACTAAGGGAGTAGGAAAAAATGAATATGTATGACCCATAGTGTGAAAGGAGAAAAATCACCAAATGAAATTTTATGAAATTACGTACATAATTGAGGACGAGCAACAGGAAAGGCTGTCGGCATTGGCAGAGCGTTATGAAAAAGTTAATGGGTGGAATGAAAAAGAAATTTTGCAGTTTGCTGTTGCTGCCACTTCCAAAGAAGAAATGGATAGTAAACTCCAATTTTTGGAAAAGGAAATCGTTAAGATGGAAAAGGATTGGCAGGAGCAGGAAGAAAAACCCAAAGAAAAAAGAAAGTATATCAGCGATGAAGAATATGAAAAATGCAAAAGAGTTGTCAGTGCTTATGAGAAGGAACTTGATGAAATTGAAGTTACGGTTGTAGACGCAGGAAGGTTCGGATTTGTGAAACTGATATATTATAAATTCCCGTATAGATTTGATGACGCCATAGCCTACACAGACAGCCTTGAACTTTTTCTTGATTTATGGGACGAATGGTTTGAGGCGCAGTTGTTAGCACTCACAAAAAACACCCCAATGGCAGAACTGGACTATGAGGATATATTCAAATGCCTGTCTAAAGATACGCAAGAGGAACTTATGGCAAAAAGGGAATACTTTGCAGAAAAAGCGGGAATTGGAGCAAGGTAAAACAGAAAGGGACAAAGGCTAATGCGGATAATGGCAGTTTCAAGAAAATGTATCAGTACATTAAAAAAATAAAACACAAAGTAATGTTCAAAATAAAATTATGGGAAATGGACAGATTGTGGGAACTTATGGGTGGAAGTTGTTGGGGATTGTTTCCCCCATCATTTTATTACACTCATACGGAAGAAGAAATAGAACGAATAACAAAAGAAACCATAGAAAGTTGCAAAAAAATGCTTGATGAATTTATGGAACAGGCAAAACAGCGTGTAGCCAATGAAAAGAAAAAACAGAACGAGAAGAAACGCAAAGCCGAGAAACCACTCCCCCACAATCCACTCTCCCCAATGCCGAAAATGAAAGCGGGGGCGGTACGGAATGACAAAGGCGAGGACACTGGAAAGCCGAGGTAACGTATTCAAACAAAGACCGGACTCAGGAACCAGTTTTTTATGTCCTTGATGTATGACATGGCGGCAAGGGATTGCGAAATGCTTACAATGCACCTTTCTGACTATAATGCCGGTTCCCGTACCGTATATCTGATGGGGAAAGGGGCAAAGCCGCGGCTTGTCCCGGTGTCTCCGGAAACAACAGCCCTTTTTACACGGTACAGAGAAAGGGTGCATTCCGGAAGCGAAGGGAGCAGCCCCATGTTTTATACTATCCATAACCACATAAAAACGCCAATGTCGGATGATAATGTGGCACGTTTCGTGCAGAAATATGCTGAGTCTGCCAAAAGGGAAAATCCTGCAGTGCCGGACCGTGTGTCACCGCATATGTTCCGTAAATCGAGGGCCATGCATCTGTATCAGGCAGGCATGCATCTGACCATGCTCTCTGAATTCCTCGGGCATGAGGATACTCAGACAACCCTTGTTTATGCACGTGCGGATGTCGAAATGAAAAGAGAGGCTATATGTAAAGCAAGTAAAAATAATGTCATTCTCCATCCAGATACGGAAACGCCTGTATGGGATGATGACGAAGATATCATAAGCAGGCTCTGCCATGGTTATTAGCATCGGGATTATTCCGATAGTTTTGAAAAAACCAAGGCTGGAAGTGCGGTATTCATTGCATCTTCCAGCCTGCTTATGTTAGAATCGGAATAAATAGAAAATCGGATAATAACGATTTGGGCATAATGGTGGGTAACAACAGATTGCTTTTGTTGTTGGAAGCGCAATCAAGTTGGACGGTAAATATTTTAATCAGAATACTGTTATATTTAGCACAGAGTTATCATGAATATTTTGAAAGGACATCACAAAGCCTGTATAAGAGTACAAAGGTCAAAATGCCTAAGCCGGAATTATATATCATCTACACAGGCGATAGGGGCAGAAAACCCGATACAATATCGCTGTCCAAAGAATTTTTTGACGGTGCAGATATAGATATTGAGGTAAAAGCAAAGGTCATCTATGAGAGCGAAACAGAGGATATTATCAATCAATATATTATTTTCTGTAAAGTTTTTGATGAACAAAGAAAGCTGTATGGAATGACAGAGCAGACAGTCAGAGAAACAATCCGTATTTGCAAGGATAGGAACGTCTTAAAAGAATATTTGATGAACAGAGAAATGGAGGTAGTGACGATTATGATGAGTTTATTTAATGATGAGCAGATAATGAAAACATATTGGAAAGATATGGAAAATACTCTTACCGATAAGATTACTCACGATAAAGACAGAGAAACAGCTGAAAGAATGATTAAAGACGGAGAACTTTCTCTTGAAAAAATTGCACGTTATATACCATCTTTATCAATGGACGAATTAAAGGAACTTGAAGCCGAGATTATGCAGTTGGCGTAATCAATCATATCAATCAAATATAGTAACAGCGTAAAGGCGCATGGAACAGTAAATTGTGAAAACCATGCGTCTTTTTTTGCGCCTAAAAGGAGGAACATGAGCGACGATATTCAGACCAACACCACAGGGCGATTAACGCCCTGTTTACAACATAAAATTGACAAGACAAGGTATTTAGCCGAAGTACATTTCTCTGATACAAGTACCCAAAGTGTAGAGGACAAGTAAAGCGTGTCATTCTCCATGACTTAGAGCATGGAAAACAGGGAAAATCAAGAAAAAGTGATGAAAAATGATGAATACGTCCTTGACAAGTAGCAGCCGGACTCACCACTAAAAGTATAATACAATATTTTTGGATTTAGTCAATAGTTTTTTTGTATACAAGATAGCTAGTTTATGATATACTCTAAGCATCCCAAAGGGATATTTAGCCTTTGTTGGAATATGATAAGAGGTGGGAAATTAACCAACGAAGAAAAAGAACTATTCATATCTATTGATGACTGGTTCAAGGATAATCTTCCTGAACCGAAACCTTGTAAGAACCATGAAAAAGGTCATTACTTTTTTAATGTGAAAGTACAGTAGAAATGATTGAGAAATTAAAACCTGCTACTGCACTTTTAGATAGACATCAAAAACCTGATGATGTGGTTTATACAAATTTTGTGGGAACCATCGTTTATGAAGATGACTGGCAGACCGCTGTGCAGGTTGAGAATGGAAAAATGATTTAAAGTGTCAAGTCACAATAAAGTATGAATTGGTATAATGGAGGAACATCAATGCGATATGGTTCAATTTATTTAATTGTTAGGGACTTTGATAAATCTGTTTCATTTTATGAGAAGGTATTTGATATGAAAGTAACCGCCACTAACGGAAAGCGTTTCGCCCAATTTAATAATAAAGGGCTTAACCTTTGCCTCATGAATGGTTATTATGACAGTGAAAACCCTAGTCAAGTAATAACTAAAGGCGAATATTGGGAGATATACGATAATCAGAGTGAAATTGCGGATAATATAAATACCCATAAGGTATTTATTAACTTAGGAGTCGAAGATTTAAAGGCAGAATATGATAGGATAAAAGAATTAGGTATTGCAGCGCAGATGACTGAAATTCGATTTATAAATGTTTTTTCACCATACTGGTACTTTACATTTATGGATCCTGACGGAAATCCCATCGAGATTACAGGCAGCTATGCAGAAGAACTATGACAGGAGCATCAAATGGATGAAATTGTCGAAGAAGCGATTAGGAAGATTAAAGAGTTGGAAGAAAACACTCCCTGTGGAAAACATATCATCACAGGAGATGTGCGAAAATTATCAACTAAATTATTCCGTCAAATTGAAGATAAAAGCATTGAAAATGTTTTTATCCTGTGCGAAGAGCTGTTAAATGGACACTCATGGGCATTGGGAGTAATTGCGTTTGATTTTGCATATCGAATGAAAAATCATTATAACGAATCAACTTACGATATTTTTTATCACTGGCTGAAAGATTATGTAAGGGGATGGGGCGACTGTGATGATTTTTGCACACACGCATTCGGAGAGCTGATAAGGCAAAAGAAATCATTATTTGTGAAGATAGTCGCATGGACAGAAGATAATGATTTTTGGGTAAGAAGGGCTTCCGCAGTTATCCTGATACCTGCCATAATGAAAAATGATTATGAAGGAATGGAGCCATTTACAATATCAGATCGTTTAATGTCGGATTCACATGATTTAGTTTTAAAAGGATATGGTTGGATGTTGAAAGCCTTATCACAAATAAATCCCAGTTGTGTAAAAGAATACTTGATAAAAAATTGCAAAAAAATGCCGCGAGTTGCATATCGTTATGCGCTCGAAAAGTTTGATAAAGAAACAAGGAATATGCTTATGCAAATGTAATAATATTGATGTAGTAAAGGGGCGATTATCCCGCCCCTCGGTCTTTGTTTTTAACCGTACTTTGTTGCTGGTAGTCTGCCGCTTTCTTTGGTGGATTCTTTAGTCTTTCAAGCACACTTCGTTCCTTTTCCGCCTCAAAAATGATCTCATTCTGCCGTTTTAGTTCCTTATAAATCGTAAACAGTTTCGGATAGACCTCTGCTGTACGACGGCTTTTTTTCTTTTGCCGTCGTGCGGCAGATTTCATATATTTTATAAATTATAGGCTCAATTCCTTTTTCAATCCATGTAAAGCCCAAATAAAACTGATACTTCCCATAAGTATAAAAAGCATGAACACAAATACCGTGCTATTTGTGTTGACAGTTCCGTAAAGTATCAGATCACGCAATACGTTAATCACATGGGTAAACGGATTGATGTTAATTGCAATCCTTAATATGCCACTGATACCGTCTGCCGGGAATAATGCTGTACTAAGGAAAAATACAGGCAATACAATCGCATTCATTACTGTTTCATATATTACCTCGTTTGGCAAAATTAGGCTTATTCCATAAGCAAGCCCCGCCATAAAAAACGCTGTCAGAAACACCAGTATCAAAATCAGAAAAATTCCTGTTATACCAGTGGCAAGCCTAACATGAAAAAGCAGACTAACATACCCCATTATTCCCACTTCAAGGAAAGTGCATAATACCGCTTCAAGAAGCTGTCCTAAAACAATAGAACTTCGTTTAATAGGTGCAATCAATACCCGATAAAAGCTACCGTTTGACTTCATCATATAATTCATAATTCCGCTGCTGCTGCAAGTAGAAAAGCTAACTAAAACCACTAAGCCGGGAAGAATAAATGCAGTATAGTTTTCTATCCCTGTATTTTTCATAGTCTGCCCGGCAACAGCACTGTAAAGCACAAGCCACAAGATAGGCTGTAGAATTGTGATTACAATGGTAAATGAGTTATGAAAACGCCATTTTACATTTCGGTACAAAATTGTGAATACACTCATATACATTCCCCCTGTCTGCTCTGTGTCAACCGTAAAAAAACATCTTCTAAAGTTGGCTGTGCAACCTCTATTCCTTGAAAGGGAATGTGATATTCTGCCAAAAAAGATATTACACGCTCCATATCTGATTGCGCATTAGGTGAATGAATGATGATTGCCGAATTATGCACAATCATTTTTTCTTGCTGGAAAAAGCCCTTTAGTACCCCTATATATTCTTTTGCGTCCTCAATATTATGGAATTGTACCCGTATCGTGTTTTCCCGAAGTAAAGAGCGTAATTCAGTTGGTGTCCCCTGCTTTACAGCCTTTCCGTCTTTCATAATACAGATATTATTACTTAAACTATCTGCTTCTTCAAGATAGTGTGTTGTGAGAAAAATAGTGGTTTCAAAATCACTACGGATTTGTTTCATCATTTCCCACATAGAAATACGGGATTGAATATCCATGCCAACAGTTGGCTCGTCCAAAAAGAGAATTTTAGGATTTGACATCATGTTAAGGGCAATATCAAGGCGGCGTTTTACGCCCCCGGAATAAGATGATACGGGATATTTCCGATACCGTTCCAATCCAAAATCCGTAATGAGTTTTTCCATTCTCTTTTTGGCTTCTGTTTTTGGGATTTTATATAAGCGGCTTTGGAACAGCATATTTTCTTCTAATGACAAATAGGTGTCGATTGATGTTTGCTGTGCAACACAAGCGATCTGTGAACGTATCCACGCAGCGTCTGTATAAATGTTTCTTTCCAGCATAGATACTTTTCCAGAAGCAGGACGTAAATAAGTTGTCAATATGCGGATTAAGGTAGATTTCCCTGCCCCGTTTTCCCCTAACAGTGAAAAGATTTCCCCGGCTTTAACCGAAAGGGATAAACCCGAAAGTGCCTGTACGCCATTTTTATACTGCTTTATAATATTTTCCGTTTCAATAGCATACATGAGCTATTCCCCTTTGATTGGGAACTGAATTTCTGTGATATATTTGTCCGGGTTTCCTTTCAGAAACATTCCGGGAGCCTTTATAAATACTTCCCGAAATGGCGGTGCCAGTAGCAGTCCATTATCTGCTGCATACTTATCAATAGCAGCATACGCAAAGGAAAGTGTTTCATAAGAGCCAACATGAGTAACGCATACCGCTTTTATGCGGGGCATTTCTTTTACTTCAATGCCGTTTCCAACAGGGTTTTCTGCGGTTGGTACGCACAATTCCATTTCTCCCTGTTTTGTTTCCGGGTTCATGGATAAGTAGCTAAAAAACGGCGCACCATTCACTTTCCCGCGAATTGACTTAAAAACATTGGGAAATACACTGTTTGCTTCGGTAGCAATGCCTTTATACTTCATGTAAGCAACACGAACAGGCTCAATTTCCCGTATCTCGATTTGATATTGCATAGTTATTTCTCCTTTTCTTTTTTTACTGCTATCCATACTTCGGAATGACCATAAATCGGTTTCCCGTGGATAATAGGGTACACTTCAATATCCGGCAGTCCGGCATATTCATAGCCGGAAAATGGAAGCCATTCCGTATAAAACCGTTTGAAAACATCTTGCACATTTTCTTTGAAATGCCCGTCATTTTCAAAGACTACCCATGTTGTGGCTGGGATTTCATACTGATACATTCCTGTGGGAGCGTCTTTGCTTGTGGCAGCGGCTATATAATAGAAAATGTTGTCCGGGTCATGGTAAACACTTATGCCTAAAATTCCTTTTGGATTTTCATTTGATAACAGGCATATATCTGAAAACTGATTTTCGTCAAGAGTATCTTTCCAAAATTCGGGGACTATTGTCTGATTTTCTTCCATGTCCTCGGTCAAAGATGTACGAATGCCAACAATTCTAATAACTCCTGTTTCTGCAATGTGATAGGACATAGCATTTCCTCCTGTGATCTTTACGGAAAATCTAATTGGTGGATAAGCATTTAAGGTACTTCCCTTGTTTTTAGCAGCAGCCGGTGTTATTCCATGAACACTTTGAAATGCTCTGTTAAAAGATGTTGGAGAGGCATAGCCATATTTGAGGGCAACATCTAACACCTTTTTATCTGTCTGCTGTAATTCAAAAGCAGCCTGTGACATTCTGCGTTTGCGTATGTACTCTGAAAGAGAAACACCAGCCACATAGGAAAACAAACGCTGAAAGTAATAGGTTGAGCAACACGCAATACGGGCTGTTTCCTCATAAGATATTTCTTTATCAAGATTATCTTCTATGTACTCTATGGCATTGCTTAGATTTTTCAACCATTCCATTTCTTTACCTCCTGCAAATCAGTCTAAATCAAAAAGCAATTATATTCCTCGCTTTTCATGCCCTCTTTTGTAAACTTTACTCTATTAATAATAAGTTGGTTTGCCAAAATAGATAATTGCCAAGCTAATACTTCCAAGAAACAGCACCAGCATAAACTGGATCCCATTTGTTACAGGCTTGAATAATTCTCCTAAATTTTCAGTTTGTACTGCAAGATAAAAACAAAATGCACATAAATAACCACCGATTGTCTTTTGCACTATTGAAGATAGGAGCAACCCTATAAATCCCAATGTCATACTTGCAGCCAAAGTCCGAAAGGCATATGGAAAGAGCGGAAAAGAACAGCCGCAAATTCTCATATAAATTTCAAATGCCAAAATCAACAGTATTGAGCCGATTATGGAAAACACTGTCCGCAATAAAACAATGAACCGCAAAGAGATTGAGCGAAAGGCAATCGTTTCATATAAGGTGTGCGAATGTTCCTGTCGGATAAGGGGAGTAAACATTGGTATTCCAATCAATGCAACCATTTGTTCCAAACAGTCAGCAGATTGCAAATAGTCTAAATTCGCAGTCCCATAAACAAATGGAATAACGAACAATAAAGCAATAGCTGGTAAAAGTGTATATTTATAATTCATGCGAATGTTTACGCCTATGATTGTTAAAAGATTTTCGGCCTTCAATCTCAATCCCCCCTTTCCTCTTTGCGTCATAGATAATTATGGCAAAGCCCACAAACAAAATTGCAATAACAGACACAAGTACCCTATTCAAAATCAGCGTATGAGTATTTTCTATCATGCGTCCATATCCTTTCAAAGTATTATGACGGATAATGAGATCAAAAAGCCCGTAATTTCCCCCTGCTAATTTGTCAACAGATGGTCTGCAAAACAGCCAAATTAACCCAGCAAGCAGGACAGCAGAATAATTTTCAGTCAGTATCGTTACAAACAAAGCAACAGACATAACAAACAAAACTGTCGGAAAAATCCACGCAAAGATATAAGCGGCAAAAGCAAATATGTTTACAGGAATACCGATATTACGGCAATACAGTACTAATGTTAGTAAAGATTTTGCCGGCAGGATAAAGACAGGGAGCATTATCATACAGCTTACCGCTTCAAAGCGGGTGAAAATTATTTTTGCAGAGCTTTCCGTCCGGGGATAAATCAATGTATTCATCTTGCACCGTTTATCTTTTAACAACAGGTCAATTATGACAAATGCGGGCAAGCATAATACAATGAGGGAAATGCTGTCACAAAAATAGCGGGCAAATGCACCTGTCACATGATCTTTTTCATAGAACTCCCGGTGTTGCTGCTCTGTGATCGGATTATCCTGCATATCATTTGGATAGTAGTACATGGAAAGCATAGTCCAGCTAAAGTAAGAATTGCGTCCAATCAGATTATTCACACAATCCATAATCTCTTTGAATCGGTCAAATGTAACCTGTATATCAAACCCGCTTCCCGAAATCTCCTTAGATTGTGACAACCCGGAATTATTCTCTACATATTCCCAATCCTCCGGCTCTACAATAAACTGCCCGTTCTCGAATGTACCGCCCTGTCCCGGATTTAAGACATAAGTACCACCGCCGGAAATTTGAATATCTTCTGAACCCCGGTTTTCATCTGTGCCAATAATAAAGTATTCGTCAAGACCTGTCAGTTCTTTCAGATATAAAAGGATTGTTGCCTGTTCTTTTGCGGACAGCGTTTTTCTTTTCACATATCCAAATGGATAGTATTCGTAGCTGTTACTTCTGTAATTGTCTATTAGGCGTTTTGTCACTTCAATCATCATAGTATGCTCGGTATCTTCGCTCAATTTATCAGTATTATCTGCATACGCACCATTTTCCGCTATATAAAACACGGAAGCCAGATTGTCCGTTTGGCGAAGCTCGCTTTCAACAGTTGCTTCATAGTTTTGTATGACGATTACAACTAAGGCTGCAATATACAACCAATACAGAACGCTTCCCATACAATCAGAGTAGCCCTTACAAGCATTGCCGCTAACGTAACTGTATCTAACTGGACAGGGGCAAATCCCGGAAGCGTGGATATATTGCCGCTTGCAGTTAAAAGGCTGGACGTAAAGACGGAAAGCAGAAAGATAATAAAGTTAGCGATTAACAATCCGGCAATATGCAGCTTTAACCAAAGACTATCTAAAAAGCAGATTGATACCCCTTGCCAAAAAGGCTATAATAGCATCACGGCCTGATGGCTCATTGAAAAAGGAAAGGGATCGGCGCATGGCAAAAGAAATAGAGACCCTCCATGGAAAAAAGACAAGCTTCCAGGGCATCTGCCAGAAAATGCTGGCAGAGATCACATCCGCTTATATGTTCCTGATGATGGCAGTCTATCCTCTTTATTATCAAAATAAATATTACAATATCGGCACTGCCAAATGGCGTTTTTTTACCTTCTGCACTTCCGGGGCAGGCGTCCTCCTAGGGGCTGTCCTTATTTTATATTTCCTGTCCCTTATCCCCAGGCGCAGGCCAAAGAACGCCGCAGGCAAGATCCCGTTTTCCGCCACTGACTGGTTTGCCCTGCTATATGGTGCCTCTGCCCTGCTCTCCACTTTGCTTTCTCCCTATAAGGAGCAGGTGGTCTGGGGGCGGGAGGGCTGGTATATGGGGCTGGTATCCCAGCTTTCCTTTGTATGGATCTATTTTTTGGTATCCCGGTGCTGGCGGTGGTCAGGCTGGGAGATCCTCTGCTGGCTGGGGACAGCGTTCCTGGTCTTTTTCCTTGGGGTGCTGATGCGCTTTCGGGTGGATCCCCTTGGGATGTACCAGGGGCTGGAGGAACGGTATATCCTTGACTTTCTCACCACCATCGGACAGGCTACCTGGTATTCCAGCTATCTGGTGCTCCTGCTTCCCTTAGGGGTCTTTGCCTTTTGGTTTTACCACCACCGGCTCCTGCGCCTGTTTGGGGGGATTTTTTCGTGGATCGGTTTTATGTCATTGGCCACCCAAAATTCCGACAGTGCACTGGCTGCCCTTTGTATTTTGCTTTTTGCCCTGTTCTGGTTTTCCATGGAGAATGCTGAAGCCTTTGGCCGTTTCCTGGAGGTGGTTCTCCTGTGCCTTGCCAGTATGAGGTTGGCCGGGCTCTGCCAGCGGCTTTTTCCGGAAAGGGCGGTTCCTCTGGGCAGGCTTTTTCTATTCTGTTCCCAGGATGCTTCCGGCTGGGTGCTGCTGGCAGTTGCTTTGGGCGGCCTTCTCTTCTTCCGGCGGCAAGAGGGACGAAAGCCCATGGATTTTACCAGATACAAAAAAGTCCCTTTGGGGGCACTCTTTCTCCTGCTTTGGGCGGTCTTCTGTGTGGTGGCCTATATCTGCCTGAACACCATGGGATACCTGCCGGATCATTTAAAGAGCACCAATAACTATCTTCTCTTTGATGAATATTGGGGAAATAACCGCGGCTCCACCTGGGCCATTGGGGTCAAGTCTTATGGGAAGGGCAGCCTTCTCCGCAAGTTTTTCGGCTGCGGCCCGGATGGCTTTTCCGCCTACGTGGGCAGTTTTTTCAAGGAAGAGCTGGACAGGAAGTGGGGGCGGGGCACTATGCTTACCTGTGCCCACAATGAATGGCTGAACACCCTTGTGAATCTGGGGATCACTGGTGCTGTCACTTATATGGGCATTTTTCTTTCTGCCATCTGCCGGTTTTTCAAAAAAAGGAAAGAGTGCCCGGAACTTATTGCCGTCGGGATCTCTGTGATGTGCTACATGGGGCATAATTTCTTCTGCTACCAGCAGATCGTCTGCACCCCCACTGTCTTTCTCCTGATGGGGGCGGGGGAAGCCCTTATCCGCCAGGGCAGATCCCCCTGTCCAGGGGATCCCCCCTTGTGTCAAACAGGCTCTTCCCAGCTTCCCCCTGGCCTTTAATTTTTGATCTGGCGTCCTTCATGGTTCATATGGTAGTTGTCTTTGTAGATCAGTTCTGAGACCGGCACAAAGGAATAGCCTTCATTTTTGAGCGTAGCGATCAGGGTGTCTAACGCCTGGGCGGTAAATTTCGCCCCGTTATGGCAAAGTATAATGGAACCATTCCCTAAGTGCTTGTGCTGTGTCACCGTCTTAATAATGGCGTCCACCCCATAGTCTTTCCAATCCAGGGAATCTATACTTGTAATAGATAAAAGATATAGGATAAAATAATCAGCAGCCGAAATCTGCCATTTGAAAATAACTGATATGAGAGTTTGCTATGGGAATATCATAGTGTATACTATGGGGAAGCCCAAGATTTATCTTACTTTGTAGTTGTGTCCTTGTTAAAAGTAAATTATAATTATATATGTAAATTAAGATTTTTAAAGAAATAGAGAGCAAAATCGGAATTGGCGGAGAGGACTAAAAAATGGAGTACGAAATAAAATTGGCGATAGATGATGATATTGCGCCAGCGCCTGATTTAGCATGGCGTATGTTTGTTAAGTATGATTCGCCGGAAGAAATAGTTGAGGAGATAATTGAATGACAGACATAAAAAGTGTAGCAAAGCTGGTTACTCCTATTGCGGAAAAATATGGTGCAGATAGAGTGGCATTGTTTGGCTCAAGAGCAAAAAGCACAGCAACAGAAACCAGTGATTATGATTTCGTTATATCAAGGGGAAATATACAGTCATTATTTCAGTTGGCGTCTTTTATTGATGAACTTGAAAAAGCATTCGGAGCAAATATAGATGTGATTACAGATACGTCAAACAATATCGAATTTCTGGAGCAGATAAAGAAAGATGAGGTCGTTGTTTATGAATCAAAAAGATAAAACAATACTGATAAAAATAATGGATTATTGCCTGGAAATTAAAGATACACACAATTTTTTTAAACAAAATAAAGAACTTTTTACAAACGAAAAAAATGGATTTATATACAGAAATTCAATTACTATGCCAATACTGCAAATTGGAGAACTTTCTAAAATGTTATCCATAGAATTTTTAAATGAATATACAAAAATTCCATGGAAAATGATTATGCGGATGAGAGATATTGTAGCCCATCACTACGGAAGTCTGGATTATGAGATTGTATGGAATACATCAGTATCAGATATTCCGGAACTTTATCAGGGAATAGAAGAAATATTGAAAGAATAAGCAAACAACGGGCAGCACGCTCCGCGAACTGCCCTTATGTTAAATAAAAATCCGCACTTTTCTTTAATCAGAACTTGCGGATTTTCTGCAAAAAACCACGAAATATTTCAAGCGGATTTGGTCTAAATTATTATAATACCAAATTGCATATTTCCATAGAAAATCAAATTTTCCACTCTATCTCCATATCCCCATTTTCCTGCAATCTAATCTTTTGAACCAAAACTGTGCAGATTGCCTTTTTCTGTTCATCAGTGAATCTACTATAATTAATGGGAATGGAATAATCAATATGCAATCTGTCAGTGATTCTTTTATTTAAGAATAAATCCAATTCTATCTCATTGATTTTCTGTTGTTTAACTTCTATCTTTTCATATACTAGATCCGCAACCTCTCCACCTTTAGAAGCAATCTCCAAAAGATTATCAATTTCTTTTTTCAGTTCTTCTATCTGCTCCCGTTTCTTATTTTCTATAGAAGCGCTTTTTACTAAATCCATGGCTATGGTATTAAGATTTTTCTGGATTTCCAGCCTCAAATCCTCACGCAGTTTATCGAAGGTGACATTTTTTAAATCCACATCACAACAATGCAGCTGCTTTGCACCGTAGCATCCCAATTTCGGCTTTGTGTACATTTTGATTGCATAGCCGCACTTTGCACATTTCAATAAGCCCTGAAATTCTATCATATTGGTAGGCATGTTGTTTTTTCCAATTTGTTCATTTTGTGCAAGGCGTTCCTGTACATTGATAAAAGCCCTGCTGTCAATCACTCCTGCAAAATTAGTCAGGTAAATACTTTGCTCTTTTAAATCCGTATACTTCCGCACATTATAATTTCCGGCTCTTTTCCCTACAATGTGGGCGGATGTTGTACCGTTCCAGTCCTCTTCCTGATTGAGAAATTGAATCCCTCGTATCTGGTAATATTTATATAATACTTTATCTGCAATACAATAGACCGGATTTTGCAGTACTCTTGCAATGGTAATGTTATCAAACATACCATTGCCGCGACGGCTCCTATATCCCATTTCTGTCAGTTCCCGGCAAATCATTCCCATGGAAATATTAGCCCTATCGGCATAATTTTCAAAAATGTATTTTACAATTTCTATTTCCTTTTCATTGATCTGCAAAGTGGGTTTTCCATCTGCTGTCCTTGCATTTGCAAAGCCGTAAGGGGCAGGGCCGCCTGCCCACCTGCCGTCCGTGCGGATACGCTGATAGTAATTATCCTTTACACGCATTTGAATAGTTTCCCGTTCCATTTCCGCAAATACCATACTGATTTTCAGCATGCTCCTGCCTGTTGCGGTGGAAGTGTCAAAGGTTTCGCTGACAGAGCAAAATTCCACCTTATGATTTTCAAAATCCTGATACATAGTAGTAAAATCCAGAAGATTTCTGCTGATTCTATCCAATTTGTATACTACGATTTTTGAAATCATATCCTCCCTTATATCAGTTAGCAGCCTTTGAAATTCCGGCCTAATCATATTTTTACCGCTGTAGCCCTTATCATAATATACCTCTATGGCATCATTGACAGGCTTTGAGTTGATAAAATTTCTGCAAAACTCTATTTGTGTTTCAATGCTTAAGCTGTCCTTTTTATCAACGGATTGCCTTGCATATATAGCTATTTTTCTTTTTATTTGTTATTCCTCGCTTAAATATCTTCTCCATTCATCACATATCTGCATATCTTCAGATATAGCCTGATGCGTTCTTGTGTAGAAACTTCCTTGTAAATATTGATTATGGCCGGACTTATGTTCTCACCACATAAACTAGTTGGTATTTGGGAGCTCTTACTTTGTGCTATCTCTATTTGCCTTTTGTCTGGTGCTTTTGCATCACGTTTTGGTGGCTTGTTGTGAATTACTTCCTGCTTCCGGTTTGCATTTGTCTTTTTCATCCGCTATTTGAGATTTTGTGATATAATCACAAAATCTCAAATACAGTTTGATTTTTTCATCTGTAGGAATGTTTTTATAAATGTTTGTTATCAGAAAAAGCACTCCTTAAAAATCCAGTGGATTCTTTTTCTCCTACTATATTATCTTACTCATTTATTTATTACAAGTCTTTCCACATCCCACTGGATCGTATAATAGCCGCATTCCTTTGCTACATCCACCACCGCATTGTCATAGTCCCCATATGGGGGGCGGAACAGGGACATCTCATAGCCTGTGAGTTCCTGCACTTTGGTATGTACCTTCATCAGCTCCTGCTTTTTCTCCTCATTGGAAAGCTGGCTCATATTCTTGTGGTTCTCGCTGTGGTTTCCCAGATCATGCCCTGGTTGAGTTGCGGTAATGACACATCATCCCTGTGCCCCCTGAAAAAAGCTATCAATATTTTTCTTGATCTCCACAGGCGGCAGGGTCTTTAGCAGATAGCCCTCCGGTTTCAGCGCCACCACTTTTTTTACCCTGTCCTTCTCCACGCTGCCGGTAAGGAAGATCACCGGGATGTCTGCAAAATCTTCCTCGGAACGGATCATTTCCAGTACCTGGCTGCCATCACATACCGGCATCTCATAGTCCAGCAAAATCAGATCCGGGCGGTCCAGGGCAAGGGAGCGGATGGCGGACATGCCTGACTTGGCCAGGGCAACCTCATAGTCCTTGGAAAGCAGCTCCTGCATTGCTTTACGCACAAGGGCGGAATCATCCACCACAAGTATTTTCTTTTTCTGGTTCTCTATGTTGTCCTCCAGATATTTCCCCACTTCTGCCATGGCATTTTCTGCCTGGATGGAAATCTCGCCCCCGCCCTGGTACAACTGGGGCGCAACTACGCAGAAGGCGAAGTACCCTGCGCCGGTGTCCAGCAATAGGCTAAACTGTGGCTGCTGGTCTTCAAACCTTCTCTGGAACTGCCCGTAGCTTAGGAGATTTTCCTCCTTCATTTCATAGGAGTCCATAGAAGGCATATGCTCCCTTACCCGGTCTGCAAACTGGCGTGCCGCATATCTGGTGGCGTTCATCAAAAAGACATTGACGCCCTCTGACTTGTTATCCATGATCTTGCCAATGGTATTTAGGATCAATTTTTCCTCAAAGATCAAGATGAATTCCCATTTTTCCCTCTTCCCTGCGCTGTAGGCCAGACGGTAATAAATACCTTTCCCGAACTTCTCCCCGCCATAGCAGTTGCTGACTACCTGCGCATCCAACTGGAACATATCCTGCAAAAGCTGGATAATGGTACTGCCCATTGCCGCCTGTTCCCCTTCCGGCATCAGCCCCGCCCATTTGCTGGCGGTCTTCCCTGTGATCGCCCGGTCTTCTATCAGGGTATGGCCAATCAGCCAGCCTGAACACACTCCCAGGAAGTGGTTAATGGCCTCCTCCGAATAATTTGAAACTTCCAGTTCCCTTTCCAATGCAGGAAGGGTCTTGCGCCGGAAGTTATCATGGACGCGCCTGTGAGTCTCATACCCGGTGTAGGAAATGGACGCCATATAGCCTTCTTCCTCCGCGAAGTGCCTCATGGCATGATCCTTAAAATATTTGATCCCTTCCTGGCAGACCCAGGGGCCTCTCTGCTCCTGCTGTTTGTCGTCAAGCAATTTATTCAAAATACTGAACAGTTTTCTGTGTTCCTGGTCAATAAAGTCTACCCCAATATTAAACCGATCCTGCCATACTAATTGATTCCCCATGTTGTCTCCTCCTTTGCCTAAAAAAAGCTAAAACATAATGATATAGTATACCATATAATGCCGGAAATGGGAAATTCATTCCTAAAAATACGGCTCCCGGCACCGGAACGCCAGTTCTATTCTTTTGTCCTCATATATCCATATCCTGTCTAAAAAAATAGCCAGGAAGCTTCTGCTGGGCTGCCCTTCACATCCCATCCCCTTCTCCGGGGCTTTCTGGCCTTTTTGCCCTGCCTCTTTGTGGTTTTCTTTGGCCCTGGCCTGGGATGTCTCTTCTGCCGCTGGCCTGAGGCTCCCTTCACGCCAGGCTCTGTCCCGTTCCCTTAGCTGTTCCTGCAAAAGGCGGCATCGCCCTTCATAAAACGATTTCATTTCCTCATACTCTTCTTCTGTGAGAATGCCCTCCTGCCAGTCCCCCAAAAGGCCGGACAGCATTTCCCGGCTCCCGGAGAGCTCCTTTTCCAGTTCCCGGCTGCGGCCATGTTCCAGGAGTACCGCCCCATTCCCCCATAGCCAGTCTGTCCCCTCCCTTCCCAGGGCTGGCAGCCGCCCCAGCTTTTCCCAGGACAGATCCCCGGCCAGGCTGCCTGCACCTTCCCTGCCCTCTGTTCCCAGGATGTTTTCCGCCCAGATCCCCAAAAAGCCCCCAATGATTGCATTGGGCACTTCTTCCCTGACGCTGTGACGGGTACAGCCCTTTTCCACATTGTAGGTTTTACAGATATAAAACGCTGTCTTTTTATTTTTATAAACGTTCTGCCTGCGTATCAACTGCCTGCCGCAGTCAGGGCACTGAAGCATCCCGCTGAAAGGGAATACGCCCCCTCCCCCCGGTTTTGCCCTGATGTCCTTTTTCAGCAGGCACTGCATGGTCTCAAACTGTCCTTCCCCCATAAGGGCAAGGCTCTCCTGAAAAAACACGCTTCTTTCTTCCGGCGGCCTTTCCACCATTTTCTTAATCTTATGGTTGATGCGCTCCCTTTTTCCCTGGACCACCAGCCCCCGACACAGAGGGTTGGTAAGTATCCTGCCCACTGCCGCCGGGCTCCATAAGGAATAAAGTTTTTTCTGGAAGCCGCTCTGGTAACGGATACCTGCGTTTCTTTTATACTCTGCCGGGGAGAGGATCCCAAGGGCATTTAAGCGGTCTGCGATCTGCCTGTTGCTCATGCCGTCGATTTTCCAGCAAAATATTTGCCTTACCACTTCCCCTGCCTCCGGGTCCGGCAATAGCCGCCCGGGGGTTCCGGTATCCTTTAAAAAGCCATAGGAGACATACGCACCAGTATAATCGCCATTGGCCCGCCTGCTTTCCAGGTGGCTTTTGATCTTTACCGACAGGTCTGCGCTGTAGGCATCGTTAATAAAATTTTTTACCGGGAGAAGGAGGTTTTTCCCCATCCCATCCGCAGTAAGGGAATCATAGTGGTCTGTGACCGCGATAAACCGCACCCCCAGGGCAGGGAAAATCTTCTGCAAGTACCTTCCCGTCTCTATATATTCCCTGCCAAAACGGGAAAGATCCTTTACGATCACAAGATTGGCTTTTCCCTGCCCCACATCCTCCATCATCTCCCGGAAACCAGGGCGCCGGAAGTCCGAGCCGGAATAGCCATCGTCTATGTAAACGCTGCCTTTGATACAATTTGATTTTGCCCTGGCACTTTTGGTTTTTCCCGCAGGCATCAGGAACCTGCCCCTTTTCGGAATTGTGTACCCACTAAAAACAGGTTTTAAATATACATTGCAGGCAAAAGGCGTATGATACTATAGAAATCAAGTATAACATTTTCTTGGTTATTCCTCAACACTTCTTTTTACAAGTTCCAAAGTAGGAGGTTTGATTATAACCAATTTGCAGCAGCTAAATCATCTTTTGTTTCTGATCTATTTTATGATGCAGAAATTTGCAGGCAGGCAGCCATATCCCCTATCTGATTTTTACCAGGATCTCCCTCCCGTTCCTGAAGGTGAACCTTACTTCTTCCCTGCCACAGACGGTCACAAAATCCAGCAGGGCATACCAGGCTCCCTGGTCAAAGGAATCCACCTGCCAGGGAAGGTTCCTCAGTTCCTCCGTAAGGGCCTCCAGCATTTTCCGCTGGGCCTGCTTTAGGCTCATGGCTTCCTGGCTCTGCGTTTCCCCGGCCTCAAAGGCCGTGTCCCTGATTTCTTCAAAACCGGCAAGGATAATGTCTTTTTCGTTGATCTGGTTCAGTGCCTTTATAAACAGCTCCTTGATGGCCTCCTCCTCCAGATGGGGGGTGTTACATTTCTCCCCGCCGTCAAATTTATGGTTGCACTGCCAGACCACTTTCCGGTATTTATCATTGGAATGCCAGACCTTGGAGCCGTACCAGCTCCCACAGTCCCCACACCGGATCTTGCCAGAGAAGATATTCATGCTGCTGTGCCTCCTGTCCCCCTTTTCCCGTGACTGCATCAGTGCCTGCACATTATCAAAGACTTCCGGGGCTATGATGGCTTCATGGCTGCCCTCTACATAATATTGGGGCACTTCGCCCTCATTCTTCTTTTTCTTTTTGGAGAGGAAATCAATGGTATAGACTTTTTGCAGGAGGGCATCCCCTTTGTACTTTTCATTGGTAAGGATGGATTCCACCACCGACTTTCCCCATACCTTTTTGCCCCCCGGCGTGGGGATGCCTTGTTCTGTCAGCAGCTTGGCAATCTGATGGGGAGACCTGCCCTGGAGAAAAAGCCCATAGATCTTCCGCACGGTCATCGCCTGCCCCTGGTTGACCACAAGGCTCCCGTCCTCCCCCCGGTCATAGCCAAGGAACCTGCCAAAGGGCACCGTGACCTTGCCGTCCGCAAACCGTTTCCTCATGCCCCAGGTACAGTTTTCCGAAATGCTCCGGCTCTCCTCCTGGGCCAGTGAGGACATGATGGTGATAAGCAACTCGCCCCTGGCATCAAATGTCCAGATGTTTTCTTTTTCAAAATAGCACTCTGTACCCTTCTCCTTGAGCCTGCGGATGGTGGAAAGGCTGTCCACTGTGTTCCTGGCAAACCGGGACACGCTCTTGGTGATGATAAGGTCGATCTTCCCATCCAGGGCGTCCTCCACCATTTTGTTAAATCCCTCCCGGCGGCGTGTGGAAGTTGCACTGATGCCTTCATCCGAATACAGCCCCACAAACTCCCAGTCCTCCCGGCTCTGTATGTAGGTGGTATAATAATCGCATTGGGCAGCGTAACTGGTCTGCTGGTCTTCCATATCAGTGCTGACGCGGGCATAGCCCGCCACCTTACGCTTTTTCCGGCTGCTGATGGGAGCCGCCGTGAAGCGGTTCCGCGTGGCCGGGATTGTTGTCACATTTTTTGCCACCTTGCCTCCTCCCTTCCTGAATATGGTATGCCGGGACACCCTCCTGCCTGGGGGCGATCTCCCACCGCTTTGTTTCCCCTCCATAAAACCGCATTTCCAGGCTTCCGCCGGGAAGGGCGGCCATGCCTTTGACCGTCCTGTTAAATGCCCCCTCATCAAAGCCGTCTGTACCCATCAGCTCCGCGCATATCATCCGGAGCTGCCCTTCGGGATAATTGTGTGCTTTGCAGGTGATCCCTTTCTCTTTCTTTGCCCTGCAAAACCAGACCACAGCCCCCTTCCCCCCTGCAGTATAAGAGCGGCGGGTATAGGAACGCCCGCAGATACCGCATTTTATCTTTCCTGTAAAAGGGTAACTGGGATTTGCCAATGCCCCCCGCCTTTCCCTTTCTGCCAGCACCTTTGCCCAGGTTTCCCGCCCAATAATCGCCTGGTGGCAGTCCGCCATGTAATACTGGGGGAGCTGCCCCCTGTTCTTTACCTTATTTTTGGCGATAGGGTCTTCCATAAAGGATTTCTGCCGCCGGATATCCCCTGCGTAGATTTCATTGCCTATGATGGCTTTTATGGAACTGCCTGAAAATGCGCAGCCTTTCACCGTGGTAAGCCCTGCCCCATTTAATGCCCCTGCGATTTTCCCCAGGGAATGTCCCGCCAGGTACATTTCAAATATCCATCGGACGGTTTCCGCCTCCTTGGGGATGACCGCATACTGCTTGTGTTCTTCCTGGTAACGGTATCCCAGGATGTGTTTGTTTGCCGCCCCGATTTCCCCTGACTGGAACCTTTTCCTTATTCCCCACTTGGCGTTTTCGGAGATGCTCCGGCTCTCTTCCTGGGCAAAAGAGGCAAGGATAGAGAGCATCAGCTCCCCTTCCCCTGAAAAGGACTGGATATGCTCCTTTTCAAACCGCACCTCCACACCAATTTCCTTCAAATGCCTCACTGTGGCAAGCAGGTCAACTGTGTTCCTGGCAAACCGGGATATACTCTTGGTGAGGATGATGTCCACTTTCCCTGCCTCGCAGTCTGCAATCAGGCGGCACCATTCCCTGCGCCTGGCCGTACCGGTGCCGCTGATCCCCAGGTCTGCGTATACCCCGGCAAATTCCCACTCAGGGTTTGACTGTATCAGGCTGTTGTAGTAGCTCACCTGGGCGGAAAGGGAATGGGCAAGGCGTTCTGTCTCCATAGACACCCGGGCATATGCCGCCACCCTCTCCCGTTTTTTCTGAACCGGAACTTTCCGCTCTATTTTGCTGATTTTCGCCATTTTGCCCTCCCTTCCGTGCACGTCCTATTCCCACTGTTTTACCATATATCACTGCATAGCGTCTTTATATCAATGGTTTCCCAGCCAGTAATGTAGCCGAGACCGGGCGGTATTTTTCCAGAAGCTTTGTATCTATTAAAGCCAGTACTTCCTCATTGATGATGCCCTTCCGGTGCATAGCCCCGGCGATAGCCATGGAAATATAATACCGCTTTTCCGCCTGGAATTCTTTCTCACCCATCCCCGCCGCCTCCAAACCGGTGGGCAATGTAGCATTCATGGGAACAGTACTTCCGTTTTTTATTCCCATAGGCAGTGAACGCCTTCCCGCATTTCCCACAGGTAAATCCATAGACCGCTTTCTGGGCAATCCGCTCCGGGTGTTCCGCCCACCACTTCTCCCGGCAGGCCCTGCAGCAGAATACCCGCTTTTTCATCTTTGGGCGCTGCCTGATCCCCACGCCGCATTCACGGCATCTGTCCTCCTGGCCTGTTGCCTGGATGTCTGCCCGGGTAAGCCTGTTCCTGCGGCAGAAGCTTTTGACGGTATCCTTGGAAATGCCAAGTTCCTTCCCTATGTTCCCATACCCATGCCCCATGCCCCTGAAACGGATAATCTTTTCTTTCTGTTCCTCTGTCACTGTCAGCACCTCCTCCCTATACGGAGATTGGCAGGCTGTTGGCAAAGGGGGGCAGGATGGTCCCTGGTTCCCCTGCCCCCCTTTGTGCCCCATGCGCCGCCTTTGCGGCCTCTGTCCCCTGTATGGGCACACATAAAAGACAGCCCCAGAACAAATTATGCTCTCTGGGCTGTCCATTATAACTGATAAAACTATGGCTTCCTGCCACGATACCCGGGACAAACACTTCCCCACAGAACCAGCTCATTGGAACGGCCACTTCGAAAGGAACCAAAAGGGCAAGGGGGTTCAAATCACATCCCATCTATCATGGCTATATTGAAACAAAACAACGGGCAGCACGCTCCGCGAACTGCCCTTATGTTAAAAAAGAAAGCCTCCGGCAAACCTTAAATCTGCCGGAAGCATATTTTCAGCTTTCTCCCCCTATTTCCCTGGGCGGTTCTGTATCAAAATGCGGTTTTACATATCCACATACTCACGGAAAATATGAATATTCTTCCGGTCTTTTAAATAATCATGGATGAGCCTTTTCTGGTTGGTAATGCTCTCACTCTCTTCCCTTTGCGCCCGGCTGCCTGCCCCCTCGTCCTCTTTGGAAAGGCGCAGGTACACCGCCGCCTCATAAAAGCCCTCCTGGCAGAGGGGGCTGCTGTCATTTTTTTTCATGGCTGTCTGCCTTTCGTACATTTACAGACTGTTTGTATCTTTATATTCCGGGGCGGCATGTCTGTATTCTTCTGGCCTGTGCCGCCTTGTATGCCGGTATGTACATGATATTTGGGCAAGAACGGCATTGACAAAAAGTACTGCACAGACACTAACTTTTATTTAATCCTTCGTCTCCAGGAATATCAGCAATACACATGCCAAAAATGACAGAATAATGACGCCCCAGCAATAAACCTGCGGAATGAGGCTGGTAACCTGATTAACGATAAGGCCCACAAGAAAGGCAACAAAAATCGTTTCTACAATAATCGTTACTTTGACCTTTCGGAACAGCTTCTTCCGATAGTCTTTCGCCTCTCCCTCAATTTTATTGAGGATCTTTTTTCTTTCCTCTTCCTCAATAAAATCCATTACCTCATCCCGGATATTTTTCTTCACAGACTGGAAAATATTTTCCATTTCAAAATCACTGATATTGCTTCCTTTCGGCCTGAATTGCTGAATATAATGTTCCACCACCTGGTCAAACATTGTCTCAGTATCTGCCACCTATTTATCCCCCTTTTTAAAAGACCTCATGACATCGCTGTAAAGCTTCTGCCCTTCATCAGACCATTTTGCACTTCGGAATTCCGTTTCATCATGATATACTGCGTCCGGTTTATTCTTGTATAGTTTATCCTCATCCGGAACAGACTTCATCTCTTCAAACACCATCTGCGCGACCCGCAGCCCCCGCCGTAATAAAAATGGGTTCCTTCCTGCATTAAAAAGCCCTACCTGCAATATCCCCTTATAGGTTGGATTACAATGCTGGTCCGCTACCTGGATGCCGCCCCTGGTAAAGCGGGTACGTGGGCGGAGATGCGCTGTAAGGTTTTCAGGAATATTCACCATTTCATTTAGCTCTGCCAGGACATATTCCCCCGGTGAAAGCAGATACCCGTCATCACCGATAGATTTTTTTTCATATAAGTCACTGATGTTCTTATCATCTAACGGGTCAATAACGCTACCTATGCACTTTAGCACCGTTAAATTTCCAGATAAGCTGACATCATATGACGCTCCCTGAAGTTGCTCTTCAGAAAACGGCTGGATCATCGGCGCGTCAGTCTGCAAAGCCAATTCCCGGATCTCCCTATTACTAAGTATCATTATTACCCTCTCCTTTTATTGTGTCCCAACCTGGGTCTATCTCTATCAAAGTGTAACATTTCTATGATTTATTATATTCCTGATAAAAAAATCTGTCAAGAACCAAGCCCTCCGAGATGTGGCAAAATTTACGGAATATCATCAACGGCAAGACTGTTTTCACAGCCTTGCCGCCGCCATATGCTCAATATACTCCTTCAGCCGGTCAGTAAAGGTCGCATCTGTATCCATAAAACTCAGCTTGACAACATACTCCCCCTGCTTGTAGACATATGGGTTTTTGATCTGCCGGATAAATTCCCGGCGTTTTTCTTCTGCCCCCAGGCTCTCATCTATCTTTATATCCCGGATGTCCACCAGGCTCTCCCTGTCAACAGTCCTGATATCCGTGTTTCTCATTTTTTCAAGCTCTTCCTTTGAAATGAAAAATCCTTCTTCCAAGATAACTGGCTCCTGCAGCTTTTTTACAGTATATTCTTACAACGCCTGTCCCTATTCGGCTCCCTTTTCCTACGACTTATCCCGTATCTCCCCGTGGAGCTCCTGGAGGGATTTCACCTGGCTGCTTTCATGGGTCTTCACATGATGGATCCCTTCTGCGGCCACCCGGGCCGCCGCAACGGTGGTGATATAAGGCACTTTCGCTTTGATCGCCGCTTTGCGCAGGTAGCTGTCGTCAAAAACGCTGTCCTTGCCAACCGGGGAATTAATCACCAGGCAAAAGTCCCCATTGGTGATCATATCCCCCACATTGGGGCGGCCTTCAAAAAGTTTTTTGGCTTTTACCGCCGGGATGCCCGCAGAATTGATCAAATCGCAGGTGCCGCCGGTGGCCACGATCTGGAACCCGTCCCCTGCCAGGCTCCTGGCAACCTCCACCACTTCATCCTTATCCTTCTTGTTCACGGAGATCAGCACTTTCCCTTCCAGCGGAAGCTTGGACTGGACTGCCTCCTGGGCTTTAAAGTAGGCCTCCCCATAGGAGCGGGACATGCCCAGTACTTCCCCGGTAGAACGCATCTCCGGCCCTAAAAGGGGATCCACCTCAGGGAACATGTTGAAGGGGAACACAGCCTCCTTTACCCCATAATTGGGGATATCCTGTTCCTTCAGGTCCAGGATCGGGGAGGGACGCCCTGTGATCTCGGAGGTGATGATCTCGGTGGCAAGGGGAACCATGCGGATATTGCAGACCTTGGACACCAGGGGCACCGTGCGGGAGGCCCTGGGGTTGGCTTCCAGTACGAATACCTTTCCGTTCTCAATGGCGTACTGCATATTCATCAGCCCCTTTACATGCATCTCCTCTGCGATTTTTCTGGTATATTCCTTAATGGTCTCCAGGTTTTCCTCCGGGATATGCACGGATGGGATAATACACGCCGAGTCACCGGAGTGGATCCCCGCCAGTTCAATATGCTCCATCACCGCTGGCACAAAAGCGTGCTCCCCATCGCTGATCGCGTCCGCCTCGCACTCCATGGCATGGTTGAGAAAACGGTCGATCAATATCGGGCGGTCAGGGGTAACGCCCACCGCCGCATTCATATATTCAGCCATGCTTGCCCCGTCATAGACTACTTCCATGCCTCTGCCCCCAAGCACATAGGAAGGGCGTACCATCACCGGATAGCCGATCTTTTCCGCGATGCCAAGGGCTTCCTCCACTGTGGTGGCCATACCGGACTCGGGCATGGGGATCTTCAGCTTTTCCATCATTTCCCGGAACTGGTCGCGGTCTTCCGCCAGGTCGATCACAGAGGGGGACGTGCCCAAGATCCTCACCCCGTTCTTCTCCAGCTCCGACGCCAGGTTCAGGGGCGTCTGCCCCCCAAACTGGGCGATCACCCCAAGGGGCTCTTCCTTGTTATAAATACTCAGCACATCCTCCAGCGTAAGGGGCTCAAAATACAGCTTGTCAGAGGTATCATAGTCTGTGGATACCGTTTCCGGGTTGCAGTTGACAATGATGGTCTCAAAGCCCAGCTTCTTAAGGGCCATTGCTGCATGGACACAGCAATAATCAAATTCGATCCCCTGGCCGATGCGGTTGGGCCCGCCCCCCAGGATCATGATCTTGGGCTTGTTCGTATCCACCACATTGGCATCCGTCCCATTGTAGGTGGAGTAATAATAGGCACTGTTTTCAGTACCGCTTACATGGACCCCTTCCCAGGCTTCCTCCACACCCAGGGCCAGGCGGCGGTTGCGTACTTCCTCCTCAGGGATCTGTAAAAGCTGGCTTAGATACTTATCGGAAAAACCGTCCTTTTTGGCAGTGATGAGCATCCCGTCCCCGGGCAGGCCGCCCCTGTAGGCCAGGAGGGCTTCCTCTTCCTCCACCAGTTCTTTCATTTGTTCAATAAAGTACTTCTTCACCTTGGTGATCTCATGGATCTCCTCCACCGTAGCGCCTTTGCGCAGGGCTTCATACATCTGGAAATGGCGTTCGCTGGAAGGGGTGACCAGCCGCCGGAGCAGCTCTTCCCTGGAAAGGGAAGCAAAGTCCCCCCCATGGCCCAGGCCATAACGCCCTGTTTCCAGGGAACGGATGGCTTTCTGGAAGGCCTCCTTGTAAGTCTTGCCAATGCTCATGACCTCCCCCACAGCCCGCATCTGGGTACCCAGCCGGTCTTCTACCCCTTTGAATTTCTCAAAGGCCCAGCGTGCAAACTTGATCACCACATAGTCCCCCTCCGGCACATACTTATCCAGCGTCCCGTACTTGCCGCAGGGAATATCCTTTAAGGTAAGCCCTGCCGCCAGCATGGCGGAAACCAGCGCAATGGGGAAGCCCGTGGCCTTGGAGGCCAGCGCCGAGGAACGGGATGTGCGGGGATTGATCTCGATCACGATGATGCGGTCACTCACCGGGTCGTGGGCAAACTGCACATTGGTCCCCCCGATCACCTGCACCGATTCCACGATCTTATAGGCCTGCTCCTGAAGGCGCCTCTGGCACTCCTTGGATATGGTGAGCATGGGCGCAGAACAGAAGGAATCCCCTGTATGCACCCCCAGGGGGTCGATGTTCTCAATAAAGCATACAGTGATCATGTTGTTGTCCGCATCCCGTACGACCTCCAGTTCCAGCTCCTCCCAGCCCAGGACCGATTCCTCCACCAGGACCTGCCCTACCAGGCTGGCCTGCAGCCCCCTGGCACAGACTACCTTCAGTTCCTCCCTGTTATAGACCAGCCCGCCCCCTGCGCCGCCCATGGTATAGGCCGGCCGCAGCACCACCGGGTAGCCAAGCTTTTCGGCAATGGCAAGGGCTTCCGGGACAGAATAGGCAACCTCGCTTCGAGCCATCTCAATGCCCAGGCTGTTCATGGTCTTTTTAAATTCGATACGGTCTTCCCCCCGCTCAATGGCATCCACCTGCACACCGATCACCTTCACCTGGTACTTGTCCAGAACCCCTGCCTTGTACAATTCCGCGCACAAATTAAGCCCTGACTGTCCCCCAAGGTTCGGGAGCAGGGCATCCGGGCGTTCCTTTTCAATGATCTGGGTAAGGCGCTCCACGTTCAACGGCTCAATATAAGTCACATCTGCTGTTTCCGGGTCTGTCATAATGGTCGCCGGATTGGAATTTACCAGCACGATCTCATACCCCAGCTTCCGGAGCGCTTTACAGGCTTGTGTCCCTGAATAGTCAAATTCACAGGCCTGCCCAATAATGATCGGCCCCGAACCAATGATCAACACTTTATGAATATCTGTCCTTTTCGGCATAAAAAGTCCTCCTGGCTTCTACTAATTTTATCCTGCTTTGCATAATTTTATCATCACATTAGGAAATGTGTCAATTCAGTTCCCACGATTTCCCCGTCCTGCCCCAAAACAAGGACACCATATCCTCCCCAAAATCATTGCAGAGCCCACTCGTATATCTTACTTTATTGTGTTAGAATAATACCATGTTAAAATCAGGATCTGATTGTCCTGATAGATCCATTAACAGAAACCAACAACCGGAAATAGGAGGACTTTTATTATGAAGCTCGAATTAAAGGGTATTTACAAAAGCTTCGGGGAAAAGCAGGTGCTCAAAGGCATCTCCTTTTCCGCCGAAAGCGGCAAAGCCTTCGGCCTGCTGGGCAGGAACGGCGCGGGAAAAACCACTACTATCCGTATTTTGATGGACGTTTTTCCAGCCGATGGGGGCGAGGTCTTGATAGATGGCAGCCCTGTAGACCACACCAGGACCAGCATCGGCTATCTTCCCGAAGAGCGGGGGCTGTATCCCAAGAAAAAGATCATTGACCAGCTTATTTACTTTGCCCAGTTAAAGGGGATGAAGACCTCCGATGCAGTGGCCGCCATTGACCGCTGGCTGGAACGCCTTGGCATGATGGCCTACCGGAACAAGCGGCTGGACACCCTCTCTAAGGGAAACCAGCAGAAGATCCAGCTTATCACCGCCCTTGCCCATGACCCTGACATTGTGATCCTCGACGAGCCCTTTTCCGGCCTTGACCCGGTGAACGCAATGACCCTCAAGGAGGTGGTAAAGGAAACCATTGCCAGGGGGAAGATCGTCCTTTTTTCCAGCCACCAGATGAGTTATATTGAGGAATTCTGCGACAGTATCGCCATTTTGGGGGGCGGGAAGATCCTTCTCCAGGGTGACCTCCACCACATCAAGAGAAATTACAAAAGAGATAAGCTCCTGGTGCGTTCACAGCAGGCTGCCAAGATCCTGGCAGACCCCGCCTTTTGCCAGGCCGGAAAAGCCCTGGACGAGGATGGGCTTCTCCTGCGGCTTTCCTCCCCGGAAAAGAAACAGGAGATGATGAAAGCCCTGGCAGGCAAATATGATATTGACGAGATCAAGGTCTTTGAACCTTCCCTAAACGATATTTTTGTGGAATATACCGGAGAACAGGCATAAAAGCCCCTATATGTCACCTGGAAGGCCCAGGGGCGGCAGAAAGGAAAATGAATATGAAACAATTTGCAACGATACTGAGATTTGAAGTAAAAGGTTATTTTAAAAACAAGATCTTCGTGGGCATCACCCTCTTTCTTATGGGACTGATCGCCCTGGTAATGTTCTTTCCCAGATTTTCTTCATTTTTTGAGGGAATGAAAAACAAAGGCGGCGCCTCCCCTACCACAAATGAAGAAACCGGGGAGGATACCCGCCCGGTGATGCTCATTGCCCTGGAGGACGCCCTGGCAGCAGAGGACATCCTGGCAGCTTTCTCCCAAACCTTTGGCAGCTATGATGTGCGTATGGCAGGGGCGGATGCCGGGGAGATCAAAAAGCAGATCTCTTCCGGCCAGGCTGAATGTGCCTTTGTGCTCCACAGCCCCACCGCCTACACCTACTATGTGGGGAATCTTTCCATGACAGACCGCAATCCTGCCGCCGCAGACGAGACCCTGTTAAATATTTACCGCATAAACAACATGGTACAGGAAGGGCTCTCCTCCAGCCAGGCTGAGCAGATCCTCTCTGCTTCCATTTCCCATGAGACCGAGAACCTGGGCAAAGACCAGATCCAGAACTTCTTTTACACCTATATCATGATATTCGCCCTGTATATGGTGATCATCCTTTACGGGCAGATGGTGGCCACCAATGTTGCCACGGAAAAAAGCTCCCGGGCAATGGAGCTGCTGATCACCAGCGCGAAGCCCGCTTCCATGATGTTTGGCAAAGTCATTGCCTCCTGCCTGGCTGGTTTCTTACAGCTTTTGTGTGTGTTCGGCTCGGCATTCCTGTTCTTCAACTTAAATAAGAGCCAATGGGGCAACAACCAGGTCATCACCTCCCTCTTCGATATGCCTCTGGGGCTACTGCTCTATATGCTCCTGTTCTTTGTGCTTGGTTTTTTTATGTATGCTTTTCTGTTTGGGGCGGTAGGTTCCACAGCCTCCAAGGTGGAAGATATCAATACATCGGTGATGCCCATCACACTGGTCTTTATTGCCGCCTTCCTGGTGGTGATGATGTCCATGAGCAGCGGTGAGGTGGACAGCCCCCTGATGGTCATCTGCTCCTATCTCCCCTTTACCTCCCCTATGGCGATGTTTACCCGTATCGCCATGAGTACCGTGCCGGTATATGAGGTCGTTGTGTCTGTTGCCATTTTGGTGGTTTCCGTGGCAGCCGTGGGAATCCTCTCTGCCAAAATCTACCGGGTAGGTGTCCTTCTTTACGGCACTACTCCCAAAATAGGCACCGTGCTCAAATCTGTCTGGAAGGCATGACCTCACCGGAGCCCCAACGCCTCCCCTTCCCTGCCAAAAACGGCAGCCCTCCTATCACAAGGGAAAGGGGAAGGGCGGCCAGGGGATGGGGCTCATAGTCCCAAAACTGGAAGTTCACCCAGGGTACCTCAATCCCAACCAAAAAGCCAAGGATTTTGATCACCGCCGCCACAGGTGCAACCGCGCCACTAAACCCCGCCAGGTGCCGCCAGAATGGTTTTCTGTTCCAGATAACAAAAGTGGGTGGATCGCTCCACCCACTTTTGTTCAACCCCAGACGTATACCCACCCCATCTGGCTATGCCAGAAGGATCTCGCTGGCCGCCCCATACACCGTCCCTTCCAGATCCATATTCTGAAGATCGGACAGAAGGGCTTTCAGTTCCTTCTTTTCCTGCAGCAGCCTGAAAATAGCCTCCTTGGGGTTATTGTCCATGTTTAACCTTGTAAGGAGCTCATAGATCTGGGCCTCCAGGTCATTTTCCTTCACCGAAAGGGGCGTCCCAAACGTTACTTTGATCTCAGCACCGGTCTCCACCGGGGGGATCTGTATCACATGGACCTGCCGCTCTTTTTGGTACTTCTGCACCACTTCGGTCTCCCTGCCGCCTACAGCAACGGAAACCTCCCCTGGCGCTTCTATCCCATAAAATTCCAGCTCCCAGCCCCGCTCCCTGGGCAGGGCATCCTTCTCTCCCTGGGCTCCGTTAATGGTAAAGCTTCCTCCCTGCCAGTCAAAGGCCATATAGGTATCCGCCCAGCCCCTTAAGAGATCTTCCTCCCCCTGTCCGGCGTCTTCATATAAGTGGAAGCTCCCGTCTGCCCCGGCAAAGATCTTGACCCTGAGGCTCCCGGGATTTTCCATCCCCTCCCCTGGCTCCTTGGCCATGGGGATGATGCCTCCTGCCTTGGCAAGTACCGGCATATGGCTGATCTGGCGGTACAGGGTGATCCTCCTTCCCCCCTGGTAGATCCTCCCGTTAAAGATATCAAACCACTTTCCCTCCGGGAGCCAGGCTCTTACTGAGGCATATCCGGTCTTGTCCGCCGGTTCCGTAATGGGGCAGGCCACCATTTCCGTGCCAAACCAGTACTCATTTGGTACCTGGTAAGCTTCCTCCTTCTCCGGTGCCAGGTAGTACATAGGGCGCACCAGCGGACGCCCCTCCCGGCTGGCGTAAAGGTTCATTGTATACAGATAGGGAATCAGTTCATGGCGCAGCCGCAGGTACTTTTTCACCACTCCCTGGTAAGGTTCGCCAAAATACCAGGGCTCTTTATGTAAAAATTCATTGCTGCTGCTATGAAGGCGCAGGATGGGAGAAAAAACGCCAAACTGGATCCATCTGGTGATCAGTTCCTCATCCTTGTAGCCCGCCATATGCCCGCCAATATCATGGCTCCCCCAGCCATAGCCCACATTGCTGGCATTGGCGGTAAAGTAAGGCTGGAACGCCAGGGATTCCCAGCACATATAGGTATCCCCGGAAAAGCCCACCGGATACCTGTGGCTGCCAATACCTGCATACCGGGAAAAGGTCAGGCCCCTGCCCCCATCTCTCTTGCTGTCCAGATAGTGGTAGTGGTTGAGCATCCACAAAGGGTCAAGCCCCGGGATCCTGGTCACCCCTCCCTGCTGCCAGTCCAGCCACCAAAAATCCACTCCCTGTTTTTCATAGGGGTGGTGGAGATATTGGAAATAGGCGTCCACAAATGCCCGGTTGGTAAGGTCAAAGGGAATGGGCTCTTCCTTTTCCCAGTCCCTGCCCAGGGCTTTGGCCATCTCCTTATAAGGCTCCTCAAACCCTCTCACCCCGTCTGCCGGGTGTACATTCAGGCTCACCTTCAGCCCATGGTCATGGAGCCACCCCATAAAACCTTCCGGATCCGGAAAAAACTCCCTGTTCCAGGTATAGCCTGTCCACCCGTCCCCATACTTGGGGTCAATATCCACCAGATGCCAGTCCATATCGATCACCGCCACCGACAGGGGGATCCCTTCCTCTTCAAAGCGCCCCACCAGGTCTTTATATTCCTGCTCTGTATATTTATGGTACCTGCTCCACCAGTTGCCAAACACAAACCTGGGAAGCAGGGGCGTATGCCCGCAGAGATGGTAGAAATCCCTCAGGCACTTTTCGTAAGCATGCCCATAGCCAAAAAAGTAAAGGTCCACCGCTTCCTGGCTCCTTTGCCTTACCCAGCCTTCTTCCAGGAGGGTAATGGTGCCGCTGTCATCCAGAACTGTGATACCGTTCCTGGACAGCAGCCCCGGCTCTAAGGGGATCTCCCCCCTTGCCTCATCCAGGGTGCGGGCTGTGCCTTTCAGGTCCCTTACGGCCTCCCCATAATGCCATACGCTGGCACAGCCGTTTCCCCTGATGCGGATCTCCAGCCCGTTGGGGGAAAAGGGACGTTTATCATAGGTCAAATGCACCTTCGGGGTGATGACCTGCAGTTCCTCTTCCCCTTCCCTGACCTGAAATCCCGGTACCGGGAAATCACGGTTTATCACCCGCTGGGTGGGATGGTCCTCAAAGCTGCCATCCTCGCTGTATTCCAGGCGCAGCAGTTCCTCCGTGAGCACCGTGATGCGCCACTTGTCTCCCTGTACAGTTGCCCCTTCCCTGTGCCTGCCCTTTGTTTCCAATACCATGTCGCTTGCTTTCATTGCTTTTTCTCCTGTTCCAGTTACCTGATTTTCTTGTTAATACTGTTTACAGCATTATTTATTATTTTATACCGCCAAATGCCCAAATGCAATATGGCTTTTTGATTTCTGTCATTTATATCACACAAGCACCCGCCGCCAGGATCGCCTTCACATCATCCGGGTAATTTTCCACCCACACAAATAGGCATATGTGAAATGTTTTTTCGGTTTTTCTTGTCATAATTTACAGATAAACAATCTGCATCCTTTAAAAAATCAAGATATACATCCAGCCTTTTTTCATATACCCTGATCTGCTCAATATGGGAACACATCAAAGGAACTTCTATTCCCTTTTCTGTATCATCCTGAAAAAGTTTTCTTACCCTATTCAAGCGTTCGAACAATTCACCGTTTTCTTCTTTTTCCCCTTGTAATCTAATTTGCTTTTCGTTCAAGATAACAAGCTGTTTTGTAATATCATTTATTTTCAATGAATAATCCGGTTTTGAAATTGTTCCATCCAGCAATAAATCCATAAGTGTGTCTTTTCTTTTATTCAGTTTTTCCTGTTGTGCCTGGATATCTTCTATATTTTCACCGCTGTTAAAATCAGATAGTCCTTCATAAATCTTTTTAATTGCATCGCTCAAAATTTCTTCTGTCTTTTCTTTTGCGATCAATTGCTTCCCCAAATATTCTACCAGAGATAATATTTCATCCTCTTTTAGATTTAGGGATACACACTTCATTCCTGTTTTTTCTCTCACCTTTCCAGAACGTGCACCCTCACTGCAGTACCAGTAAACTCCCTGCGCCCTTTTATTTCTCCAGTACTTGGAACTACACTCACCACAAATGATTTTAGATGATAATAGATTGTTACCCTTATTTATACCTACATTATGTGTTCTGTCTATGGTTTTCCTGCTGTTTATCTGTGCATTCGCTTTTTCCCACAATTCATTATCAATGATGGGAGGCACGATTCCTTCTCTGTATATCCACTCACCTTCAGGATTCTTAATAATCTTCTTTGCTTCAAAGTCAAAATGTTCTTTATTCATCACTGCAATACCTTTATAAAGCGGATTTTTCACTATATCGCGTATTGTATTTTCTGATAGTGTTTTATTGTTCCTGTTCCTTATGCCTTCATCACGTAGAATTCTGGCAACAACACGCCCACCAAATCCATCAGCAAATAATTGATATATGCGTCTTACAAGTTCAGCTTCCTCTTCGTCTATCAAGATTTCACCGTTGATATTCTTAAATCCCCATGTTCGGTTAGTAATGATTGGTTTGCCTTTTTCCTGTCTTCTTCTTTTAGCTGCATTACCCTTTTTACTCAGATCACGGCTATATTCCTCTGCCATCATTGCTTTAATACCAAATATGAATTTATCCTTTGAATCAAAAAATGTATTTTCCAAATACAAATATAATTTCTTTCGATACTGTACAATCTCATTCAAAAATATGTACCAGTCCATAGTATTACGCTGTAATCTTGATTGATCTTTTACTACAATAATATCAAATTTATCTTTTCTGATATCATCAAGCATTCTCATATACTCATTTCTTTTCTTTGTTTGTGTGCCTGTTATTCCTTTATCTATATATTCATCAACTAATATCCAACCTTTTACACTGATAACATCCCGATTTTCTTCAATCTGTTTTTCGACTGCATTTAACTGCTCTTCTTCCTCAGTGCTTACCCTTGCATAGAATACGGCTCTTAACTTTTTTTCTTCCATATATCCGCACCCCTTAGTTATATTTGTATAAAACTGCCTGATACTCTTCTTCTGTAATTATATCATGCGTTTTCATGATATCCAATAAATACTTGATAATAACTGATTTATCTTCTTGTGTGATATTTAACATTTCCTCTTTCACACATGGTTCCCCATTTGCAGAAGAATTACTACTAATATATTCAGATAAATATGATTTATCAATCATAAAGGAAAAATATTTGGATTGTTCACGGATAATCTTTTTTATTGATTTTATAAACGAAAATCTTCTTATAAGTCCTCATAAATGTTTATGACACCATGAGAAAATGGCTTAAAACCAAGGTTTTCCGCATATCTTCATTTCTCCTGCCGTATCTCCTTATAAGGTGGTTTTGTGAAGTTGGGCACCATTTTAGCACCACAACCAAGGCAATAAATACAAGTACAAAGAAAGTTTAGAACTGCTCTTGTATTTACGCTGTTATGTTACGCAATAAAGGTTCAATAAACCTTGCAATTAAAGGCTTTTCAGAAACCAAAGTCAATAGAACAAGGTCGTTTATACCTTTTCCTTCAAAAATGCCCTTTAATTGCGTAACATTTCCAAGAGAACAGCCACCCGCTTATATTATCTTTTCCCTCCCATTCCTTTACAAAAAGTTCCGTAGCAAGCATATGAATGTTTCTTTTTAAGAATACCCACTGTCAGAAAGGTTTGTGGCGGGAATCAGCCC
>CAJTVD010000025.1:0-29816 GCA_910579495.1 uncultured Lachnospiraceae bacterium
ATTTTCAGTTAGAATCACATTCATTGAGATTCCGAGAAGTTATTACTTCTATTATAATACCAACACTGAAAAAAGCCCAATTCTTTTTCAAAGAATCAGACTTTTTCAGTGCCCTCGATTTTATTGAGGTTTCCGGCTTTTTCACTGATGAGCCACCCGGGACTCGAACCCGGGACAACTTGATTAAAAGACAACATACAATCCTCATTAATTGCCAGTATTTATGCGCTTTCTATAGTTATGTTGCTACTAACATGCTACTTTTAATATAATAACTTATTATCCTCTACTCGTCAATCGCTGCCCATGTTTTCACATCCACCATCCCATCAATTTCCATCACATCTGCTCTGCATACTTTTTAATTAAGGAAATAACTCCCATTTTTTCCAGTCCTCTCTGCAGCACTTTAGCATTATCCAGGCTCTTATACGCCCCAGCCTGTACAACCCACAAATATCCATCAGGTGCCATCTCGTCACCTACAGGGTCATACTGTGCCAGGTTATATTTTTCAATATAATCACGGATCAATGATTCCTCATAAGTCTTTGATGTGGCATAAGGGAGCTGTGCGTTCTGCAGGTACTGCACCGCAAGGATATAATCCCCACACCCAATAACGTTCTTCCAGTTCGGTTCTGTCTGGTTTCCAATCTTCCTTTCAGAAAGATATGTATTGTGGTCTAAAATTGACTGCTCCCAGCTGTCATATGCCCTCCAGAGCACATTCTTGTCTGTCCTGTAGCTGCCGTCTACGTTTTGCTCTACAGCGTCTTTTACATATACACGTCCTGTCCAGCCATTTTGTTTAATCCCAAACAGTGCATTGGCATTTACGGCCAGCTCCGATGTGCCAAATCCTGATTCTTTTATTGCCTGCGCCGTCACAACTGATGGAAGGACAAGCCTCCGCTCAATCCAGTCCCTCTGGGCAATGTTGCCGACAAACTCAATAAACTCTTCCCGTGTGGGATCATGTTTTTCTGCTGCCGGGAATTGCACGGATGGCAGGACAACTTCCTTATAAATTCCTTTATAAATCGCCCCTGCAATGCCCTGTACACCTATGCCCTGGTAAAGGCTTACATCTTCCTGGTTATCACAAAAGCACACTTCTATCAGCATAGACTTCGCTTTTGTCTTCCTGATAACATATAAGCCGCTTCCAGCTTTTACGCCCCTGTTAGCAAACCCCAGCCCCTCCAGGTTTGCGCACACATCCAAAGCATCTTGGTACTGCCTGCCCTCATAAGTATACACCTCCACACCATGTCCAGCATGAGTTTTGGAAGCGTTGAAGTGGATGGAAATAAACCAGTCCAGATCCTGCCTGTTGGCTAACGCCACTGCAGCAGCCAAATATTCATTTTGGGTGTCTGATGAGTCTATCGTACAGTCAACCACTGCAACGCCTGCGGATCGGAGCAGACCCATAAGTGCCTGTCCTACCAGCCTGGTATGCTCTGATTCCTTTATAATCCCAACAGCCCCATAGCCAGGGCCGCTGGCTGTGTGCCCGCAGTTTATTCCTATTGTCATAACTGTTCCTCTTTTCCCAATTTTATTTTTCCTGCTGCCTGTAGCCCTCTACGCTGCCTGTGGTGCTGTTTCCATCTAATCCATCCGTGTCCGGAAGTTCGTCCGTATATTTCCCCAGGAGCTCCCTTACTTTCTTCCAAACACTTTTTACAGGCAGCCCACAAAGCGCCATATTTTTAAAGATGCTCACCACCTCATAGGCTATGTAAAGAAGTGCAAAAAATTCAGCCATGCCTACGCTATTAAGCCCTAACTGGTTACGTGCAGCCTCCGGGATAAAACCAATAAGGTTAACTTTTACCAGCATGTCGATAGCCAGCATGAATACCAGCGAAACAATCATGCCTATTTTTCTGATAGCCCCATCAATCCCTGCGCAGCTGTTAAACTTTTTTTCCCTTACTGCCCGCAACACCCCGAAGATTGTGTCAAATACAATCACAAGCACCACTAATTTAAAAAACTCGTTGCTTGCCGCCATGTCAATAAAATCCATAACCTTCATTTCCATAAAACCTTCCTTTCTGCTTTGCTGTCTGCAACTGATCAGCCAACATTAGTAATCTTCCAGCCATTTTTCTGCCTTTGGCTTCCAGAGGGAAGGGACGTCTTCCAGTTTCCATACCTTCCCTGTTTTCGGGTTTGTTTCCCCATTCAGGATTTTGCTTCCATAAAATGCTCCCATCACACCAGGCCTCCTTCCTCTGCCAGGCCGCTTGCAGCTTCGCCCAAGTCTGTTATTGCCCCATCCTGTACCTCCCTTTCCTTCCATAAAATCTTAATTTCCCGAACCTGCTTCCAGGGCGGCAATCCTTGCTTCCAGCAGCGCATATTTTTCATCTGCATATTTCTGTGCCTGCTTCAATGCCTGCTTTGCGCTCAGCGTCTTTAATGTGGACACTTCTGGTATATTACTGCTCCCGGAATAATCTATATGGGTTTTAAGTATCACACCGCCCGTACACCCTATGTAAGTATATCCGCCGTTCTCCGTGCCTGTGAGGATACTCCCCATGACTGACACTTCAACAGCTTCGCTGTCCATTGCTGCTGCCAGTTTCGCCGGGTTTTCGGCTGCCGCGAACACGCGCCTTCCGTCCTTAGTGAAAAATATCCCCGTGATACCGTCGCTGAATTCCAATATCTTGGCTCCCCCTCTATCCTCTGTATTTTTCAGAATGCTGTAATCAACACCGTTAACAGAGTAATATAAACGGCCTGCGGAATTGGACATACTGACATTTGAATAAAAATATCCATATGCAAAAGCTGTATATTTGGAACCGGCCACTACCCTGTTTCCATCCAAGGATATCAGAACTGTATCAGAAGTTGTTGAGGTTCCCGTCCTTTCCGTCATAACTACCCGGTCTTTAATGAGCCTGCTCCTTTTGAAATAGCCCTGGTCAGGGCTAAAATATGAGCTAACGCCTATTGATATAAAATTCTGCCCCTCCTCCTGATACCCTTCCAGCGTATCAGCCACAAGCATGGCAAGCCTTTTAAAATTGCCGCTGGATGATGAGCTGTAATATATCAGCAATACTATTTTCCCTGCCGTGCTCTGATACAGCCCTGCTATCCCATGCCCTTCCCTTATATTTATTTCCTGAAAGCTAGACAGGTCACGTGATGCCTGCACAGCAGCATATTTACTGTTTGTATACCCTTCCGCGGCCCTGCCAAAATAATACTTCCCATCCGCGTATATCACATGGGAAGCCAGCAGCGGGCCATCGCCATTCTTCAGTATGGCAAGATTTCCCACATCCTCCCCATACAGGACTTTTTCATCATCCAGGAATGCAAAGTATTTCCCGTTCACATATTCTATTTTCCATATGTCCGCCGTTGACACTGTCAGTATCATTTCCTGTATAAGCTGTATGGGCGCTGCCTCCTCCATGGAAACAAACATTGCATTAGTCCTTCCAAGCATTTTTAATACCTCCTTACCTCCACTGTGCAGTTTAAAGGCTCTGTGTATTTTGTTGCTGTTGTAAACAGGATATACCCGTCAAAGGATTCCACATAGATGACGCCTCCAAGGATTCTTTCTGCCGACATTGCATCAAAATACGCATCTACGATGCATCCTTCATCCACCCTTCCATCATCCAGCCTGTACTCATTATTGCTGTCAAACACCACCTGTACATCCCTTATCAGGAATGAGCTTTCCTGTATGCGTGTGAGCATGCTTTCCACTTTCTCATGCTCTTCGCTGATGGTCTCCCCATACCTTCCTAGGGTGATCTCCATAGCAGACAGCCTCTGCTCCAGCGGCTCTATCTCAAAGGCGTTCACCTTCTCCAGGAGCTCCATCTGTGCCTGCAGGATGGCGTTCGCCTCGTCCAGCTTTGCGTTCTGGCTGGCTATGCTGTCCAGGATGGACTGGTATTTGGAAATGATGGAAAGGAACACATCGTCCGTGGGCTCCGTTGACACGTTATCCCCTGATATGGCTCCCCTTTCGATCTCTATGGTATCCAGCGTGGATGTAAGCACCGCCGTATCCTTGATGCCAAACACCCCTATATACATCCTTCCTTCCCTTGCCATCGCCGCCGCCGGCACTGTGCAGGCATCGTCACTGCCCAGGACTGCATACTGGACGTTTGCCTTGTCCTGGTAGAACACGGCTGTCTTCGTGAACCCTTCCCATGCGCTGTCAAATGTGAACGAGCACATGTCATAGTTTGCATCGCCGCTTGATATAACGTCACGGTTCTGTACCGTAAGTAATTGCTTCTCTAATAAAACATTTATCTGTGCCACTGATACCCCTTTCCCCCAGCCCCCTGTTTAAGGCGCCGGTGCTGTCCATGCCCCTATCCCTCTTTTCTATGTAATACACCTTATGAGCGGCCCAAGGTATTGCCTGTAATAGACATTCCCGCCAATCTTTATGAATGTCTGTGCGTCTGCGTTTGTATTAGACGCCTTTGGGAGGGGGTCGTTCACCAGGTCATAGTAACACCCGCTCACTTTAAAAAAGTTGGGCATCCACTCAACCAATGGGAACCTGTTCTTGTTGTTATTAAAGTCATCCGCGATTGTGTCTAGCCGGCTGTTCATTCCCTGTGCTGTATTCCTTCCGATGTTCACAGGGGTCCCATTGTCTTCCAAGCCAATCACGGCGGCAGCATATTTACCTCCGGAGCTAGTCCCGGTATTCCAGTAAATCCTTGACTCCCTCCCACTCAGGATATCCTCAGCTTTATAAAATGCCATATTAAACCCATTATTGAATGTAGGTGCCGTATAGTTCGTGGATATCAGTAGAACGAAAGCCACTGTCGGCTCCCCCAGGAGGCGCATCTTAAAATTATAGTTTATCCCGCTAAATACCGTTGTGTAATTAGAATTGTTGAAAAATATGGAGGCGTTGAATGGCGTGCTGGCTGTGTAATAATTCGATGCCCCAGAAAAACAAAATACCATTGGCACTCCATTTATCCACAAAAACTCACCGTCATACCTTGACTCTGCCCCGCATTCAGTAAGGAATTCCTGTATCTTATTATTTAACAGCTCTGTCTTTCCCTTTTTGGCTGTGGTGTTGGATGTTGCACCATAGTATTGCTTTACAGCCTTTGTGGCGGTATCCTCGCTTATCGTACCGCTGTAATTCTTGACCCTATCCATTTACTTTTTCATATCCCTCCGCTATCATATAACCGTTTACAGCAAAGACGGCGATGCCACTGGCCAGGTCAGTAGGAACCGGGTTGGCGTATGCGTCCCCTTCTATCACTTCGATGCCAGCGCCGCCGCTGTTAAAAGGGACCACTGTATCGGCACCAGGCGGGATATACCCCCACTTCCCTTTTCCATCCTGGGCAACTTTAGCCCCGCCCAGGTTCTCCCTAAAAGAACTGTCGATCATCCCCTGTATCTCTGCAATAGAGGCAGACATCCCTGGTTCACCAGGGTCCCCTTTCTCCCCCTTGTCCCCTTTTTCTCCCCGGCTGGGCTTTCCGGTGTCGGCAGCACCGATATGCCAGTTTCCATTGGTGCCTATCGTTGGCGTGATCCCGTTTGTGCCGTCATAAAGCTGTGCCTGGGTCTTCCCCCTTCCATCTTTCACAGTGATAGTTGCTGTATTCCCCACCTTTTTTACATCCGCCGCAGGGGAAAAGCCTGCAGCGCCATCCCTGCCGTCTGTGCCTGGCGCCCCGTCTGCCCCCCTGGCCCTCACCCCTGTATCAGTGGTGCCCAAATGCCAGTTGCCGTTTGCCCCTATATGTGGGGTGACCCCATCCTTCCCATCTTTACCCGGCTGTATCTGCGCAACGGCTTCCCCCACCAGTGCCTCCACGTCTTCCGCCCTTGTATACCCTTCCAGCATCTCTTCCGTTTCCTGCCCGGAGATATAACCGGCATCGTTCTTGAATGCGCTGACGTTCTGGGGAACCTTCACTGCCTCCAGTTTCCCATTCCCGGCCCCCATCCCGCTCAGTACCCGCCTGCTCACGCCAAGGTAAAAGACTGAGTCCTGGGGCTTCGCGATGGCAATGTCTGCCTTATAGAGCAGGTAATCCCCATACAGCCCATGGGGCCTGCTGGACACAGGGACATACTCACACACGTCCAGCGCCTCTATGTCACTGTCCGTCAGGCTCAGGTCCACCGCCCTGATCTCATAGGTCTCCCGGAGCGTGGCAAACTGGCCGTAAAGGCGCTCCTGTGCTTTCCTGAGCAGGTTCTGGGGCAGTGTCACGTCCTCCCAGGTGGACTCACTCTCCGGTGCGAAGATCACCCCATACCTTGCCGCCATCTCCTCATTTATGATATGGTTCCTGCCATCATTGACGGATGAGATGTCTATCTTCTTTCCATCCACTTCCGCCCCTACCGGGCGTATGGCCGTGTAAGTCTCTGTGGCATCCATCTCTGTAGAAATGTCTATCATGTTCCTGGCAAATGCGATCCCCTGCCTGGAGACGGCCTCATAATCCGCCAGCCAGTCCACATAGTCCCCATCTGGCTCATACCTCACCCTGATATGCCCCCCAAGGGAGGACTGGAAGCACCGGCTCTTTAAGGCTTCCCATGAGTTTAGGATGCCCTCGCTGCTCCTTACGATATAGCCGTTGGGGTCGGCCACAGTGACCATGCCCGTCCTAAAACGCTGCCATTCCATCACCTGTGAGTTATGGTTCTCCACAATCATTGCAAAAAGTTCCGCAGGGCTGCCAGAAAAATCAAAAGGCTCCAGGCAGGAATCATTAAAGAACGCAAGCTTCCCTTCCGCCTCAACGGTCTTCCCGTTATAAAAATCCTTTTTATCCGATACCACACGCCCCTTGAAGATGGCCCTGCCATCCCTTAACACTTCCAGCACAGGGTACAGCTTCCTGATCTCCCCATGGTTCAGGTTCGTGCCGTAGACCTTAAACGACAGGTGGCCTGCCGCATTGTCCTCCAGCACCAGCCTGGGGTCTACCAGTTTTAGGTTTGGATTCCGGGGGTCATAGATGGCCTTGTCCCCGCATCTGATTCTTATCATATGAGCCTCCCCTTCCTGTAGGCAAACTTCACCGTGCCCCTCCCTGTGAGCCCTATGCGGCTGCGCCCTTCATAAAGGGTGAGCTCCGGGACCCTGTACACGCCGTCCTCCATGTGGTACCCTACACCTTCGTATGTAAGGGTTATATCGCCGCTGACAGTAACCTCAGGCATCACGGGCATCCGTGAATTGGACAGGACGGCCTCCCTGGGCATGCCCTCCACACTCTCTATGTGCACCGTCTCCCGCCTTTCAAATTTATAGGGCTTAACTTTCGCCGTGATGTACAGTTCATAAAGGCTCCCGTGCAGCTCTTCCTTCGTGCACTTTACCCTGCCCTCATAATAAAATTCCGGCTCCCTGTCCAGGATGATTTCCATCCTCCTGCCGTGCAGGGCGTCCTTCATCCGTTCCTCATCCTCACGGCGGAAGAATGTGAACTTGAAATCTATCTGCCCGTCCCCGAACACCACGCCGCCCACGGCCTCTGTCAGGTCGATGTCAGAATCGCCCCCGGCTATATCCACATAGTTCTCCTTGGCTGCAGGAGGCGTGACCCTTGCATAGTTCATGATGGCGGCATACTCCTTTGAATGGGCGCCGCCAAATGCTGCGCCATGCATCAGTTCCACCTCCCCCTCATATGGGCGATCTGCCCAAGTTCTTCATCCATCTGCCCTGCCATCTCCCCTACCAGTGCCCCGGTGTCCAGTACCACCTGCAGCCCTGCCAGGGAAGGGAGATGCTGTGCCAGCAGGCTGTATATCCTGTCCAGCACCCCATAGAGCTGGCTGTTGTTCTCCGCTACTGCGGCAGAGATCATCCCCATCAGCGTCTCTGTGCCGCTGACAACCTCGCTCCCTGCCTCGCCGCCTGCCATGATCTGCCCGGCTGGGTTGATGCCGAATGCCGTGGGCTTCTCCATCAGCACCGGGCTGTCCATGGCTTTTTTATACCACTCCACGCCTATGTGCGGGATGGACGGCGGGTCTAAGGAAAAGCTCCCCTCCATGCTGAAATGGGGCAGCTTTATCTTGGGCAGGCTCCAGTCGAAGTTGAAGAATCCCTTCAGCTTCTGCACCGTGTTTGACACAAAGTTCTTCACGGCTTCCAGCTTTTCTGTCACTCCGGACTTAAGGCGGTCAAACTTTTCAAGCCCTTTCGCCCGCAGTTCCTCAAACCCGGCAACGGACCTCTCTTTCAGGGACTGTATCTTTTCAGCCGCCCTGTCCTTTAATTCGGTGAATTTAGAAACGGCGTTTTCTTTCAGGGTGTTTACTTTCTCCACAGCCCTGTCTTTCAGCTCCTGGAACTGGCTGGACGCCCTTTCTTTCATGCTGGTGATCTCTGAAACTGCCCTCTCCTTTAATTCGCTTACCTTGGCTGATGCTTTTTCCTTCAACTCGCTAAATTTTTCTACTGCACGTTCTTTCAGCTCAGCCACTTTGGCGGATGCGCCCTCTTTCAGCTCATGGTATTTATCCACTACCCTGTCCTTTAGTTCTGCTGCTTTTTCGATGGCATTGTCTTTCAGTTCAGTGAATTTCTGCACAGCCCCGTCCTTCAGCTCCGTAACTTTTCCGACTACTGCATCCTTCATTTCCCCGGCCTTTTCCCCAAGGCCTACAAAAAATCCCACAATGCCGTCAACAGCATTCCCTACAGCTTCCTTCACGGCTGCCCATGCCTTTTGCCCCCATTCCTGGATCTCATCCCAGTTTTTGTAGACCGCCACACCGGCAGCAACCAACGCGCCGAGGACGGCAATGACTGCCAGCACAGGGCCGCTGATGGAGCCAATCGCGGGGATCAAGACACCGCCAATCTTTCCAACAAGCCCTACGATACCGCCTGCCAGCTTCCCCCCAATACTGATGATGCTGGTAACTGCACCTGATACTTTCCCTATCCCGCCGATAAGGGCCCCCCCGACCTGGATGATGGATCCTATGCCTGATGATACTTTCCCCAAAAATATCAATACCGGGCCGGCAGCTACAATAAAAGCCCCCACAGTAATAATCACTTTTTTTGTTTCACCATCTAATGCAGAAAACCAATCACTGAATTTGCTTACTTTTTCAGAAACTTTCTCTATAATGGGGGCTAATGTATCTATTAACGTAATCCCAAGGTCAAGGCCAGTAATTTTTAAATTATTCCATGCTTTTCTTAACTTATCCCCTGATGTATTTAACTTTTCATACGCTGTCTGCGTAGCTCCTGTAGCGTTCCCCATTTCAGAAAGTTTATAATTAAATGCATCAAACTGCGCTCCTGTCAATGCGGTCATAGCTGTAACGGCTTCTGTGCTTGAAAATAATTCTGCCATCTTATCTGCCTGCCCGCCGGTTTCTGCCTGTACAATTTTTAATATTCCTGCAAACCCCTCTGATTTCAGCATTGCTTGGGCACTAGAATATCCATATTGAGAAATCAGTTCCCCCATTGCAGTAGTCGGCTTCATTAAATTACTGAACACTGCCTTAAGCTGTGTTGAAACTTCCGCTGTATTTCCAGTGACACCGGTCAGCGTTGCCATTGAACCAAACAAATCCTCGTATGATAAATTCAGGGAATTTGATAAAGGGAAAAGCGGCTGCATAGATTTTGCCATCTCAGGGAATGTAGTAACACCAAGCTTAGCTGTCTGAAATGCCAGGTCAGAAATTCTCTTCGCCGTCTCATCATTTATCGAATTATAGCCTTTCATTCCGGCTGAAATCAAAGAAACTGAATCAGAAACTTCTGCACCACCTGCCTTTGCTGACTTTGCCATTGTAGAGAAGATCTTTTCCGTTTCTTCCCCGCCGTCTCCCAATGAAGAAATCGCCTGATACATACCTCTTGCCATATTTTCAATTGAAAGACCTGTTTCACGGCTCGTTGACTTAACAGCCCTTTCATATCCGTCTAGATGGCTATCATCATCCAGCAACGTATTAATATCTGCGATAGAATCTTTGAAATCTAAAGCCATCTTTCCCGATACAACACCGATTCCGCCAAGTGTAGTCGTTACAGGTAAAAGTTTTTTCCCCATATTTTCAGCTGCCACGCCTACTGTCTTAAAACCTCCTGCCAGCTTTTCTGAAAAAGATTTTGCCTTATTCGTTGTTTCCTCTATGCCCTGGTTGCCCTCTGCATTATCAAACACAAACTTGCCTACCAGCCTGAACACTTCCGCTGCCGCCCCCATAAACCTCACCCCTTTGGCGCAAACCCGTCCAATATGCTCTGTGAACGCGCTACAATTTTTTCCTTCTCCGCTTCACTCATTACATCTTCCTTGCCGGTCCCGCCAGCCAGTTCCTCCTTAAACTCGGCAAAAGACTTGCCATAAACCTTATGCAGGAAAAACTCCCACATCATGGCTTCGTTTTTTTCTTCCGCATCTTTTTTAAGGAGGAACCTTGCAAAAGAACCGAACCTCCCCCCGGCGATCATGACATCCAGCAAAGAAAATGGACTTGTGTAACGCCTATACAGCAAGTCCATAAACCCTAATTCGCCAACCGTTTGATGTACCGTGAAGCAGCCCTGAAAAAACTGGCAAATTCCTCTTTTGTGGCAAAGTCAATGATCATTTCCATAAAGATATCAAGGGGGAGGGCTTTCACGGCCTCCACCTTCATCCCGCTGACATTTGCCAGCAGGGTATAGATCTCACTCTCACAGGAAGGTATGTGCTCCAGTACCTTGTTTGCCGCTTTCAGCGCAATTCCCGCGCCCACAAGCAGGTAATCTTCATCCTTTTCCCCTTCCCTGTCTTCCTGTGTGTTTTCCTTTGTTGTCAGAAGTTTTTTTATAAAGCCGCCCTCAAAAACCTCTGTCAGTTCATCAATGCCGATCTTGCTGATGATCCTGACCATAGGGAACAGGTCTGTACTGTTCAGCTTCCGGAATTCATAAGGCTTGCTTTCGTTGTTTGCACAATCCATATTGTCCATGATCTTTTCTATCCTTCCTTTCTACAATGTCAGTTCTCAGTCCCCTGTTCTGTGCCACCTGCATTAGCGCTCCCGGAATCATCCGGATAATAGATAAATACCGGGAGCGTATCCTGTGATGCGTCTTCCCCAAAATCAGCATAGGGCTTAAAGGTCGCCGGGATGACAGTCGTCTCCTTATTCTTCCCGGACAGTTCAAGCCCGGACGTGCAGAGCGCATTCTCCATGATGATGATGATAGGCGTATCATCCACAAGGAAACCAACAAACGCAACATTGTCAATATAATCCCCATCCTCGATCACAGATTTTGTCGCCAGCTTGGTAAACCCTTCCGCCTCGGATTCCACCTCCCTGCCGATCATCGCCAGTTTCAATGAACCCGTATTGATCTCCACAAGGTTGATGGTGAGCTCTGCCATCTCGCCCTGCTTATGGGTGAGCCCCTTAGTGTCTACTGTTGCCCCGTCCACCTCTATTGTGACGATGTTCGGTGTCAGCTTGAAGCTGTTCCCTCCGGACGTTGCACCAAAGATCTCACCCTGCCATGCATCCTTTTCACTGTCCCAATGGAGGTTCTTATATATCGTCCCTGCCCCCAGCATCAGGGATCTTGGTGTGTTCTTTGTTATGCCGGATTTCTTTAGGCCTTTTATCAGTCCCATATCAGTTACCGCCTTTCCATGTTTTTACTGTTAGATCGATCCGTATCTTCTGCAGCTGCTCATCCCCGGACTCTTCCGGCTGGCAGCTGCAATAAAAGACCGCAACTGCCTGGTCTCCAGACACTGCGGCCAGCCCCTCCACCGGGGGGAAATGTTCTTCTATTTTTTCAGCCTCTGCAAACAGTTCCAGAAGCGTCCCCTCTGTCTGGGGCGATTCCCTGTTAAAACCGTCAAGGATCAGGGTAAATTCCTTCCTCCCGTCCTCCGTTACGGGATCAGCAGGAACCAGTTCCCCAACAAAATAAGGATAAGTGGCTTTAGGTTTCCTGTTCTTCTGGAAGTGGTAATCTATGCCAGCCTTTTTCATTTCAGCGTTTATGAATCTTAATGCCGTTTTCATTCAATGCCTCCCAGTATTTCCTCCGCGCGCCTCTGCAGCTTTCCCTTTAAAGACGTATAGGCTTTAAAAAACGACCTCCTCGGCTTCTTCCCTTTGGTAAACACATACGCCAGATTCCCGTTTTTATCCTTCCTGACCTTCACCCACCTGTACTTTTTTGCCACTGCCAGGGGGATCTGGTTCCTACCGCTCCCGACTTCGATCCACCAGCCGCCATTCCTGCCGTCCCCGTTCAGGGCATATTCCCCGGTCCCGAATTCTTCCCATATGGCATTTTCATGATCCGACCCCACATACCCTTCCATAGATGTTTCATCAACTTTATACCGGAAAGAGCCTGCGGTGTCCCCACTGGCACGCTTGGAATTCCGTTTTGCCTGCGCCTCGACCTCCCCACAGGCCTCATACAGCCATGCAATGCCGGCATCCCCGATCATCTTCCGGCATTTTATGCTGTTGTCAATAAATTCCACCCCCATGCCGTCACCCTCCCACATATTTCAGGAAAATCTCAAGGTGCTCATGCAGCCCCATGGGATCGTCATAAAGCTTCACCTCATAGACCTCCCCGCCGATCACAATCCTGCTGTTTTCAGGCGTGATCTTTGCCTGCCCACCAGAACCCTCCCCGCTATTAAATAACAGTGGGGAATAATCGCACAGGAAAACATGTGTTGATTCCTGCATTTTTGCATTAAAATTTGTACTGTTGGAATCACCTGCCAGTAGATCCAGCCATCCCCTTAAAACCAGCGCCTCTTCCCATGCCGGCGCATCTTCACCGATCTCATTTCCCCCAGCACCGCATACCTGAATGGCAATCGTTTTATTCCCGCCTATATTCATAGCTAAAACCTCGGCTTTATATACGGTTTCAGGAAACCAAGCAGGGAAACCGGATACCCCATCACCTGGTTTTCTGAATCCTGGTCAAAATATGTCACTTCATGCCTTGAGAGTGTTTCCGATTTGATGCCGACCTTCTGCCGGTTATTTTTTTCCCAGACCATCATATCAATGACGCCTTTCTGCACATCCGCCGGATAGACCACTTTCGTTACCGTGTTTACTGGGCAGTCATACAACTTATGTCTGCCGGAAAGCCGTGTGACAGAGCCTGCGATCTCTTTCACCACATAAAGCCCGTCATTTATCCCTGACCGGGAAACCTGCACAGTATCACCCGGCTCAAAGTATGGGGAGCTCCCTAGCAGCTCCCCTTCCATGGACGGGGCCTCAATCCTCATAGAGCGGTCTTGGAAGCTATTATTGGTATATGACCTGATAAGGCTTTCCACAGCTTCCAGCTTCACGGAAAGGGCAGCCGCATCCATGCCCTTAAATTCCTCCATCCCTGCCAGGGTTTCAATCTTCACCATCATCTGCAGCACCGCCTTTTATCTCATCCACTTTATACCCACCATGCTCCATGAACCATCTTGCCATCCTTGCAGACTTAATCACCGCTTTCCCGTTGGCAAACTGGATCCCCCCAGCCCCAACGCCGCAGTATTCAGGATTTTTTTCTACCCTGACAACCCATGATCTTTCCTTTGCTGCTGCCATAGCCATTCACCTTTCCCTTCCCGTCACGCGATCTTGATGTTCCGCAGTACGCCCGCATGTTCCGTATTTTTTAGCACCGTGGCGGCGATCATTTCCACTTCTGCATTCTTCATGACCCCCGGCTTACTAAAATCAGGCAGGTACTGGTCAATGACAGCCCCGCCGCTTAAGCTTATCCCATGAAAGCCGTCATTGACGTCAAATTTAACTGCATAGATATCCGTCAGCCCAGTTTCTGTAGGTGCTGATTCCCCACTTCCGACCTTCCGTGATATCCCCTTTTTGACAACAGCGCTGGTGGATGCCTTGGCGGCAGCGCCCTCCCCTGAAACCGTATAATGGTTATGCAGGTCCATGAACTGGACGCCGTCAATGCTGGTGATCTTCCTTCCAAAAGCCGTCTCCGATTCCGTCTTGTAGCCTAGGATCCTGGCAACAGTCTGGATCTTTGCTATTGTATCAGTGTTCAGGATGAGCGCATCCGCATCTGTCGTCCTGATCAGCAGGTTAAGCGCCTCATAAAACTCATCAGCGTTCGCTTTCAGCTTGCTGATGTCAGATAGGTCGATGACTTTGCCTGCGCCAAACTCTGTAGACGTTCCGGCGACCATAGAATCAAGCCCCTCAAACTCCGGGCTGTCCGTTGCGGAAGTGGACACTGCATCCCCGTTGACCAGGGTATAGTGGAACAGGGAAACAACCGCTTTTATGTGTTCCTCGATCTGGTAAGCCAGGTTGTCAAACTTACCCGATATCTTGTTCAGCACCCTGTCAAGCTGTACCTCGCCGCCCATGATCGCAAGGCTTGCCTCAAATTCTTTCTTTGTTGCCGTGGATGCCGTGTAGGATCTATTCAGCTTCCTGAACTGCGCCATTGCCGGGAGCACCTTCCTCATGTATTTATACTTCATTGTGGAGCCGCCTCCTGATGCAGAGACACAGTCGTCAAACTGAAGCTTTGCAAGGATAGCGGATTCCCGGAGGAAAATATCAACAATCTGGTCAAATACCCTGTCTGCCATCCCTTTTTTAAGCTCTTCCAATGTCATCACTGCCATAGATCATCACCTTTTTTAACCTTTCTCTTATTCTGCCGGGTTCTCATATTTCTGCCTCAGGGCTTCTGCCAGTGTCCTGGGAGCGTCTTCCGCGCCCCTCCTGTCATCAGATCCCGGGAGCCGGTCTTCCTTGATCTTATTGCCTTTTGGCGTCCCAAACTGTGCCGGGAACTGTGTCTTTAAAGCTGCAATTTTATCATCCATCCCTTTTACCTTTCCAGATCCATCCAGGGACAGCTCCCCTTTTTCTTTCAGCTTAAAAGTTATGTAGTCCACATCCTTACAGCCGGAAGAAAGCAGGGCAATCTTCACTGCCGATTCAAGCTTTTCATGCTTAAGCTGTTTCTGCAGTGCCTGGACAGTTGTTTCATACTCCGTAATCTTCCCCTGCAGGGCTTCATCTTCCTTTGTGCCGCTTTTAAGCTGCTCTATCAGCCCCTGTGCGGTTTTCAGCTGTTCGGCTATAGAGCTATTGTCGGTTTCCAGCGATGCATATTTTTCTTTGGATACATAATTCCCCTCTGACAAATCCGCATACCTTATATGTTTCAGCTTGTCCGGCTCCTTTTCATTAGCCGCATCTATTGCCGCCTTAACCTGTTCATAAAGTTCCTTGCTTAATAGTTCTTCGAGCTTCATACTTTTCCTTTCATCATGCATTCCGTTTTATGCGGTTTCTCCCGCCATGCGCCGCTTGTTTTTCCCTCTGTGCGTAAGAGCAATCCCAGCATCAGTTTTAACGCCATAAGCTGTTTTCGGGCAATATAGAAAGCACTCTCCATAATGTACGCCCCAGCCACCAGCCTTTCATAAAAAAGGGACTGGCCAAATACTAACCTGGCCAATCCCTAATAATCTTCATCTTCCCCATATTCAGGCGGCTCTGCCATTTTGCCTGAATCTATACAAAGTTCAATGTCCGCAATAATCTCTTCTGTACTCCTGGTACCAGAAACGCATAATGGGTAATTTTCCCCAAAATGTCCCTGGTACTCTTTTAACGCCCTATTTAAATCCTTCACTCTATCACCTCCAGCATTTCCTGAAATATTTTAAACGACTGAGGGAAGAAACGTTTGATCTGATCTAATGATTCAGGATTATCCACCATGGCGCTGTACATTTCAGCAAACCCTTCTTTCCCGTTATCCCTGCCCTTCCAATATGACGTGCCATGCCCTATGCCAAAAGGATAGGCGCAAGAGGAAGGCATTATGGGTTCAAACATATCAGAAATGTCTGACCTCTGCATCAGGGTAAGTTCATTTTTTATGTGTTCGCAAAACTCCTTTTTTGTCTCTTCTGTGACCGTAATATTTTTCATGGCATATTCAACATAGCTGCTTTTTTCAGAAGCTTCTGCCATGCCCCGTATCACCATCCTGTCAAAACGTTCCTCAATTTCTTTCCTGTTGACCTTGCTCCTTGCAAAATCTTCCACTGCCTTATCAGCTTCCCATTTTAACATCCTCCCAAACGCACCGCTTTTATAAGTTTCAGAAAAAGCCTTTTTCGTCTCCCCTGTCCCATGAATGCGGTTCAGGATATAATCCGCATGATGTCCATACTCGTGAAAAACAACCTGGTAAGGAGTTTGGTAAGCAGAGCCTTTGGCTGCTTTGGAAATATTCAGTTTCACGCCATCATGGGCAGGGGAGTAAAAAGCCCGATCCCCTCTGTATCGGGGCTCAATACAATGGAAATCACCTGCACACTTATTCCAAAGCCTCCTTGCTTCTTCCGGCGCAGCCCGCAGCCTTTTCCTGATCTCCTGTGAATGCTTTTTACCATAAGCATCCTCCAGTTCGCCAAGGCAGATTTCTTGATCATCCTGTTTTTTTAGAATATCCTCTGCCTTTTTCTTAAACTCATTATAAGTCTTGGCTTTCACCCTGACAAGCTCATTTTTGTCCCCATGCCACTTGTCAAAATACTCTTCCTCAGATAATGCCCACCTTGCACGCTGTAAAAGGACACACCGGCAATGGATATCCTCGCTTGCGATGCCAAATCCCCCAGGGTACATTGCCGTATATCCCGCCACGTCAAAAGGCTTATCCAGCTCCCTTACCTGCCCGTCCAACTCCAGGTGGTGCGGCCTCGTAACACCGTCAAGGGTGGAATCCCATTGTTTCAGCACGTCCGCCCCCTTTGCCTTTGCACGCTGCTGGCAGTGGTATGCGGCTTCCTGCTGCACCCTGTGCCCTTCCGTCCGCGCGATCCGCAAGGCATTATTATATGCCTTGTTGAAGGGGCTGTTCATGTCTTTGGCGATCTGCACCGCCATACGGTTCCATGTCTCCCCGTTTGCAATTCCCCTTGAAAGTTCTGTCCGGATAGATTCCTTCAGCCACGCAGTGTCTTCCCCGAGCCTCTGGTAATAGCCCTGGGAAAGCTTTGTGTCCGTCTGCAGGGCCATCACAGCCTCTTCCTGGCCAATGGGGAATATCAGCGGTATCCCCTGCCCCTGCAGGTCATACAGTGTCCCAAAGAAACCATTTTCATAGCTGGCAGCCAGGTAATCCGCGACCGTTGCAAAGGAATCCGCATTCAGGATATCAAGGATGCCGTCAAGCTGGCCCTTTATCGCTTCCTGGTACTGTTTCTGCCAGATGATGGACTGCAGGTTTTCCATATCCGTCCGGGCAGACAATGCCCTGATCCTGGCTTCGCACTCCTGCCTTGCCTGTGCATATACCTTTTTTAGCTGCTGCATCAGCCTCGCCTCATCATCTGCATGGGCTTTCTGTACTTCAAGCTGCCTTTTATTCATCATCCTGCACCGCCCCATCATCAGGGACTATTCCTTCCAGCGCCCTTTGGACTGACTGGATGTCATCCTCTACTGCTGCCAGTCTGCCCTTGATTTCCTCATAATCAATATCCAGGATGGAGCAGATCTCCTGGATGATGGTCCCTTCATCAATGATGTTCCCGACTTTCAGGACATTGTCCAGCTTCTGCCCCTGTTTCTGTGCGTCCAGGAGCTCAATCTGTGCGTTATCCTGAGCATTGGTCATGACTTCCCTCTGGAAATTAAAATACACATCCTTCACCTGGTAATCAGTCCCTTCCATGCGGTTGATTTCATCCAGGACAACCCTGATGATCTTCCGCAGGAACTCTTTCAGCCTGATCTCCAGCTTGTTGCATTTTAAGTCAAGGAGCGCATACCTGCTTTTAATGACAATGTTGGTAATGTTCCCATCACCAAGCTGCGCGGAATTAAATCCCATCCCGAAACGGTATATATTTTTTTCATCCAGCTCCAGCTTTACTTTCCGGGCTTCATATGGGATATCAACTGTCTTGATGTCCAGCCCGCCGTCTGGGGCAACGCCAAGATGCTTCTTCGTCCTGATGTTATGGATCATCTCGTCAAGATCCGCCCCCTGGAACCCGGATACCACATAGATCGCATCCGTAAAATCCTGCAGGTTGTTTGAAAGGCTGCATGCCATCAGGTCGTAATCGTCTATCAGGCCTTTCACCGGTTTCAGCCCACTTGCCTGCTTTGAGCCGTTGTCCAGCCGGAAAAAAGGGATGAATCCAAAAGAGGAACCAAACTTCTCCCCCTTTTCATCGGATGATACGATATGTGGCTTGGGGTTCAGTTCCGCCTCATCATCTTCTGTTATGTCCCCATTGCCTACCTGCACATAATAGTAAACCTGCTTTTTGTCCCACACACGGATGCGCTTTATGGCCTTTTTCCCTTTTTCAACACGGTCAATATACCAGAATATTATGTACTCCGTTTTATCATCCGCATCCTTCGCCCTGACCTCCACAACCCCCATGGAATCAGCCCACTGGAAGCCAATCCTGTCATCAGCGGTCTGGTAGGCATACATATAATCAAAGCCTTTGGCAATGCACCCTGTAAGCATTTCATACACTTCCGCCCAGAAAGCGTCATCAAAATATGTATTAAGCTTATCCTGCAGTTCCGGGATGTCCGATTTAATGAAATCCCCATCGCCTGAAAGCATATACTGTACCTGCTGGTCAACCAGCTCCGTGAAAAATGGGTGGGATATTTTTATATTGCTCCTTAATAAATCTTCCTTCACATCCCCATCGCCATCCACATAAAAAAGGCGCGCACCCATGATCTTGTGCTCGCCCTCATAATATTTCATCCCCTGCCTTGCCCTTCTTTTCTTTCCAGAAGATGAGTCTTCCTCAATAAAGCGCTTTATTTCATCTGCCGTTAGCATCTTTTACCACCGCCTTTTTATCAGTAGAGCCATGTGTCAGGCTCATACAGCGCAAGGGAAAGGGAATCTGCCGTATCCGGCGAACCCAGCCCACGTTTTTTCATTTCTTCCTTTGATTCCAATTGTATCTTGCCTTTAGAAGTCATATGGTATTTCCTCACACTTAGCTGCTTTATCATTTCTTCATCATGCGGAAGCTCTATCTGGGTATCCTGTTTTCCCTGCAGGTTATTTGAAAAATTGGCTTCCAGGAGCTCCTTTACATGCCCCCATATCTGGCTGCCAAGGTTAAAATAATACCCGTCACTGGCTTTATCGCCATTATTTACTGGCACTATTCTGTAAGGGAGTTTTTCTTCCCTGACCACCTCTTTTAAGCGGTCAGTCACACCGCCGCCAACGCCGGTATCATCTACCTTGACCATACAGTTTTTTAAATGCGGGAACCTGCCCATATAATCCCTGCAGCACTGGAGCACGTTGCCGGCCGTCTCCATGGTATCTTTCTTAGCATATTTCCTAAATTCAAAGACCTTCGCGCTTACCCTTGGGGTTATTACTGTCTTATCATCACCAAACCTCGCCACGTCCACCCCAATATGGAGCATTTTCGCGGCATCAATATCCCCCTGCCTGATGCGGTTGTTTTTTGAACAGGCAAGCTCCACTGTTTCAAGCAATATGAAGGAATCAAGCGCCCCCTTCGGGAAAATCCCGTCAATACGGACGCGGACAACATCAGAATCTTTCCCATACTTGGATTCCAACATGGCAATATTATCTTTTGATGTCCGTTTGCTGTTGCGGCTGCTGACTGTATGAGTCCGGAACTTATCCCTGTCTTTGTTGAATGCATCAAAAAACACGCCCTCAATACGGTTCGGGTTCCCCATCAGGAGCAGCTTGTTGTCCTCCCCGGTGAGTGTCCCCAGCACTGCTTCCATGATCGGGTCTGCAACGCCGCTGGCTTCATCCACCACTATCAGCATATGGTCCTCATGGAACCCCTGCATGTTCTCCGGTTTTGTTGCTGTCTTTGCCGTGGCAAACCACCGCTCGGAATCCCCGTTCATGTAAACTTTTGTTTTCGTCCATGTAAGAAGATCCTTCACTTTGGAAGATCCAAGCCACTTTGCGATCTCCGCCCAGAGCACGTCATAGAGCTGCTGCATAGTAGGGGCCGTGGCTATCACCTTGGCATAAGGCCGGCATACGAGGAACCAGATGATGAGCCCCGCTTCCAATGCCGTTTTACCAACACCCTGGCCGGACTTTACTGCCACTTTGAGATGGCCTACAACATCAGAAGCAACCTCCCTCTGCCAGCCATCACAGTGCATATTGAGCATATCTTCAAGAAAAGCCGCCGGGTCATCATAATAGACCCCTAAGGCATCAGCCAGTCCCCCCATCCGCTCTTTCCTTTCTTCGTTTTGCTATCTCAATAATGGCGGCTTTCCAGTCCTGCACCTGCTCTTTTGCGTCTGCCCTGGATGCCCCTTCCAGTTCCAGGTAATCCTTCACCACGTTTTTCAAAGAAGTGACCGCCGTGCTCTGGGCTTTCAGAAAGCCTGCCTGTTTATCCCATGCCTGCTGCACTTCCCATTTTTCGCCTATGACATTTCCATCCTGTGTGCCCACCTTTTCAATGGTTTTATCATCCCTGTCTGCTACATACATGATCTGCTGTGACCGGATGATCGCCGCATACTGGATCTGTATGGTATCCCATATCAGGTCAAGGGGGGATCTATCTTTTAGTCCGTCAATAATAGAAAAGGTCTCCTCCGGAAGGTATTTCCGGAAAAGACCGTGCTTTTCTGCATTGCTGTTCTTAGGTGGCGCACCGTGCCCAGAAGCATTCTTGTTGCCGGGCTGTGCGCCTTTATTTTTATCCGAACGTTCGCTATCTCTTTCCGAACGCTCGTTATCCCACTTATAAGTGCTCTTCCACCTCCGGACAGTTCCTTCTGGCAGGTCAAGCTGTTTGGAAATGTCAATTAATTTCAAGCCTTTTAAATACAAGTCTTTCGCCTGCCCTATCCGGTTGTCCGGCTTCCTTGGCACAATCACCACCTCTCATTCGTTTGTTTTGGGAGAAAGTAAGAGACAGCCGAAGCTATCCCTATAATAATCTCCTTAACTCTTCAATCCTATCTGATTCTATCAATGGGTTTTTACCATCTTTTGCTTTAGTATGGCAATATCCATAATATTGGGTGCACCACCGGACCGCCTCTTCTGATATTCCATATTTCTCTGCCAATTGTTTCTGATCAATGCACCCTTTTTCATAATCTTCCGTTACCATACAATAAATATTTATTGCTTCGTCAGCACTTCTCATAACCCTATACATTCCTCCAATACATTTTTCTTCATCATACACCAAAATTTGGCATTTTACCATATTACCATTAGGTAAAACAAAAATATCCAACTGTTCACCAGTCGGATATTTCAAAAATGTATTGGGATTTTATTGTGCCATACCGATTTCATTTTATATATTACCACAGAAAAACCGGACAGTCCGGACGAAAACGGACAAACTTTCATTTTTTTCTCATGAACCTCTCAAATTCCTTCCGTATGCTTTCACCAGTAGAATCCTTATCCATCTTATCAGCTACCTGCTCCCAAGTCTTTTTCTCAAAATACTTCATCCTGATCACACGCTGCATTCTGGAGGGGATCGTATTCATCCATTTTTCTATATCAGATTTCAGTTTTGCTGCCCGCTGTTTCCGTTCTATCAGGAAATTTTTCTCCTTTTTTACATTTTCTGGATCAATGTATGTTTCTGTCATCCCTGATACATGAAAGCTTTTTTTCTGGTATGGAAATTCAGGATCACTGCCTTTTACCCTGCCATGAACCATCTCAATCTTTTTCATTCGGCTGATATCATATTCAGTCTCCTTCACAAGTTCGCATGCATCTATATAATCCATCAGTATTTTTTTATCCACAACATTCCCTCCTACATAAAATATCTGTTTAAATGATAATAGCATACGGTAATTTGTCCCCATGCCTGCTGCCAATAGCAGCTATTTTTCTTCAGGCCCTTCATAAATGCCAGCTTCTTCCCATCTTTCTGCTTTCATGGCCTGTAACCTTTCACTGAATACCAGGCGCATGGCCCCTTTGCATCCCAGGCACGTCCCATGCCCCGCGTCCGCTATACCCAATCCATGGAATATTGGTTTACAGGCATACTGTACTTTTCCACAATATGGGCAGGTAATCTCATATCTTTTCCTTGTGTCCTCCATCCCATTCCCTCCCTGGCTTCCTACACCTTTCAAACTCTATTACCCATACCCAGGGGTTTGCATCCCAGCTATAAATGTCACGGCCAGGTTTCTTTATGGTGGAATTCCATAAATCCCCAAAACTGCATCCTGCTTCCAAACCCTCTGCTAAAATTCCATTATCATCAATATCCTGTAGCCGTTCCGCCCTCACGTCCGTAACCCTAAGCCAGATGCGGGCGGCTCCCTTGGGCATATGGATTGATGGATACCACCTATTAGTCTCTCCTGGCAGGCATTCTGGCCTTAAATTAATTCCATCTGCCTTATAACAATACACTAATCTTCCATCACTATTTGCCGTATAGTGTTCTGACCATGTCTCCCTAATGTACAAAACATCTCCTGGGTGATAAGGCGGCTTAAGTATAATTCCCTTTGGAATTCCACATCTTGGAGTTATATCGTAAAGTTCAAACTGCCCTTGGAGATTCTTATTTATTTCTTGCCCATCACAAATATTGCAGTTTTTTACTATCCGCCTCGTTACTGTCTTCCTTCCGTCTAGTATTGCCTGAACCATATCTGTATTAAATAATATTGGCAACACCCTGCCCAATCCCATCACGCCCCTTTCCTGGTATGCCTGCTGCCAGATTGGTACATTTTCCAGCAATTTGATACGCTTTGCCCCTTCCCTGCACCGCTAAAGGCCAGTTTAGTGAAAACTCGCCTCTGGTTCTGCTTCAGGCCAGATCTCATCATAGGCAGAATCATTGTCTACAATGACCGTTGTCCGCGCCCTCTCCAGCCGCAGGAGCAATATTTGAAACTCATTCAGCCTACGCAATGATGAGATACGCACATCATTTGAGATTGAAAGTGTGTACGGTTCTTCTTTTCCGCTATCCCATACCCATTTAGAGATAGGGATCTCTATATTCAGCTTCTCATCATGCTCATTCTCAAATGTGACCACCGCCCTCTGGCAACTGCTCCATGAGGGCTTGTCTAATTCCTCTATCCGCATCTCACATTCAACGCATGAATAGCGAATGCCGTCATCATAGTCGATCTCCAGATCAGTTGGGTCAATATCCTTATTGCACTGCTTTATCCATGCCTTGAACAAATCCGTAACTTTGATCTCCTTTTGCTCCGGCTCGGTCATAAGGTCTTTGAAATTCTCCAAGATCCGCTTGTTCCCCATACAGGTATCAGAATTTACTAATTCCGTGAGCACCGAATCCAATTTAGGCAGATATGATGAAAGATCATATCTTTCAATATATGGGACTATCACCTCTTTCACTCTGTTTTCAAGTGCACGTTTTGCGTCTCCCCATCTAAAAGCGTCCTCTATGGCACTTCCCAACGCCGACATGAGCTTTTCTCTCACGATCTGCTCTACTTCTTCACAAGAAAGGCTCTCTTGTGCTATCTTTAACAATTCTTCTTTCATCATCTACCTCCGCTAAAGTTTAATTCCTTGCTTTATACCGCTTTGTTTCCTCCGCACTTGGCATCCTCCACTTCCGCTAAAAATATACTCCTTTCCACTCACTCCGCTAAAGTTCAATTCTGTTGTTAAATAAAGCCATTACAATTCCCGTATTAAGCGATGCTAAGCACTCCTTGCAAAACATGAGGGTAGTCCATCCCTGACCCACAGTGGATGCTTTTAACTCCCATATATTAGTTTTTCCGTCCTGCTGCCTTCCGCAGTCATTGCAAACACCATGCCGTTTACATTTCTGGATCTTTATCATTTCCCACCTCCGCTAAAGTTTGGTTATAGCTGTCAAGTATACTAATAGCGTCCCTAATCCCGGCATTATATGCAGCCGCCTCTTTATATTCCAGGCTTTCTTTAATGCCCTTAATTGTTGGATCCATAATTTTCATTTTTATAAAAAGTTCTTTTCTGATCTTAGTATATAAATCTGCCATAATTTTCTCCAATCCTATTAAACCCTTCCCAATCGCCCAAACAGCCTCTTGGGTTCTATAATCCAGTTTTTCTGCCCCCCAACAATCTCTTTTTTTATTCCACGGGCAGGCAATCCTCTATCCGCATCTGCCTGTATGGCTCAAAATTCATCCACAATACTTCCCTTTTCTTTGTGCAAACCTGTGAATAGCTGCCAGTCTCTTCCCTGTGCCATCCCCGCAGGCGGTCATTGTACAGCTTATTATCATACCCAGACAGCAATACTGGCCCTTTATGGCCAAGCAATACGTCAAGCAGGCTATTCTGCCCCCTATCATCCAGTTCGTGCCTGTACTGTTTTCCGTGCCTTGTGCTTAAAACATAAGGGGGATCAACATAAACCAGCACGTTTGGATAATTAAACCGCCCTATCAATTCTACAGCTGGCTTATTCTCAATCTGCACTCCCCGGAGCCGTCCGGCAGCCTGCATGATCTTTTCCGGTAGCCTGCACCAGTCATGTGATGCATATGCCCGCTCCCTCCCCTGCACGTCATTTTTCCATCCGACCTTCTCCCCGGTCGTCCGGAAGCCATGCCCCATGTTAAGCCTTATGTAAAAATTCACCGCTTTCCCAAGGCTGTCCTCCGGCACCGCTGAAAAGGCATCCTCATAAACCTGCCTTGCATAGGGGGTAAAATATATCTCATGCGCCAGCTTCTCCGGGTCTTTCTTTATCCACTCAAACAGGTTTACCACATCACCGTCCAGGTCATTGACCGTCTCAATATTTGACCTGGGCTTGTTGAAGAGGACGGCCCCGGACCCGAAAAAGGCTTCCAGATAGCTGTGATGCTTTGGGAAGAAACTTATGACCCACTCTGCAATAGACCATTTGCTCCCTGGATATTTTATTACTGCTCTCATCCCCACACCTCCGTGCAAAGCCAGAATGCACGCATTACCCTGGCTTTTGTTTATATTTTTTCAATGTGCCCCTATAGCACTTTGGGCAGATATACAATTCCGTCCCCCGCTGCGTCCTGATATATACTACTTCTGCTGAAGGAGGGAGCCCATTGCCGCAGTAGCTGCATGGACGCGCCCCTGCCCGCCTGCCCTTCCCCCTTGCCTTTCCCATTCCCTCACACCTCCGTAAGCCACCGGCACGCACGCCTCACTTCAACCTGCCTTAATGCTTCATCCACCGTGCACCCATGCTCTGTGCAGTACCTGTCCACAAACTGGCAGAAACGGGCATTGTGCCTGTACTCATTCCCTATCATGTCTTTCCATCCATTCCGGCAACCATAGCTTTTGCCATGTGATGCCAATGCTTCCTGTGGTGCTTCTGGAATCCGTGCCTCCATGGCTTCCCGGAATCCCTCCACTGTGCCAACTGCACGGTACCCCTGGATTTCCCCCAGGGCTGATGCCGCTGTTTCCGGCCCTTCCAGGAATCCCTTTATCCTTTCCTGGCGCCCTTTAAGCCCCATCCCTACGCCCATCCGCAATGCCCTGGCTGCTTCCTGCCCATCCATATTACGCCTCCTGTTTAATCCTGTCCTTGCCCCAGCTTTTCATAAAAATTCTGCACTGCTGCAAAAAGGTTCCTGAACAGGGATTCTGCAGCAGTCCCCCAATACCGTCCCATTAGCTTTTCACCATCTGTTATAAAATTCCCCCACCCGGCAATGTCCAGCTTTTGGAAACGGTATTTATAGGCAAGGCGGTACACATCAACAAATATTTCATAAGCCAGCTTTCTCATAATTCTTCAATCCTGATGTAAATCCCAGGCACCTCCGTCCAAAACTTCTCAACAATCTCACTTGCCACAAGGCAGTCATCCTTCCAGAAACCGCACATTGTCATGCAGTCCTTAAGGAGTTTCTGCAGGTTGTCCGTATCCGGCCTTGTGATCCGGTATTCCCCATCATTATGCTTCCCTTTGGGGAAACACCACTTCACCAGAAGCCTACATCCCTTTGTATATGGCGCTTTCGGTTTATGCTTTGCCAGGTAGCTAATAAGCTTCATCCTTGCCGCTTTTACTTCCGGCGGGTCATAAAATACTGGCTTTCCTTTGATAACTGCTACCTGTTTCTCCTGATGCGTGCATGTGGGAGGATCCATTGCCATAAAAAATTCAGTTGCCATCCGTATATTCCATTTCATCATCTGTAATTAAAGGACAGGCATACGTTCTGTCAATCCCCGACATTGTACATCCCAGGTCTTCATTGTAACATTCATACCCATAGCATGGATTTATCTTTTCTCTGTATTCCTTTAATGTCATTTTGTTTCCTCTCTTTCCAAATCACTTTCCTGCGCGGCTGTGCTGGGTGGGCTCCCTCCCGTGTGTGGGGCGTGCCCATGTCGCCCCACACGTTAGGGTGGGTGCCCGCACATTCCCGTTCCCGAAAGGGATATATACGTAGTATATATAGGTGCCGGGAGGGAATGTTCCCGACTCCCGCAACCATGGTAACGGGAATAAAACTTTCCCATTCCCTCCACCTGTATTTTCTGGTTACGGGAATAAATATCATTCATTCCCGTTTCCCGTTTTTTCTGGTAACGGGACAAGCCTTTTTGTTTCTTTATCTGTTGTATATCCTATCTTTTTTAATGAATTATAGATCGTCTTTTCAGAAGGATATTTTTCGCCAACTGTCTCTGCATCACTTCTCATTTGTTCGTACAACTCTTTAACAGTTGGATATACATCATCATGCTCAAGACGAAAGCTCCCGATTGCAATGCTGTATTTTGCCTGTTTATCTTTCTGCTGTGCTTCTCCCTGCTTTTTCCGTGCATCTTTTCCTTTTTGCCAATACGGTTTTTCTGCCTCCGGCTGGATGTCAGAAAGGACTCCCACATTATCTATGCGGTGCACCGGGTAATCAAACCACAGGTTCACCGGGGCAAACTTAGGGAACTCACGCAACGTCCCTTCTATCCTCCACGCGGTACGTTCTCGCACCTTTTTCTTTTTTACGCTAATGGCAGCTTCCAGTGTACTGTACTGCCCTGCTGAAAGCTTCTTTTTACAGTAACCCCCCATCTGGAAACGGCTGCACATATCGTCCTCTGAGACTTCATCCCGCCATCCGGGAAGGTGCCTATCCAGAAAGCTGGCCCTGGCATCACAGTCCGCTTTATCTTCCTGCTGTTTCAAAAGTTCTTCCGTCAGGTCAAGCTCTATCAAGTCAAGCAGGGCGTCCGGGTCACGGGCAAACACGCCGGAACCACTGGCCCTGTCCATGGAGCGCTTCCCGCCCTGGCTCCCCTTGCTGTGGTGGTGGCAGTAAACCACTGCACAGTTAAGTTCCGTGCATACTTTGTCAAACTGGTTGCAGAAATTCGCCATCTGGTCTGCACTGTTTTCATCACCCGTGATAACTTTATAAATTGGGTCAATAATGATTGCGATATAATCCTTTTTAATAGCCCTCCTGATCAGTTTTGGGGCAAGTTTGTCCATTGGGATTGATTTTCCCCTTAAATTCCAGATATCAATATTATTTAAATTATTGGGGGCCCATCCAAGCGCCGCATACACATCCTTAAAGCGGTGCAGGCAGCTTGCCCTGTCCAATTCCAGGTTGACATACATTACCCGCCCCCTGGAGCATTGCCAGCCAAGCCAGGAACATCCCTCTGCAATGGCGCAGCACAATTCTATAAGGGCAAATGATTTCCCGGCTTTTGAAGGCCCTGCCACCAGCATCTTATGCCCCTGCCTGAGCACGCCTTCAATAAGGGGCGCTGAAAGCCCTGGCATATCCTCCCATACATCTATTAATGCCTCAGGCTCTGGCAGGTCGTCATTGATGCTTTCAATCCACTCATACCATTCATTCCAGGACGCTTTCCCTATGTTGGTGTCTACAATAAACTGTTTCTTCCCATTCCTGACGATCCCAGGCATCCGGGATAAGCGGGACGGGTTGCGGTTCTGTGTATCAATCTTAAGGCCGTTCTTGTCACAGATATGGTAAAGGTAATCTACCCTTTTCCGGTACTCCATATAATCTGCTGCATCTACACGCACAACGGCGTGCAAGCTCTTGCCTCCACTATGGACTAAGCACGCTACTGGCAGTTCCAGTTCCCTGATAACAGCATTCTGTTTCTCAATCTCCATAACATCAGATTCTACTAATGCGTACCTGAACTCTGTTACATTATCGGTCTTGACGTTTTTCCCATCCAATGGGTTTATCCTTATCCATGCCCCTGCTTCCGGGTTATAGTCCCCTACCACGTCCTGTATTTCTTTTGCCTTATGGAGCTCCTGGATGAGTTTTCCTGCTGTCCGGTCACACAGCCCTTTTGTTGGCATATATTTCCCATCCTTTTCAAAAGAATGGGTCACATAGCCTACGCAGTCAGTTGAGTCAAAGAGGGTCTCCAGGTACGTGATCAGCTGTCCCCTTGGATCCCATGCATCGGGTGCTGTGATCTCTCTGGCCTCTATCCAGTTCTTGTCTACGATCATCCCCGTATCCCTTTTGATGATGCCGTCCCATTCCAGTTCAAAGCCTGGGTCACGTTCCGGGCTCCACCCCTGTTCTCTTGCCATCTGTACGATCGTGCCGCCTGTGACGGGATCCGCAGCGCCATTGAAGCTGCCCCATTTGCGGAGGCATTCCCCCTGGTGGTAGCGCCCTGCATCACGCATGCTCCACCTTTCCCAGTCAGCGGCACTGTATCCCTCTTCCTTAAGCGCCATGCCCACATTCACCCAGCCCTGGTAATTAAGCCGGGACGGGTCTATATTCTGCAGGACCTCCAAAAGGCTATACTCTTCCGCCATGCCTTCAATCTCCTATATATTCCTGCGGTTTTATCCCTGGCGGCACCCTCCACCCATTTGCTGCAATCCGGTCTATTAATTTTTTAGCAGATTCAAACTGCCATGTCCCCACATGCTGGAATCCCTTTCCTTCAAGGAAACGGATCTGCTTGGGGGTTGTAAGCCCCTCTTCCCGCCTTTTGTCAAGCCTCTCCAGTATTTTGGCGGCTTTCCCCGCATTGTCAATTTCATCCGGGAGTATTCCAAGTTTTTCCAACGCCGTTTTCTGCTTGTCAGAAGGCGGCGCCATCTCCCATCCAAATGCCGGCACATAACCTGAAAGGTCTTCTGCCTGTATGCTCATTTCAAACTGCAGGGGATCTACTAACTTCCGTTTCCTGCCCTTCATTTCCGCCAATTGCCTAGCCAGCGCCCCTTCCCGCTGGGCAACCACATCTTCTGATGCCCTTTTTTCTGCTTCTTCTATGTCTATAGGGCATCCGGCAGCGGTCTCAAGGTTCTGCGTCATCTGCCGTGCCACTTCCTTGTCCATACAGACCAGGTCGGCGGGATGGCACAGCCCATGGCGTTCTGTATGCCAGAGGAAATCCAGTAGGAGCAGTTCCGTTTTCCCTTCCGCAAGCCTTGTCCCACGCCCTACCATCTGGCTGTACAGGCTCCTTACCTTCGTTGGCCGGAGCACTGCGATACAGTCCACTGACGGGCAGTCCCATCCTTCTGTCAACAGCATGGAATTACACAAGACGTTGTATGTGCCATTTTCAAAAGCAGCTAATATTTCCGCCCTGTCTTTACTTTCCCCGTTTACCTCTGCAGCGGAGAACCCCTTTCCATTTAAAATATCCCTGAATTTCTGGCTTGTCTTAACTAACGGCAGGAAGACGACTGTTT
>CAJTVD010000025.1:29826-46912 GCA_910579495.1 uncultured Lachnospiraceae bacterium
CCTGCCTGTACAGTGCCCCGCCATTTCATCTGCGATCTGCTGCAGGTAAGGGTCCAGTGCCGTTGCGATATCCCCCGCCTTAAAATCCCCAGCCTGTACCCCTACCCCTGATAAATCCATTTTAAGGGGGATTGTTAATGCTTTGATTGGGCTTAGGTAGCCTGATTTAATCGCCTTTGGCAGGGTATATTCATATGCCAGGGAGCTAAATACCTGCCCCAGGTTCTGCATGTCCCCCCTGTCAGGGGTGGCAGTCACGCCAAGCACTTTTGCTTTCTGGAAATGCTGCAGAATGCGCTGGTAACTGTCAGAAATGCTGTGGTGGGCTTCATCAATAATGATGGTGCCAAAATAATCTTCCGGGAACTGTGAAAGCCTCTTCTCCCGCATAAGGGACTGGACGGAACCCACCGCCACCCGGAACCAGCTCCCAAGGCAGCTTTCCCCCGCTTTTTCAGTGGCGCATACAAGCCCCGTTGATTTATGTATCTTGTCAGCTGCCTGTTCCAGCAGCTCACCCCTGTGTGCCAGTATCAGCACCCTGTCGCCCCTGCGGACGCATTCTTCCGCCACTTTTGCAAAAACAATTGTTTTGCCGCACCCAGTAGGGAGCACCAGAAGGGTTTTCATGGTGCCTTTTTCCCATTCACTGAAAATATTCCGCTTTGCCTCTTCCTGGTATGGCCGTAATTCCATCAGAACTCACCTGCCTTAAATGCGGGCCCTTCCTCTTTTGGGTAGAACTTTTTGATCTCATTGTTTTTCCTGTCTTCCCCGTCCTTATTTTTATAAGCGTGGACGCCTACCCTGCACCTGCCGGAAGAGCTGGGGACCAGCCCCCAGTTCATCTTAAGTGGCTCCCCCTTTTTCTTTTGCCCGATACAGGTAAAGAATGCCGAAAGCATCCCTTCTGTTTTGGAATGCAGGAACAGGTTGTGTATGATCTTAGCTGTCCCTTCCGGTGCATCAATCCGAAGCATAAGGATTGCCTTGTTGCATGGCGGGAGCTTTTCACTCCCGTTATGCCTCCCGCGCTCAAAGCTTTCCACTATAAAGTTATAGTCCCCTTCAGGGAGCAATATAAAATCACTTGCGTCTTTTGTGATTGTGTCTTCCCACCCTAATTCTCTTTCTTCCATTTGCTGGCATCCTCCTTAATTGAATGGTATCTCCTGTTTTTCTTTCATCTCCCGGATCATCCCATATACCTTCGGCCATGCCCCGATAAGCACCCCCTGGATGAACCCGGCATCATATTTCTCAACCGGGGTGTCGCCTGGGTAATATCCCCTTGCCGCCACCACGTTCTGCACGTCCCATTCTGTCACATTGTTTTCCCGCATAAGGTCCTTTAATGCCTGGGGGATGTTTGCAGGGTCACTGTCAATGAACATTTCTTCTTTTCCAGAGGCCGCGCCTGTTGCCAGTGTATTTTGCTGCTGGATGTTATCCCCCGGCCCTTCCGGTATGTCCATAAGCTTATCTGCATATGATGCCTGATTCTGGCCTGCAGGTTCCCTGCCTGCCGGAATCTCCTGCTTAGCCCGAAATTCTTCTATGATATGGGCTATCCCTGCATAATCAAAAGCCATTTCTTTTGGAAGGCCATACCGGTTCTTTGCATCCCAGCAGGGATGGTGGGCTGTATACATGACGCGGGCGCCGCCTTGTGCCTTGTGTTTCTTCCCCTTGTCATCCACAGCTACTGAAAATGTTTTATAATTTGCAAACAATACCATGTCCGCCCATTCCTTTACTAGCGGCGAGGTCTGGGATGTGGTCTTTTTCCCCAGCTTTAATTCCCACCGGTCATAAGCCCCCATTTCATCCGGCTGTTCAAATTTCCTCATCTGGGCATGGGCTGTCAATACTACATGAACCCCGCCCTGCACAACCTCTTCCAGCCGGTTTAAAAGCCGGCCGAACTCTTCCTTGGAATAAACATAGCCGTTGCCATATCCAAAATCTTCTATGCCCGTTTTATTATGGAGGGCACAGATATGTGCCACACACATCTGCTCCGCCCAGTCCAAGGTATCAACCACAAGCGTCCTGCAAATATCCGGATGCTGCTTTACGTAAGCTACCTGCTCAAGCAGCATTGTCCAGGATGAAGGCGCTGGCGTCCTTGCCACGTCCATTTCCTTTGTGCTCCCCTCAGTGTCAATAAAGAGAGGGGCTGGGAAATGGGCGGCAAAAGTGGACTTCCCTATTCCCTCCGGCCCGTAAATGAGCACCTTCTTTGCGCACGGCAGCTTTCCCCTGATGATCTCCATTAAAATTCACCCGCCTTCCATCCCTTCTGCTTTTCTTCCGCTTTTTCCATCCCTGCCACATACCCGTCGGAGATGATGATGCTGCATTCATCCCCTGTGGATACCCTTGTGGCAATAGCCTGCAGCCCTTCCTGCTCCAGCCAGGAGCCAAATTCATTCAAGGTGCCGATGTCCATCTGCTCCAGCTTGTCAAGGAGCACGAACCCGCACCTGGGGTTCAGCTTCCTGACGATCGCCGTTGCCACCTTCAGCCTGTCAGAGCCGGACATATTGTCCCATTTCTGCCCCTGGTAGACCAGTTCACCGTCTTCCACTGACAGCCCGTCCAGCGGGAGGCTTGCGCTGGCAAGGAGGCCCGTCCTATCTTTCCTGACGCCTTCGATCTTTTCTGTCAGCTCCCGGTACTGGCCACGGTATTCCTTGGCATCCTCTTCCGCCTTATCCTTGTCCAGGTTCGCCCGCACTTTGCGGTTAGTGTCCTCAATGCTGGTAATGCTTTTTTCCAGTTCTGCCGTAGACTGGTCATGGAGGTCGGCGGAATCCATGACCGCAACATTGAGGGATAATTGTGCTTCTTCCAGTTCTTTTTCCTTCTTTGACAATTGTTCCCGGATAGCATCCCTTTCCTTGGCCAGAAATGCAACAGTATTCCGGTATTGTTCCGCCTTATTCCTTTTCCGCTGGTTCTCACCATTCTTTGCAAGAATGTCCTGCTGCTGCTTAATTAAATCTGAGGCAGAAACAATTTCCTTTGGCGCATCCGCATAATAAGGCTGCTCTTTTGCAAATTTTTCTTTCTGGTCAGCAATCTGGCCAATAGTAAGCCGCCTATTGTAAAGTTCCTTTTCTTCTTTATCAAGCTTTGCCAGTTTATCCCCTATCCCAATGATTTTCAGGAGGGTGTCCGCCTTCTCTTTGTTACTGGCTTCCATAAATTTAGGAAGGTCCAGGGCCAGCTGTTCTACAAACTCATTAAGAAGCTGCTGCCCTCCCTTATTCCCTTCCGGGTCAGTCACCTTCAGGTCGCTGTTCTTCCCTTTCCGCTCCACTACTAAGCCATTGTTAAGCACGATATGTAAATGTGGGGGGATGGCGGAACCGCTGTTCTGTGCCTTGGAGGGGCGGAAGCTGTTGCCACCAAGTGCCCATGCGATGGCATCCAGCACGGAAGTCTTCCCCTGGTTGTTGTTGCCCCCAATGATGGTCAGCCCGTTTGCTGTGGGCTCTATCTTTACCGCCTTTACCCTCTTTACGTTCTCTATCTCAAGCTTGTTGATCTTTATGCTTTCCATTGCCTTTCTCCTTCCCCTGTGCTATAATAAGCACAGAAACCATTATTTATTTTGGTTCGGGCCTGCCGCTGCAGGCCCTTTCCTTTTGTCCGGCAGTACGGCTGTGCCGGCTGCTTTCACCGTCCTGCGCTTCCCGTCCAGCTTCACTATTGTCATAAACATGCGTTTCTGCATTATATCCACCTCCTTCCTATCTGACCGCCATTTTCTGCCTTGCCCTCTCAAATTTTTCCGTATCCCAGAATATTTTCCTGCCGCCCGGAAGCTTCGTGGCATAAGTCTGCCCCTCCACATGGGCCATCTGATGGAGATACCATTTTGAGAAGCTGCATTCCCTCATGAGTTCCACAGTGGTCATGGTTTTTTTGGAATACTGCATACCGCTTTCCTCCTTTTCCTTGCAGTTTAACCCCGTTCTTCATAAACCAGCTTAGTTACAGGGTCATATACCAGTGTTAATGTGTCATTGTTTGCATCCGCCAATATTCCCTTGTTCCCATCCATGGAAAACGTAAAATATTCCATGGCAAAATTCTGGTCTGCCAGCCATCTCCTGACCGCATACTCTGCTATGGTCTTTGCCCCTTTTATTGCCATTGCCCATCCTCCTGTCTTAATCAATGTCCCCTATTTCTGCCGGGATCCACATCTTTGGATTGAAATTCAGCGCATATCTATACCTGCTGGCAGCCCCGGCAGTGATATCCTCAACAACATAAGTCACGTTGTCACTAAGCCCGATAAAGTGTTTTTTGTACTGGCCGTTTTCATCCTCTACTACGATCTCAAGCTGGTTGTCCGCACTGTCTGCCGTGATGGACATTTTCCCCGTCATCTGGAAAAGCACGTCACCCTGCAGGCAGTTGATCACAGTGACCTGCCGCACGTCATTGAAATTGTCCGCTTGCTGTGACAGGTTGTAGGAAACCTTTGAAGCCTCCGTCCCACATCCACAAAATGGGAGTACCATTGATGTGGATAATATCAATGCTATAAATTTCTTTTTCATTTTTGCCTCCTGTTTATTTGGTTTTGTTTTTCTCTGTACAGACCCTTATCCTGCCATCTTTACATCAATATAAAATTTGTTGTCATCCTGCCATGTGAAGCTTTTAACTTCACAGCCTCCATACACCAGTATGTCATCCTGGTACCAGTTGCCATGTGCAAGCACCCCGGATTCTTCATCACGGATGAATATTTCTGTACTGTCATTGACCAAGCCCATTTCTAAAATTTTATTAACTGTCATATTTACCACTTCCCTTCTATGCTGACATCCGTGGATGCAAATTCCCATTGCCCAAATCTTCCTTTTCTTCTATAATTGATGTACAGGTATCTACCAATGCCGAGTACTTAAGAAAGGAGAAATGCCATAAGCGATAAACAGTTTCATGATCTGGCAATTGCATATGCCCATGCCAAACTTATCAAAATGCAGTCTTATGATACCTATGACTCGGATTCAACCAACGAAGAAATCCAGGAATTCCTTAAGTCTTATCATTTTGCGATGCTTTACCTTCAAGATGAAGATAAAGACCTTGACATAAGTCCGCTTTGCTAAATCTCCCTCCTCTTGGATACTTTTTGCAACACTTCGATAGTACCTGAGAGGATTTTTTCCGCCCTTTCAAAAGTTATCCCTGGTTCCTTTATCTTAAGAAAGCCAATGATATCACTTGCCAGCTGATTCTTGCGCTCCATATGTTCTTTTAAATCTTTTTCCATCTCATCCATCTTCTCTCACCTCCCCTCTATATTGGAATCTTGTCTGCAAATTCTTCTAATGAAACATTTAACGCTTTTATACTTTTTCTGGTATTATTCTGATTTCCCCCTCATAAGTGCTTGAAGATGTTGGTTTCTTCATACGCCCTCCTATACTGCCGAAAGTGTCTTTTTTGACACTTTTTCACCAAAAAAAATTCCCATAGGAGAATCAAGACCGATATAATCAACTATGCTCTGAATTTCTCCCTGCGTAAACTGGGTAATTCCTTTGCATTTTCGGTAAAAAGCAGAACGGCTCATATGGATATCCGCACACATTTTTTCGATTGTGATACCTCTTGACTTCATTTCATATTCCAGTTTGTACTTGTCCAATTTTTAAACCTCCTTTCATAAGTGTCGTTTAAGACACTTTAAATCTAACATACACCTTTCCGTTTGTCAATACACTTTTTGTCTTTTTTGACACTTTTTATTATTCTCTTATATTTCAAGTTGCATAAAAGACACATTTAGTGTATAATCAATTTCACAAGCGAGGTGATTTTAATGGACATGGGGCAAAAGATATATAGTTTAAGGATTCAGAAAGGCTTAACACTGGAAGCATTGGGGAACATGGCAGGCATTGGCAAAAGCACTGTCCGTAAATGGGAAACGGAATGATTGCCAATATGAAACGGGACAAAATATTAAAAGTATCAGAAGCCCTTGATACTACACCTGCCTATCTTATGGGTTGGGAGGAAGAAAAAAAAATCATATCCTTAGATAATGTATATCAAATAGGACTAAAACGTTTCCCAATGCTGGGAGAAGTAGCGTGTGGCAAACCACTATATACAAATGAAGACAGGGAAAGCTATATCATGGCAGGAACTGATATAAAAGCCGACTTCTGCTTAAACGCTAAAGGTGACAGCATGATCAATGCCAGAATACTGAATGGTGATATTGTTTTTATAAAAAAACAGGATATGGTGGAAAATGGGGAAATCGCAGCAGTTGTTGTAAATAATGATAGCGAAGCTACATTAAAAAGATTTTTCTATTATGCTGAAAAAAGCATGGTAATCCTAAAAGCGGAAAATCCGGCTTTTGAGGATTTGATCTTTACAAATGAAGAACTTAAAGATTTTCATATTTTAGGAAAAGCCATTGCTTTTCAGAGCGATGTTAAATAGCTATAAGTACTTATAGTAAAAGGGGGATTTTACTTATGAAAAAAATACTAAATCTGTTTTCGTTGTTCTTTTCTGTAATAAGTTTATGTTCTGCTACACTGGTATGCCACATAGTATTTATCTATCCAAATCAGAAAAACAAAAATATTTCTTACCAGAATGCTCCTGCTATCCAGGCAGACAATGCCGCTGGCGAAAATGCTGTTCCTGTAAGCGCATATCAGGATGACTATCCAGTCTCTGATCCTGTAATTGCTAACGCATCAGATGATCACCAAGAAGCTGCAGCACAGCCTGCCACCCCACCACTGCCAGATACAAATGATACTGGCCTCTCTGCCGAATACCAGTCTGCCTTAAGCAAAGCTAACGACTACGGCAATATAATGTATATGTCCAAAGCCGCTATCTATGACCAGCTTACATCAGACTATGGAGAAAGGCTTTCTCCTGATGCCGCCCAGTACGCCATAGACAACATGAGTGCTGACTGGAGTTTCAATGCCCTGCAGAAGGCAAAGAGCTACAGCGATACAATGTACATGTCCAAAACAGCCATTTATGACCAGCTAATATCTGATTACGGCGAAAAATTTACTCCTTCTGAAGCACAATACGCTATCGAAAATATTTCTGCAGACTGGAATTATAATGCGCTCCAAAAGGCAAAAGATTACCAAACCACCATGAATATGTCACCTGATGCAATACGTGACCAGCTTGTATCGGAGTATGGAGAACGCTTTACACTGGAAGAAGCCAATTATGCCGTTGCCAACATTACAACTAGCGATAATACAGGTAGTGGCTCCGTATTATACACTGTGCCAGTTGGACAGGGTAATTCAACCAATAACTATATAGCAAGTGATCCAGTTCAGGCTACAGGCAGTCAAGGGACAAATGAAAATAACTTTAATACCTATAATAATCCTGAACAGCAACAAACTACTGCCAGCTATGTATTAAATACATCCACCCTAAAGATTCACATTTCTTACTGCCGCGATGTTCCTAAAATAGCTCCTGAAAATTATTCCACATCAGATTTAAGCATTAATGAACTAGAAACCCAAGGATATACAAAATGTGGACATTGCTTAAAATAATTCTTTATGTACCATGACAATTTAATATGCTTACACGGCAGCCGACAGGGCGGTCATGCCATCTTTTTCCGGTTCTGGGAAGGAGGTGGTGCTTATGTATGTGACATGGAATGATTTAATCTCATTTGTTATCATGCTCACTGGTATTATTGCTTTAGCCATAAAAATACATAAAAAATAGCGCCTCTGCTCTGACAAAGTAAGGCGCTATTTTTTACCCTTATTTTCGCCGGAAACGGATAGGCTTCATCTATCGTGTCGGCTGTTCTGTAAGTATATTATATGCAATTTGCTCCGCAAAATCAACACTAATCTGCATGTTGGCACCAATATATTATAAGGGGCAAAAACACAGAAAAAACCGCCCGGTGCTACCAACACCGAACGGCTTTTAGATACATCCGAAGATGATACCTCTACAACAAAAATATTGTATCATCTTCGGGAACAGCCCGCAAGCGTTAAATGCGCTGGCTGTTATTTTTATACACTTTTTTAAGGAGGATGATATTATGGGGAAATACAAAAAACGGAAAGATGGCCGATATGCAACGTCTGTGACTTTAGGGCATGATGCAAACGGAAAGGTAATTAAAGTTTTCCTGTCTGCCAAGACCGAAGCAGAGTTAAAAAGGAAAGTAATCCAGACACAGGTAGATGCACAATCCGGAAAAATCCTCAAGGAAAGCAGTATGCTACTTAAGGACTATGCCAAGGACTGGCTTTCATTGAATAAAGCCAAATCGGGGATCAATACAAAAGCCATGTATGAAAATGCTGTAAATAAGCATATTATCCTCAGCATAGGGCATATACCCATCAGTAAAGTAAAAAAATCAGATGTACAGAAAATGATCAATGACCGCTGGGAACATCCGCGCACCTGCCAGATCATCCGCATGACGCTTACACAGATACTTGAATCCGCCATCGAAGATAAGCTTATTAATGAAAATGTCTGCAAAAAACTGACCATGCCGAAGAATGAGCCAAAAGAAAAACGCCAGCTTACAGATGAAGAGAAAGAAGCCATAAAAAAAGCTGACTTTTCTGATAAGGAAAAAATGTTCGTATACATATTGTTTTATTTTGGGCTCAGGCGCGGCGAAGCCCTGGCGTTGTCAAAATCGGATATTGACCTGAAGAACAATATCCTCATAGTAAATAAATCCGTTGCCTTTAATAAAAACGATCCAGTCCTAAAAGATACGAAATCAAAATCCGGGGTGCGGAACCTGCCCATCCCAAACGCCGTAAAATCGATTTTAAGGGATTATTTGAAGCAGTGTGAAACATTTTACCTGTTTGCGGATAAAGGCGGCAATCTGCTTACACAATCCATGCTGGTGCGCATGTGGGAACGGATAATAAGGAAAATGAATGAAGCTGTATGTACTGAAAAGGAATTGCTCATCGGGAACCTTCATATTACTGGCCTGACACCCCATATTTTCCGGCATAATTACTGTACCATGCTATACTATTCCGGGATCAGCCAGAAAAAAGCCGTGGAGCTGATGGGGCACAGTGATGTAACCATGATAATGAGGGGTTACGCGCATCTGGATGAAGAGAAAGAAAAGGTACAGGAAAAGTTGAATAATGCTATAAATCTCTGACCACTTTTTAGCTACTTTTGGGCACTGATGCTACTCGTTTGCTACTAATAATTTTGCCTTATCTGCCACTGTACAGCTTTTAAAAAGAAAGCCGGAAACCCTTGATTTTATTGGGGTTTCCGGTCTTTTCCTTCATGAGCCACCCGGGACTCGAACCCGGGACAACTTGATTAAAAGTCAAGTGCTCTACCACCTGAGCTAGTGGCCCATTTTATTGGAAGTATCTCCAAAAACAAGCACTATAATACCAAAAATACTTGCGACAAAAAAAATATTACCATAGAAATATCTGGAAGTCAATGAAAATTTTTCTATGGGCAGGCATGCTCCTCAGCACTTATCCAATTAAGTGCCGGGGAGCTGATACCTGGAGCCAGATTCCTTTTCTGGAAAATTATTGGTAATCCGGCTTCAGCCTTATGCCAAAACTGAATGCCTCTTCATTTAACCGGTACTTCTCCTGCAGTTCCGGCCCGCAGCTGTTAGATCCAATCCCGCTTTGCCTGTAATCCAAGCACAATACCGTATAAGGAGACTCCTCCAACTGATAGTTGTGCCCTTTCCTGGTAAGCTCCTCCTGTGTATAGACAGATGCGTTAAAGGAGAACGTTTCTTCCCCAGCAACGGCTATGGAAGTTTTTCCGCCGCTCACAGCCACATAATCACAATCGTAATGGCTGCCATTTTCCTGAGGCTTTATATAATCCTCATGCATTTCCTTCACATCAGCCTTAAATACTCCGTGATACCCTGCCCACTTTTTGTCTATATAACTTTCCACAGGGCCTATTCCACAGTAAACTGCCTGGTTCATTGACTTTGGCAAAAATAAACGGATACCAAACCTGGGAAGGAACGGGAATACAGGGGTCTTCTTCACATCCAGCCGGACATCTACCGCCCCGTCAGCCCAAACATCCCAACATGCATTGACAGCCAGAATTTTCTGTAAATAAACAGGGGCAATAGAAAGGGTTGTCTCAATCCTGGCCTTATCCTTCCCCACTGTTACATTCGTTCCATAAGCCCTTGCTACAATACGGTCATATCCGGCCTCTTTCCAGACTTCCATGATATTACGGTCGTTATCTGTAGGTGCACGCCAGATATTATATTCCATGGGGCGCTCTAAAAGAGTCTGGTTATGGTAAACCATTTCTGCAAACACGCCTGTCAGTTTATCATATTTATAGCAGAATTCCGGCCCGGAAACCACCAGTAAACTGTCATCTTCCACAATTTCAAATTCTGCTGTTATTCCCCTGTCGGTTAACAGCTCTTTCACCCTCTGATTTTTATTTTCACCTGTTTCCACTACTACTTCTTCGAACCCAAGAGGAAAGCCTGCCGGGAGCAACTCTGTTTCCGCCTTTTGATAATATGATACCTTAAGGAAACATTTCCCTTTTTCAGGGATATCAAAAGAAACCGGGACTGCTTTCTCTTCATGGGCCGGGATATCCAGAAGTTCTCTGTCTTCAATCTTTCCGCTTCCCACTACGGCACCATCACATATTACCTCATATTCTGCCGTCAGGTAATCTTTCAGATTTACAAAATCCATAAAGTTATGGATCACCAGTTCTTTCTTTTCCTGGTCAAACTTTACAACCCGGGCAGGGCGGTGTACATTTTTAAATTCCTTCAATCCTGTATGGGGACGTCTGTCCGGGTACACCAGGCCATCCATACAGAAATTACCGTCATGAGGGAACTCATCATGGTCTCCCCCATAAGCATACACCTTTTTCCCTGAAACCGATCTCCCCATATCAATGGCATGGTCACACCATTCCCAGACAAAGCCGCCGCAGGCACCCTCATATTGATGGATCACCTGGAAATAATCCTCCAGGTCGCCAGGGCCATTACCCATTGCATGGCAGTATTCACACATGATAAAAGGTTTTCTTCCGTCCTCTTTAAAGTAATTGTGAATTTCCTCCAAAGAAGGATACATACGGCTGAAGGTATCCAGATTGCTGAAATCGTATTTATGCCTATCCTCTACATAAAGTGCGCCTTCATAGTGGGTCAGGCGGGTATCATCAAATTCTTTCGTCCATTTAAGCGCTGCCTCAAAAGTACAGCCATAGGCACACTCATTTCCCATTGACCAGATGACCACACTTGGACGGTTTTTATCCCGTTCCACACAGCGCATGGTTCTGTCCACTGTGGCCTCAGTGAAATCCGGATTATTCGCAATTACTTCTCCCCAGCGTTTTTTCCACTGGAGGACATTCTCGTCCTTGGATGCAAAAACGCTTGTAGTGCCATGGCTCTCATTATCCGTCTCATCAACCACATAAAAACCAATCCTGTCATATAACTGATAAAAACGCGGCTCATTTGGATAATGGCTGGTACGGATAGCGTTTATGTTATGCTCCTTCATAAGCTTCAAATCTTTCATAATCTGCTGTAAGCTGATGGTAAACCCGGTAACCGGGTCACTGTCATGGCGGTTAGTACCATGGAATTTTACCTTAACTCCATTGATATAAACAATATTGCCCTCAATATGAATCTCACGGATACCTACTTGGTCTGTAATTACTTCACTTTCTGTTTCCAACACTAATGTATACAAATAAGGGCATTCCGCATTCCAAAGCCTGGCATCCTTTACCTCCAGCAATACTTTATTCCCTTCTGCCCTGGCGCTGGCAACCATTGTTCCCTGATGGTCAAATAATTTTACTTCTACGGGTATTTCCTTGTTTAAATACTGAAAGGTAATCTCAACATTACCATTTTTATAATCCTCTGAAGGGCGTGCCTTAACAAAATAATCAAATACCCCTTCCTCAGGCCGTTTCAATAAATATACATCCCGGAAAATACCGCTCATCCGGAATTTGTCCTGATCCTCCATATAACTTCCGTCACACCATTTCAATACCAGGACAGCCAGCCTGTTCTCCCCTTCCCGCAGGCTTTCTGTAATATCAAATTCACTGGTAGAGTGGGAAACCTGGCTATAACCGATAAAAGCACCGTTCACCCATACATAAAAACAGGAATCCACGCCCTCAAAATTTAAGAACGCCCTGGGCGCTTTATCATCCTTATGGTAAATAAAGGTGTGCACATACTCACCACAGGGATTCTTATGCGGTACAAAAGGCGGGTCCATAGGGAACGGGTAACGGATGTTGGTATACTGATGGCAGTCATACCCATAGCCCTGCCATACGCCCGGCACTATTACCGTATCAAATTTCCGGGTATCAAATCCCTCTGCAAAAAACTCTTCTTTGGCATCATAAATGCTGTCAAAGTATTGGAATTTCCACTCCCCTGAAAGAAGCGTAAAACGGTCAGAACTTTCCCTCTCCTCCACTGGGTTCTCCAATCTGGATGAGGCAGGAATATAATAAGCCCTGTTTGGCATGGTATTCTTATGCAACACATTGAGGTCTTCATAATACTTTGGGACAATCATCTTTTTTCCTCCTGTTAAACAATCCTATTGACAATAGCCGTTTCCGGCACTGTACAGGCAAATGCTGATATAAAATTTACTGTTATTAACCATTATAGGGAAACAGCATGGAAAATAACATAACCACTATTGGACAAAATATATACAAAATGATACAATCATTAAAAAGTAAGAAGGAGACATGCCATGTATTCCAACACCGGCTACCTGAATGGGGCAGATACAGAAATTGAAGACACCGCCCATCCCCTTACCATATCCGGCTGCGGCATCTACCGCCTGGTCCACCAAAACGCCATAACCACCATAAGGCCTTCTGGCCGCAAAGATTACCAACTATTATATATTTCTGAAGGGAAAGCCTGTTTTCATTCTGAGGGGAAAGAAACAGAACTGCCAGCAGGATATATGGCGCTTTACCGTCCAGGTGAAAAACAGCACTACTCTTATTATGCAAAAGACAATCCCGAGGTATGCTGGATACATTTTTCTGGCTTCGAATCCTGTGAAATTCTGGATAAAATTGGCTTTCTTGGAAACCATTTTCTTTACTGCGGCACTTCTTCCCATTATCTGGAAGCTTTCCGCCGTATTATTTTGGAACTGCAGTTAAAACGCCCCTGCTTTGAAGAGCTGGTAGGCCTTTATCTCCGCCAGCTATTAACTGAAGTACACAGAAGCCAAATAAATTCCATCACTTGCAAATGCCCCCACCAAAAAGAGATGGAAGCCGCCGTCCATTATTTTAACGAAACATTTTCACAAAACATCTCTATTGAAGAATATGCAAAAAACCAGCATATGAGTATATGCTGGTTTATCCGCAGTTTTAAACGCTATATGAATATGACGCCCATGCAATATATTACTTCTATCCGGATTAACAAAGCAAAAGAATTGCTGAAAAACAGCGACTACAACATTCAGGAAATCAGCAATCTCTCCGGTTATGAAAATTCTCTGTATTTCAGCAGGATTTTCAAAAAATATACAGGATTTTCACCTTCAGAATACCGCAAACAGCCAAATGAATGGGCCAATGCCCCATCCAGCTAATATGGGGGTTACATAGCCTCCTTACCGCCTTTTTCCACCTTAATTACGATACTTTCCAGGGATCCCATTTTCCCTTCCTTATTCCCAATTAAAACTGTACCCTGGGGCAGGCAAAGCTGTACAGGTACCGGACTGAAATTCTGGAGAAAAATATAGTCTGCCTTCCCGTCGCTTCTGCTGGTAATTTCCACACCTTCCGGAATTTCATCATGCCATATACCTTCTATCCCTGCTTCCTTAGACAATTTCCGGTAAAAATCATTATAAAACCACTGTTCAGCGTCCGCGCCCACATAATAAGCCTTGCCCCTGCCATAATTATTTTCCAAAAGTACCGGGCTTCCGGCGTAAAAATCTTTTCCATAAACCATCAACGTCCTAGCTGTAGTTGGTTTGACTAGCTGGCACAAATATTTACATACATATTCCTCCTTCATGCCTGCCATTTTCTCCTCTGTCTGGCATATGGAATTTTCCTCCCAATCATAAAGGCCGTCAATCTCTTCGCTGCGTAGCCCGAATACGTCCATCAATTCATAAGGCGTGCCTCCCAAAAAGCACCTGTCATTTTCATCCACAACACCTGACCAGTATGTCATTACAAAAATACCGCCATTTTCTATATATCTTCTGATTTCCCCAGGAAAATTCTCATGGAATAAATACTGCATGGGTGCGGCAATCATCTGATAGCCCTGGAGAAAACACTTCTGGTCTATCACATCGACATTTAACCCCAATCTGCGCAATGCCCGATAAGATTTCTCTACACTTTCTTCATAATGCAGCCCTTCGTTTCTGGGGCCTCTGGATCCCTCCAACGCCCACCGGTTTTCCCAGTCATATATCACTGCCACCTTTGCTGTAGTATATAATCCGGCAGTTTCTCCCAGTTTTTCTAATATTTTTCCTGTTTCACACACATCCCGGAAAGTCCTGGTATCATTCCCATCATAATGGTCTAATACTGCACCATGGAACTTTTCTTCCGCCCCCCTGCTTTTACGCATCTGAAAATACATGGCACCATCAGCCCCATGGGCAATACTCTGCAGGGAAGCTGCCGCCACCATCCCAGGCTTTTTCAGTTTACTTATTGGCTGCCAGTTTGTGGCTCCCGGAGAAGATTCCATCAAAAGGAATGGTTTTCTTTTTAATCCCCGGATCACATCATGCCAGAAAGCTGTATCCAAAGCAGTCTCTATTTCATTTCCTTTATGCCATGCGGGATAATTATCCCATGACGCTACATCTATCTTTTCCGCCAGCCGATAATAATCAATGCCTCCATAATGGTACATTAAATTTGTAGTGGTTGGCTGCATCCCACCTGTTTCTCTGATTGTACGGATTTCTTCTTCCATGAAATCAATGGTCTGCCAGGAAACAAATCTCTTCCAGTCCAATGTTAATCCCATAATACAGCTTTCCCCTAAGGGAGAAGGACTTTCTACCTGTTCAAAGCTGTCATATGTATGGCTCCAAAAAGTAGTACACCAACTGTCGTTTAAGGCGCCGATGGTCTGGTATTTCTTTTTTAACCACATACGGAATGCATCCTGGCAAAGCTCACAATGGCATTCCCCACTGAATTCATTAGAAATATGCCACATTTTAACCGCAGGATGATTCCCAAAACGCTTTACAAGCTCTGTATCTATCTGGCGCACTTTTTTACGGTATATAGGAGATGTCATACAATGATTATGCCTTATCCCAAATAAATACTTCTGCCTTAGTTCATTTACTCTAAGTACCTCTGGATATTTATCTGCAAGCCAATGGGGACGGGCTCCTGATGGCGTTGCCAAAATAACAGAAATCCCATTTTGGTATAATTTATTTATGATTTCTTCCATCCATTCAAAATGGTATTCCCCTTCTCTTGGTTCTAATACAGACCATGAAAAAATACCAATTGTTACTGTATTAATTTTTGCCTCTTTAAAACGTTTTATATCTGTTTCTAAAATCTGCGGCATATGGAGCCATTGTTCAGGATTATAATCACCGCCATACATCAAATATTTATTGTCCATTTTCCACCTCTTTTAAGTTCAAGTTAAGAATTCCATATGTTGTTATCATAACAAACCTATGATTTTTATTCAATAAAAAAGATTGGTAACAGCTTCAGGTACATCTATGGCAGTGAACAATAATTGTTTCTGCATTGTGGGTTTATTATATTCATCTGCAGCAGATAAGTTATTCTCCGTGAGAAATTGGATATATTGCTCGTCTGTAAAGTATTTTTGATTGGATAACTGCATTTTTAATCGGTTTAATACTTGCATTGTTGAACTCCTTTCGTTCTATATAAATCGGTTTCCGTCCTAATGGACGGAAAGCGTTTCTTCTATAGATAAATGGACATTAAAAAAGGACTACGGTGTTTTGCCGTAATCCTCTTGTTAAATTATTATTTACTATGAACATATGACATCTTAAATGTCCAATCTTTACCACCTAAATCAAAAGTATATGTCAAAATTCCTGTAGATATGTTTAGTGTGTGCGGCATAAAAACAGATTCCCATTTTAAAGTTGTTCCAGTATATTCAAGATTTTTGTAATCAAATTCGTAATTAGCAAGGAACAAATTACCGTCATTATCTACTTTCACTATAAAATCACGCTCTTTACATGCACGCTCATCTGTAATCCATCTATAATCTAATGCATCATATCCCACACACTTCCATTCTCCAACAACATTTTTATATTTATTACATAAAGCAATTTTTTCTGTAGCATCCTTAAAATCAGAAGGTAGTTGATTTAAATAACTAAGTGCATCGTATAAATTACCTTCTACTATTAAATTTTGTGCTGTTGAATACAAATTTATTAAATACAATTGTTGTTCGCATTCACTCAATATACCAGCAACATCCTGATTATCGGATACTTTTTCCAAATAGTATTTTGCATTTACATAATTTTCATTTTCAAATTCATGTATTCCGAATTGATAACTTAATTCCAAGCTTCTTTTTTTTGCATCCTTATAATCTTCAAGCCCCTCAAATAAAAGTATTGCATTCTTATAATCTCCACGCTCAACATAATCTTCTGCATCCAAATAATCTGCTTCAAGACAATAGTTTGCGAGAATACTAATGCTATCTTTAAAATCCCCCAACTCCGCTAAAATTTCTATCGCTTCTCTATATTTTTTGCTTTCAGCAAAATTAAGGGCTTCTTCATATTTCAAAGAATTTTTACATAAATTTATTAATTCAAGCACATCTTTTGTTCTATCCAGTTTTATTAAAACACTTAATGCTTCTTCATAATTTTTTTCTTCTATATAAGATATCGCCAAATCATAAATTTTTTTAGGAACTATATATGTTTTATAA
>CAJTVD010000026.1:0-30995 GCA_910579495.1 uncultured Lachnospiraceae bacterium
GCGCTCCAACAGCAGGACGGACTGGCCCAGGCCTGTACGGCAGCTGATATTCAGGCTGCGCAGACGCGTGGAGACTGTATTCTCTCAGCTGACCGAACAGCTGAATGCGGAACGTGTGCTTGCCAAAAGCTTCCAGGGGTTGTGCACACGTCTTGCGAACAAAATCCTTGCATATAACTTGTGCATGGTATTAAACAGCATCTTTGGCGAGGACTGCGAGCTTGCTCAGATAAAGCGGCTTGTCTTCTGATTCTTAAGGCATCAAAGCAGCTGCTTTTCAGGCATAGGGTATCTTTGCGCTTTCGGACGCTTTGGGTATTCCTACAAAGAATTAGCACAACAAGTTAAATTATGAAAAATATATACATCCTGCTGAAGGTGGTTAGTTTCATAATGTGCTATTAATCAGGAAACGAAAGGGTACATGTGCCATGATATTCCCCTTCTTGACCACTCAAAAATTCACGGCCAGGAGGGAAAGCTTGCCTGCAAATGACATTGTTTTCATTGTCATAAACAGTCACAGACCCATTTAATATCCCAACCGAATCATAAAGTTTATAAGCAGTTACTTCAGCAACCACTCTGCTATATTTTTTATTGTTGCTACCCAATAATTTTTTTGACGCTGCATCGGCACCCAACTGGACGTAATACTTAGTATTTGCGCCGCTCCCTTCCGTGAGGAACTTTACATTGTTGGGCAGCTTGGAGTTTAAATTATTGTTTAACTGACTAACCACCTAAAATTGATAATATCCCAAAATTAACATCATAAAAATAAGGAATAGAAAAACACATCTTCTACTCCCCATTTTTACGACGCCATATCATATTTCTGCTACATACTACTATAAACCCCTAAAGCTTCGTCTAAGCCCAAACCAGGCCTTTATATAAAGCCATTAAGTAGCCTTACCTCTATTGCCTTTTGCTCGCTTACATGGCTTTGGACCCATTATTTTCCTTCTCAATCCTTATGCCCGGAGACGCAATTAATCCTTCCTATCCGAAAATTCTTTCTTCCAATAGATTTTTTCCTGTCTTTCGCCATATATTGCTCTCTGGCCATAAGATATTAGAGTATAGAAACAGAAAACAATAGCCTTGCCCGATCTGCACCAATTATTTCTTAACACCAATTTAAAACCAGCCAAACCATATTATACAATATAAATCAGTATATTATAGTAAACCCAAATAAATAAGGAAAGTGCTGGGATCTTACCTTCCCAACACTTTCCTTATTCTTCATGTTATTTTGCGTAATCAATTACTCTGGATTCTCTGATTACATTCACTTTTATCTGTCCGGGATATTCCAGTTCAGCTTCGATCTGCCTGGAAATATCTCTTGCTAAAAGTACCATGTCGGAATCAGTAATCTGATCCGGAACTACCATTACACGAATCTCTCTACCTGCCTGAATTGCAAAAGACTTATCTACACCTTTAAAATTGTTTGTGATATCCTCTAACTGTTTTAATCTGCTTGTATAGGTTTCAAGCGTTTCCCTTCTTGCCCCCGGCCTTGCAGCGGATATTGTATCAGAAGCCTGTACAATACATGCAATCAATGTCTGAGGCTCCACATCACCGTGGTGGGATTCCACCGCGTTGATCACAATTGGTGATTCCTTGTACTTTCTGCACAGTTCAACGCCCAATTGTATATGTGACCCTTCCATCTCATGATCCACCGCTTTTCCGATATCATGCAGAAGCCCCGCTCTCTTGGCCATCCTTACGTCAAGGCCAAGTTCTGAAGCCAGAAGCCCTGAAAGCTGGGCAACTTCGATAGAATGCTTTAACGCATTCTGCCCGTAGCTGGTTCTGAACTTCATCTTACCCAATAATCTCACAAGTTCAGGGTGTATGCCATGCACCCCTACCTCCAGAGTTGCTGCCTCACCTTCCTCTTTAATCATGATCTCGACTTCTTTTTGCGCTTTCTCAACCATTTCTTCAATCCTGGCCGGGTGAATACGCCCGTCCACAATCAGCTTTTCAAGCGCAATCCTTGCCACTTCCCTGCGAATGGGGTCAAATCCGGATAAAATAACAGCTTCCGGCGTATCATCAATAATCAGGTCAACACCTGTAAGCGTTTCCAGGGTCCTGATGTTACGTCCTTCCCTGCCAATAATCCTTCCCTTCATTTCGTCGTTGGGAAGCTGGACAACTGAAATCGTAGTCTCAGCCACATGGTCAGCAGCACATTTCTGTATTGCAGTAACCACATATTCCTTTGCCTTCTTGTCCGCTTCTTCTTTGGCGCGACTCTCCATTTCCTTGATCATCACAGCCGTTTCATGTTTCACTTCATCTTCAACAATTTTTAATAAATACTCTTTTGCCTGTTCGGAGGTTAAACCAGAGATTCGTTCCAGTTCCTGCAATCTTTGTTCATTCAGCTTGGAAACCTCAACCCGGAGCTTTGCCAGTTCATCTTCCCTGGCAGCCAGGTTTGCTTCCTTCTTCTCAATCGCATCTGACTTCTTATCGATGTTCTCTTCCTTCTGCTGAACCCTGCGCTCATAGCGCTGCGCTTCTGCACGACGTTCCTTGATTTCCTTGTCCAGCTCGTTTTTGGTACGGATGGACTCTTCCTTTACTTCCAGCAAGGACTCGCGCTTTTTCGTCTCGGCAGTTTTCAGGGCTTCATCAATAATCTCACGCGCCTTTTCCTCTGCGTTGCCTATTTTAGCTTCCGATACTTTTTTGTAATAATTGGTAGCCAAAATCCACGCAACAGGAGCCGACACAATCAGAGTGACGAAGATTGCTATCAAAACTTGCGGCATTTACAGGAGCACCTCCTTATTAAATTTTCATTGTACTGATCTATATAGAATGTATGTACAAACCTTGACACAACGGGATGTCAATTTATTGTAATATAAACATTCTAAAAGCAATTTACAATACTTAAATTTTAAACGCAAAAGGAGTTTATGTCAAGTGAAAGTGCACTTCTTATGTTATCAATTGAAAACCCTTTTCTATATAAAAATGACATGATCTTCTGTTTTTCCTGTAAAGTAGCGGTTTCCGGAGAAAAATGTTTTTTATTTATCCATCGCACAATTTGTTCTTTTTCCAGCTCCTGCCTGCCATCACCCACAATTTTATCCCAGCTTTCCCGGATTACATGCTCTGGAATGCCCTTTCTCTGTAAATCCATGAAAATCCGCATCTGGCTTTTGGTTTCTTTATTGTATTCAATAAAATCCGCCGCATAGCGGCAATCATCCACATATCCAAAGGAGGCCGCATAGTCTACCGCTTCTTGGGCAATCTGCTCCGGATAGCCTCCCGTTTCAAGCTTTCCCTTTAATTGGGCAGAAGTATAGGAACGGTTCTTCAATAGATTCAGCGCTCTTTTTTTTGCCCTTTTGGGCAGAAGCTCTTCCATGATTTCACGGTAAGCTTCCTGCCCAAGCTCCTGCCCTTGCTCTATCCCATAAACCCGCAGTTCTCCCTTATACAGTACAAAGGCCGGCCCCTCCTGTGTTTTTATCATTATCCTGGACCTGGCCAATTCTGTCAGTTCTGTTACTGTCATCTGTTTTTTGCCCTCCGGCGGCATCCTTTGCCGCAATGACTGCCATTGTCTTATTTACTTTTCTTTTCCGCCTTGGGTTCCTTTTCTTTTCCATCCTTTTCCCTGGCTGCTTTTTCCGGTGCTTCCTTGCCATCAGCGGCATCAGGTGCCCCTTCGCCCTCCTCCAGGCCGAAATGGACCCGGACCTTATGGTCTATCTCCTTTAAAATTTCCGGGTTATCCTTTAAGTACTGCTTGGTATTTTCACGCCCCTGGCCAATCTTGGAACTCCCATAAGCATACCAGGCACCGCTCTTATTTACGATATTTACGCTGGCAGCTAAATCCAGCACATCCCCTACCGCTGAAATGCCTTCACCGAAAATAATGTCAAACTCCGCTTCTTTAAAGGGCGGCGCAATTTTGTTCTTAACCACCTTGACCCTGGTCCTGTTGCCGATCGTTTCCCCACTTTGTTTCAGGGACTCAATTCTTCTTACATCCAGCCGGACAGAAGAATAGAATTTCAGGGCACGCCCCCCTGTGGTAGTTTCAGGGCTGCCGAACATTACCCCCACTTTCTCACGGAGCTGGTTGATAAATATTACTGTACAGTTGGATTTGCTGATTACTGCCGTCAGCTTCCGCAAAGCCTGGGACATCAGCCTCGCCTGCAGCCCCACATGGGAATCTCCCATATCACCGTCAATCTCTGCCTTGGGGACCAGTGCCGCAACCGAGTCCACCACCACGATATCAATAGCGCCGGAACGGACCATAGTTTCTGTAATTTCCAGGGCCTGCTCCCCATTGTCCGGCTGGGAAATATAAAGATTATCCACATCTACGCCAATGTTCTTGGCATAGACAGGGTCAAGGGCATGTTCTGCATCTATAAAGCCTGCAATGCCGCCTCTCTTTTGCACTTCCGCAATCATATGTAAAGTCACTGTAGTCTTACCGCTGGACTCCGGCCCATATATTTCAACAATTCTGCCCTTGGGGATCCCGCCCAGCCCCAGGGCAATGTCAAGGCTCAGGGAACCTGTGGGAATCGTCTCTACATTCATCTGCGCGGAGGGATCCCCAAGCTTCATCACCGCACCTTTGCCAAACTGCTTTTCAATCTGCCCAAGGGCCGCTTCCAAGGCCTTTAATTTATCGTCTTTGTCTTTTTCCTTTTCCATAAATGAATGTCTCCTTTTCCTTCGATGATACTTAATCTGTGTAGACCAGCATTTGTCAGGAACATTTGTTCTTAACCACTATAAAACAAATGTTCTCTTTTGTCAATAAGATTTTCTGCCTCGCTTCCAAACCTTATGGCAAACAGCAAATTTATCTGTCATTTACTATCATTATACTTCATTATAAGTCCAATAAAACTCCCTCAAAGGCATTTTCCTCCCATCTTTTTAATTTTTGCTTTGGATGTTTGGCTGAAAACGCCGGATATGCAAAGCAGATTACACCAGAAAGCCGGAATAAGATGAACCTTATCCTGCAACAGCCCACTGGGCAGGGGCTGTCCCTGGTGATTTTGAAACAGCTCCTTATTTTAACACTGTAACACACGCCCTTATTTTTGGCAATACAGAAATCCTGTTTTAAAAGGCCTGCTTAAAAGGCATTGGCCTGTTTGCCCACAACCAGACCAATGCCCCTCCTTCTTTTATCATCTGCTGCCCTCTTGCCAGCCCTTATCTGCCCTTAATGGTTCTTCCCTCTTACACCAGCGCAACCGTCTCCCTTGCAATAGCCAGTTCTTCATTGGTGGGGACCACCAACACTTTCGTAGTGCTTTCCGGGGTGGAAATTTCCGTCTCTTCCCCCCTCTTTGCATTGGCTTCTTCGTCGATAGTAATGCCAAGATAACCAAGATATTCCCCGATCATTGTCCTGATCAGAGGATTGTTTTCACCGATTCCCGCGGTAAAGCAGATAACGTCCACCCCGTTCATTGCCGCCGTATAAGCGCCAATATATTTAGCCACACGGTAAGCAAAGGCTTTCATTGCCCTGATGGCAAAAGCATCCCCCGCCCTGTAAGCTTTCTCCAAATCCCTGAAATCAGAGGAAAAACCGCCTGATAAGCCAAACACGCCTGATTCTTTATTTAACACATTGAGGATTTCCTTGACGGTTTTATTTTCCTTATTACATAAAAACTCTATAATGGCAGGGTCCAGATCCCCGGAGCGGGTTCCCATGATCAGCCCTTCCAGGGGGGTAAGCCCCATGGAGGTATCCACACATTTGCCCCCCTTTACCGCAGAAACGCTTGCCCCGTTGCCAAGGTGGCAGACAATGGCCTTTAAGCCCTCATACTCTTTCCCAAGCATCTCCGCCGCCCGGTGGGATACATAGGAATGGCTGGTACCGTGAAAACCATATCTCCTGACTTTATAATCTTCATAATAATGATAGGGAAGCCCGTAAAGATAAGCCTCCTCCGGCATGGTCTGATGGAAAGCCGTATCAAAAACAGCTACCATAGGGGTATCCGGCATCAGCTCCCGGCATGCCCTGATACCAATAAGGTTGGCGGGATTATGCAAAGGCGCAAGATCGTTGCACTCTTCGATGGCCTTAAGCACATCCTCGGTGATCACAGTGGATGTGGCAAAATTTTCGCCCCCGTGAACAATCCTGTGGCCTACTGCGCCGATTTCCGCAAGGCTTTTTACCACCCCGCCCTCCTGGCCAGTAAGGGCGTCCAGTACCAGCCTGATTGCCTGGGTATGGTCTGGCATGGGGGTGACCGTCTCCCTCTTCTCCCCCCCTGCAGGGGTATAGGACATCTGGCTCCCATCAATGCCGATCCTCTCGCACAGCCCCTTCGCGATCACTTCCTCGGAAACAGAATTGATCAGCTGGAACTTCAAAGAAGAGCTTCCGCAGTTTATTACAAGAACATTCATTTCTTTCATGCTTTTAACCTCTTTTCCCACTTTTAATACGCAAGCTGCGCCTGCACTGCCGTAAGGGCTACAACGCCTACAATATCCTGCCAGGAACAGCCCCTGGACAGATCGTTAACAGGCCGGGCAATGCCCTGGAGCATGGGGCCGTAGGCCTCCGCTTTCCCTAACCTCTGTACCAGCTTGTACCCGATGTTGCCGCAGTCCAGGTTGGGGAAGATCAAAACGTTGGCCTTGCCCGCCACCTCGCTGCCCGGCGCTTTGGATTTGGCCACATGGGGCACCAGCGCGGCATCCAGCTGCAATTCCCCATCCACGGTAAGATGGGGATATTTTTCATGGGCAATTTTCGTAGCTTCCACCACCTTATCTACCAGCTCATGCTTGGCGCTGCCCCTGGTGGAATGGGAAAGCATTGCGATAATGGGTTTTTTCCCCACCAGGCTCTTAAAGCTCTTGGCAGAAGAGTCGGCGATAGCTGCTAATTCTTCCGCTGTGGGATCCTGGTTCAGCCCGCAGTCTGCAAACAGGAATGTGCCGTTTTCACCGAATTCACAGTCCGGCACACACATAAGGAAGAACCCTGACACCAGCTTGACCCCTGGCGCTGTCTTTAAAATCTGAAGGGCAGGGCGCAGGGTGTCCGCCGTGGCATGGCAAGCTCCCGCCACCATGCCGTCCGCATCGTTGGCCTTTACCATAATAACGCCGAAAGTCAGATAATCGCCCAGAAGGATCTCCCTTGCCTTCTCCGGCGTCATGCCTTTGTTTTTCCGCGTTTCATACAGCAGGTTCACATAAGCATCCAGTTTGTCACTGGTTTCCGGATTGATGATCTTCACCCCGTCCAGTTCAATCTCCAGCCAGGTAGCGCCATCCATGATTTTTTCCTCATTGCCAATCATGATAATGTCCGCAATGCCTTCCTTCACAATCTGGGAAGCGGCAATCAGCGTCCTTTTGTCTGTGGTTTCCGGCAGGACAATTGTTTTCCTGTCCATTCTTGCTTTGTCTTTAATCACATCAATATAAGACATAACCCATTATTCTCCTTTCCATCCGCGCTGCAAAACATTTCTGTAACCTCTGCCCCTGAACATCATTTTCTGCGCGTTTTGCCCCTATGCTTCTTCATCATACAACATAAGAGCTTACATTTTATACAAATTTTATACAAAAATTATATCTTAAACCAATAATCCGAACAAGTAGAAACTAACAAAAAATTGTGTAAATTTCAATACAAATTTGCCTTTTTATCCTTTTTATGATACATTTTGGTTAATAGCACGCAAGGAAGGAGCCATCCCATGAAAACAGCCGCCATTATTGCAGAATATAATCCTTTCCACAACGGCCACCGGTATCAGATAGAACAAACCCGCCGCCAGACGGGGGCCGACTATATCCTGGCCGTTATCAGCGGCGACTTTGTCCAGCGGGGCGCCCCCGCTTTCGCCCCTAAACATCTCCGGGCAAAGCTGGCCCTTTTAGGCGGTGCGGACGCAGTGATTGAGCTTCCCGCCCTTTACGCCACAGCCAGCGCGGAATTTTTCGCCCAGGGCGCGGTGGCCCTGCTTGGCCAGCTAAACGCCATAGACATTTTATCCTTTGGGAGTGAGTTGGGGGATCTGTCCCTTATCACAGAGCTTGCCCGGTTTCTTACAGATAACCACAGTAAGCTTTCTCTTTTTACCAATCATTTTCTCAAAGAAGGCCTCTCTTTCCCTGCTGCCAGGGAACAGGCTCTCCGGAAACTGCTCTCCGGCCCTCCCTGCGGGGCCGGTTCTTTTCCCTTAAGCATGGATTTGGCCTGTGGGCTGTTTTCTTCCCCCAACAACATCCTTGCCCTGGAGTACTGCAAGGCCCTGTATGCATCCAAAAGCCCCATCCGTCCCTTTACCATCCAAAGACAAGGGGCAGGCTACCATGATGCCGCCTTAGGGGATTCCGGCTCCCTGATAGCCTCCGCTTCTGCCATCCGAAAGGCACTCTCCCACAGCCCTGCTTCCATTGAAGCATATGTGCCCAGGGAAATCTACCGGTCCCTTTCAGAAACGGGATTGCTCACAGCGCCTTTAACAGAAGACGATTTTTCCGCCCTTCTCTATTACAAACTGTTAATGGAGCAGGAGCAGGGATTTGCAAGTTACCTTGACTGCACAGGCAGCCTTTCCGATAAAATCCGCAAAAACCTTCCCTTTTTTGACAGCTTTACCGGATTTTGCACCCGGCTGAAATCCAAAGACCTGACCTACACCCGGATCAGCCGGATATTCATACACATATTGCTGAACCTGAAAACCCCCGGCTGTTTTCTCCCTGCCCTGCCAGACCGCCGCCTGCCTGCCCCCTACGCAAGGCTGCTGGGCTTCCGGGAAAGCGCCTCCCCCCTTCTGGCCAGAATAAAGAAAAACAGCAATATTCCCCTGATCGCCAAACTTGCCAGCGCAAAGCGCCTTCTGGACAGTGAAGCATACCACCTGTTAAATTCTGACATCCGCTGCTCTATGCTTTACAACCAGACAGCCTCCCGCCGCTTTGGAAAGGCCTGGTTAAATGAATTTCAGCAGCCGCCCATTATTCTCCCGTAAACCAGCCTTGAAGGGAAAGCCCCCCGCGCCCCAAAGGCTCAGGCTTCCTCCCACAGCTTCTGTATAAATTCCCTTGCCTGTACCGCATTCTCCGGAATGGTATCCTCCAGCGTTGCCTGGATATAGGGTTTCCTTTCCTTGATAAACCTGATCACAGGCGTATAATCCATTTCCCCCAGCCCTGCTGCCATGGAAACCAGCCCCTCTTCCTTTGCCACGAAATCCTTGATGTGGACGATAGCCACATCCTTTCCCAGCAGGTCAATGGCTTCCTCAAAAATTTCTTTCTGGTTCCTGTAATTACTGATGTGCAGCAGGTTCACCGGGTCCAAAATGATCTGGAGATTTGGGGAATCAATGGCATCCAGGACTCTCCTGGCTCTCTTTGGGGTGCTCACTATATGGGTAAACACTGGCTCTATGGCCAAAATCACTCCCATTTTTTCCGCGTATGCCACTACCGGGCGGACCCTCTCAATAAAAAGCGCCAGGGCTTCCTCACTGTGGCAGGCAGGCTCAAAAGCATAAGCTTCATTGGGCGCACCTGTCTCTGTCCCCACTACGCCGCAGCCTAACAGGGACGCAAAGCGGATATGGGTTTTGTATGTTTCCACAATCTCTTTTAACTGCCCCGGGTTGGGATTGGCCAGGTTAAAATAACACCCCAGCACTGCCACATCCATCCCTTCCCTTTGGAAGCACCTCTTCAGATACATGGCATAGCCTGGCGTAAGCGCCTCCGGGGCTGAAAGCGCCGGGTTGGGCATCACCTTAGAGAGTGCCATATGTACACAGGAAAAGCCCTGGTTTTTCACCTCCCTGATCCTCTCCTCAAAGGGAAGTACCTTTGCGTCATGAAAACGTAATCCTATCTGCATCATTATGCTCCTTTCTGGTTTTTCATCCTGAAACTTTTGTTACGAAAAAGGCAAGCCTGCCAGCCTGCCCTTTTATAAACATCCACTCTTAAACAAAACAGGCCCTAACACGCCCAAAGGGAGCCTTTCCCCGGCGTCTTTTTTCTGTGAATTGCAGGGCGCCTTTCCCTGCCTGGTGATGATTGGATAAAAACATTTACATAACATATTTTACAATTTCCCCTATGATAATGTCAATCATTCAGCCGGCTTATTGTAATAAAAACTCCGCCCAGAGGGGAAAATATTTCTCCCAGCAGAAAATATTTTGGCTAAAGCCGGAATACTGTACGAATAAGATTGACTCCCTCTGCCTGGTTAGGTTATTATAATAGATAAGCGCAAAAAAACACCAGCGCAAAATCTCATAGGAGGAATTTTCATGAATAAGAAGACAATCAGAAAAAAATTGTCCGCCGCCGTTCTTGCTGCAGGGCTTTGTGCCGCGGCCGTTTTCGCTGTGCCTTCCATGGCCGGGACAGACAAAGTTTTGGCCGATGAGCAGGCATTCAGCGTTTATACCAATGAAGCCATCCCTGCCGCGCAGGCATCTTCACGCCCTATCGCTGTTATGATGCCCACTGACAAGGCCGCCCAGCCTTCCTACGGCATTGGCAACGCCAAGGTACTTTATGAAGTGATGGAAGAAGGGGAAATTTCCCGCCAGATGGCGATCATCGACAACTGGCAGGGACTTGACAAGATAGGAAATATCAGAAGCTGCCGTGATTATTATATTCCCATCGCCACAGAGTGGGACGCTATCCTGGTACACTTCGGGGGCGTATATTATATGTCCAACCGCATTACAGCCAAGGATATCACCAATCTTTCCGGCACCAGTGAATATGGCACCGGCGGCAAAAGCCCCGGGTCAAATTACTTTTTCCGCTCTACTGACAAGAAAGTGCCCCACAATGCATACATCAGCGGCTCAGGCATTGCAGACGCCTGCGAAGAATTGGGCTACCCTGTATCCACAAGGCCGGAATACTACAATGCTTCCCATTTCCAGTTCTCAGAGGGGACAAACTCTTTAGACCAATATGGAAATGCCGTTGCCGGGAACTCCATTGATTTATCCGAGGTTTTTCCTTATACGAAGAGCAGCTTTACTTATGACCCCCAGACCGGGCTTTACGCCAAAAACATCCACGGCCAAGCACATGTGGACGGGCTGGACAATACCCAGCTTACCTTTGCCAATATCATTGTCCAGAATACCAAATGGTCCAAGCGTGACGCCAAGGGATACCTCTCCTTCCAGATGATCGACTCTACCGGGGACGGGTACTATTTCACCAATGGGAAAGGCATCCATATCACCTGGAAAAAGACTTCCGATTATTCGCCTACCAAATATTATGACGATGACGGAAATGAAATCCAGCTTAATACAGGCAAAACCTATATCGCTGTTGCCCAGAAGGGGAGAACGGTGAAATATTCATAACATATGTTTCCATGAAAAAACCTCAATAGCTTTTTCAATTGCTATTGAGGTTTTTAATGTACAATCTGATTGCGCCCGCTGTCTTTCCCGAAATACAAGCGTGTATCGGCTTCTTTGATGATATGGTTGATCTTATCCCCGCTTCCCTCAACGATACCGAACGTCATGGTTATATGGATATCTTTTTCCTCCTGGTAGCTGACGCTCATATTACGGATGTCCTCCATCAGCCCCTCCAGGAACTGTAATCCCCGTGGCAGGCGGCACCTGGTATAGACAAGAAGAAATTCCTCCCCTCCCCACCTTGCGGCAAAGCCTTTTCCCTGCATGTGTCCCTTCAGGCAGGCAGATACCTCTTTCAGCACCACATCACCGCACTCATGCCCATAAGTATCATTTACATATTTAAAATAATCAATATCGCCAATTACTACACAATAGGGACTTTTTGCCTTTACAAATTCCTTCTGTACCTCCAGGAGAAGCTTCTCCCCGCTGCGTCGGTTGTTAAGCCCTGTAAGGATATCCTGCTCCACCAGAGCCTGGAGGGATTTTTGGGTAGTGATGATATATCTGCTCATCTCCCCCAGTTCATCGCTCCGTTTTAAAACAGAGGCATCCATTTCCGCATGAAGGTCCCCGCCGGAAAGTTTTTCCAAAAACGCCTCTGTTTTCCGGATAGCATCCACCATTTTCCGGGACACCCTGACAGTAAACAGCCCTGCAAAAACCATGGCCAAGAAAGAAAAAAACAATATCGGCCTTACCGTTTGCCATACAAGCTCCTCCACGTCTTTGTAAATCTTTCCCACAAAGACCATGCCCACACAGGAACCGCTGGCGTTAAATAAAGGGGCATAATAGGCAAAATATTCCTTTTCATCAATATTCACTTTGGAATAATAGGCCGCGCGCCCTCCCTCCAGCACCTTCTGCTTCACATCGTCCCTGGCCAATGTTGAAACTACGCGCTGGTTCCCGGTGTCCTTTATAGTCGTGGCAACCCGCACATCCCTACAGAACACTGTGACGTCCACATTAATCTGGTCTTTGATCTCATCAATGATACTGTAATCGTCATTTAACAGATGCTCTCCCTTAAACAGCTGTACCACCCCATCCTGCTCTTCTATGTGGTAATCTCCTTCATACATATGGTTAAATGACATTAAAATGGCGTTACATAAATCCTTTAATTCCTGCTTAACTTCTTCGTTCATAGCGTCTGCAAATCCATTTGCGCTGAATATGGTTATCACCAACGTCAGCAGCAGGATCGGCAGGATTACTATCCGAAGCAGCAGCCAGTACAGGCTTTTCCGCCTAATATGGCTTCTCATGTGCGCCTCCTGTAAAATTTTGACCCAATGGATTTCTTAGCGGTTCTCATTGACATAAATCTGCACTCTGCTCTGGATAATCCCGGCAACATCCTCCGCCCTTTTCTGTCCTGCGAAATAGGGGGCGGCTTCCTCATTAATGATGTTCAGCAAAGCTTCGTCAAACTTATAAACCTGGGTGAAGCTGTAAATCTTTTCCTTAAGCGCATCCACTTCCTGCCGGGTAAAAGGCGGGATCACGATTTCCATGCCATTCACATAATAAGTATCATCGTACTCCACCTTCACGTTGTTCTCATCTGTGTAATATGGCTTTTTCAGGGCCTCTTCCCCTAACTGGTCCAGCCGTTTAATGCTTAAAGGGAAGGAATATACGTTGTTTTCCTGGTACTCATCCAAAAGAAATGTCCGGAGAAATTCCCATGCCCCTTCCTGGCACTTGGATTTTGAAGAAAGGGCAAGCTGTAAATCTGCTTTGATCACCGAACCGTCCTCATTGGCAGAGGGAAAGCCGATCATGGTTATCTCTTCCCCAAAGGTTCCCTTCTCCATATAACTGTAGCCCCTAAAGTCCCCCAGGTTCATCAGGGATGCCAGCACCTTATCTTCCCGCCAGAGGCTGTCATAGTTCTCCCAGTAATCATCCTCCCTCCCTATCATTTCGCCATCATCCATTGTTTCCGGAAAGGTTTTGATAAACTCCAGCATCTGGATAAAGATGTCAGAATCAAAACTGCAGTTTCCCTTTTCCCAGTCGATAAACTGATTGCCGGACATTGAGATACACCAGTTCATCATGTCGTCCCTGGTGACCCTGGTGAGGAACTGCATCTCTGGTTTTGAATCCAGCAATTCCCTCACCTCCTGCACCGTCCATCCCCTCTCCTTGCCCACCTGGGAGGTTTTGGCTACCAGCGTCTGTATAGAAAAAGCCGGGACCATTGTGTACAGCTTCCCATCTATGGAAAAAGCTTCTATTATGTTGGGCATGAAATTATTTATATCCAGTTGGCTGTCTTTTTCTATATAGGGCTTTAAATCCTCAAACAGGCCCTTGCTGATATAGCTGTCAACAGGCATGGACTCATCCAGAAGGATGATATCCGGGATCTTGCCGGAAGCAATATCCGTATTCAGCCGGTTTACCCCTGCCCTGTAATCATCCTGGGAGCCGTAAAGGGAACTGTAATCCTGAATGGAAATCCTGTAAGTTTCATTTGCCTTGTTAAACTTTACTGCCGCTTCACGCACATTCCAGTTGGTATACCCCATTGCCAGCACAATGGACTGTTTTTCCTTCACCTCTTCCGGAGGCACCTTGGTAAACTTCGCCAGCACCCTGCCCCCGTCTGCCGTATCGTCATACATTGCCAGGAATTCTTTGTCGTTTAGCCCTACCACCCGGAAAATATTATAAAAATCGAAATCCGAATCCAGATAACCCATAATCTGGGTTTTGTCCTCATCCCCCAGGTTAAAGCCGTAAAGCCCGTAAGTGTTTACCAGGTACAGGTCATAACCAACCCCGGGATAAAAAGAATACTCATAGGAAACGCCGGGAATGGTATACTTCTCCCCAAAGGTCCCCTTCTCCAGGTCTACTGGCGCAACCGACATCCCGCTTTCCCCATAAATCACCGCAACCCAGCTTCCGTCTGAGAGATTAATGTAATCTGCGCTTTCAAACTGCCCTTCCCCCTCCTCAGACTGAATCTGCCCTACAAAATTTCCTTCCAGGTCAAACCTCACCAACTTTCCCGAAAGAATCAGATAAAGTGCCTTTCCCTTATCCAATATCATGTTTCCCACATAAAAGTAACCGGTTTCTTCCTGCAGCTTCTGGATCTCAGGCAGTTCGTTAAGAAATATGGAGAAAGCTTCCTCTCCCTGAAGGTTCATCTTCACAAGATAGTATTCATCCACATACTCTTCCCCTTCACCAGCATCCCGCGCAATCCCATCAATCACCTCCGTGTCTATGGTACCAGCCTCTTCCACGGCAGCTTCAGCCTCTGCCTCCCCCGGGTCTTCCTCCCCGGCATCATCCCCGCCGGAAGCTACCCGGAAGATATTTTTAATACAATAAATATTGCCTTCATCATCCATGCCAAGCCCGCTGATATTGACGTCCTCACCCATGTCTATCTGGTAATTCTCCTGCAAGGCGCCTTCCTGGTCTAATCTGCAGAATTGCAGTTTGGTGCTCTCCCCATTCCAGTCATATCCATAGCCATAAATATCCTCGCCTGACCGGAATAACTGGACAATGCTTCCCTCCTGTCCCATGCCTGTATCCAGCTCCTGGGCTTTGTATACATACTCCTTTGAAGCAGTGCCCCCGCTAGTTCCCCCTTGGTCCTTTTTCTTCCCACACCCAAACAGGCACAGGGCGGAAAGCAAAAAAAGTGCCGCAATTATTTTTTCCCTTTTCATATAACCTCCTAAAACTCTTCCCATTTATCCTTCTCTCTGCGCACTTTCTGCACTGCTTTATCTTTCATATCTAAGACAAAATTTCCCACATCTTTCCAGGTAAAAGTTTTGTTCTTCCATTTTTTTATGATAAATACAAGAACAATCAGGCCCGGCACCGCCAAAAGGAAAATCTGCAGCAGCAATACCAACGCCCTGACATCTTCCCATCCCCGGGCAATGTTCTCCCAATAAGGGAATTTTACGGCAGTATTCTGCATGGACCTAGCCCCGTAAGCAAGGATAACAGGAATCATGGCCTCCAGCGAATACCGTGAAGAATTTTCCACCACCACCATATCGCTCTCCTCCACCCCCAGCTTTTCCTTCAGGCATTTACTGACAAATCCCTTAACCGGGTTTGGGGCTGTCACCTCGTAAATACTGATTCCCTGGCTTTTCCCATAGGCCCCAAGGCTTTCATTGGATACAAAAACCACGGTTTTGTCAAGGCCGGCGCTTTCCGCAAACCTGCCGTCCTGCCTTTTGACCACGCCGGACACATAATGGGGAACCTCCCCAATCATCACGCCCATGCCCGCCACATCATTAGACCCAAATAACTGCCATGCCGCCTCCTCGTCCAGCACAACAAAATCCTTCATTAAATCATTCCCTGAAAAATATCCACCGGATACTAACTGCATTGGGTGGAATTGAAAAAAGTCACCGCCAATCCCCACTGCCGCCACATCTTCAAGCTTTCCCTTTTCACTGGTTACGGTTATCCTCCCAAGGGAGCTGTAAGCGTCTATAAACAGCCTTTTCCCATTCTCCCCGCCCTGCCCATCTGCAGGAAGCACTTCCAGAAGGCTCTTCTCAAGCTGCTTCTCAAAGCTCATAATCTGAAATTCATCTAAGGACGCATTCTCCGCCAGGAAGCAGCTTACCTGTGCACTGCCCCCCTCCTGGTCCCAGCGCGCCGCCGCCTGCTGGTCAGCCAGCCCCCCTATCATATGTCCCGACCAAAGGGTAAGGATGGCATAAAGCATAAGGGACAAAAGGGTAATAAGAGAAAACACTATTTGCTTCGGTGATAGTGCACGTAGAAATTGCCTGATTCTCATTCCCATAGGTTTTCTCTCCTTTCTCTGTTCCGGAATCTCCTGCGCATTTTATCAGGATTCGTTCAGCCTCACCTGTTTGCCTGCTTCCACCGGCTTGGTGGAAGTGGTGATCACATATTCATAGCCATATAGCCCTGCTGAGATCGCCGTGTTGTTATCGTCCGATGCCAATACCTCCACATCTACCCGTGAGGCAATATATCTGGTACGTAAGGGGCTGCTCTTTGACTCCACAATCAGGATAAACTTGCCGTTATTGTCCTCCCGGACTGCACTGTTGGGAACCACAAGCTCATACTCCGCGCTGCGCTGCCCAATGGAAACACTAAGGGACTGCCCCTCCTGGATACTGGTCCCGGTTACATCAAATTCCAACAGCTTTTTCTGCCCCGGGCTGTCCGGGTCAGGCTTGATAGCTGCTAAAATTGCCTGTACATCATCATAATACCATGCGTTCTGCAGCTCTGCCGTATCCCCTACCTGCACCTTTTTCGCCTGCTCGTTGGTTACAGAGATGGACATGGTATATCCCTTGCCCTCTGCCTGCAAAACCGCTGCTGCTTCCTCCGGATTGGTAGTTTCCCCTGCGGTATAGGCAAGGGAGGCCACTGTCCCTGCCACCGGGGCGGTGATCACAGAACCTATGGATTTTTCCTTCAGCTTTGCAATTTCTTCCCTTTTATCTGCAATATCCCTGGTGGCCTTTGAAAGGTCTAGCTCCGCGTTGATATCTGCTGAGAGTTCCGTCTGTTCTGTCTTTAACAGCTCATAAACTGCCTGGGCATTTTTAAGGGCGGCTTCCGCTGTGGCAAGCTGGTTCTGGTAGGCTACGGATGCCTGTTTATTGGCATTGTTTTTGTCTGATAAGTTTTTGTCCGCCTGCTGCAGCCTTGCCTGGGCATCCTTCACGCTCTCTCCCTGGGTATAAACCATGGCCTGTATTTCGGCATAAGCGTCCTGCCCCTGGGCAAGCTGGTCATTTAAGCTTTTAAGCTCACTCTTTCGCCGTTCAAGCTCCGATTCATTGCTGTCATGGTTGTTCAATTGGGCGGAGGCTTCCTCTGTAAGACGAACCGCTACTTCGTACTGGCTCTGGGCAGCGTCATAATCACGCACAAGGGTACTATAATCATTTCTCCGCCCTTCATCCTCATCAATCCACGCCTTTAGTGCATGGATTGTCTCCTCCCCGTTATAGCCTGCACTTTTTGCTGCTGTAAGAATATCCGAAAACTTCTCATCACGGATCTTTTTTGCCGCTTCCCTGCGCTCTATATAAACATCAATGCCTCCTGCTGCACTTACAATCTGCCCGTTTACAGAATCCCCATCCGGTGAGCCCTCCCCTTCTGTCCCCTGGGAGGTATCCTTGCTAGTTCCAGATACAGACCCTGTAATGCTCTCTGCACCATCGATTAGCTGTTCCAAATCCTTAATCTGATTTTCCTTTTCCGTAATCTGCTGTTTGATATCGTTCATCCACCGGTCAACTTCCAGTGACTTTTCCGTCTTCATCCTGTTAAAAGCTTCCTGGGCGATTGCTTCCTGGCTCTGGGCATTAGAAAGCTCATTGGATGCCAAAAGCTTTTCATCTTCCTCCGGGATGGTATTGATGGTGGCGTTGTTGGTATTTACTGTGCTCTGCAAAGTAAGGTTATCCAAGGTATCCTGGCACTCCTTCACCCGTGCCTGGGCCGCGTCCAGGCGTCCTTGCATATCCGTCACCATTGCCTGGTAGGAAGCGAAGGAATCCGTCCTTCCGCTGGCAACCTTGCTGATAATCTCCGGGGAAACAGTACTGCCGAACAATCCCTTCATATAAGCAAGTTCCAGCTCTTCCAGTTCATCCTGGGCTTTTTTCAGCTCGTCGCTGTCCTCATCCTCCAGATAATAAAGCACCTGGTCCTTTTCCACTACATCGCCCTTTTTCACTGCCACTGCTGAAACCACACGGGTTTCCTTCACCATCACCTTATAGGGGTCGTTAGCTTCCACATTTCCCGTCCCCCGTACCTTGGCAGTGATGGAACCGCTCTGCACATACTGTGTGGCCACCTCAGGCAATGAATAATTCATAATGGTATTCGAAAAAAAGGTCAGCAGCAACATAATCGTGAGAAATATGATCGCTGCGTTTTTCACCCATTCTCTTTTTTTTCTTCCTTCATTTTCATTCATACTCTTTTCCCTGCCTTTCCTCCCATATCATCCATGACAGTTCTTTACCCTTTGATCCCGCCCTGGTAAGTGATCCCCTCTACCAGATAATCCTCACCATATAAAAATACCAGTATCGGCGGCACCATATAAATCGTAGCAACCGCAAACGCCAGCCCAATTTCCCCTGCATTAATCTTGGAAAGGAATACGGACAAGGGATGCTTTTCCTGATCGGCCAGCAAAATCAGCGGCTGTTCCACCATATTCCAGTAATCAATAAATATCAAAATGGCAATGGAGCACATAGCGCCCTTGCACAGCGGCAGGCAGATCCGCCGGAAAATCTGCCACTCCCCTGCCCCGTCAATCTGCGCCGCCTCCATAACGGAAAGGGGGATCCTGCGCATATACTTTGTCAGCAAATATACCGCAAAGGGAGAAAAAATCCCCGGAAGCCAGATAGCCCAATTGGTATCGTAAATTTTAAGCCACTGGGAAACCAGATAATTGGGAACCAGGGTAACCTGGTAAGGCATCAGCATTAATATAATGTAGACAAAAAATATTATTTCTTTTATCCTGCCCCGGTATCTGGTAAAGCCAAAAGCCGCACCTGCCGCCACAAGCAGCTGGAAAGCCACAATAGGGATTACCAGTACCACGGAATTCCAGAATTTAAACAGATATTCCGGGCTTTTCAGCAGTACGGTAATATACTGGCTGAAGGATACCATATCAGGGATAAACTTCAGGTTCACCTTTTCCGAAATGTAAACCTTTCCCCCTGTATCCGAAGTGGCAAACACCTGCCCATAATTCGCGGAAATTTCTGATGCCGACATAAAAGAATTGGTAACTGTAAGCACAATGGGTAAAAGGAACAGGACCGCGAAACACGCTGCAAACATGGTGGCCAAACAAATGTTTACCATATTTCTGGCATTTTTGATCTTCTTCTTTTTCTTTACGTGCTTATTCCATTTTTCAAGCTCCGCACTGGCATCCGCCCTTTTTTTGCTTAAAGGTATTATCATCCTTCCACATCCTTTCCGAAATAGTTCTCGGTCAGGAACAAAATTCCTATAATGGCCACCATCACAATTGCCATCATAATTGCCGCCGCCGACATTTTCTGATAATCCAGCCTGCTGAAGGTATTATTCATAAAATGCTGGAGCATGTACATTGTATCATAGGGATAATCCCCCTTTAAAAGATAGATTTCCCTGAATACCTTAAAAGAATTTATCAGGGACATAATCGTCACAAACAAAATCGTGGAAGACATATATCTTAATTTAATATGGAAGAAAGTCTGGGCAGGCGTTGCGCTTTCCAGCACTGCAACCTCCAGAATATCCTTAGGGATACTGCTTAAGGCCGCCATAAACAAAATCATGTTATACCCCAGGTTCTTCCACAAAAAAAGAACCACGATCACCACCTGGGCATAGGAGGAGTTCAGCCAGTCCACCTTGTCCTGCTGGAACAGCCCCATAACCTCGTTCATCATCCCATTATAGTGGAAAAGCACCTGCCAGATTAAAACCACCGAAGCAATAGGTACCATCATAGGACTTAAAAAAAATGTCCGGAACTGGCTTTTAAAGGGAATATTGCTTTCCAGCATCATGGCCAGCAAAAGAGATAGCACCACCGCAAGGGGAACCGCCACCGCAGAAAAGGCCATTGTGTTTTTTGCCGCCTGCTGAAATGCGGAATTGTTGAATACCGATACAAAATTGTCAAAAAATACAAATTCATGGCTGATAGGGTTATCTATCATCGAATAATAAATAACAATCATAAAAGGAAGTACGAAAAACAGCAGTACGCCAAAGGCGCTGGGAAACAGATATCCTGCGGAAATCAGTTTCCCCTTGCGTGTCCTTTGGCTGCTACTGCCAGATTTTTTCCCCTTCTTTAAAGGTTTTAATTTTAAGCCTTCCTCTTTCTTCCCTTTAATGGAAAAATGCATTTTCTCCCTCTCTATTCCAGTACCGCGCCTGCCTATCCGGCGCTTTTTCCGCAGACGGATTATCTGTTCTCATTTACATATATTTGGATTCTGTTCTGGATGACCGCAGCAGTGTCCTTTGCTGTTTTCTGTCCCTTAAAGAAGGGTGCCGATTCTTCCGTAATAATGTTGGTGAGCTGTTCGTCGTTGGAATTGCCCGGAAGCTTTTCGGCAGAGACAATAAGCGCTTTTACCCCGTCAACTTCTTCCTGGGTGGCCGCCATGATTTCCATTTCAAAATCGTCCCACCCCCAAGTGGTCTTGGGCTGTTCTACCTTCTCTCCGTTTTCATCCTCATAATACTCCGGGGCCATATCCTTTTCAAACTGTTTCTCAAGGGCATCCTTCCGGACCGGGAATCCCCAGCCGCCGCCCCGTTCATCTGAAAAGCTATCCTGGTACTCCTTGGAAATCATGGTTTTCATAAACTCCCATGCCCCGTCCTTTTTGTCAGATTTAGAGGACAGGCCCATGCAGCCGCCGGTGGGCTGGATCAGGTTCCCCTTTCTCTCACTGTTGGGATAGCCCAGAAATGCAATCTTTTCCCCAAACATCCCGTTCATCATCTGGTACTCCTGGACGGAAGAGATGCTGTTCTGCATCAGGAGAATCTTGTCATTGCGAATCTGGGAGGCAATTCCTTCCCGCTCTTCCTCCTCGTTATAATTGTATTCCTCCGGGAATTTCGCCGCAAATTCTAAGGTACGGATAAAGCCTTCCCCGGTAAACATACATTCGCCTGTTTCCCAGTTAATAAATTCATCTATATTATTATAGATACAGTAATAAAATATGCCGTCCCTCGTTGACCCCTGGAATAACTGCTCCGGTTCCTTGGTTTCTGCAAAGTCCAGCATCTCCTCCAAGGTCCAGCCTGTCACGTCCCCAACCTGGGAGACTTTGGCCATAGAGGTACTGATGTAAAACCGGGGAATCAGGCCGCATAGCTTCCCGTCCCATTCATATGCCTTTAAAATATTTTCCAGGTAATCATCTTTATTAATGCCGCTTTTTTCCATATAAGGATATAAATCCTCTAAAATGCCCTTGCTTGCATACTGGCTAAAATCCAGGGAAGACAGTTCGATAATGTCAGGGCAGTCTCCTGTAGTCAGGTCCGCATTAAACTGGGTTATCCCGCTTTGGAAATCTTCTGTTACATATTCTTTTACTGTAATGCGGTACTGGCTGTTGGATTTGTTAAAGTTAATGATATTTCTCTTCACATTGCTGTCCAGCCACATGGTACCATAGAGAATTTCCTGCTTCTCCGCCACTTCTGCGGCATCTTTCCTGCTAAGGAGCACAAGCTCATACTCAGGCCCGCCAGAAGTGCTTGCCGAAGCTTCATAATCCCTGGTAACCGCCCAGATCCTCCCATCAGAAAGCTCTCCCATATAATTGACATTCTCGCTGTTAATATCCACATCCAGCCATTTATACAGATCCTGCGTAGCCTGTGCCTCCAGGTCATAATAGGAAATCTGTTCAGAATTGCGTACCAAAAAGCTCTGGCTTACGCTGGGGAAAAATTCCCTGTTCCCAAACCCGCCTCCAACTCCCTGGACCGCTTCTCCTAATTTTTTCCCTGCCAGGTCCACCATTTTCAATTCCATCCCGGTTTCCCCATAACTGGAAATGTACACATCCCCTTCATTGGAGGCTAACATGCTGTTGATCCAGTTATCTGTAGTGATATCGCAGATTTTCTTTAAATCCTTATCCAGCACATGGATGCCGCTGTTGCCGTCGCTAAGATAGATATTCCCCTGGCCGTCCACTGTAAACTGTTGTATGTAGGCGTTTTCCCCGCCTCCCATGACCTCTGTAAGATCCATGGTATTTTTCACGGAACCGTCACTGGGAGATACGGTAATCAGTTCCAGCGTGGAACGGCTGTCTGTGATTTCACCGTTTTCATCCGTGTCATACTCATAACGGCTGACAGCCATAAGGAGGTTCCCGTCTGATCCCATTGCCATCCCGGCAACATTATAGTCCCCCTCCAGGGCAATTGGCAGTTGTTCCCCTTTGCTTTCCAGCATATTGTATTTGTACAGAAATTCGTGCCGCTCATCTTCTTCGTCATCCCATGCCACCGCATTCATGTACAGCTCGTCGCCCACCGCCGCCATGGCATATATGTAATCACATTCAATGTCTATATCCACATATTCCGGTACATAGACAAATTCTTTTGTTTCCCCTTCTTCCTTCTGCGGCTCCTTCCCCTTACATCCGGAAAGGCCTGCCAGCAATGCAGAAAGGACCAGGCCTGCCAGTATTAATTTTTTACTTTTTTTCATAACTTACCTCATATTTTACAGTCTGTTTTGCACTTACCATACAAACTATAGCATACAATACAGGGGGAAACAATGTGAATAATCTTAATTTTTTCCTAAAAATCTGGCTTTTCAGTTCTTAAAGCTATGGATCGGCGCAGGAATCCTGCCACCCCTTGCCACAAAAGCGTCACAGGAAAAAGGGTTTACCGGCATAATGGGGGCATAACCTAAAAGCCCGCCAAATTCTACCTTTTCCCCCACCCCTTTTCCAATTACCGGAATAATGCGCACCGCCGTGGTCTTCTGGTTCACCATGCCGATTGCCATTTCATCCGCAATGATGCCGGAAATAGATGATGCTTTGGTATCCCCCGGTATGGCAATCATATCCAGCCCCACACTGCACACACAGGTCATAGCCTCCAGCTTTTCCAGGGTCAGTGCACCCGCTTCCACTGCGTCAATCATCCCCTGGTCTTCGCTTACCGGAATAAAAGCCCCGCTGAGGCCGCCCACATAGGAGGAAGCCATGACGCCGCCCTTTTTCACCTGGTCGTTTAAAAGCGCCAGCGCCGCAGTGGTCCCAGGCGCCCCTGCAAATTCCAGCCCCATTTCACACAGGATATCCGCCACGCTGTCCCCGATTGCCGGGGTCGGGGCAAGGGAAAGGTCCACAATGCCAAAAGGTGCGCCAAGCCTTGCGGAAGCCTCCTTCGCCACTAGCTGCCCTACCCGGGTCACCTTGAAGGCCATTTTCTTGATGGTTTCACACAGTACCTCAAAATTTTCTCCCCGTACCTTGCTGACTGCATTTTTCACCACGCCAGGCCCGCTGACCCCCACGTTGATAACCTTATCCGCCTCCGTTACCCCATGGAACGCTCCTGCCATAAAAGGATTGTCGTCCGGCGCATTGCAAAATACCACCAGCTTGGCGCAGCCCAGGGAATCCTGGTCTTTACTTTTTTCCGCCGTCTCCTTAACAATTTCCCCCATCAGCCGGACCGCATCCATATTGATACCCGTTTTGGTGGAGCCAAGGTTTACAGAACTGCACACCCGCTCTGTGGTGGAAAGGGCCAGGGGGATAGAACGGATCAAAAGTTCATCGGCTTTAGCCATTCCCTTGGAAACCAGGGCCGAATAGCCGCCGATAAAGTTAACCCCCACATCCTTTGCCACCCGGTCAAGGGTCCTGGCTATCAGGGCAAAATCCTCCACGGTTTTGCAGGCAGCTCCCCCAACCAGCGCAATGGGTGTCACAGAAATCCTTTTATTCACAATAGGAATGCCGAAGTCCATGGAAATTTCCTCTCCGGTCTTAACCAGGTCCTTTGCGGCTGTATAAATTTTATTGTAAATTTTCTCATTCAGCCTCTCCAGATCCGGGTCCAGGCAATCCAGCAGGCTTACCCCAAGGGTGATGGTACGCACATCCAGATTTTCCTTGGTGATCATATCATTGGTTTCCACCACTTCAAATAAGTTTATCATAAATCCAGCCTTTCCTCCCAACAGAACTAAATCCTGTGCATCTTGTCAAAAATTTCTTCCTTCTGGCATTTAATATCCACCCCGATGCTGTCACCTAAGGCATGGAGCTCCTGGGCCATCTGGCCAAAATTCTTTTCCATGCCGTTGGTATCCACAATCATCATCATATTAAAAAATCCCTGCACAATGGTCTGGGAAATATCCAGAATATTTATATGATTTTCCGCAAGGTAAGTACATACCCTGGCAATAATCCCTACTGTATCCTTTCCTACTACTGTGATAATCGTTTTTTCCATCTCTAACCTCTTCTCAAATATTTTTCTTAATTCCAGTTGTCCTTTACGCAATATGTATCACTGGGGAAGTTTTGCTTCTGGGCGCCACATACATAGGGAAATCAATGGCTTTTCCTTCCTTCCCTTCCTCCCTGCCCATCTGCCCCATGGTCACTTCCACCCGCACAGCCTCATAGGCAAGCTCCGGCAGGTTATTGTCCTTGGAAAGGTGCCCCAGCACCACTGCCTGGAGCCCATCGTGCATCAGGTCGCACAAAAGCTGCCCCGCCCTTTCGTTGGAAAGGTGCCCCTGGTCCCCCAGGATGCGCTGTTTTAGATAATAGGGGTAAGGCCCTACCTGGAGCATTTTTACGTCATGGTTGGCTTCCAGCAAAAGGGCGTCCATCCCCCGCAGGGATTCCACCGTATAATCATTGTAATTCCCCAGGTCCGTAATGATCCCCACCTTCTTTTTTCCATGGGAAATCCGGTAAGCCACCGGTTCCGCCGCATCGTGGGATATTTTCATGGGGTTGCACACCAGATCTTTGATCACGATCTTTTCATCCGCCCTCACCGGGCAAAACAGCTCCCCGGGTATTTCCCCCAGGGAAGAAGTATTTTGGATTGCCTCAATGGTTCCCTTCGTGGCATAGACACTGACCCCATACTTCCTGGCAAGCACCCCCAGGCCTGCAATATGGTCCGCGTGCTCATGGGTAATGAAAATCCCGTCAATGTCCCTCATAGAAAGATCCAGTTCCTTAAGCCCCGCTTCCGTCTTCTTTCCGCTGATCCCCACATCCACCAGAAGATGGGTGGCGTCCGAGCCTACATAAATACAATTTCCGCTGCTGCCGCTGGCAATACTGCAAATTCTCATCCCGCACCTCTTAAATCTTTTCCCAGTAAATCTCTATCATATCCCCATTGCCAATAGGCTCCATGTACTGGGCGCGCCTGCCGTTTAAGTTGGTGACGATATCCCTTCCCTGGGGCCTTGACAAATCAAAATCTATGACGTCAAACACATCCACATACACATAGGACGGCTTGCCCCTTAAGACCACCGGGCTTTTGTTTACAAATAGCTGTACCTCCACAGGCTCCCTGGCAGGTGCCTTGTCCCCGGCTTCCTTCTCATCCTCCAGGCTTTCCTCCTGCTGCCCGGGTTCCTCCTCCTCTGCCAGATCCCCATAAGGAGCTTCCTCCACCTCCTGGGCCAGGCTCCGGGCATCCCGCGCCTTTTCCAGCTCCTGCAGGGGGGAGGGAATGGTTTCCAGGGTCCAGAGCACGGAAAAATTCTCGTACACAGGCGTATCCTTCCCCGCCAGCTTATTGTTCACATAGACATTAAACCGGGGATCCGGCATAATATCCATAAACTCGGCAATCTGGCCCACCGTATAATAATTCAGTATTTCTATCCGGTCCCCCTCCTGGATTTCATAATAATTGGATTTCAGCACACCGTTCACACTGGCAAACCTTGGTACCTCCACCTTCTTATCATTTACATATACTGTAAGGCTCTCCGAAGATTCCGGCAAATCCCCGATGTTCAGGTGCGCCCTTTCCCCTGCGGTGGATTCTATCACCCTGATAATATCGTTGGCGTGGATGGAAGAATAAATATCCGCAGGCTGCCCGTTGATGGTGATCACCGCCGCTTCCCCAATCTGCCCTCTTGCCATACGGTGGGTCCCATTGATGGTAAAGTTCAGTTCCTTCCCCCGCTTAGGGAACAGCCCGTCGTTGGGAAACTGCACCTGCATGGCGGCATCCGCCACTGTCAGCCTGCTGTTATCGTAAATTTTAACCCTGCTGTCGTTAAAGTTTACAAAAATAAAGTTGTTGCTCTGCTCATAAAAATTCAGGCAGATTCCAACAGGCGTCACCAGCAGGCTGTCCTTTTTGATATCCTCCTCAAAGACAATCTGCTGCATCACCTCTTCTCCCCTTAGGGCCACACGCTCCTTTGCAATGCCAAGCTTTTCCGCAACCGCCTCCGTATAGCCCGGCATCTTCCCCCCGCCGCCGACTACAAATACAGCACTCACAGGCCGGCCTCCGTTCAGCTCCCTGATTTTCTCCGCCGCCTGGGATGCCATATCCTCTATCAGGTGGGCAGTGGCCTGCCGGATTTCCTGGCTGCTGATGGTTTGGGGCAGAAGCAGGATATCCGTAAAAGAAACCGTTTCCATCACCCCTGCGTCCTGCTTGATCTTCTCCGCAGTGGCAAAATCCACCAGGCAGTGCCTTGCAATGGCTTCCGTAAGCACATCCCCTGCAACAGGGATCATGCCGTAGGCCAAAATGCATCCATCGTTGGTAATGGAAATATCCGTGGTTCCCGCCCCCACGTCAAGGAGGGCAATATTCAGCATACGGAACCGCTCCGGTATGGCAAGCTGGATAGCGGCAATCGGCTCTAATGTAAGGCTGCTCACCGACAGCCCCGCCAGTTCCACGGATTTGTACAGGCCGTCCACTACATCGTCCGGCAGAAAAGTTGCGATCAAATCCACGCCAATCGTCCTGGCCTTATGCCCCTCCAGGTTTCCCATAGGATATCCGTTCAGATAATACCGGACTACCGAATGGCCTACACAGTAAAAATGGATTTCTACTTCTTCCGTTTCCTCTTTCTTCTCCAGAAATTCCCGGTACGCCTTCTCCACCCCTGCGGAAACCAGGCTGTAGATATCCTCCTGGCTGATTTCCCCGTCTCCTGTAAAGGGATACTCCACATGGGTGGTAACGGTCCGCAGTACCCGCCCGGCAGCAGCAATGCATACCTCCCGGAACCGCCGGCCTGTGGCCGCTTCCAATTGTGCTTTCACATTGGCTATGGTATCCCCCACTTTATGAATATCGTGTATCTGTCCGTCAAGCATAGCCCTGGTCTCATGCTCCTTCACCCGCTGGGCTGCTACGATAAACTGATTTCCGCTTTTATAGCCTACGGTGCCTACAATGCTCCTGGTCCCGATATCAAGCCCGAATACCAGCGGCCCCCCGTACCTTTTTCCTTCCATCACAGATATTCCCCCAATTTTTCATCTATTTGCAAAAAAGCCTCTTTCAGGCTGCCGCTGTTATCAATGGCCACCTGGCAATGTTTCCGGAATTCCTCCTCCGGGAGCTGGGAGTCCATAATAGCGTTAATTTTTTCCTCCGTATAATGCCTGCCCTTTTGCAGCCTGGCACGCCTTACCTCTTCCCTGGCGTAAATATACCACAGCTCGTCAACAAGCCCTGCATAGCCGCATTCTATCAGTAGCGCCGCCTCTATAAAGAGAAAATCCGGCGTCCCCCTCTGCCTTGCCTGGGCGATTTCCTCCAGAAGAATCTCCTTCACTGCCGGATGGATGATTTCATTCACCTTTTCCAAAAGCTCCCTGGAGCCGAAAATTTTCGCCGCCATCCGTCCGTTGTCAATGGAGCCGTCCTCCTTTAAAATATCCGTGGATAACAGTTCCGACAGGCGCCCATAGGCCGGCTGCCCGGGCTCCTTTACCCTGTGGGCAACCTCATCTGCTAAAATGACCCTGCAATTATATTTTTCAGAAATATAGGCAAGCAGCGCAGACTTTCCCGCCCCTACGCCGCCTGTAATACCAATTACCTTCATACCTTTCACCTGCTGCCCCTATCCTGGCCATTACTTTGCTTCATACCAGTCGTTCCCCTCGTGGAGGTCGATTTCCAGATGCACAGAAAGCTCCGCCGCACGGCTCATTTCCTCCTCCAGGATTTTCCTAACCTGGGCTGCCTCTTCCTTTGCTGTTTCAATCAAAAGCTCATCGTGTACCTGCAAAATCAGCCTGGATTTGAGTTTTTCATCCCGGAGCCTTTGGTGGACCCTGATCATGGCGATTTTGATCACATCCGCCGCCGTCCCCTGGATGGGGGAATTCATCGCCACCCTCTCCCCAAAGGAACGCTGCATAAAATTACTGGAAGATAGCTCCGGCACCGGCCTTCTCCTCCCAAATAAGGTAGACACATAACCTTTTTCCTTTGCCTGGGCTACAGACCGGTCCAGGAAATCCTTTACCCCCGGATAGGTGGCAAAATACTTTTCAATATATTCTGCGGCTTCCTTTTTGGTGATACTTAAGTCCTGGCTTAAGCCAAAGGAGCTGATTCCGTATACAATGCCGAAGTTCACCGCCTTGGCGTTGCGCCGCTGCAAATCCGTCACCTGGCCAAAAGGAATATGGAACACCTGGGAGGCGGTAATCCTGTGGATATCCGCATGCATCCGGTAGGCATTGATCAACTGCTGGTCCTCGGACATATGGGCAAGGATGCGCAGCTCAATCTGGGAATAGTCCGCATCTGTAAAAAGATACCCTTCCCTGGGTACAAACACTTTCCGGATCTTTCTCCCCAGTTCCATCCGCATGGGGATATTCTGCAGGTTAGGGTCCGTGGAGCTGATACGCCCGGTAGCTGTTATGGTCTGGTTAAAGGTAGAGTGGATCCGCTGGTCCTCCCCGATAAAGGCAGACAGCCCCTCCGCATAGGTGGATTTTAACTTGGCAAGCCCCCGGTATTCCAGCACATCCGCCGCAATGGCATGGTCTGCCGCCAGCTTCTCCAGCACATCCGCCGCTGTGGAATAGCCTGTCTTTGTCTTTTTCCCCCCGGGGAGCGCCATTTTTTCAAAAAGGATTTCCCCAAGCTGCTTAGGGGAATTGATATTGAACTCCTGGCCTGCCTCCTGGTAAATCTTCTGTTCCAGTTCCCCAAGCCTTCCTGTAAGCGCCTGGCCGTAAGCCTTCAGCTCCTGTGGTTTCACCAGGATACCTTCCTTTTCCATGTCATAAAGCACAAGGGTAAGGGGCATCTCTATCTCCTTCATCAGCTCCCACATTCCGGCATCCTTAAGCTTCTCCCGCAAAGGAGCGGCCGCCGCCATAGCCACATAGGCAAGGAAACAGGCATAATCCCTGAACTCCCCCGGCTTTTCCAAAAGCGCCCCTTCAAGGGAGGTTTTCCCAAACCGCTGGGTGCGCTCGGGTATCATAAGGCCAAGATGCTCATTGGCCACATCCGCCATAGTATAATCGTTTTTCAGAGGGTTTAACAAATAGGAGGCAAGGATTACGTCAAAATACTTCTCCGTCCCTTCCTGGGGAAGGAAGCCATAAGCGCCCTTGATGTTCCCGCAGGAAATTTTCCCTTCCAGGGCCAGGGCCGCTGTTTTATCCTTCAAATAGCCCTCTGTTATCAGCCCCTTCCGGCAGATAAAGGCGCACTCCCCGGAGGGCAGGGCAAGGGAAATACCAAGAACCTCCCCTCTTTCCCCGGGCTCTTGCAGTACCGCCAGCCCCACTTCCCCCTTTCCCTGCCTGGCCTTCTCAAAAAAAGCCTCCGCCTGGCCCAGTTCTTCCAGTAACTGGAAGCGGGAGGTAACTTTCTCATTGGAAACCCCCTTTTCAAACCGGGATAACAGGTTTTTAAATTCCAGCTTCTTAAACAGCACATAAGCTTCCTGGGTGTAAAAATCATGTACCCTGGCCTCCTGGAGGGAATATTCCACAGGGCTGTCTATATTGATCGTGGCAAGAACCTGGGAGAGCCTTGCCAGGTTTTCATGTTCCATCAGGGATTCCCGTACAGACTTCTTTGCCACATCCCCCACATTAGCATACAGGTTATCCAGGGAGCCAAACTGGCGCATCAGCTCTGTGGCCGTCTTCTCCCCCACCTTGGGAACACCGGGGATGTTATCGGCAGTATCCCCCATGAGGGCTTTTAAATCAATAAACTGCAACGGGGTTACCTGATATTTTTCCTCCACATCAGCGGCATAGTAATCCTCAATCTCCGTCCTTCCCCCTTTGGTTTTCGGGATGCGGACCTTTATCTGCCCGGTAGCAATCTGTAAAAGATCCCGGTCGCCGGATACCAGCGAAACCGCCAGCCCTTCCTGCTCTGCACGCCTAGCCAGGGTGCCTAAAATATCGTCCGCTTCCAGCCCCGCCTGCTCCATCATTTTAATGCCCATAGCGCCCAACACCTCTTTCAGCACCGGGACCTGCTCCCGCAGTTCCTCCGGCATGGGCTTTCTGGTACCTTTGTATTCCTTATAAATTTCATGGCGGAAAGTAGGGGCATGTACGTCAAAGGCCACTGTCAGGTAGTCCGGCGTTTCCTCTTCCAGAATTTTAAACAAAATATTCAAAAAGCCATAAATGGCGTTGGTGTGGAGGCCTTCACTGTTGCTAAGGTCCGGCACTCCATAAAATGCCCTGTTCAATATGCTGTGACCGTCTATCAAGACAAGTTTTTCCATTTTAATACCCCCCTGCCTGCCGCAAGCCCTGCCTGCCGCAGGGCACCAATTTTGTGTTTGGAAGGAACTTTCAAGCTTACACCCTTCTTTCCCGCAGACGCCCTAAAACAGAATCCACAAAAGGGTTAGCAGGACTATGGCGG
>CAJTVD010000026.1:31005-45280 GCA_910579495.1 uncultured Lachnospiraceae bacterium
ACCGCCACAAGCCCCTCCATGGCATACAAAAGCCACTGCATCCCCTCTCTTCTCTTTAAGGCACGCCCTGCCTCCTGCCTCCGGTGCCTCAGTTCATTTTTCAGGTCGAATACATTGCCTGTCTCCAGCCTGGAAAGCCCCTCTGTCACCAGAAACTGGATGCTCAGCTCTTCTTTACATTCTTCACAATGGTCAATATGGTCCAAAACCTCCTTCAAATCGTCCGTATCCAGGTCGTCCTCCAGAAATAATGGAATCATTTTCTCCGCTTCTTTACATGTCATGGCAGCTCCCCACTGAAATGTTTTCTTCTGCTCACTTTAATAAATATACACTAAAATTTCCCTAAAGTAAATCACAAAAGAAGAGGAACAGGGCAAAACGCCTATTCCTCCTTGGTATAACCGAATATAATTGCACCGAAAACAGTTCCTTTGCTGCCTGCCTTATTATTTACAGCGGCTTTCCTTCCAAAACTACCTGTTTGACGGAAAGGCCGTCCTTTTGCAGCAGGACCACATTTGCGCATTTCCCCGGGGTAATGCTGCCGAATTCATGGTAAATGCCAACACTTTTGGCGGAATTCACCGCCGCACATTTCACCGCTGTCTCTAAGGGAACCCCCATCTTCAGCACTGCTGTCCTCATACAGTCCATCAGGTTAGTGGCAGAGCCTGCGATCGTGCCGTCCGCAAGAGTGGCAAGATTGCCCACCACCTTCACTGCCTGTCCCCCCAGGCTGTAGTCCCCGTCCTCCAGCCCGGTAGCCATCATACTGTCGCTGATAAAGATTACACGGCCATCCCCGAACATTTTCAGGGTAGTGCGCACCGCAGCCGGGTGGATGTGCACCCCATCGCAGATCAGCTCCGCTTCCGCCCATGGGCTGTCAACAGCAGCGCCTACCAGGCCGGGAGCCCTGTGGGTATAGGGATTCATGGCGTTATACAGATGGGTCACATGGCTGGCCCCCTTCCCAAAAGCCTCCGCTGCGGTATCAAAATCAGCCGCCGTGTGGGCAAGGGAGATCACCACTTCCCCATGCTTCTTCTCTATAAACTCCATAGCGCCCTCTTCCTCCGGCGCAATGGCAATCAGCTTTACCATATTCCCGGAAGCCCCGTTCAGCCTGTCAAACATGGCAATGTCCGGCTTGCAGATATAGGCGCCGTTTTGCGCCCCCTTCTTGCAGTGGGCTACAAAAGGCCCCTCCATATTGATGCCGCAGAGCCTTGCCCTTTTCTCCTTAGGACCTTCCTCCTGGTATGACTTTGCCGCCTTGCATACTGCAAGCAGGGTATCCTCCCCCAGGGTCATAGTAGCCGGTACAATACTGGTTACCCCCACGGAAGCCTCATATGCCGCCATAGCGTCAATGGCCTCCCGGGTGCCGTCACAAAAATCATGCCCTACACAGCCATGGAAATGGATATCCGTAAGTCCCGGTATGGCATAGCAGCCTGTGCCGTCGATTTCAGTGCTGTCCGTTACCTTCTCCTTACTGCCCACAAACTTCCCGCCCTCAATATAAATATCCTTAGGCAGGAACCGCCCTTCTTCCGTGTAAACGCTTGCATTCTTAATAATCATAAATTTTCTCCTATTCTGCGCCTGATATACCTGTATTATACCAATATGGGTATACCATGTAAAGCCTGTTTCCATATAATTCCAAACCCCAGTCCCGGGATCCGCCAACTTATGGGGGTATTTGGCACATCCCCCACTGGCATACTTGATTCGCCCGTTAAAACAGCTATAATAGATACTATACACTTTGGAACGAGGAGAAACAAAATGTACAGGATTTTAATTATTGAAGATGACTTTTCCCTGTCGCATATTATGAAAAAACAACTTGAATCATGGAAAAATGAAGCCCTTTGTATCAGCGACTTCCAAAATATTATCCCCACATTTGTAGCATATGATCCCCATCTAGTGCTTTTGGATATTATGCTGCCATTTTTTAACGGCTATCATTGGTGCCAGGAAATAAGGAACATCTCCCATGTCCCTATTATCTTTATTTCCTCTGCCTCGGATAATATGAATATTATCATGGCAATGAATATGGGGGGAGATGATTTCATCCCTAAACCAGTTGATTTGGGGGTTATGACATCAAAGATACAGGCTGTTTTACGCCGCACATATGATATGGGAAACAAAATCCCTGTGCTGGAACATAGAGGGGCAGTGCTGAACCTAAATGACACGTCGCTTATTTACAACAAAGAACGGGTGGAACTTACCAAAAATGATTTCCGCATTTTACAGACGCTTCTTGAAAACAAAGGCAAGGTTGTCAGCCGTGATACCCTGATGGCAAAGCTATGGCAAATGGATGCCTATGTAGAAGAAAATACCCTGACCGTGAACGTTAACCGGCTCAGGAAAAAACTTGAACATGCAGGATTGGCCAATTTCATTACAACCAAAGTAGGGATTGGCTACATTATTGAATAAAGGAAAGAAGGGCTGGCCTATGAAAAAAGAAAGATGGTATAACATACTAGCGGCTTATCTAAAACAGCATCGGATGGCATATTCCATATTCATCTGCTTTGCCCTTATTTTTGCCTTTATATTTTCTTTGTATGATTTAGAAACAGAAGCAGTTTGGTATGCCGCAGGGCTGTGTGTGTTTGCCAGTTTGGTGGCGCTGCCTGTAGATTTCTTCTTTTTCGCCAAAAACCATAGGGAATGCAGAAGAATTTTACCCAATATCCCATTGCAGATAGAGGAACTTCCAGCAGCCAGGACCCTTGCGGAACAGGACTTGCAGGATATGCTTTTTGAAACCAAAAGGATACTTGATACAAGGCTAAACATCTGGCAGGCCAGACAGGCAGAAAGTGTAGATTATTATACCACATGGGTCCATCAGATAAAGACGCCTATTTCTGTAATGAAAATGGCTTTGGAAAGCGAAGATACCTTAGAACATAAAGAACTTCTGGCTGAACTGTTCCGGATCGAACAATATGTTGGGATGGCCCTGACTTATCTGCGGCTTAACAGCGAATCATCAGATTATGTTATTAAAAACTATGATTTGGATTTGATCATTAAGCAGGCAATACATAAATATGCCCCACAGTTCATACACCGCAAAATCAGATTGTATTACCCGCCTGTTTCTATCCAGGTATTAACGGATGAAAAATGGCTTTTATTTATTATTGAGCAAGTCCTTTCAAACAGCATTAAATATACCAGGCAAGGCTCTGTTACCATCTCCGTAACGCCGGATAAAGTATTAAAAATTAAAGATACGGGAATCGGAATTGCCCCCGAGGATGTACCAAGAATTTTTGAAAAAGGCTTTACCGGGTACAACGGCCGTGCCGACAAAAAATCAACCGGGCTTGGGCTATATTTATGTAAGCAGGCCGCAGAGCGCCTGTCCCACAAAATCAGCGCAGAGTCCGCCCCAAACACAGGCACCACCATATCCATAGACCTGCACACGGACGAAAGCATTGCCAATTAAGGAATCTTACAAAATTGTCACACCAAACGGCTGAAATGTCACAGGATTAGATGTGGCATATGTCAGCCGTTTTGCTATAATATAGCCACAACCAAGAAAGGAGGTAACGCATATGACCGTCTTAGAGGTAAAAAGCCTGCCAATGGGTGGCCGGGATGAATAAAATCTTTTTTATCAAGCTGGCAGCAGGCAATGTTAAGAAAAACGCGAAATCATATATTCCATATATATTGATTTGTACTTTTACCGTAACCATGTTTTATATTGTAAAATCTCTTTCCTTAAACCCCGGGCTGAAAACCATGATTGGGGCAGATACGCTTAGCTACATCATGTATCTGGGAAGTATTGTTACAGCATTGTTTGCTTTCCTTTTTTTGTTTTACGCCTACAGCTTTTTAATAAAACGCCGCAAAAAGGAGTTTGGGGTCTTTAATATCCTCGGTATGGAAAAGCGGCATCTGGCAAAAACACTTGCATGGGAAACGCTCTATGTATCCCTTATAAGTATTTTAGGCGGCATTGTTTTTGGTTTGGCTTTGGATAAAGCGATGTTCCTGCTGATTGCTAAAATCGTCAGTGGGAAAATTTCACTTGGATTTTTTATTTCAGCACAAGCGCTCAAAACCACTATTATTTTGTTCGCAGTAATTTTCCTGTTGATTTACTTATGTTCTGTAAATCAGATACGCATGGCAAACCCCGCTGAACTGCTCCGCGGCGGCAGCCTTGGCGAAAAAGCCCCTAAGGCCAACTATCTGGCGGCCATATTGGGCATTTTATTGGTGGGGGCAGGCTATCTAATATCCCTGACAGCCGAGAAGCCAATCTCAAAAATTGCCCCCTACTTATTCTGTGCAGTTGTTTTCGTTATTACTGGCACATATATGCTTTTTACAGCCACCAGTACCGTACTTCTAAAAACGCTGCAAAGACAGAAAAACTATTATTATAAACCAAAGCATTTTATCAATATTTCCAATATGCTCTACCGCATGAGGCAAAACGCTGTGGGCCTTGCCAATATCTGTATTATGTCAACAATGGTGCTTGTTATGGTATCAACAACAAGTTCTCTTGTGATTGGCATGGACAATATCATAAAAACACAATATCCAAACGATTTTGATATTTATATTGATGAAACAGCCCCAGAGCGCCGCAAAGAAGCCTATGACTATATCCGCCAGTTACAGCGGATGGAAAACCTGAATGTAACAGAAGAAACTTACTATAGTTATCTTATGGTTTCGGCAGTATATGGACAAGGCCGCTTTACACCCGTCCCGGCAGGCACGGTTACAGGGGAAAGCGGCGGGGCCAGCTTCATTTTTGTTTCATTGGATGATTATAATATTACCATGCATACAGATAAAACCCTAACTGACGGTGAAATTTTAGTTTACTCTAACCGCAAAAATTTTGGCAATGGCCCCCTCCGTATCTTTGGAAAAAATTACACAGTAAAAGAAACCCTCGTCCAGGCATTGGGAAATAGGATGATAGCTGAAAATGAAGCTAACAGCTATTTGGTTGTGGTGCCAAAAATAGAAGAAATATATTCGCTGTATGAATGCCAGAGGGAAGCATTGGGGGATATGGCAGCAAATATCTGCTCTTTTTACGGATTTGACACAGATATGGGTGAAATGGGGCAAGAGAACTTCTATAATATTTTAATGGATTCCTTTGCAAAACAGGAATATCAGGGAACTGTAGAGTCCAAAGCGGACGCGAAGGCAAACCAGACAGGAATGTATGGCGGGTTCTTTTTTATTGGAATGTTCTTTGGCATATTGTTCACTGTGGCAATGGTACTGATTATCTACTATAAACAGATTTCGGAAGGATACGATGATAAAGAACGCTTTGCCATTATGCAAAAAGTCGGAATGAGCCGAAAAGAAGTAAAATCCACCATCAACTCACAAGTGCAGACAGTGTTTTTCCTGCCTGTTATTGTTGCAGGGATCCATGTTGCGGCGGCATTCCCTATGATTGCAAGAATACTTTTGAATCTCAACCTGAGAAATACGGGCCTGTATGTTACCAATACCATTATATGTTATCTGATGTTTGCCGTATTATACTTCCTGGTCTATCTTCTGACAGCAAAAATATATTATGAAATCATTGAAAAGGGAGGAATTAAAAATGTTTAATAACCTATGGAATTTCACCTGTACTTTATGGCTGCCTATTGTATATTTTTTAATTATTGCTGCCACAATTATTCTTTTAATCCGGTTTACTGCCAAAAAGAAACGGACAGGTGTTGCAGCAACCCTAATTGTGGCCGCACTTTTGGTTGCTGGCGGTATTATATACGTTACTCCCCACTACATCGTTGGGACAGATGCAGAAACCATATATAAAATTGAGATTTCAGAAGCAGCAATTACGGATAAAGAAACCATAAAGGCCATTCTGGATGACTTAAATAATGCGAAATATAAAAGAGCACTTACCTCTGGCATTGGGGGGTATTCTGAATATTCCCTCAGAGGATATGATGAAAACGGGAATTTGAAAGTTCATATTGAAATCAAGGATGAGCAAACAGTAGATACAGGAAGGTTCTGGGAAACCCGCACAAGTGGCAAACTAAACCTGTCTTTATATCAGGATGCTGTCTTACATAAGGGAGATAAACAGGATTAGGGAGCCAGGGGTGGCCACAGCAATCTTCCGGCTGCCCCAAACATTATGGCAAGTCCATTCATATGTAAAGGGCAGCAGAAAGATTGCAGGGTATAAAAAACAGCCCGCATCCCAATATACCAAGGGGTTACGGACTATCAAGGATTAATCTGATGCCGGTGGTGGGACTCGGACCCACACACCCTTGCGGATAACAGATTTTGAGTCTGTCTCGTCTGCCAATTCCGACACACCGGCTTCTCTTTATTGGCCTTTCATCTTTTACTTTAACAGCCGAATATAATGTTACCATATTCGGCTGTTATTGACAAGTATTTTTTTCATTTTTTTTGATTTTTATTTTCTTTTGATTTCCCCGGCCTGTTTGCGAAACATAGGGTCCCTAAATCCTCCCTGCCCCTTTCAAAGCTCCAGCCTGTCATAAACCTCCAGGCAATCCAGGGTGGCAAAATAATCCTTCGGCGTCTCCGCCCTCCTGATCAGTTCCACACTTCCATCCTCCTTAAGAAGCAGCTCCGCAGACCTTAACTTGCCGTTATAATTATAACCCATTGCATGGCCATGAGCCCCTGCGTCATGTATCACAAGATAATCTCCCTGGTCAATTTGGGGCAGCATCCTGTCTATAGCAAACTTATCATTATTCTCGCATAAAGACCCAGTGACATCATATTTATGGTCGCAGGGTGCCTCTTCCTTCCCAAGCACCGTGATATGATGGTACGCCCCGTACATTGCAGGGCGCATAAGATTTACCGCGCAGGCATCCACCCCGATATATTCCTTGTGGGTATGCTTCTCATGGATCGCCTGGGTAACAAGCTGCCCGTAGGGCCCCATCATAAAGCGTCCCATCTCTGTATAAATAGCCACATCGCCCATGCCTGCGGGAACCAGGATTTCTTCATAAACCTTCCGCACCCCTTGGCCAATTTTATAGATATCGTTGGGTTCCTGGCCAGGCGTATAGGGAATCCCCACACCGCCGGAGAGATTGATAAAACGGATATCTGCCCCAGTTTCCTTCTTCAGTTTTACCGCAAGTGCAAAAAGCTCCCCTGCCAGGGCAGGGTAATAGCCGTTGGTCACTGTATTGCTGGCAAGAAAGGCGTGAATGCCAAAATTTTTCACACCTTTTTCCTTCAGGATCCTATACCCCTCAAACATCTGCTCCGTAGTAAAGCCATATTTGGAATCCCCGGGATTATCCATAATCTGGTTGCTCATCGTAAATACGCCCCCCGGGTTGTAACGGCAGCTCATCGTTTCCGGCAATTTCCCTAATATGTTTTCCACGAAGCCAATATGGGTGATATCGTCCAGGTTGATAATTGCCCCCAGCCTGGCGGCATATGCATATTCGTGGGCAGGGGTATCATTAGAAGAAAACATAATATCCTTTCCCCTGATCCCCACTGCATTACTGAGCATCAATTCCGTTAAAGAGGAACAGTCACAGCCGCAGCCATATTCATGCAAAATCTCCAACAGACGGGGGTTGGGCGTGGCCTTCACTGCAAAATATTCTTTAAAACCCGGATTCCACGCAAAAGCTTCCCTGACCGCCTGGGCATTCTTCCTGATTCCTTTTTCATCATATAAATAAAAAGGCGTAGGATAAACCTCCGCAATTTTCTTTGCTTTTTCCCTGGTAATAAACGGTATCTTTTTCATTATGTACTCCTCCCTGCTGTCATGCCCGTCCTGGCTGCCCGCTACAGATTTTCTATCTGCCAGTCAATGGGCTCTATTCCGTGAGACTTTAAAAACTCATTGGCCTGGCTGAAATGCTTACATCCAAAAAATCCCCTGAATGCAGACAAAGGACTTGGATGAGGGGCCTTCAATATGAAATGTTTGGGGTTATTAAGCATTTTTATTTTGCTCTGAGCCGGCTTTCCCCATAACAGATAAACCACTGGACGGTCCTGGGCATTTACTGCCTGGATAATGGCATCCGTAAACTGCTCCCAGCCTTTCCCCTGATGGGACCCTGCCTGGTGCGCCCGCACAGTAAGCACTGTATTGAGCATCAGCACCCCCTGCTTTGCCCACTTTTCCAAATACCCGTTATTGGGAATCTGGCATCCTAAATCATCCTGAAGCTCCTTATAAATATTCTGTAAGGATGGGGGGATTTCCGGCTGGTCCGGCAAAACCGAAAAACACAGCCCATGTGCCTGGCGCTCCCCATGGTAAGGATCCTGTCCCAAAATCATAACCTTCACTTCGCTAAGGGGGGTAAAATGCAGCGCGTTAAAAATATCGTCCGCAGGAGGATAAATCACACGTGTTTGGTACTCCTGCCTTACAAACTGGTATAATTCCCTGTAATATGGTTTCTTAAATTCATTCTGGACATGTTCCAGCCAATCGTTTTCAATCATTGCCATGGCTTTTCCTTCTTTCCTGTTAAGGCTTTTTCTATAATCGTACAGATATTCCCTTTTCCCGCAAGTACTTTTTCAGTTCCCTGATCTCAAGCTCCTTAAAGTGAAACAGGGAAGCCGCCAGCACAGCTTCCGCCTTCCCTTCCTCCAGAGCCTCATAAAAGTGCGCTCTCTCTCCCGCACCCCCGGAGGCAATTACCGGAATGGGAACACTTTCTGCCACTTCCCTGGTAAGGGCAATGTCATAACCGGCCCTGGCCCCATCGCAGTCCATGCTGGTGAGCAGGATCTCCCCCGCCCCAAGCTGCCAGGCCTTAACCGCCCACTCTATGGCGTCTATCCCCATATCAATACGCCCGCCATTTTTAAAAATATTCCAGCCTGTCCCATCTGCCCTTCTTTTGGCGTCTATGGCGACTACCACGCACTGGCTGCCAAACTTATCCGCGGCGTCACTGATCAGACGGGGATTCTCAATAGCGGCAGAATTCACAGATACTTTGTCTGCGCCTTCCCTTAAAATCATTTTAAAATCATCCACAGTCCTGATGCCGCCGCCAACAGTAAAGGGAATAAACACATTTTCCGCTACTTTTCTCACCATATCTCTTTTGATTTCCCTGGCGTCCGAGGAGGCGGTAATATCCAGGAACACCAGCTCATCCGCGCCCGCCCTGTCATATTCCCTCGCTACTTCCACAGGGTCGCCTGCGTCCCGCAGGTCTACAAAATTGGTTCCCTTAACTACCCTTTTGTTCTTAACGTCCAGGCAGGGAATAATTCTTTTCGTATGCATTCTGGCCTCCCCGCTTTTCACCTTCTGTTTATATTAAGAAAATTCTTAAGTATCCGTAGTCCGGTTTCGGAGCTCTTTTCCGGATGAAACTGGCACGCGAAAATATTATCCTTTTCCACCGAAGCATGAATGAGAGTCCCATACTCTGTGGAGGCGGTGACAATCCCCTCATCCTCCGCCTTTAAATAATAGGAATGTACAAAATAAACACAGGCATTCTCTTCTATTCCACAAAAAAGCCTCCCTGGGTTGGGAAAAAGCAGGGAATTCCAGCCAATATGGGGAATTTTGATTTCCGGATTTTCCGGGATCCGCAGAATTTCCCCCGGCAGCAGCCCTAAACCCTCTGCTTCCGGGCTCTCCTGGCTTTTTTGGAAGAGAAGCTGCAGCCCAAGGCAAATACCAAGAAAAGGGATCTGGACGGAAACTGCCTGGCGGATCACATCCTCCAATCCATAGGACCGGAGCTTCCCCATAGCTTCCCCGAAAGCGCCCACCCCTGGCAAAATTATTCTGTCAGCGTTTAAAATCCTTTCACGCTCTCTGGTAATAATTGCTTCCTCCCCCAGCCAGAGCAAAGCCTTTTCCACGCTCTTAATATTTCCTGCATCGTAATCAATAATTGCCGTCATCCATTACACTCCCGCTTAACACAGGGCATCCCTGCGTAACTTATTCGTTCCCTGATAAATCCTCTTCCTCAGGTAAAACATCTAAAGGCTCCTGTGGCTCCTGGGAATTTTCTTCCTCTCCGTCCTGGCCAAATTTTATTCCATTAACAGCCTCATAAACCCTCTGGGTATATGTATCATTATCATAGTCCAAAAGCTCTGACGCTTCCCCAGGGCTAATACCGTAGCTGTTCTCCAGTATAGAACAGATTTCCTGGAATAATTCATCTATCCGTGCCCTTACATTATACTCATCTACACCTGTAAGCTTGCCGTAACACTCCACACCCCTTATAAGTGCATCCACAGCTTCCATTTCCTGCCCCAATGCCATATAATTTTTGTAAGAATCCACCTTCCGCTCCATCAGCAGGATCGTTTTGGCCCTTTCAAAAATAATCGCATCATTTTCCTGCAGATTTTTATTATAGAGCAATTCATAAACCGTCCCATAATCGCCACTGCGGAAAGCCGCCCGGGCATCGTTTTTATCAGCATATTCCGGTAAGAAAATACTCAAAATACATATGCTGGCTATCATGGTCCCGCAAAATGCCAAAAGCAGTATCACATGCTTAAGGCTAAAGAGCTTAAAGGGATTTTCCCAGGGTTCTTTCTCCTTCTTCTCTTTTACCGGCTTTGGTTTCTTTTCTTTTTTCGGCTTCTTTTCTTTCTTGTTTTTCTTAGCCGCTTTCTTTCCCTTGCCTTCTTCTCCCTCTTCTTCTTTGCCCTTTTTCCCTTTTTTCTTTTTTCCGCCCTTCTTGCCCTTTTCTTTGTCTTCCTGGGCCAGTTCTTTTAAAATATCAGCATTTTCTTCGGATACCGGCAGATTCTCCTCTTCTTCCTCTTCTTCTTCCTGGGTAATATACTCTAAAAATCTTGCCAGAAGGCCTGGCTTTTTTTCTTTGGCCTTCTCCTGGCCAATTTCCCCTATTCCCCAGCTGTCATCTGTCTTCTCTTCCCCAAAGCCCCCCTGGAAATCATCCTCTTCATCTCCAAATACGCTTTGGATGCCGGTTTCACGTTCAAGTTCTTCCGGTTCTCCTTTGTTCTTTCCAGCTTTCTTCTTCCCTTTGGGTGGGCGCTTTTTATTTTTTGCTTTTTTCTCTTCACCTGGCGGATCTACAGCCTTATTTTTCTCCGTAGGCATATCCGCAAAAATGTCAAACTCATCATCAGCCCCATCATCTCTTCCCGCTGGCTCCTCAATTCCTTCCAGAAGGGCAAGCATATCGTCATCAACACCCTGGCTTCCGTCCGCTTTCTTTAGAAGGCTGTTGATCTCATCCAGATCAGAATCCGTATTGTCCATATTGTCTATCAGGTCTGTGATATCTACATTCTCCACATCAGGCACATCCCCGCCTGTTGGCAGAATTTCTTCCGGGATAACGGCATCTGCCCCTTCCTTATCATCTGTTTCTGCCAGAAGGTCATCAATATCCATTTTCCAATCTTCGTATTCATCTTCAACTGGACCTGCCTCCCCGTCACTAAAAGCGGCATCTGGCAGACTGTCTGGCAAATCTGATACATCCGTAAAATATCCTTCCCCTGAAGGTGATTCTTCCTGTAAATCCAATAGCTGCTCCAGGGATAAACCTGTCTCTTCCAGGACATCATCCATATTTTCTGTATTGGAAGTTAAATCATATAACTCTGGCTCTTCCACAGGTGGTTCCGCTACATCTGGCAGGCCTGCCGGATATTCATCAGGGATTCCAAGGACTTCCACATTATCAAGGATTCCCTCCTCTTCCCCTTCCCTACTATCAGAAAAGTCTGCAAAATCTCCTGTCTGTGCCTGGGTTTCTAAATCTGAAAACTGCTCTCCGGAAAGCCCTGTATCGTCTGTCAACCCTGCCAATTGCTCCAAGGAAATCCCGGCATCCTCAGAAAAATCTGCAAAATCTTCTAAGGCCATTGATGTATTTGTTTCCTCTTCTGTTGGCTGTTGCCCATTGTCAGTCAGTGATTTCAATAAATTATCAAGATATTCCTCATCAGTAGCCATTATACTCCCCTACTTTCCCTTTTATTTTGTTCCATTCTCCAGTTTAACACACTGGAAACCTTTAGACAATTCTTTTAAAAATTCTTCTGGATTTTGGCAAATGCCAGAGCCCCTTTCCCTGATTTCCTCTGTTAATTGATAAATTCTGCTGTGAATCCGAAAAAGCTCTGCTTTTTGGTTATAATAAACAATCTTCTCAAAGGGCCATCTGATAACCGTAGGGTATTTCATGCCAACGCCAACCTCAAGAAGCACTATCTTTTTATTGACTGTCCCTTGCAGCCACTTCCTGTAAACAGACCACTGATTTAAATACCCTTCCTCCACATATTCTTCTGCCTGGATATTATTGAATACAAGAGGGCTGTTACAAAGAGGGCATACAGGGCAAACAGGCGGTTTGGTGTTCTCTGCCTCTTCCATATAGTTCTTTATTTCCCACAAGAGCCCTTCAGGAAGATCATATAAATCCATACTGCATTTTTTACTGCACTGCAGTTTCCTGTACCCGCCGCATGGTTCCACTATCCGTTTTTCATCCAGGCCGCATTCCCTGGCCAGCCCATCCTGGCAGAGAGTTACCAGGAAATAATTTTTCTGCCCAAACCAGCCTGCAAGGGAATGGTAAACCAGGGATTTCTGTTCCTTGATATCCTGTAGCTTCAGTTTTTCTATGTAGGGCAGCATCCAGGATTCTTTGGGGGGATCCTGAAATTTTCTGGCTTCATTTAAAGCGTCCAATTCTTCGCCTATCCCCACCAACACCATATCCGCTTCCCGGATTTTTTTTATTATATGCTCCATCATACTCTTATCCTGCTTATAATCAATTGAAGGCCTATTACATTTAGTATAATAAAAGCCGGAAGTATTTCCGGCTCTTTTCTCTTAGGAATGTTACAAATATTTAACCATTGTTTCCAACCAGCCCGTCTATAACTCTTACAAGATTTCCGATTTCCGGTTTTGATAACTGTGCATTTGCGCCCAGGGATTCACCTTTTTTACGCATCTCATCATTAACCAGGGATGAGAAAATAACTACCGGGATATCTTTTGTATCTTCATCATCTTTAATAAGTTTCGTAAGCCTGTGTCCATCCATAAGCGGCATCTCAATATCAGTAATAACGCATTGGACATTTTCCTTCAATGTGCCTTTGTTCTTACATTCAGTAATGATATCATAGGCTTCCTGCCCATTGCCTGTATGTGTCAGGTTTATGTAGCCTGCCTGCTTTAATGAATCCACAATCAGGCGGTTGAGCAGTACGGAATCTTCAGCAATTAAAATTGGCACATTGTTCCTGCTCCTGCTGCCCATTTCTTCAATTTCACTAGTTTTAAGCCCGGTTTCCGGATTAATATCAGTTACAATTTTTTCAAAATCAAGAATAATGATCAATCTGTTATCCAGTTTCACAATTCCTGTGGAAATGCTCTCTTCCGCGCTGGATACGGTTGCACCCGGTTTGATAATATTTTCCCAGGAAACTCTATGAATTCCTCTTACGGCATCAACATGGAAAGCAATATCCAGTTTATTGAAATTTGTAATAATAAACAGCCCGCCTGCCTCGGAAACGCCTCTTTGCAGGCAGTTCTTTAAATCGATTGCTGTAATCATTGTATCCCTGGGCATAAAAATCCCTTCAATACTCGGATGTGCATTGGGTACAGGCGTAACTTCCTCGTAATGTATGATTTCCTTGATCTTCGCCACATTAATACCATATGCATTCCCATCCAATACAAATTCCAATACTTCCAACTCATTTGTTCCATTTTCCAGAAGAATCTTTGTATCCATTTCTTTCACCTCGTTCTTTTCCTGATGATACCCGCATTTACCTTCCACAAAATTATATCATATATCCACTTCCCAAACAATAAGTAACCGTCATTTTTTTCGCTTATCTCCGCAAAAGACAACGGATGCCAGGCTCCGCCAGACATCCTTATGCCAACAAGTGCTACCGCACTTCGCAAGACAGCTCCGTACAAAAAAAGCGCAAATAACTCTGCGCTTTAAAATCTCATAATATTGCCATACCCTCAAAACCGAATACCGATCCGCACACACCCTACATGCATTTTACGTGGCCAGGCTTCCGGCCTATTAGTACGGCGCGGCTACACGCATTGCTGCGCTCCCACCTGCCGCCTATCTACCTCATGTTCCCTAAGGGGCCTTCGCCCTGTTGGGCCCGGAAGCCTCATCTTGGGGCGGGCTTCGCGCTTAGATGC
>CAJTVD010000027.1 GCA_910579495.1 uncultured Lachnospiraceae bacterium
AGACAGGATTTCCTCTGCCGCCCAAGGTACTAGGAGGGCGGGAGCGGAACTGGAAAACAGCGAAAGCCCATCCAAGTGCCCAGAGAAAATCCTGGTGGCAAAGCAGACAGGATTTCCTCTGCCGCCCAAGGTACTAGGAGGGCGGGAGCGGAACTGGAATATGAACGAAGTATTAAGGCAGGAAAAGAAGTATTTATTGAATATGGTTGACGCCCAGAAGCTATGCGCCCGTCTCTCCCAGGTAATGGAGCTGGACCAGCATAATGGTGCAAACGGTTACCGGATACGTTCCCTGTATTTTGACAGGATCAACGATGGTGACTTCATGGATAAAGTTGACGGCATGGAGCAGCGCAGGAAAATCCGGCTGCGGAATTACGGGGCGGAGGAAGCCTTCGCTATGCTGGAAATGAAACAGAAGGAAGGGGCTTACCAGAAAAAGCGCTCCCTGCCGGTCAAAAGGAAAGACGCAGCAGCCCTGTCCCAGGGTAACTACACCCCTTTGCTGGCATATGGGGATTCCTTTGCGGCAGAGTGCTATTGCCTGATGAATACCATGTGTTACCGCCCCCGGGCAGTGGTGGAGTATCGGAGAAGGGCGTTTGTGGCCAAAGAAAACCGCATACGGGTCACCATAGACGACAGTATCACAGCAACAGAAGCCTGCTATGATATCTTTTCCCCAACGCTTTGCCAGTATCCGGTGATGGATGCCTTCCAGGGAGTCCTTGAGGTAAAGTACAACGGTTTTCTGCCGGGCTATATCAAGGAGCTGGTAAGCGGTGCCAACCGTTCGGAGTTTTCCGTGAGCAAGTACTGCCTGGCAAGAAGTGTGGGGCTCCATTACCAAATGTAGCAGGGAAAAGGGCGGGACGCTGGCAGAAACATATGCTGGAGAGGAGGCGTAAAGCCATAGGGAAGGTTCCCTGTTTTAGGTCCGAGGGAAGAGAGGGATATGAAAGAAGAGTTATTCGAGATGTTTGGCAGGGAGAGCAGCCTGCCGGCGGAAATTATTTTTTCCAGGCTTTTAGGAGCTTCGGTGATTGCCTGCTTTATTTTTTTGTCCTACCGTATTTCCCACGAGGGCAGTATTTACAGCAAAAAATTTAATGTGTCCCTGGTGGTCCTTACGGTGGTCACGGCCACGGTAATGATAGTGATTGGGAACAATCTTGCCATGTCCCTGGGCATGGTAGGGGCTTTGTCTATTGTCAGGTTCCGGACGGCAGTGAAGGATGTAAGGGACACGGTTTATATTTTCTGGACGATTGTCACCGGCATCTGCTGCGGGGCAGGGGATTATCTGGTGGCGGCGGCAGGAAGCGCATTTGTGTTTACGCTCCTGTTGCTGTTTGGGAAGATCAAAAACGACAGCCGGGTGCTTATGATTATCCGGGGGGCACGGGCCAACGAAGAGAAAGTGCAGGCGTTGATTTTCCAGTATTATTCTGCCAGGGCAACCTTGCGGGTGAAAAATACTACGGAGACATCGGTGGAATTTATCTATGAACTGAACAGGAAACTGATTGGCCAGCAGGGGAAGACAGGAAAAAGTATTACTGATGAAATTTACGCTATCGGCGGGATTGAATACTTCAACATTGTAACCCAGAACGAAGATATCAGCAGTTAGGGACACCGGGAAAGGGGTGAAGGAGTGAAGTATCGGATAGTGGGAATTTTTATGGCAATGGCCATGTTGGCGGCGGCCCTTTTTCTTCCGGGAAAATATGAAGAACAGGGAAAGCGCATCCACCAGCACCTTACCGCCAGGGCGGAGGAAGGCTGCAGCTGCCAGGGCAGTCTTCTTTGTACCCATCTGCCCCTTGTGGTGATAGATACTGGCGGGCAGGAAATTCCCGGGAAACCCCTGGAAGAGAGGGACTGGTTCGGGCAGGCCCGCTATTCCCTGGCAAAAGACGGCAGCCCTGCTATTACCGCCCGGATTTCGGTGATGGATAAGGAAGGGGAAAATAACCATCCTTCTGATACGCCGGATATAGCCACTGCCTGCCAGATACGCATCCGGGGAAATTCTTCCCGGAGATTTCCCAAGCTTTCTTATTCCCTGCGCCTTTTGGATCAGGAGGGGGATAACCAGAAGCTTTCTGTCATGGGGATGGGTGCCCATCATGAATGGGTACTTTACGGCCCCATGCTGGATAAAACCCTGGTGCGTAACTATATGTGGTACAATATCGCAGGGGAAATCATGGGATATGCCCCTCATGTGCGGTTTTGTGAAGTGATGCTGGACGGCCAATACCAGGGCCTGTATTTGATGACGGAAAATATCACAAACGGCGGGGGACGGCTTCATTTAAACATGAATATCAAAGGCGCAGAGGGCGTGGGCTACCTGCTCCGGTGTGACCGCCCCACACAGGATGAGATGGGGTCATTGAGGAATATCTACACTTATTCCGAGCGGGTTTCCCAGACCAAGCAGAATATTTCCATCCGGTATCCAGGGGAAGGGACGCTTACCCAGGAGATGGCCAAGAACATTGAGCTGGATTATTCTGCCTTTGAAAAAGCCCTTTTTTCCTATGATTACAATACAAAAGATTACGGTTACTGGCATTGGATAGATGTGGGGAATTTTATTGACTATTTTCTCATCAACGAGTTTACCAAAAACCTGGACGCAGGAAGCTATTCTACCTATATTTATAAGGAATTAGGGGAAAAGTACCGGCTGTGCGTATGGGATTTTAATAATTCCTGTGACAATTACCAGGAGCAGGCATCCGGGCTGGAAGGCTTTTCCATGGCAGAGCGGGCGTGGTATTTTATGCTGATGAAGGATGGGGAGTTTGTGGAACGGCTGCTGGGGCGGTACAGGGAGCTGCGGCAGGGTGTCCTTGCAGAGGAATATCTGATGGAATACATTGATGGGACCCTTGCCTATTTAGGGCCGGCAGTGGAACGGAACAGCCGCCGCTGGGATATGGGATGGGAGGGCCTTTCCCCAACAGGCCGCAACCCGGGAAGCCACCAGGAGGCTGTAGGGCAGATGAAGGAATGGCTGAAGGGGAGGGGCAGATGGCTGGATGAGAACATCCATACCCTGCGGCATTACGCCCACCCTTCCAGGAACAAGGTATATAACCATTAGGAGAACAGGAGAGCCTTGTGAAGAAATTTATCATTGCAGTTTGTACCATCCTTCTGGCTTGGTTTTTGTGGAACGTGGCCTATTACAGGCTGGGGATTTATATTGACTGGCGCCCTGGCGCGCCTGTGGATTCTTTTATCAGGGCAGAGGGCAAGGGGTTTTCCATTAGCCGGGAGGATGGCGCTGTCCCCTTTGAGTTAAGGGGCGTGGACATGGGAGTGGGGATCCCCGGCCAGTGGGCTACCGACTATGCCATAGATGAGGAGACTTACCTGCGGTGGTTTGGGCAGATCCAGGAGCTGGGTGCTAATACCATCAGGGTTTACACCATTTTGCAGGAGGATTTTTATAACGCTTTTTATAAATACAATAAGGGGCGGGAGGAGCCTTTATACCTGCTCCATGGGGTCTGGATCAATGATTATATATTCAATTCCCACCGGGACGCTTATGACGATGAATTTTTAAAGCCTTTGCAGAGGGACTGCCGGGATGTAGTGGACATTATCCATGGGAAGAAAAACCTGCCCATGGGGAGGGAAACAGGCTCTGGCAATTACCGCAGGGATATTTCCCCCTGGGTGCTGGGCTATATTATCGGCGTGGAGTGGGAAAGCAGCCTGGTGGCCTATACCAACCAAAAAAGCGAAGGCCGGAATTTTTATGCAGGGGACTATCTGTATACGGGCGGGGAAGCCACTGCCTTTGAAGCCATGCTCTGCCAGGTGGGGGATGGGATGGTCAGCTATGAAAGCCGAAGGTATAAGCAGCAGCGGCTGCTGGCTTTTTCCAACTGGCCTGCCACAGACCCTTTTGCCTATCCGGCGGCAGTGGCAGGCTACAGGGGAAAGGTAGCATGTGTGGATGGGGAACATATAAAGAGTACCGATGCTTTCCAGGCGGGGATGTTTGCCTCTTACCATGTGTACCCTTACTTTCCCGATTACCTGGAGCTGATGAAGGAAGCGGAAAGGTATTCGGAGCAGGAAATACAGGAGCGGATGGGAACGGCGGCCTGGAAAAACCTGTCCTACCGGATTTCCCTGCTGGATGCACCAAAGATCCAGGATTACCTGGAAGAGGAGGATTACCTGGACGCCCAGGGGAGGTATAACACATATATCGCTTATTTGAGGGCGCTGAACCGTTACCATACCCTTCCGGTAGTGATTTCGGAATATGGGGTTACCACAGGAAGGGGCATGGCCCAGAGGGATGTGAACACAAACCGCAACCAGGGGCATATGACAGAGCAGGAACAGGGGCGTGCGCTGGCAGAATGTTACCGGGATATTATGGAGGCAGGGTGCGCCGGAAGCTGTGTGTTTACCTGGCAGGACGAGTGGTTTAAGAGGACCTGGAATACCATGCACGCGGTAGACCTGGAAAAAACACCCTATTGGAGCGACTGCCAGACCAATGAACAGTATTTTGGGCTGCTGGCCTTTGACCCGGGCAAGGAGAAAAGCATCTGCTACGTGGATGGTGACATTTCCGAGTGGGAAAAGGAGGATGTGGTGATTTCCAGTGATGATCTGGCCGTTTCCATGAAGTATGATGAAAAATTTATTTACTTTTTAATAAGGAAAGAAGACTTCCGCCAGGAAGAGGATACCCTTTACATTCCCATTGATATTACGGAAAAAAGCGGCAGTACCTATTGCCAGGAGTATGATGTGTCCTTTGGGAGGCCCTGCGACTTTTTGCTGGTGATTCAGGGCAGGAAGGACAGCCGCCTGGTGGTGCAAAAACGGTATGAGACATTGCTTGCCTCCTATGGGGAGGAATACTACCGGCAGGATCCTTACCTGCATCCGCCTGGCACGGACAGCCCCCATTTTGGGCGGATTTACCTGCCCCTTGTGCTGAAGGGGCTGTTGGGGGAGGCAGGGGACCTGGGGGTTAAGTATGAGACAGGGGGGCTGCGCTACGGTAATGCCAACCCGGAAGCGGAGGAGTTTGATTCCCTGGCAGATTTCATCTTTGCAGGAGACTATGTGGAAGTACGCCTTCCCTGGCAGCTCCTGAATTTTTCCAACCCATCTGAGATGATGGTCCACGATGATTATTACGGAAACTATGGGATTGAAAATCTTCCCATAAAGAAACTCTATGTGGGGGTGGGGTATCAGGGGGAGAGGCAGCAGGACATTCCTATGGAAGAGTTTCCCCTAAAGGGCTGGGGGAAAAAGGTGAGTGCCCATGAAAGGCTGAAAAAATCCTACTATATCTTACAGGAATACTGGAAAATGTGGGATGCAGGCATACGTGAGCCAGAGAGACTGCAGGTTTGGCAGTGAAAGGATAAGGAAAAGGAAAATTGAAAAGCGAACTGTTATTGTATGGTTATGGGATTGTGTGCCTTGGAATGCTGGTGTTCAATGTCATTTATAATATCGGCCTGAAACAGAATGGCAGGAGGATGGAGAAGCGGGTAAGGAAAATGGGGAACCGGATCGATGCCCAGATGGAGAGGATCCATACAGGCGGGCGGATTGCCCCGGGACATATCCGTTATCTAAGGCGGAGCCTTTCCCATGTCAATAACCTGGTTGCCTTTGAACGTGCCATAAGGGAATATCCGGCGGCGGCAGATGAGGCCTATGGCAGCTACCGGAGCCAGATACACCCGGCAATCCTCCAGCTTGCCGTGATTTACGGGAAACGTAATCAGATGCAGTCTGCTTACTTTGCCTATTTCCTGTCCAGGCAGCAGAGAAAAAAACAGATGCCGATGGACGCTATGCAGGGGATACTGGTGGAATATATGAAAAAAGACGGTCTTTACTGCCGGGTGAACGCCCTCCAGGCGCTGTATAATTTTGGTTCTGCAAAAAATGTTGTGGAGGCAGTAGCCCTTCTGGATGGGGAGGGGCATTATCTCCATGAGAAAATACTCACCGACGGCCTGCTTACATTTACCGGCAGCCACCAGGAGCTTGCAGGGCTATTGTGGGGGCGGCTGGGGGATTTTTCAGACAAAACCCAGGTATCGGTGCTGAACTATATCCGGTTCCAGACTGGGGAATACTGCCAGGGAATGTTTGACATTATGATGGACAAGGAAAGAGATAAGGAACTGCGGCTTGCGGCGATCCGGTATTTTGGGCGTTATTATTATGGGCCTGCCAGGGAACCCCTCCTGGCCTTTGCCTGCGACCCGGCTCCTGCAAACTGGGAATATGCGGCAATTAGCGCGGCATCCCTGGCAAAGTACCAGGGGGAGGAGGTTACCAGGGTTTTAATGGCTGTTATGCACAGCGTCAATTGGTATGTACGTTATAATGCGGCGGTAAGCCTGGGAACCCTGGGGCTGGATTACCAGGCCCTGGCCCGGGAGGCCGGGGAGGACCGGTATGCCAGGGAAATGCTTCTGTACCGGATGGAGGAGCAGTACAGAAAGGGAGAGCGGGCAACGGCATGAGAGATATTTTCCAAACCTTTTTCAATTATGTAGGGCTGTTTTTTATTTTGTATATGACAGGCTACGCCAGTTTCCTGTTTTTGTCTGTGACAGTGGGCTCTTCCTCCCTCCATGGGGCAAAGCGCAGGAATTTGCTGAAAAGCGAACTTCAGGGAGACTATTATGTACCGGTTTCCATTATTGTCCCTGCCCATAATGAAGGGGTTACGATTGAGTCCACTATCCGCTCCCTGCTCACATTGGATTACCGGCTGTATGAAATTGTCGTGGTGGACGACGGTTCCGGCGACGGCACTTCCAGGGTGGTAAAGGAAGCCTTCCATATGCAGCAGGTGAACCGCCCGGTGCAGCAGAAACTGCGCTGCCAGCCGGTGGAGGAGGTCTATGAGACAAACGCTTACAAGGTCCCCATTACCCTGATACGGAAAAAGAACGGGGGAAAGGCGGATGCCTTAAATATGGGGATCAATGTTTCCCGTTATCCCTATTTTCTTTGCATGGACGCAGACTCTGTGCTCCAGAGGGATTCCCTGAAAAGGATCGTGTACCCGGTGCTGGAGGAAGACAAGGCAGTGGCGGTAGGCGGCGCTGTGCGTCCCTGCAATGGTGCAACGATCCGGGACGGGCAGGTGGTTAAGTACCGGATGCCGGGAAAGATCCTGCCCTGTATGCAGGTACTGGAATATGACCGTTCCTTTCTGGCGGCAAGGATATTTTTTGACAAATTTAACGGGAACATTATCATCTCCGGGGCATTCGGGCTGTTTAAGAAAAGCCTGGTCATAGACGCCGGCGGGTATGACGCCTCCACCATGGGGGAGGATATGGAGCTGGTGGTAAGGATCCACATGTACTGCCGGGAGCATGGGATCCCCTACAAGATCCGGTATGCCCAGGACGCTGTCTGCTGGACCCAGGCACCGGAAGCGCTGTCCGATTTGTGCAAACAGCGCAGGCGCTGGCATATCGGGCTGTACCAGAGCATGATGGCACACCGGAAGATCCTGGCGAACCCTAAATATGGAATGGTGGGATTTTTGTCCTACGTTTATTTTCTGGTATACGAGCTGTTTTCCCCTTATATAGAAGTGTTTGGCACGCTCACCGTTATCCTGGCCTTTTGCCTGGACTTCCTTAACCTGCCGTATATGCTGGCATACATGGGGATATACATAGGGTTTTCCGCAGTCCTGTCGCTGACAGCGTTTTTCGCCCGTATCTACACTGCGGACCTAAAGCTCACATTTGGGGATGCCCTGAAAGCCATAGGGCTGTGCGCCCTGGAAATTTCCTGCCTGCGCTTTGTGCTGGCATGGGTGAGGGCGACCTCCCTTTTTGGCTACCAGAAAAAGAAAAACCACTGGGGACATATTGAGAGAAAGAAAATTAATTATAGCAGCACCCCGGAAGAAAGCTGCCCCTGAGAGGGGCGGTAGCGGAACTGGAAAACAGCATCCGCCCAGGAAGCGCCCCAGAGAAAATGCGCCCTGGGGAGCAGGGAGTATTTTCTCTGCTGCACAAAGGGTGCTGGAGGGGCGGTAGCGGAACTGGAATAGGAGACAAAAGCGATGAAACTGAGTGAATTGAAAAAAGGATTCTGGGGATATCAGAAGGAGAGCGTTTATCATTATATTGCCCTGTTAGAAGAAGAGGCGTCAGAAAGGCTGATGGAAAAGGATGCCCAGGCAGCCAGGGAAAAGGAACGGGCGGAAAAAAGGATCAGGGAACTGGAGGCTTCCGTCAAAAGGCTGCGCCGTGAAAATGATGCCCTGCGCAGGAAGCAGAAAAAATCGCCGGATACCTGGGATGAGCCAAAGGAACAGAGGCATCAGCGGGAAAGCCATGGAAATCCCACAGAGGGCAGGAATAAAAATACCTGGTACAGGGGAAATACCCGGTACAGGCAGAAGTTCAGGAACAAAGACAATAACAGGAAACAGGAGGATATTGTGGGCAAAGAAAATAGGCAAACCCAGAACCGGATACAAGAAGAGGCCACAGACACAGGCAGGGGAGATTGTGTATGAGAGCCAGGCACCTTTTGGCAGCAGGCGGCCTGATGGTTTCCTGTATGGCGGCAATCATGATTTTGTCGGGGATGCATCCCTGGGAGGAAACAGAAGAAAGCCAGGGGTTCGGGCTCTTTAGCTGGAGGGAAGAAGTGATGGCTGATACAGAAGAAGGGGCGCTGGCGGAATGTATCCACAGCGCTTTTGTGACGGAAATCTACCAGTATTTTTCAGAAGGCAGCTTCCAGTCCGGCGCAGCCGCTTCTTTTACCCAAAGCATGGCCCGGAAAGGGATTGGCGTGTATGCGCTGGTGGGGGAGGCTTCATGGGCTTATGAGGAAGACGGTTCCTCCTTAAAGGAAGCGATCCGGCAAGTGGCGGAATTTAACAGGCAGCAGGGGAAGGAAGGGCAGGTGCAGGGGGTCATGGTGGATGTGGAGCCTTACCTGCTGGAGGAATGGGACGGGGGGAGAGAAGCCAGGGAGGCGCTGATGGGAAGCTTTTTAAAGGGGATGGAAAACGCTTACGGTTATGCCGCCGGGCAGCAGCTGAAGTTCCTGGTATGCATCCCTACCTTTTATGATGCCACAAATGAGCCTGTCCTGGAGGAGCTGATCGCCTATGCCTGCGACGGGGTGGCAGTGATGAACTATAACCGCACCGATGAATATGGGCAGATGGCGAAAGAAGTGGGGTATGCCAGGGAATTCGGGAAAGAGATTATCTGTATTTATGAGCTCCAGAAGGCCGGGCGGCATCAGCTTGAAGAAATCAATACCTATGCGGAAGAGGGGATGGAAGCACTGTGGCATTCGGCGCAGCGGCTTGAAAAACAGTTTGGGTATGGAGGGCTTAGGTTTGCCTATCACTATTATGAGCCTTTGAAGGAACTGCTGGGGAAGGGACTGCAGAAGTAACCATGTAAATAGGTCATGAATGGCGCGTATGGACAAAAGGCTGTGTCCATTGACGCCATGAGAGGGGTATTCAATGGACAAGATAAAAAATTGGTGGGGAGCTTCCTGCTTTGACCGTTATGCATTTGGGATACTGATAGCTATTGAAATTTTAATGTCATTTACTTTTTTGGGGTATATCCATATACCGCCTATTTCTGTCACCATAGCATATCTGCCGATTCTGGTGGCAGGATGCCTTTTTGGCCCTGGGCAATCTGTGGCCATTGGATTGGTTTTTGGGATTGCCAGTATGTATAAAGCGTCTGCCTCTTATGTTATGTCGGCGGATGCAGTATTTTCGCCTTTTTTAAGCAGTTCCCCTGTGGACAGCCTCTGGCTGAGTATTGGCACAAGGGCACTGTTTGGGCTTTTGGTTGGAATTGCTTTCCGGGCCGCAAGGAAAAGCAGGCGCTATCCCTTTTGGATAGGGGTGATTTCGCTGGTTGCCCCCAGAGTACATTCGCTGATCGTGTATACTTCCATGGGGGCTTTATTTCCGGAGCTGGGCTACAGTTACATTTCAGCGTTACACTTGGATCTGGGTGATGTTGTTTTTGCAATCCTCTGTGTGGCTATTGTGGAATTGTTATGGGTAATTTACCAAAGCGATACCATACAAAACACAAAGCTGTGCATCGACCAGTCCATTGATAATCCCTACGCTTCTGAAAGGATGAACCTGTATTTTACCGGGTTTGCATTCTTTATGGTATGCATGGCTGTTTTTGCAGCGCGTTATTTTTCCCAGAGGGAATCCTATATGCTGGAGCGCCATGGGATAGCAGTAACGGATATGATTTCTGCCGATTTGATGCTTTTACAGTTACAGTTTTTAACCGCAATGCTTTCGCTCAATGTGATTTCGGTTATTTTGCTGTTTTCCGTATACAAATATATGTCTTACAAAGAGTATCAGGGTGAGATTGATGATCTTACAGGTATCATGGGAAGGAAAATGTTTCTTTATTATTGTGATAAAACCCAGAAAGCCAGCGGCCCGGAAAGGATAGGGTGGTTCCTGTTTGTGGATGTGGATTATTTTAAGGCTATCAATGACACTTTCGGGCATTCGGTAGGGGATAAGGTCCTTAGGGAAATCGCGGTGAACCTCCAGGACATTCTTGGGGAGTTCGGAAAGGCAGGAAGGATTGGCGGAGATGAATTTGCAGTTATCATTGATAAACCCTTGTCCCGGCAGGAGCTGGAAAGGCGGCTGGGACAATTTCTGGAAGTGATTTCCGGTATGCTGCCAGGGCGGAAAGTAAGCTGTAGTATTGGGGCGCATCAATTTATTTTTCCCCAGAATGTGAAACATATTCTCACGCAGACAGATACCATTTTGTATGAAGCAAAAGAAAAGGGCAGGGCCTGTTATGTGATAAAGGCGTGTGTCCCTGATAAACCGGACAGGAAGCATTGGGATACTGAAAAATAGGCTGATCTATATTCTGTTGGGAACTAACGTGCAGAAACAGGATAAAGCTATAGAACATGGGTTGAAATAAGAACTGAAACTTTACAAAAGCAGTTGGGTAATTATAAAATAGAGGGAGAAATTTCGGACGTGGATGTATTACCTCTCCTTTAGCCAGAAGCTAAGGGGCGGAGGGGTGAAAGATATTCTATTGGCAGGAATAAAGTTCCTGGAGCCTTTGCAGGCAGGGAACCGGCCATCAAGACGGAAGGGAGGAATAGGAAATGAGAGACAGGGAAAAGGCCCGGCAGAGGGCAAAGGAACTGGTTGCGGCTATGACACTGGAGGAAAAGGCATCCCAGCTCCGCTATGATTCCCCAGCCATCCCACGGCTGGGGGTGCCTGCTTATAATTGGTGGAACGAAGCCCTCCACGGGGTAGCCAGGGCAGGGACTGCCACCAGCTTTCCCCAGGCAATTGCCATGGCGGCAGCTTTTGACAGGGAACTGATGGGGCTGGTGGGGGATGCCATTGCAGTGGAAGGGCGCGCCAAGTACAATGCCCATAGCCGCCAGGGAGACCGCGACATCTATAAGGGGCTGACCTTCTGGTCCCCTAATATCAATATTTTCAGGGATCCCCGATGGGGCAGGGGGCATGAGACCTATGGGGAAGACCCTTACCTCACAGGGGAATTGGGCAAAGCCTTTGTGGAAGGATTGCAGGGAGAGGGGGAGTACCTGAAAGCTGCGGCATGTGCCAAGCATTTTGCAGTGCATTCCGGCCCGGAGGGGCTGCGCCACAGCTTTGATGCCAAGGCTGCCCCAAAGGACATGGGGGAAACTTACCTTCCGGCATTTGAGAAGCTGGTTAAGGAGGCCCAGGTGGAAGCGGTGATGGGGGCTTACAACAGGACTAACCAGGAACCCTGCTGTGGCAGCAAAACCCTGATACAGGACCTTCTGCGGGACAAATGGGGATTTAAGGGGCATTTCGTGTCCGACTGCTGGGCAATCCAGGATTTCCACGAAAACCATATGGTCACTGACACGGCGGAAGAGTCCGCCGCCATGGCGCTGAAAGCAGGGTGCGATGTAAACTGCGGCGTTACCTACCTGCATTTGCTGAAAGCGTATGAGGACGGCCTTGTGACAGAAGCGGAGATTACCCAGGCAGCAGAGAGGCTTTTCACTACCCGCTTTTTATTGGGGCTTTTTGGCCAGACGGAATATGACCAAATCCCATACAGCAAAATTGAGTGCAGGGAGCATCTGGAGCTGGCAGGCCGGGCAGCCGCCGAGAGTGTGGTACTGCTGAAAAATAACGGGATACTACCCCTTAGGAAGGAAAAGCTAAAAGCTGTGGGTGTGATTGGCCCTAATGCCAACAGCCGCGCTGCCCTGGTAGGCAATTACCACGGGACCTCATCCAGATATATTACAGTGTTGGAGGGCATTCAGGAGCTGGTTCCGGAGGCGGTAAGGGTTTACTATTCGGAAGGGTGCCACCTGTTCCGGGATAGGGTGGAGGGCCTGGCCTGGCCCCAGGACCGTACAAGGGAAGCCCTTGCCGTGGCGGAGAACAGCGATGTGGTGATTTTATGCCTGGGGCTGGACGAAACCCTGGAGGGAGAGCAGGGGGATACAGGAAACAGCAGCGCTTCAGGGGACAAGCCTGACCTTAAGCTGCCCCTGCCCCAGAGGGAGCTGGCAGAGGAAGTATTAAAGACAGGCAAGCCGGTGGTAGTGGTCAATATGACAGGCAGTGCCATGGACCTGCGCTTTGCCCAGGAAAAGGCGGATGGGGTGGTACAGGCATGGTATCCGGGGGCAAGGGGCGGAAAAGAAATTGCCCGTATTTTATTTGGGGAATTGTCCCCGTCCGGAAAACTCCCGGTCACCTTTTATAATGATGCAGGAGAACTGCCGGATTTTGAAGATTACGCTATGAAGGGAAGAACCTACCGCTATTTTGAAGGGAAGCCTTTGTATCCCTTTGGCTACGGCCTGACCTATGGGGAGGTGGCGGTGGTATCCGTTTCCTGCCAGGGCAGGGTTTTTCAGGCCCAGGGAGGAAACGGGGACGCCCCGGGGCGCCAGGGGCAAGGCTGGCAGGTTACAGAGCCAGGGGAAGTGGCGGCTGATATTGAAAAAGGGCTTGCCCTTACGGTGTCGGTGAGGAATGACAGCCCGGTGGCCACAGGGGAAGTAGTCCAGGTTTACGTTAAGGACATGGATTCTGCCCTGGCTGCACCAGGAGGGAAGCTCTGCGGTTTTGCCAGGGTATACCTGGAAGGGGGCGGGACCAAGGAGGTTGCCATAAGCCTTGGCAGGGATGCTTTTACTGTGGTAAACCAGGAGGGCGTGCGTACCATAGACGGCAGCCGCTTTTTGGTAAGTGCAGGGCTGGGGCAGCCGGATGAAAGGACACGGGAACTCACTGGCAGGGGAGGCATTGTCTTTTCGGTATGCCGGGAAAAGAACAGATAAGAAGTGATGGGAAGAGGCTGCAGCGATGCAGCCTTTTTCTATATCACACAAATTTCACAGGATTTACATGTTTCTGACAAAAATTGTATTTAAACTGTTAAAAGTAAGCCACTGTAAAGCGCTGGACTATGAATTGGCAGCCATGAAGGAGGGAGAGATGAATTTACGGCATGAATGGAAACATGAAATCAATTACGCAGACGCAGCCGCCTTAAGGAGCCGTCTGAAGGCTGTGGCGAAGATAGATGAACATGCCCCGGGCGGCAGTTATGAGGTCCGGAGCCTTTATTTTGACAATCTCCAGGATAAGGCTTTGCGGGAAAAGCTGGACGGGGTGGACCGGCGGGAAAAATTCCGCATCCGCTATTACAATAAAGACACTTCCCTGATCCATCTGGAAAAAAAGAGCAAGATTAATGGCCTTACTGCCAAGGAGAGTGTATTGCTGTCCCGGCAGGAGGCAGGGCGGATCGGTGAGAGGGATTATGGGTGGATGGCAGGCTGTGGGAAGCCGCTGGTGGAGGAACTTTACAGAAAAATCCGGTCCCAGGGGCTGATGCCCAGGACAATTGTGGACTATACCAGGGAACCATTTGTTTACGGGCCGGGAAATGTAAGGGTGACGCTGGATTACCATTTAAGGACAGGGATAGGGGCGTCGGGTTTTTTAGGCCCACATTGCCAGACCATCCCTGCAGGGGGCAGCCTGGTGATCCTGGAAGTGAAATGGGATGCCTTCCTGCCGGATATTATCCGGGACGCGGTACAGCTCCCGGGGCGGCGGGCGTGCGCCTTTTCCAAATACGCCGCCTGCCGGGCCTATGGGTAACAAAGAAGGGCAGCAGAAATCAAATAAAACCAAAAGGAGACGATAATGACTTTTAATGATATTTTTAAATCCGGGTTTCTGGAAAATGTTGGAAGTGTCAGTGCCTTTGACATGGCGGCAGCGTTATTGCTGGCATTTGGGCTTGGAATGTTTATATTTTTTGTGTATAAAAGGACTTTTTCAGGGGTAATGTACTCATCCAGTTTTGGGGTGACGCTGGTGGCCCTTACCATGATAACTACCGTAGTGATCCTGGCGGTAACCTCCAACGTAGTGCTTTCCCTGGGGATGGTGGGCGCTTTGTCCATTGTGCGGTTCCGCACGGCCATCAAAGAACCCCTGGACATTGCCTTTTTGTTCTGGTCCATTGGGGTGGGCATTGTGCTGGCGGCAGGCATCATTCCCCTGGCAGTGGCAGGGAGCCTTGCCGTAGGGATCATGCTTTTGGTGTTTGTGAACAGAAAACCCCATTTAAACCCTTACATCGTTGTCCTTAGCTGCCAGGACCATGACAGCGAACAGCGGGCGGTGGATTTTTTGAAAAACAGGGTACAGCGGTGCACCGTTAAGAGCAAGACTGCCGGAAAGGGAGAGGTGGAGCTGACTACGGAAATCCGGCTGAAAGAGGATAATACAGATTTTATTAACATCCTGGCGGAAATGGAGGGTGTCCGGAGCGCGGTGCTGGTGAGCTACAATGGGGAGTATATGGGATAAGGGATAAATGGAACCCAAAACAGCGTGAAGGGAAACGGGAATAGAATTATGTCAACACATAAATACATTGATAGGATTTGCTGCGCAGCCACAGCCTTTGCTTTGGTCCTTACAGTATTACTTGTAAATGCGGGAAGGCTGGGCGTGGTCCCGGCCATGGCGCAGCCAGGCTATGGGGCAGGCCTTTTTGACAGCTCCCGGGTACATGCCATTGACATCCAGATGGAGGGCTGGGAGGCCTTTCTGGAAACCTGTGAAAACGAGGAATATTCGGCATGTTCTGTAACGATTGACGGGGAAACCGTAAAGAATGTAGGGATCCGCGCCAAAGGCAACACTTCCTTAAGCTCTGTTGCCGCATATGGGAACCAACGTTACAGCTTCAAAATCGAATTTGACTGTTATGAAAAGGGAAACTCTTACCAGGGGCTGGATAAAATCAGCCTTAACAACATCATCCAGGATAACACCTACATGAAAGATTTTCTTGCCTACCAGATGATGGGAGGATTTGGGGTGGCATCCCCCCTTTGCAGCTATGCTTACCTTACGGTGAACGGGGAAGACTGGGGGTTATATCTGGCGGTGGAGGCAGTAGAGGAGAGCTTCCTGGCGCGCAATTACGGAAACAGCTATGGGAACCTTTATAAGCCGGACAGCATGGAGATGGACGGCGGCAGGGGAGAAGGGGGCGGCCTGTGGCGGGAAGGGATAGAAGGGCCTTTGGGCAGCCAGGATGGAAGGGTGCCTGTGGGGGAAGGGTTCCCAGAAGGGCCGCCGGAGGGGGTTGGGATGCCGGAAGGCAGCAGGCAGCCCCCTATGGCAGAAGAGGAAAGGGAATTCCAAAGGCAGGAAGAAGGAGGGATGCCCCAAATGCCGGAAGGGGGAAATCCCAAGGGTCCCGGCGGCGGGCCCGGGGGGATGGGGAGCGACGATGTGGCACTGATATATTCCGGCGATGACTATGACAGCTACCCCAACATTTTTGGCAATGCCAAGACAGAGATTTCCAGGGCGGACAAAGACAGGCTGATTGCTTCCCTGAAAAAGCTGGCGCAGGGGGAGGACATAGAAAGCATAGTCGATGTTGAAGCTGTGGCCCGGTACTTTGTGGTGCACAATTTTGTCTGCAACTTTGACAGCTATACAGGTTCTTTGATGCACAATTATTACCTTTATGAAAAAGATGGGAAGCTGTCTATGGTTCCCTGGGATTATAACCTTGCTTTCGGCGGCTTCGGGGATGGCACGGACGCAAAGGCCATGGTGAACTACCCCATTGATTCTCCCCTGTCAGGGGCTTCCCTGGCAGAAAGGCCTATGCTTGCCTGGATCTTTGCCAGCGAAGAATATACGGAAATGTACCATCAATATTTTCAGGAATTTCTGGACAGCTATTTTGCCAGCGGTTATTTTGAGGAAATGATTTCTTCCGTAAAAGAAATGATTGCCCCCTATGTGGAGAAGGACCCCACAAAATTCTGTACTTTTGAAGCTTTTGAAAAGGGCGTAAGCACCTTGGAGGAATTCTGCCTGCTCCGTGCCCAAAGCATAAGCGGGCAGCTTGCAGGAACCATTCCCGCCACTTTGGAAGCGCAGGCGGCAGACAGTAAGGCGCTGGTGGAGGCTTCCGGGATCTCCCTTTCTGATATGGGCTCAATGGGACAGGGAGGAAAGGGAAGGCAGAATCACAGGGAAATGATAGAAAAAGAAGGGGATGAATGGAAAAAGTGACAGTAAACGCCTGCTAAATAATTAAATAATGCGCAATTTGTACAATTTGCTACCTCATTTTTATTTGTATCTTTTACGCTCCCATGTTAAAATATAATATCGGAGTCTGAAAAACAAAGACTTACATTTTGTTTTTCAGAGCATTTAGAAGAAACATTTTGATAAGAAAGGTGAAATAGGGTGGCGCAATGGGTCAATTAAATGAAGGGTTAGTGTACACAGACGAAAAGTGTACCGGATGCAACCGCTGTATTTCAGTCTGTCCGGTCTTGCAGGCGAACAGGGCAGTCACGGAAAACGGAGAAAACAAAGTGCTGGTGGACGGGGATGCCTGCATCCACTGCGGTGCCTGCATGGATGTATGCCATCACCAGGCGAGGCGCTACAGGGACGATACGGGCCGGTTTTTTGAGGACTTGAAAAGAGGGGAGAAGATCAGCCTTCTGGTGGCCCCGGCATTCATTGCCAACTACCCGGACAAGTACGGGCAGATACTGGGGTATCTAAAGAGCCTGGGGGTAAACCACATTATCAGCGTCAGCTTCGGCGCGGACATTACCACATGGGGCTACCTGAATTATATCACCAGAAACGATTTCCGGGGAGGGATCTCCCAGCCCTGCCCAGCTATTGTGGATTATATTGAGCGGTATGTGCCGGAACTGGTCCCAAAGCTTGTCCCGGTGCACAGCCCCCTGATGTGCGGGGCGATTTACATAAAGAAATATATGGGCATTTCGGATAAGCTTGCCTTTATCAGCCCCTGCATTGCCAAGAAATCCGAGATGGAACGCCCGCAGAACCAAAACTATGTATCTTACAATGTTACCTTTGGCCATCTCATGGAAAGGTTAAACGGCATAAATCTTTCCGGATACAATGCCACCGACGAGATAGAATACGGCCTTGGCAGCCTCTATCCCCAGCCAGGCGGGCTGAAGGAGAATGTGGAGCATTTCCTGGGCAGGGATGTTATGGTGCGGCAGATCGAAGGGGAGAACCACGCCTATGAGTATCTGGAGGCATATGCCCAAAGAGTGGGGAACAGGAGGCCACTTCCTTTTATGGTGGATGCCTTAAACTGTGGGGGCGGCTGTATATACGGCACCGCCACGGAGCCCGGCAACGCCTGCAACGACGATATCCTGTTTGAGATCCACAAGCAAAGAACTGCCCCAAGGGGCAAAAAGAAGAAAAATCCCTGGGACCGGGAGGCAGCACATGACGTCCGGCTGAAACGGTTCAACGAACAATTTAAAGACCTGAAGCTGGAGGATTTCCTTTGCACCTATACTGCCAAGGATGCCCGCCCTGCCCGGGCTGACAGCAAAAAGCTTGAGGAAGTGTTCCGCTCCATGGAAAAAATCACGGAAAAGGAGAGGAATATCAACTGCGGCGCCTGCGGCTACGGCACCTGCAAGGCAATGGCCCAGGCCGTTTGTGGGGGCTTTAATAAAATAGAAAACTGTATTTATTATGTAAAAAAACGGCTGGAAGCAGAAAAAGAATCCATTAACCAGATGACCAGGCACCTGCAGGAAAGGCAGGAGGCCAAGGAAGGGAAGTACCAGGAGATCCTGCTGGAATTTGAAAGGATCCAAAGGGCCATCAGCGAGCTGGCCAAGGGCAACCAGGAGTGCGCCCAGGACGCTACCCAGATGGCCGGGGCAATGGCGGGCATGGCGGATTTCAGCAGCCTTTTGAAAACTTCCGTGGACCATGTGACAGCCTCCGTCCAGGGCTATGACGCCATCAACGAGGATATCGTGAAAATCTCCAACCAGACCCGGATGCTTGCCCTGAACGCAGGGATAGAAGCTGCAAGGTCCGGGGAGGCAGGCAAAGGCTTTACCGTGATCGCCAACCGGGTCAGGGACCTGGCGGAACAGACCAATGGGACCATTGCCAACGGGAAGCGCCAGAGCGACAGCATCATCCCTGCCATGGAAGAGCTTGGGGAGGAGACAGTGCATTTCCTTGAGAATGTGGGAAATATCAACGACGGCATCACTGCCCTGGCCGCAGGAAGCCAGGAAATTGCCGCCAAAGCGGAAGAAATTGAACATCTGGTGGACCGGATCCTGGGGCAGATGGCAGATGTGATCAAAGAATAAAAACGAAAGATTCCTCTAAAGTCTTTGGGAAATAATCCGATACAATTAGTGAAATGAAATACAGATGCAAACAGGATTAAGGGTCCACGGAAGGAGGAATCCCAATGCGTATAGAGGCTTATACACAGGTACAGAAGCTTTACGAAACCAAAAAGACATTAAAGACCCAGGCAAAGAACCAGGTGAGCGCTTCCGACCAGCTGCAGATTTCAGGCATGGGCCGGGATTTTCATATTGCAAAACAGGCAGTGGCAGGGAGTGCGGATATCAGGGAGGATGTAGCCGCTTCCATCAAAGCGAAGATCTCCTCCGGCTCTTATGAGGTAAGCACAGAGAGCTTTGCAGACAAATTAATGCAGAAGTTTGAAGAAATGAGGTAATCCCAGTGGCAAGTTTAATGGAAAACCTGATTGAAGTATTAGACTTGGAAAGCCAGGAATATGAAAACTTGCTGGGATTATCTATGAAGAAAACGCCGGTGATCATATCCGGCGATTTAGATCAATTAGCCAAAATCACGGATGAAGAACAAGTCGTTGTGGGCAGGATCAACCGTCTCGAACAAAAGAGAGAGGAAGTATTTACAGATGTCGCCAACGTAATCAACAAGGATGTTAACACGCTGATGATCCCGGACCTGGTGGATATGCTAAAAGCCAGGCCCCAGGAGCAGCGGAAGCTGGCTAAAGTCCATGACAGGCTCGGCACAGCCGTCCACCAGGTAAGAAGGGTGAACGAACAGAACAGGGCGCTGATACAAAATGCCCTGGAGATGGTCGAGTTTGACATAAATGTGCTGCAATCCATGAAGATGGCCCCTGAAACAGCCAATTACAATAAAGGGGCTTACAATTCGGGAGTGCACATGGGAGGAATAGGTGGAAAAGGCTTTGATGCCAAACAATAATCCTTGAAAGGTTACGGGGTGATATTATGTCTTTATTTGGAAGTTTATATGTAGGCGCCAGCGGGCTGCAGACCAGCCAGAACGCTTTAAATACCACGGCGCACAATATGTCTAATGTTGATACCCAGGGGTTTACCCGGCAGCAGGTGCAGCAGGGTACCCGTCCGTACAACATACTCTCCAAGAGCGCGTCTGCCAATGCGTACCAGCAGACCGGCCTTGGCGTCAGCTACGTTCAGGTCAAGCATATCAGAGATTTTTTCCTTGACAGAAATTACCGCCAGGAGGCGGGCAGAAGCGCCTTTTACGGCGTGTCAGCGTCAGCTTTTGAAGAGGTGGAGAACCTTTTCCAGGAGCTGGAGGGCAAGTCCTTTGCCAAATCCATTGAAAACCTGTGGACTTCTGTCCAGGAACTTTCCAAAGACCCGGGCAATGCGGTAAACCAGGGCGTTTTCGTACAGCGTTGTAACGAATTCTTAAACCGCGCCCAGGCAATCTATGGCGGGCTTTGCGATTACCAGGATAACTTAAACTACCAGGTCAAGCAGCAGGTGGATACCATAAACGCTTACGGCAAGCGGATCGTGGAGCTGAACCAGCAGATTATGAAAATCGAAGGCGGCGGCGTGGAACATGCCAATGACTTAAGGGATGAAAGGGACCTTCTGGTAGACGAACTATCGTCCATGGCACAGATAGAATTAAGGGAAGACGCTAACGGAAATTACCTGATCTATATGGAGGGCGTGGACTTTGTAAAAGCCCAGTCCTACAATAAGATTGAACTGGATGTTGACGTGGAAACAGGGTTCTATACCCCTTACTGGACGCAGCTTGCCAAGCGGGATGCTGACGGCAAGTTAAACAATGGGGCAAAACTCTATAAAATGAACCAGATCATATCCACGGACAGGAATACGGATGTGGGGGCGCTGAAGTCCCTGCTGTATGCAAGGGGGACCAGAAGGGGCACATATAAGGATGTGGATCCCAGCACAGGCGACCCGGCAAGCCCCAATTATGATCCTGACGACGGATATGACGCTACAGAGTACAAAAACCTCACTTCCCAGTCTGTAATGATGCATATACAGGCAGAGTTTGACCAGTTGATACATGGGGTGACTACTGCCATCAATAAAGTGTTTGCAGATGCGGCGGCCAGTGAACCTAATACCGATTATATGAAGGATAAAAATGGGGATGCATATACCATTTTTAATTTAAGGACAGGGAAACCTTATGCAGATAAGGATTTCTCAATAGAAAATATTATCATAAATGGGGAGATCAAACAGGCTCCTACTTTGCTTGGCTTCAAGAAAGAGGACGGCAAGATTGACCAGGAGACAGCAGATAAGCTAAAGGAGATCTTCATGGAGGAAAGCCTTTACTTAAATCCCAGGGTCAAGACAAAGACCAGCTTTGTTTATTATTACAGCGACCTTGTATCCCAGGTGGCCAATACTGGTTCCGTTATGAGGAACATCTGCGATAACCAGGAGATGACTGTGGACAATATCGCGGCGGCAAGGGAACAGATCATCGGCGTTTCTTCCGATGAAGAAATGAGCAATATGGTTATGTTCCAGAACGCATACAACGCTTCCAGCCGTTACATTAACGTTATCAGCGAACTGATGGAGCACGTGATCAATACGCTTGGAAGATAAGGAGGAAGTGAATAGATGCCATCACAATTTTTTGGATTATATATTGCAGGCTCGGGGCTTCGGGCTTCCAATGCGGCTTTAAATACCACGGCCAATAATATTGCCAATGCCCAGACAGACGGCTACAGCCGCCAGCAGGCCACCCAGCAGGCAAGCGAGGCACTGAGGACCTTTACCACTTACGGATGCGCCGGGGCAGGTGTGGATACCATTGCCATAGAGCGGATCAGGGACAGCTTCTATGATGTGAAATACTGGTCCAACAATACCAATTACGGAGAATTTTCAGTAAAGCAGTATTATGCCAAAACCATAGAAAATTATTTTGACGATGATACCTCCAGCGGGTTCAATGCCATTTTCAATAAAATGAGCAATGCCCTCCAGTCTGTGACCACCAATTCCAGCAGCAAGGAATCCAAGGCGCAGTTCCTGGCAACGGTAAAATCACTGACAGATTATTTTAACAATATGTATGGTAATCTTCAGGAGCTGCAAAAGGATGTTAACCTGGAGATCAAGCAGTGTGTGGACCAGGTCAATTCCATTGCCCAGAAGATTGCAACCTTAAATAAGCAGATCAATACAATTGAGCTTTCCGGCTCCAAGGCCAATGAATTAAGGGACCAGAGGGATAAACTGGTTGACGAACTATCACAGATAGTGGATGTGGAAATCAGGGAGACCCCCATCAAAGACAAACTCTATCCGGATATAGAAACCGGGGCGACCAGATATCTTGTCCGCATTGCAGGGGGGCAGGTGCTGGTGGATGGAAACGATTATAAGACACTTGTCTGTGAAGCCAGGGATAAGGATGAGAAGGTGAACCAGTCGGACGCTAACGGGCTGTACCGGATCAAATGGGACAACGGCAACCAGTTCAGCCTTGCAAACGCTGCCATGGGGGGCAAGCTGAAAGGGCTTGTGGAGCTGCGGGACGGCAATGACGGGGCGAATTTCAGGGGAGAGATTACCGGCGTAACCCCCCGGAACCCTGCCGACCCTCTGAGCCAAAGTAAGGTCATGGTTGAGGTTAGCGACGAGTATCTGAAGAACATGCAGGAGTGTACCCTTTCTTCTACTGGCGGCGTGATCCATCTTGGCAATAAAGTTTACTATTATGAAAGCTGGACATTTGACCAGGCAACCAATACCTATACTTTTACTATGGATGATGCGGACGGAAGCGGGCATCAGATGGAGAAGGTTGACACTTCCCTGGTGGGCAAAACTGCCAAAACAGAATCAGAGATCAAGTACCAGGGCATCCCTTACTATATGGAACAGATGAATGAATGGATCCGCGGTTTTGCGGAAGCCATAAATAAGATTTTTACTGAGGGTACAGATGCCTATGGGAATCCCGGGGGTGTTTTATTTACCGGCTATAACGGGGCGGGATATGAGTACCAGTTTAACCAAAAGGGCGAGCTGCTTTTACTGGACGGCAGTGGGAAACCCATCCCCGACCCAAATAAACCAGGTGAGTTCCTTGTGGACCCTAAAGGGTATTATGAATTGACAGCAGGGAATTTTGCAGTGAATTCCAAGCTCCTTGCGGATGCTTCCCTTTTAGGGACCAGGAGCAGCGATAAGGTAGGCGTGGAGGAGTGCGGCCAGATTGAAGAAATGATCAAGCTGATTGCCAATAAGGAAATTTTCAGCTTCCGTAACGGGACCGCAGGGCAGCTTCTTGATATGATCTTGTCAGATATAACCTTAAATGCCAGTGATGCGGATATGTTCTATGATACCTACAGTGCGTTACAGGTTAGCATTGATAACCAAAGGAGCTCCATATCAGGGGTGGACGAGGACGAAGAAGCGGTGAGCCTGGTGAAATTCCAGAGCAACTACACCCTGGCATCTAAGATGATACAGACGCTTACAGAAGTTTACGACCAGTTGATTCTGCGTACTGGCGTGTAAAGGAATGAGGTAAAAGCATGAGAATGACCAATAAAATTATGCAGAATAACTCTCTGTATAATATCAATAATAACAAATTATTGCAGGATAAGCTGAGCACCCAGATGTCCACACAGAAGAAGATCACACGGCCTTCCGATGACCCGGTGATTGCTATCCGTGCCCTGCGCCTGCGGACCAGCGTTTCCGAACTGGTACAGTACCATGAAAAGAATGTACAGGATGCGGAAAGCTGGCTGAATGTGACGGACAAATCTTTAAGCACAATCACGGACGTACTTACGGATTTTAACAGGAAAGCAAATACTGGTGCCAATAAGGAATATAATGCTGATAACCTGAAGATTATTTTGGAACAGCTGAAATCCCTGCGGGATGAATTCTATTCTTCCGGAAACATGGACTATGCGGGAAGGTACATTTTTACAGGCTATAGGACGGATACGCCGCTGTCATTTAATGAAAGCGTGAATAAACAGCCCGAAGGGTATCCTAAATATGTGATTACCGAACAGAATACCATAGAAGGATTCGATACGGTTAATTACACTGATATTGGCGGCCTGTCAGGGTTAAGCAAGGACAATTATACCGAAGGGAAATATGACCCCACTGTTGCCGGCACTGGAATGACAGAGCAGGATATCCTTAATGGGGATATCCATAGAATGCGCCTGTCCTATGATAAATTGGCAGATGTAAATTTAAATATGAAAGTCATGATGCCTAATCCGGCAGACCCCAATGGCCCGCTGGTGGAAGATACTTCCGTGCAATTTGCGCCTGACAAAGTAAGCTATGGCGCAGACCCCAACCCTTACGACCAGATTTATGCCGCAAATACGGCAAATCCGCCGGAAGAAAAAGTGATTTTTGTGCCAGAAACAGGTGAGCTGTTGTTCAGTGATGCCTCCTACTCAAAACTGGAAAATGCCCTGGCTACGAATCCGGATGGAGAACTTCGTTTTGAGTATACAAAAGACCAGTGGGAAAACGGCGACCTTCGCCCGGAGCATTATTTCGCCTGCGAAGCAACCACCAAAAATGAGGACGGCACCGATAAGACGGTTACGTACAATGCAGAATACCTTACAACAGGAAAGAATAAGCAGACAATTGAATATGACGTTGGTTACAACCAGAAAATCCAGGTAAACACCACCGCAGACGAAGTATTTACCCATAACCTGAACCGGGACATTGAGGACTTAGAGCGTGCCATCAGCGACCTGGAAAAAATTGAAGCCACCAAAAAGGATATGGAAGCCGTTTATAAAGGAATGAAGGAAGGCGACGCGGATTATACCAAGGTAAAGAAACAGTATGAAGCCGCTGAAAAAGCTTACAGCCATATCCGCGAAAACGTACATAATATGTACGAAAAACTCATTGGCAGGTCACAGCAATACCTGGACGACACCAATATAGCGGTTACGGACAATGGAACAAGGGGGCAGCGTCTCCAGCTTATTGATAACCGCCTGACGGAACAGAAGACCACCTTCAAGACCCTGCAGTCGGAAAACGAGGATGCGGATATTGCGGAAGTTGCCATCCAGCTTACCGCTTCGGAGCTTACCTACAACGCGGCTCTTATGGCGACAGGAAAGATTATGCAGACATCCCTGATGAATTATATTTAAGGAATGCGTGGCATCACGCGGATTAGGAGCATTTATGAGAATAAATACCAAGGTTTTTGGGGAAATTGAGATTATAGAGGAAAAAATCATCCATTTCCCTTCCGGGATCATCGGATTCCCTGGGCTGACAGATTTTGCCCTTGTGCATGACGAAGAAAAGGGGATTGGCGCTATCCATTGGCTCCAATCTATACAGGAACCGGGGTTTGCCATGCCTGTAATGGACCCGCTACTGGTAAAGCCGGACTATAACCCGGAAGTGGATGACGAACTGTTAAAACCTATTGGAGATCTGGAGCCGGAGGAACTGCTGGTGATGGTTACCGTTACTGTTCCTGGCGATATTAAACAGATGAGCGTGAACCTGAAAGGCCCTATCATTGTGAATGCATCAAAAAGGAAGGCATGCCAGGTGATCGTAGATGGCGGGGGCTATGCAGTAAAGTTCCCTGTCTATGAGATATTGAATGCAAAGAAAGCGGGTGAGTAAATGTTAGCTTTATCCAGAAAGAAAAATGAAGCCCTTATTGTCAATAACAATATTGAGATTACAGTATTGGAGATCAAAGGGGAACAGGTAAAGCTGGGCATCAGTGCACCAAGGGAAGTTCCTGTATACCGGAAAGAAGTTTACGAACAGATACAGGAAGTAAATAAAGAAGCTGTTAATATGGAAGGGCTGGAGGCATTAAAACATTTGCTTGGCTGAGATAGTAATAGAGGGAAAAACGTTTAGGGCTGTGCAGCTTTTGCACAGCCTTTTTTGGCAGAAAGATTCCGGGAAAAGGAGATTTTTGTTGTTGCCCTATAAATTTTCACGGCCTTATTCCGATATATAAATAGAAGACAGGAAAACTCTAAAGTTTTTATTATTTAACAAAACCAAATTATATCACACGGAGGTGATTAAAATGGCAATAGAACCATTAAACAGTGCAATGACTTTTCAGGTACAGAATACCCCACAAGCAAAACCTGTACCGAAACAGACGGTAGAGAACATGGATGTTGCTACGCAGGAACAGAATAACGTATACGACACCACCACTGTGAAAGTCGCAGAAACAGAGCCTAAGGATGAGAAGGAAGACAGCCAGGACAGCGCTGAGAGGAACATGTCCAAAGAACAGCCCTCCACCACGGATAAGATTAAGAAAGCGGTGGAAAACCTGAACAAGAACCTGACCCATTCCGAAGCGATATTCGGGATCCATGATGCTACTAACCGTGTTACGATTAAAATTGTAGACAAGGAAACCAAGGAAGTCATTAAAGAGATTCCCCCTGAAAAGACCCTGGATATGATTGCGAAAGCATGGGAACTTGCAGGCATATTGGTGGATGAGAAAGGATAGGAGGTAATATTATGCCAATGCGTGTTACCGGAATGTATTCCGGACTTGATACGGAGAGCATCATTCAGGAGCTGGTATCTGCCAAGCAGACGAAAGTTGATGATGCCAAAAAGAAACAGACAAAATTAGGCTGGAAACAAGAAGCGTGGAAGGAACTGAATACAAAGCTGAAAAATCTTCAGAGCAAGTATTTGGCGAATATGCGCTTCGCCGATGCATATACCAAGAAGAAAACGACCGTATCCAACAGCAGTGTAGTCAGTGTACTTGCAGGCTCTGGCGCAATGGACGGCGTACAGTCTTTAAAGGTGAAACAGCTGGCTAAGAGCGGCTCCATGATTGGAGGCGTTGTGGAAAAACAAGGAGGCGGCAGTGTAAATGCGCTTTCTAAGCTCAGCGAACTTACAGGTGGAAGCATCACAGCCGGGAAGATACAGCTGAAAACCAAAAACGGCGACAATACAGTGGATATTGATGTGACGGCTGATACCACCATATCCGATGTCCTTGACCAGATGAAAAAAGCGGGATTAAGCGCAAGTTTTGATGAAAAGAACCAAAGATTCTTTGTAAACTCCACAAGTTTAGGGGAAGCTGACAATTTTGAGCTGACGGGATTGGATGAAGGCGGGAAAAACGCTTTGAAAGCTTTGGGACTTTCCACAGATCCAAGCCTGGATGCAAAACATAAGGCCACAGTAACCCAGGGGCAGGATGCAGTCATTGAGCTCAATGGAGTAGAATTTAAAAGCAATAATAACGTTTTCGAAATCAATGGCTTGACCATTACGGCCCTCTCCACAACGGCGGCTGATGAAGAGGTGACCTTGACCACATCTAACGATACCGATGGCATTTATGACATGGTCAAGGGCTTCCTGAAGGAATACAATTCTATTATCAACGAGATAGATAAGCTCTATAATGCAGCTTCTTCCAAGGGATATGAGCCTCTTACCAAAGAGGAAAAGGAGGCCATGTCCGAAAGCGAAATAGAAGAGTGGGAGAAGAAGATTAAAGATTCCATCCTCCGCAGGGATGAAAACCTCTCCACTGTCAGGACGGCATTGATAAATACCATGGGTGCAGGCGTGGAAATGAACGGTAAGACTATGCACCTGTTCGACTTCGGTATTGACCATTTAGGGTATTTCAATTCGGAAGATAATGAAAAAAATGCTTTCCACATTGACGGCGATCCTGATGACACCAATACCATGAATAACGAAGATAAGCTCCGTGCCATGATTACCAGCGACCCTGACACGGTAGTAAATTTCTTTACAGGCCTTACCAGGAATCTATACAGCGAGATGTCGGAAATGTCAAAATCAGTAGAAGGATACCGTAGTTTCGGGAGCTTCTATGATGACAAGAAGTTAGAGTCTGATTACAAAGATTATGAAAGTAAGATTAAAACTTTGGAGAAAAAGTTGACAGAGTACGAGGATAAATGGTATGCTAAGTTTAGTAGAATGGAAACTGCAATGGCGAAAATGCAGTCCAATACAAATGCAATTACCAGTTTATTAGGAGGAGCATAAGATGGCTTTACCCAATGCCTTTGCCCAGTATAACAACAGCAAAATTATGACAGCATCCCCTGCGGAGTTGGTTTTGATGCTGTATGAAGGAGCAATCAAGTTCTGCAATATAGCAATCGTATCATTGGAACATAAAGAGATTGCCAAGGCGCATACTTATATCATTAAGACGGAGAGGATTGTTGACCACCTGCGTGCAACACTGGATATGAAGTATCCGGTTGCGGAGGAATTTGACAAGGTATATGAATACTTACAGCGCAGGCTTATCCAGGCCAATATGAAAAAGGATCCGGAAATCTTAAAGGAAGTATGCGGCCATATCCGTTCTGTGCGCGATACATGGAAGGAAGTAATGCGTATCAACAGGGTCGGAGGTGTGTAGCCGGATGGTTTATCCGGAAGAGAAAGGCATGGTAGGTATATGATAAACAGTTACCTTGTTGTATTGGAGGACAGCCTGAACAAAAAGAAGGCAGTGCTTGACCGCATACAGAATATCAGCCAGTCCCAGACCAGCCTGCTGAAAGAGGATGGGATGGACGCTGAACAGTATGACGGCTATGTGGATGAAAAAGACGCCTGTATTCAGGAACTGGAGGCTCTGGATGAAGGATTTGATGCTTTGTATGAAAAAGTCAGGCAGGAGCTATTGCAGAACAAAGAGCAATATGCAGGCCAAATCAGGAAAATTCAGGGACTAATCAGTGAAATTACTGAGAAAAGTGTCTCTATTCAGGCACAGGAGAACCGGAACAGGGATTTGCTGACTGCCTATTTTGCACAGGAGCGGCAGGCATTGGGGCAGATGCGTAAATCTTCTAAAGTTGCCTATGGGTATTACCAGAACCTCAATAAGGCGAGAAGAGAAGATGCAAGCATAATGGATTTCAAAAAATAAAATGATACCTACAGGATAAATATCCTGTAGGTATTTTATTTTGTAAGATAATAACTAACGACAACGAAAAAATGTTATCTTTTTGCCGTTTACTATGCCCAGGGGTGCGTAAGGAAATTAGCAGATCTCCTGCACAGTTACCCAAAGGCAGCTTGGTTTTAAACCGTAGGTTTTTGTTGGAACAAGATATTCATTATCTGGCACACCCGGTGGATATAGGTATGGTTAGCCTGCACCTTTTCCAGCCCATTGCGGGCAATTTCTTCCCGGATATCTTCATGGGACAGATAAAAAGCAATTTTTTCCTTCAAATCATCCATGTTTTCATAACAATCTAAATCTTTGCCAATAGTAAAGTACTCCGGAATCTCACTTTGATAGTTGGACAAAAGAAACCCGCCACACCCTAACACATCCCAGATCCGTTGGGAAAGGCCGCTTTGGATAGAGTGCATGGTGATATTTAAATTAATTTTGCTATAATGAAAAACTTTTGGCATTTCATGGTGGGTAGAGACACCGCCCCGGCAACGGATACCTGGTATATGGCCCAAATCAGAGATATCACTGCGGGTATACAAATCAACAGGGAACTGCCTGCCAATTACCTGCAAAGTGCGGATGCGTTCCTTATAGGAAAGCTCCATTCCCAGGTAATAATGGGCAGCGACATAGGTGTCTGTTTTTGTAAAGCTTCCATCCAAGTGATAAAAAGAAGGATCGTTATGGCGGATAGCAGCAACGAGAGATTCCGGAAGCGCCTCTTCAAGAAAGGAATATCCAGGAACCTTTGACTGGGCATTGATGATGCTGTCTGCAATCCCTCTGTGGTATCCATCCAAAGGCAGATGGGAGAGAGGGGATTTCTCCTTATATAAAGAGCCAACGAAAGCAATGTCGTGGCGATAGCGCGTCTTATCTTCAGTGAAGATATCCTTCAGTGCCTTACCCCATCTGTCAGTGTTTGCTGCAAGGGGGAGATAAAAAATACAGTCCGGATTTTCCGGATGGAACCGCTGATACTGTATGTAATCAAACAAAAAAATCCGGTTACACCGATTGCGGATGGAAACAGAGAACAATTCCAGCACAGGACAGTCCACGCTTAAAGAAACATAGGGGACATGGAGCTTTTCACAGATTTCAGATATATAAGGAAAAAAATTGACACTGAATGCAAAAGCCGCCTGGCTGGTTAACAAAAGCCCGCCAAAAGAACGGATACGCTCCTCGGGGGAAATATTTTTGGAACTGACTTCGGAACAGTCTTCAATTACAGTGATTCCGCAGGCACGGAAAGCATCTATCAGATCCGGCTCACAGATGCTGCCGTAGCGGTGTATAATCATATTCATCGGAGAAAACCTCGCATAATGTTTGGGTGCTTATTCTATGTAGGAAACTGTATATAAATAACCTGTTTATTGTTGATGGGAAGCATATCAATAAACGGTAAACAATTATGCAAGTGCATCCCGGTATTTTTCTTCGGCTTGTGTTTCCGATAAAGAAAATTCCTGTTGAAGAGATTTTTGGATTTCAGCCTGTGAATGTTTGCCAAGAAGCATCTTTACAATATGCCTTGTGATTTTCAAGTCAGTTCCGGCAGCATTTATTTCTGCCCAGGCTGCGTCCATTTCGGCTTTTTTTGCATCTATTTCAGCTTTTTCTGCATCCACTTCGGCTTTTTTTGCATCTATTTCCGCCTTTTCTGCGTCTACTTCGGCTTTTTTTGCATCTATTTCAGCTTTTTCTGCATCCACTTCGGCTTTTTTTGCATCTATTTCCGCCTTTTTTGCGTCCATTTCCGCATCAATTTCAGCTTTATGTGCAGCTATATCGGCATTTACTTTAGCCTTAAATTCTTCAAATTCTTTTTTCGCGGCTTGAAAGTCATATGTTACTCCTTCAAAAAACCTTGCCATTTTTCGCTCCTTAATTTTTGATGCCGCATTTTCCACTTTATCTTCTTCCAGGTTCATGCTGTATAATAAAGCTCGCATGAGGTCTGCCATGATGCCCAGGAGGTATTCCGGGGTGTTTTTTAGAATTCTGTCCAGTTGGTGGTCCGGCAGGCGGGTAAAGGCTTCCATATCTGCCGGGCTTTTGATTTTATTAATCATCATGGCAAGGGAAATCTCGTCCCCCTTATTTAAAAGCTCCTCATTGCTGTAGTCATGAAGCCGGATTACCTGGTATTTAAAATGCGGCAGGTAATCGTTTAACAGTTCCTTGCAGAGTATCCGGTCTGCCAGGTCGCAGGGGGCAGTCCACCGTTCAGCCCCTTCGTAATATACAATCGGAAAAACGGGAGGGTAGCGGAAGCCTTTCCTTGCGCTTATATGGGGATACGATTTTTCCATGGCTTTCTCATAGTCTTCCCATATATGGATCATGTACCGGAGTATCTGCATACTGACATTATACTCCACTTTTGTTTTGTGTTCAATAAGCGAGACAATATAAAGTGATAATTCCAGTGGATTTTCGTCTTCTTTCAAAGAAAAGTATTTTCCGATATTTACTTTTTTAACAATGTCACTGGCTCTTTCTGTGCTGAATAGCGAGACATAGCGCTCAGACACATCTTCAATATCTTCTGGCTGGATGTTCCGCAGGATATCCATATCCGCATAATCCCGGAGGAACTGTGAGCACAAAATATTGTCCCCAAAGATTAGTTTGCTGCTGCTGTCCCTGAGGAAAGGGTTTAGGATTATTTTCTGGTTTTCATTTGCCATGCTGGCTCCTTTTCTGTGTGGCATACCCACACATGGTACAGAAAAGGAAAAATATCTGGGATTGGTAGATTCCCTCTCCCTGTTTCCCTTTTCCAATCAATTTGATGTTGGTGACGTTGGAGCGATTTGCCCCATGCATTCCCGGCAGCACCGGGGATTAGATAATGTACAAAGATGTACAGAATATAGACGATGTATTTACTATAACATTGTAGGAGGGAAAAAGCAAGTTATTATGAAAAGTAGTTATTGAGAGAGTAACTATTCAGCCAGGTCTGCGCATTTATTGCGCAGACCGTGAGAAAGCGTATATTGTGCCAAGAGTGAATCCGGCCCTTCGCCGTAGGCGGACTTTTAATGGCTGGATTCAGTAACTATGAGGCCAAAGGCTGAATAGTTACTTGAGAGATTATTGGGAAAGTAATCTCAGCCCAGGACTCTGCAATCTGCTGCAAAGCCGCATATGTACCTACGAATCGCTTCCTTATATGCTTGCAGTAAAGGCAGAATTCTGCTAGGCCAGTAATATGCCGCCTAAAAGCCCATCAAATAATTTAAATTAAAAATATAAAAAATTTTGAAAAAAAGGTATAAAGTATTAAAGAAACACTCCGATATATTATACAAGTAAAATGAAGCTAATTTAAATCTTCATTCAATTACTTAAAAAGTGAATTAGCGGTTTCCTTTTTGGATGCGTACGAATTCGAAAAGAAAACTGCAGAAAACCAAAACGTTGCAGGGAAGCGGCGTTAAATTCAAGGAGGAATATATTATGGTAGTACAACACAATCTTACAGCAATGAACTCTAACAGAATGCTTGGCGTTAATACAAAATCCCAGGCTAAGACAACAGAGAAACTGTCATCTGGTTACAAAATCAACCGTGCAGCAGACGATGCAGCTGGTCTTTCCATTTCCGAAAAAATGAGAAGGCAGATTAGAGGCCTTACACAGGCTTCCGCTAATGCTCAGGATGGTATTTCCTGCGTACAGACAGCAGAAGGTGCTTTGAACGAAGTTCATGATATGTTACAGCGTATGAATGAGCTGGCAGTTAAGGGTGAAACAGGAACTCTTTCAACTGTTGACCGTTCTTACATCCAGTCTGAAGTTCAGCAGTTAATGAAGGAAGTTGACCGTGTAGCTCAGACTACTACATTTAATGAGCAGAATCTGTTAGATGGTACCTTTACAGGTAAGGGACTTCAGGTTGGTGCAGAAGCAGGACAGCATATTGATATTTCTATCGGTTCTATGAAGATGAGTGTGCTGGCACAGAAAGCTGGTCAGGCAGGAATTAAGTATGCAACCAAGACTGATGCAGCAGCAACAATTACTATGGATGCAACAAAGGCAGCAGCGGTTGTTGCTAAATTTAATGACAATTTCAAAGGGTCTACATCAGATGCTACAGTAGCAAAGTCAACAGATTTTGCAAGCTTAAATGCGTTTGTTAAGACAGCATTACAGACTGTTTCCAAGCAGAGATCTGACCTTGGTGCTATTCAGAACCGTTTGGATCATACCATTGCTAACTTGGATAATGTTGTTGAGAATACCACAAGTGCTGAATCTGCTATCCGTGATACAGATATGGCTACTACAATGGTTAAGTATGCAAACAACAATATCCTTACACAGGCTGGTCAGGCTATGTTGGCACAGTCCAACCAGGCTAATCAGGGTGTATTGTCTTTACTTGGATAATAGAGAGTTTAATTGTGAAATAAGACAACTACCAAAGGGATTGGCGAAAGCCAATCCCTTTTATTTACATGCAGGGGCATATAAGGAAATTTGTTGCTAAAATAACATGTGTCTTGCACGCGGGTAGGGAGAAAAACTTTCCTCTGCTTGATTGTAAATTTGATGAGGGAAAGATATAAGTTCCAAGCAAATCGGAGTGAAAGGACAGAAGATTTTCTGTAAATTGGAATGCACCATTTTCTGGGAATAAGCAGGATGAAACGGCAAACAGAATAAATAGCTGTCTGCCGTTTAGATGGTATACAAATCTATAATATGCCTAGAGCCTCCAATTCTTTTAAAGCAGGGGAATAATCTTGGCAGAGTTTGAAATATTTAATAGCCATTTCCGATTCATCGGCCAGCAACAGAATTTTTCCGATTTGATAATAGGATAAAAAACTTGTCACACCATATGTTCGGCAGGAATCAAAGGTAAGTGCTTTTTGGAATTCGTCCAGAGCTTCTTCGTACAAATTGTTTTCAAGATATATCATTCCCATTGTATAGACAAAATCTGCGGAGGAGCTAAACGAATCATAAACATTCCTCAATGATAAAGCCTTCTCCTTTTGGCCAAGCTCAAGAAGAGTACATCCATAGTCAATAATCATTACATTTACATAAACAAGTTGTGGGTCAAGGTCAAAACTCAGGGCCTTTTCATAAAAGAGACAGGTTTTCAGGGAATCTCCCAGGGAGATGTATGTTTTTCCAATCTGGAAATAAATATAGGGGTTATTAGGTTCATCAAGCATTTGTTTAAATAGTAGTTGTAAATTCCGTTTTGCTTTTTCAATTTTTTCGTTCTGCCCAAGAAAATATCCGGTGTGGCCAATTGTGGTGTTAAGAAGTAAAGTTTCAAAAGCATTTTTATGTTTTGGTCTTAATTGTTCATGAATAATTCCTTCATAATGAAAATATTTTTTTGAAAATAAACGCTCAGTAGTGTCCGTGTATAGCTGGGGAGCATCGGGGGTATTTGTTATGTTTTGTCTTCTTACTGAACCTACATCATGTGGATAATGCTTTTGAAAATATTTTATTTCTTCTATATCAATGGATTCAATCCATTCATCGCAGTCTATCATTAGAATCCAATTATTGGATGCCATTTGCAGGGAATAATTTCTCGCTGCACTAAAGTCATCTATCCAGGTAAAGTTGAAAATGCAATCAGTGTATTTAGCTGCAATTTCTTTGGTTTGGTCAGTAGAGCCAGTATCCACTATGATGATTTCAAAGCCATAGGGGGCAAGGGAGGATAAACAGCGATCAATGTTTTTTTGTTCATTTTTTGCAATAATGCATACAGAAATAGGTAGTTTAGACATAATGCTCTCCTTAAGTTATTTGGATAATTCGGTAAGCCTGTCAAGAGCAGGTTTAAAGTCTCCGCATTTTTTGTAAAGAGATATGGCAGCGTCAATATCTCCTAGAACTTCATTAATGCAGCCCATATTAAATGTGGGGATAAAGGTGTTAGCGCCTATTACATGGACTGTGTCAATGGTTGTAGCATTTAAAAATTCTTTCATTGCTTGTATAACAAGACCGTTCCGTAAATAAATCAGTCCCATAAGGCAAACGAAGTCAGCTGAAGAACAGAAATCATTATAAATATTCTGAAACTGCAGTGCTTCTTCGTAACGTTCCAGGTGCAGAAGCGCATAACCGTAACCAATCACCATCATTTGGACGTACTCAGCATGTGGGTCAACATCATATTCCAACCCTTTGCCATAGTAGTAGCAGGCCTTTTCGTCATCATGTAGCATATTAAATGATTGCCCTAATTGAAAATAAAGGTAAGGGTCGTCAGGGGTTTCTTCCAGCTGTTTTAAAAGAAGTGTATTATTTCTGTCAACCTTTTCAGCCATTTCTTGGGCAGAACCATTATATCCATAATGGTCAACTTTAAGAGGTAATTCTACTCTTGTATATTGATGTCCATCTATAGCTCTGACTTGTTCGTGGATAGTTGATTCATAGTGATAAAATTTTCGGTTAAAAAAGCGTTCGAGCTGAAAAGTATAAATACTGTCGGTTCCATTCATTTGATAATGGTTTAAACAAGTTAGAGTACCTACGTAATAAGGGAAGTGTGAAATGATTTGTGTAAACCCATTTATGTCCAGTTCTATAATATATTCATCACAATCAAGCATTAAAATCCAGTCATGGGAAGCGCAGTTTATGGAAAAGTTCCTGGCGGCGCTGAAATCATTTATCCATTCAAAATGAAATATTTTGTCGGTATATTTTTGGGCGATAGAAATCGTTTTGTCAGTAGATCCAGTGTCCGTAACTACGATTTCATGGGGATAATCACCCATATATTTTTTTATGGAGGAGAGGAAACGCTCCATGTGTTTTTCTTCATTTTTAGCTATAACACAGATGGAGATTGGAGTCATGGATTTATCCTTTCAGTTTTGAGGTATTTTAATCAGTTTTGAAGTTTCTTGTATGGCTCTTGGTTTCCCAAAAGAAGCAATATATATGGCAGGCCATATGAAGGAAGTAAAGCCTTGCTTTCAAGGGGAGCCCTAGTACTACGTACTTAAATTTCCTGTGCAAATATTCTGGTCTATTTTCTTGATAGCACATGCCAAAAATCTTCAGCGTAGCCCACTACGCCTACGTTTTTTGACATGCACTCTCAAAAAAATATCCTCAGAAATTTACACAGAAATTTTGAGTACGTAGTACTAGTCGATGCCATCAAATAAATCATCCAGCGTAATATTGATATTCTGGAAGTGGATTATCTTTAGTTCCTTTTTATTTTTTTCTGTGACAATATTATAAAGATAATATTTAGGCTGCAGTTGGTCATAATCCAGGACGTAAATTTCCACTTGTTTTTTTCGCCAGTCAACAATCCAGTATTCGTCAATTTCCTGTGAAAGATACAGCTCTTTTTTTTCACCGCGGTCATATTTTTCTGTAGAGGGAGATAAGACTTCCATTACAAAGCGCGGATTATTAAAAAAGGAATTTCCCCTTCTGTGCCTGAAACGGCAGTTGATGGAGGCATCCGGGATGACTGTTTTTTCTTCTTCATTTACCAGCCATTTATACTGCACATTATCCCCGAATATTTTGCACAGGCTGTCCTGCATCTGGCTTCCTACTTTAATTACAAAGTTCGTAATAACAATGGAATGCTCTACATAAGCGCCTGCCATATCAGTTATTTGTATATTCAGCGCTCCCAAAAAATCACCTGCCTTCCTAATCTAAATCTATTATACCTGAAACCGGCTTAAGCGTCAAATTTTGAAGCGGGCTAAGTTTATTGATTGCCTTCCAGCATATGCAAAAGCTTTTGGCATACTGCCGTGCTTTTGTTCAGCTCAGCGGCGAGATTTTTTTTATCACAGGTAAGGGAATAAAGGGTATCGCCTACCAGTGGATTGTTTATACAGTTATATATAAATTCCTCCATCAATTCGGTATAAAAAGGAGTGAGCCGTGCATAGTCCCACCAGAGCTGCTCAATATCATAGTGGAAATATTCACCCTCCCATGGTTTCATTCCGGCAAAGTGGACAATTGTAGTTTCTTTTTTCACATCTTCATAATGAATGCCGCTGTCATAGGCCATTTTGGAGAAGAGGTCGAATTGATATTCGTCAAGAAATTTAATCTGTTTCCAATGCATATAGTTTAATAAGTCCTGGTCGGGTGCAAGCATTTGGTAATTTAGGCGATGGGATAACTCCATATAGTCTTTAAAGGAGTATTTTCCACGTAGCTTTTCAATGTTCCAAAGCATCATGCCGGCATTAAAGTAAGTAAAGCCTTGGACAATATAATCCCTTTTTGGTGTTGTTAATAATGTCAGGCATAAGTCAGTCTTCTTTTCATTTGGCGCCAGCCCGGACAGGCTGCTAAATATGTATTTGATTTTGTTGTTTGCTATATGGTTAATACTATAATTTGTTACAGATATGATATCGGATTATAAATAAGGTGTAAAGTAAGATTAGAGATTGGAACCATTTCAATCACATTGTGTTACTTTTCGCTGCCAGATAACAGTGGAAGGATATGTCTGGCTATGATATATTATAAAAAAGCACATGGAAAATATTTATGATGATAACCATAAGCAAGAACAAAAAGATTGCATTTAAAGTTGGGAGGCGGCAAAATGCCAAGTACGAAAAAGCTATTGATTTACAGATGGGGTTCCCTGAATGAGCCTATGTTGTGTGAAGCGGTAAGGCAGCTTCAAAAGGAATACGTTGCATTTTCAGGGGAAATGAACAACTATCATGGGGATGCTGCTTTTGCAGGCAGGTTTATGGAGACGCTTCATGGAAATGAAGTGGGGGCGGTGATCAGTTATGATTATTTCCCCCCTGATTTCCATGATTTGTGAGATCAACAAGATTCCCTACCTGTCATGGATCTATGACTGTCCCCAGAGCGTGCGCAGATCGCCTTGCATGGATACCAAAAGGCAGTGAAGGGATTTGGGCTGAAAAAAGAGTGGAAGGTATGCTTGCATGTGTAGGGATATAGAAGCGGAGATCATGGGGCAGGCGGTCTGGGGTATGAGAGAAGCGTTGGGAAGAGAAAGGGAGGGAATGTGAAAGGAACTATGATACTTAACAAATAGAACAATATGTCGTTTGAGGTGTCCTGTGAAAAGGATACAATACAGATAATCTATGAGAAATGTACAATCTGCAGGCGAATTGTAGATAAATATATTTTTATACTGTTCATCTTTATTAAAAAAGTATTAGATTTGATAAATATTTTGGTAATAATTGACAGGATAATTTGGATTTGCTAGAATGATTGCGAATTGTAAAATATTGTATTCTTTGATATGCTACAGTAAGGAGGGAGACTAAGAATATGAGCGAAAGGGAAATATTAGAATTAGAAAAGAGATATGCGCCTAAGAGGAAAGAAAATTCCTTTTATCGGGATATGTCGGAAATGAAAAGGACATCAGGCAGCCCAAATATTGCAGGAAGTTTTTCAAGGTATACATATTATTTTGATAAGGCTTCTCAAAAAATGATGTGCAAAGAACTGAAGTAAAAAGCGAGGGCTGAAATGTTAGGTTATAAGATCGAATTATATAAGAATATTATTTCTGACGATGGATCTGATGAAAGCGAAAATAGAGATTTAAATGAGAATGCCTACATCACTTTTGGAGATTACGATAGAATGGCAGTTTCCAAAACCACGGCATTTTCCAGAATGAGAGATATGTCCAGGCTGTCCAGGACATGGATTGGGGACAGGCAGACGATTTTATTATATGAATTGTCGGAAGACAATGAAGTTGTATATGAGGATTCTGAGGGAGCGCAGGGGTTTTATATTATTTCGGAGGGAGAGAGGAAAAGGAGTGCGTGTTTATTCATTGGTGTTACGATCCTGCAATTTAGGAATAGCCCGGCCGAAGGGGAATCCAATGCATCGGAGTATATTAATGCCAGCAGGAGTAATATATTAAAGATCGTGGAGGAAGAACGGGCGAAAGATACAGAAAGCGTCTATTGTTCCGTTTTTGGCGTCTTGGGTTCCTATGGCGTGGCAGTGATATGGGCGGCAGACCAGTATACAAAAGTGTTGTCGTTGATCAATAAAATCAAGGGAGTAGATGTAACACCAGGAGTGGACAAGCAGGTAGCGGGTTACCCATATTTGTCGATCTATACAATATTTACTAAAAATAATAAAGCACAAAAAGGCAAGAAGGAACAGATCAAAGGGAAAGCTATGCTGCGTATAACGCTCCAGACAGGTTTAGATCAGGAAATGTATCAAAAGTTGCGGGACAGCCTTGGCGATGTAGCGCAGTTTCATAGTGTGGGAGAATATGATTTACTGATAATCGTTGATGCTAAAATTTTATATGGGCTTTATGAGGATAATGCAATATTGGACAGAGATAGTGTGTTCCATAAACAGTATCTTCTGCAGACAAATACAAAGCTTTGCGCTGAAATAGCACAAACTGATATGGAAGATATGCCGAAAGAGCAAGTGAAACCTTTGGGGAGCACATTGCCGGAAAGGGTGAAAAAGAATAACGAAAGCCGTGCCTTTTCCCTGGAGATGAAGAGGGAGGTCTATGATTGTTATCAAAAGCTGAGAATATTATTCTTTGAGACATTTCCTAAGACTGCAGGAATGGTGGATTCACTTGATTTATTATATGGGGATTATCTGTCCAAAATTGCAACAGCTTCCAATAAAATGTGGACATCAGATTTTATATATCAGTTTCACACCATTTTGGAAATCATTCATAAAAATTTAGAGAAGGTTAAACGGAAGGTTGAAATTCATGGAGGCAGGGTATTGGATGATTTCAGGGAGATCCTGAATTGTTTTGAACATCAGATCATTCATATTGCAGAATCAAATAATCTGATGTTGGAAACGCCCAAATGCCATTTGCGATATACAGGACAAAATAATTTGACATTATATGCCTATTTCGGAATAGTGAAGGACATTCTTAAGCTGATCTACAGCATGCAGGATATGAGCTGTCAGTGTGAAATCGTTCCATTGATTTCTGTAGATACAGTGCCGATTATTGAAAGCGCTTTGTTTCAGGAGTACGGAGGCGCGATGTCAAAAGGGATATTAAAATTAAATTTGCCTATGATGGCGTTGTATAATATCCCTGTCTATGTACCCTACTTGTTTCACGAGATTTTCCATTATGTGGCTCCGGCAGACAGGGCAGTCAGGAATTGGTATAAAGGAAATCTTTTGCTTATTCTGGCAATGAAAAATCTGGTAACGAAGATCGTATCTTCCCGTTCTGGAATAGAAGATATGCAAATCGTGTCGCAGCTGATTGACAGAGTATTCATGCCATGTATTTATGAGGGAGTTCGGGAAAGAAGATATAAGGAAATACCGGAAAGCCTAAAAACAGGAAATGAATTAAGCCGGGGAGAAGTTAAACGGAGAAGTGAAAAAGAAGAAGACGTTCAAAACGACGGAATTGGAGCAATCAGCAGCACATGGGATTGTTATAAAAAGAATTTGTATCTGAAACTATGCAGAGATATTGACGGGGATGATGAAATAACGCAGAAGAGAAATATAGTTTATGGCGTATTACATGATTTCTATGTTAACAAAAAGAATATTGTCAGACAGGCAGAAGGATGGGTCAAACAGGAAGAGGATCTGCTTAGAGATTATGGACAGAAGATTCTTGCGTTTATGGAACAGTTCATGGATACATTAAGCGCAATGATAGATGATAATATTGAGGAGAAGAAAAGGGAGTCTTATCAAAAGCTGATACATTCCGTGGGGATGTCCAAGTCAGCCTTGATTGAACTTGATGAGTTAGACGAGATATCCAGTTCTTTGACGGAAGTGATTTGTGATGTTGCAATGGTAGAATTGGCAGAGATGGGTGTTGCAGAGTATCTGCTAAGTTACGTGAAAATACAGGACGATCTTCTGAAAGATAGGAATAGAGGTTTTCAAAAACAGGATGTGTTCCGCATAGGGGCAATCATTGACCGGCTATATAATTTTGACAAGGCAGATAATAATTTAGTTCTTTTGAAATCCCAAAAGGATGACTTTATTGATTTGTATATAGGGCTGTATTTTAGCGTTAATAAATTTGGACACGAAGAGAATGATAATCATTTAGGAAAACTTATGAATGACGCTGATACTTGGTTTAATAAAATTGTTCAATGGTACGAGCAATATATGACGGAGTTTAATATATACAATATTATAATAAAGTCTATAACAGATCAATATAGTATTTCGGTAAGGCTGGAAGAAAATGTGAGAACCGTGTTCTCGCACTTGGAATGTAAACGATGTTATGAGGAAATGAGAGTTTATGGAAAAGGTATCAGGTCTGCGGATCAGGATAGAAGAGTGGTATCTTTTGAAGACAGACTGGGAAAAATCAAGGAAGCAAGAAGAGTATTCCGCAGTAAGACCTTTGCAATGAACATCAGTATTATTCAAAGATATCAGGGACAACAAGATTTCTGCAAGATAAGAAAAATCTGTGAAGAGTGTTTTAAACAGGATGAACCATATCACTTGCATCTGAGAGAGGAAAACGCAGAAAAGAGTATTGGATATCCAATCTGGATGAATCCTGATGACAGATTGGATCATGAGAAGTTCAGCTATACATATGAAGTAAAAACAATTGAGGAATTATGTAATGCGATCAGGAAAGTTTCTGTATATTTTGAAAAAAGAGACAAGGAAGAGTATGTTAATAAATCGTGTAATCTATGGTATAGAGGACATCAATCTGATCAATATAAGCTGCTTCCGTCTGCGATGCGCAGGTGGGGAGCAACAAGTAATCATTGTGAGACGTTGCGTGAATATCAGAGAGCCAAGTATGAGGAATTCAAATTTCGCATGGATGACGCTTCAGAGGTGATCGATACATCAGCTTATACTGACTGTGATTATCTGGCTTTGATGCAGCACTATGGTGCGCCTACGATTTATTTAGACTGGTCTGAGAATGCCATTGCAGCGTTGTACTTTGCCCTTGAGGCATATATTGATACCAAAAAGTCATCTGAGAAAAACTCTGAAGATGCAGTATTATATATCGTGCATCCAAATTTATATAATAAAGCCCGCAACGAGCTTATGGATACGGTCACGAGAAACTCAGGAAAACCCTTAGAGAGAGATATGCAGCTTACGAAACAGAGAAAAACGGATAATCTGCCTAATCTATCAGTGGAATATAATAGAAGCAAGCATTATATGTTTTTGCTTGGAGAAACAGATTGTGATAACATTCCTGACATCAACGATAAGGAGAGTGTGGCTTTAAAAAAAGGGGAAGGAGCTTTGCTATATTTACCATTAGCTATTTATTCCTCACGGGCGAATATGAGAATACGAAACCAATATGGGATGTTTATGGCGTTTAATATTTTTACACCGCCGGATAAATTAGTGAAATTCGAGTATATGGCTTTAGAAGAAATCCAACAGACATACTTGGAGGTGTTTAAAGATAAGGAACCTTTTATGTATAAGGTGATTATCAAAAATGAAAGTAAGAAAAAGATCGCAGATTGGCTGAAAGCAATTGGAATATCGAAAGATATGATCTATCCGGAACTGTCGAATATAGGTGAAAGAATTTAAGCGTATACTGTATCGTTTGACAAGCGTTTTTCCCTCCTTATGGTATAATGACTTTGCCGTTATAATACCATAAGGAGGGAAACGTGTATATGGATAGGATCCAAAACGATTATTGCTGGAGTTCGGTGAAAGACTGGCAGAAAGCACAGGAAATGGGCTTGGTAGGGATGCATGATTTTCTGCAGGGCAACGAGGATGAAAAATTACTGGAGATGATAGAATTGGCGGTAAACGATTGCCTGCCGCTACAGATTATGTGTATTAAAACAGACAAGAATAAATATATTATGGCAGATGCTTTAACAAGGCTCTTTTGGCAATTTATTAATAATGAGATACCGGTGATGGATAATAACAATAAGAAGACTTTTTTTCGTAATTTTTCTCCGGAAAAGCAGAATAAGATTTTGGAGGCAAAAATAAATTCCGTTTGGTTCAGGATATAATTCTTTACCAAAAGTTTCATTTACGCAGTGCCAATAAAGTGGCGAAAGCCGTTAGGCACAGAGTGAAATGTAACCATGATTTTTGCATCATAAAACACTGCGCTATCGGGTGTAGATAAAAAACTTTGGTTTTTATTCGGTAGTGTAAAATAGTTTGTGTCTTTGGAAAAAAATACCTCTTTTTTGGTAAGAATCAAGATATGACAATTCTTATCGAAAAGGAGGTTTTTTATGCCAGCAACAAAACAACAAATACGACAGATTATTGCAGATAATAACTTAAAAAGCGTAGCTGATGTCTACAGTCTGCTACGGGACAGCTTTAAGGATATCCTGCAGGAACTTATGGAAGCGGAACTGGACGCTTCCCTTGGCTATGAATAGAAACAGAAGGGTGATGTCATCACCTCCAATAAGAGAAACGGACACTCGCCTAAAACGGAACATCTCTTCCGCCATATTTGCGATCCATGCAGCCCCATCACTCAGGAGCACGGTTTCTTTAATCGCCATACCCATTGCGTAATGCGCATTGGTATAAATGCTTTTTAAATTGCTCCGCAGCCCCGACATAACTTACATAGTCCCTTTTCGTGATGCGGTGTTCCCGTTCCTCTTTTTTGTTCTTCCAATAATATATGTGGTCTGATGAGCAAACAACGCCGAGCTTATTTTCACGCCAGGCAGACCCTTCATCATTTTTATGCCGGGTATTTAACGCTGCCCCGTCAGCTTCAATATAAAGAATCCCCTTCCTGCTGTTTTTAAAGACCGCTTTTCCGGAATCAAATTTTTCAAAAGCGGCTTCTGCCTGTCTGCAGTCTTCTTCAAATATAGCTTTTCCTATATAATTGGTAACCAGGCGAATCGTATCATCATTGATATCCAGGCGGTAAGTATTGCGCATGGCATCCTCTGCCGCCTGGTAAGAACATTGGTTTTGTGCCCAATAAGCACACCGCAGCATCAGGGCGGGCGTCATTTTAAATGGAAGGTTTGAGATTCCAAGTGCGTCATCCAGTGGGACAACTTTCTTCGTCTGCAAGAGGCCTGCCAGGATTTCTTTCGATTCCTGGTCAGCGGTGGGAAAATTCTGCCCATGAGGTGGAGGAAGGGGTATCAATCAGCCAGACAGTGCCATGGGTTTATTTGCTGCCTTCCAGCATATGCAAAAGTTTTTGGCAAACAGCCGTACTTTTATTAAGTTCAGCAGCGAGATTTTTTTTATCACAGGAAAGGGAATATAGGGTATCACCCACTAATGGATTGGTGATACAGTTATGTATAAATTCCTCCATCAATTCAGTATAAAAAGGGGTTAGCTTGGCATAGTCCCACCAGAGTTTCTCAATATTGTAGTGGATATATTCGCCTTCCCAGGGCTTCATGCCAGCAAAGTGGATAATAGTAGTTTCCTTTTTCACATCTTCATAATGGATGCCATTGTTATAGGCCATTTTTGCGAAGAGATCAAATTGGTATTCATCAAGAAATTTCACCTGATTCCAGTGCATATAGTTTAATATGTCCTGGTCAGGTGCAAGCATTTGGTAATTTAAGGAATGGGCTAACTCCATATAGTCTTTAAAGGAATACTTCCCACGGAGCTTTTCAATATTCCAGAGCATCATCCCGGCATTAAAGTATGTAAAGCCTTTCTGAATGTGTTCCCTAAACAAATCGTTGCGCGAGTCAGGAAAAGGAAATACAGTTGGCATATCCCGGCAGGCACAGAAATAATACTCTTCAAAGTCGGTATTGTAAAGCTCTTTCACTGGTTTATTGATGACCATGTCAACATCCAGGTATAGAATCCGTTTCACATCAGGAGGAAGGATATCCACAAGCATCAGCCGGAAGTAGGTTTCCAGCGACCAAGCAGATGTGGTTGGCAGCGATTGAGGGAACATACCTTTATCAATAAAAAGAAAGTGGATTGTTTGGTGATAAGACATGGCAGTATCCTGTAAATACAACTGATCCTGTGGCGTTAAATCATTGTGGAGCAGGTATACGTGTATGTCAGAATCAGCTCTGACGCTTAAAAAATTTCTCACAAAAAAACCTCCCATTTTATGGGAAAATACGAGATAATAGAATTAACCACAAAACTATTTTTTCGCATACCCATAAAAGAGAGGAGGTTTTACAATGAAGCAAGAATAAAAATCAGAAGAAAAGAAGCCAGGGAACACCTGGAACAGTTTTACCTTGCCTGTGAATTAGCTAAGCTAATCAGGCACTGTTTCCCAGAACTTTTGCCATTATTAAAACAAGTCCCAGATCCCCGGCATCAGAGTTATATCACATACCCTGGTGTGATACTTCTTATGACCCGTATCCTTTCTCATCTATTTTACATTAACAGTATGCGCAAGG
>CAJTVD010000028.1 GCA_910579495.1 uncultured Lachnospiraceae bacterium
CTTTTCCCTGAAAATCTTTTTAAAATAACTCTTGACTATTTACCAAATTGCTTTCCCATTTCTTTCCGTTGGGGCACACCTGCCGCAAAAGACAATCTTTTCCTGCGGTACCAACCTGCTTTCCCCTAAACGCACAATGACTATTGCAATAGTCTTCCTGCAACAAGACTATCACAATAGTCACTATGTGTCAAATACTTTTTTCCGGATCTCTTTTTATCCCTTCAGGTAATCCAATAAAGGCTCCAAATATTTTCTGTCAGTCCAGTCGCACGCCTGCCCTGCCGCATCCATCAGCCCCTGCATCCAGGGTTCATAAGTACTGGGGTCCTTTTTGGCTATAGACCTTTGCAGTGCACTGCACAGTGTCCTGTCCAAGAATTTCATGCTATCCATATCCCATGCCCCACGCCCGTAAAAAAGAGGGATTCCCTTTAATTTCCCTGTGAGATTATGCTCCCTCACCTGCCCAAGGGCACCTTCGTTGTAAGGGGACGCGCCCACGCACAGGATGGCTATTTTCTTTCCCTCCAGCCTTCCGATATGTTTTTTCAAAAATGACAGCCCGGCAATGCCGGAAGCATAAATCCCCCCGCATAAGATGACCGTCCCATACTGTGCCACTTCCCCTATCATGGCTTTGGATGTTTCAGCCCTGCCATAGCCCGTGGCCTCCCCCAGCCATTGGGCATATTTCCTGGCAGCCCCATATTTAGACCGATATAAGATAATTCCCTTTTCCATCGTTGTTCCTTCCCTTTCTGCCATAAGCTGGAAACCGATTTTTATTTTCCAGCGCCTGCTTTAAAAAAGCTTCATAGGCGGTTTCCTGCTGTGTATAGATTTCATCTGCCGAAATCCCCGGTGTTGCCACCGCAAAAACTGTGCCGATGCCAATGGTATAGAGCAGCATATTTAAATGTAGCTGCCTGGCCCGCTGCAGGCTGATCTGCAGCTTATCCGCAAGAAAGATAGCCGCCTGGGGAGATGCCTCCGCCTGGTATAAATCCTCCAGGGAGGAAATCCCCTTTCTCTGGTGCAGGATAAATATCTTGAACAGATTGGGCTCCTCCCTGGCCAGTTGTGCCACCTCCTGGCGCAGGGTGTCCATATTTTTACAATAGCTGTAAATAGGCTGCACAGAACAGCCTATTTTGTCTGCAATATTTTTCACCAAAACCTCCTCCATACCGCCGCTCCTGGCAATCTCGAAGGCTGCCTGGACCACCATTTCCTTTGTAATTCTCTGCTTTGGCATTTTACGTCCCTCCATAATGCTGTGGTGGTAACGGCCCTTCGCCGCAGCATCCCCCTTATCTCCATCTTTTCGTATACGCTGCCGACTCCCTTGGGGAAAGCTGCTGTACTCCCTTTATTTTTCCGTCCCCGCCATACTCGGTGACCACGCCCGTATCGCCGTTTGTCCCCCCGGCAGGGCGCAAAAACAGCCTTCCGGAAAACCCTTCTTCTATGGGAATCTCATTATCGGCAAAAAAATAAACCGGCTCCCCCTGGTAATAAAGCTGGTAATCATCCCCCATGGCTTCCACGCTCATGCCAAAGTCCTGATACGCTTCCATAATGCTTTTTATGCTGCTTTTATCCGCCTCCCCTTCCCTGTCTGTGGTGACGGCTTCCATGGCCATGCTGCTGTCTGCACTGGCTGTCTCTTCCCCTCCCTGTTCCTGGGTAAGGCCCACTGTATACCAAGCCACAGCCTCCGCCCCGCCCTCCTGGGGCTGTGCGTCCTCCATCTGCCAGTCGACAGCATAGCTTGCGCCGTTTAGCTCCTCCGCCCTGGCATCCCCAGGGCCAGTGACAAACACCGTCAACGCCGCCGTTACGGCAATTGCCGCCACAAGAGCCCCTACAGCAGAAAGCCTCCTGATTTTCATAACCGCCGCAATTCTTTCTTTGACCGCATTTTTCCCAAAACCCATTCCCATGCGGAAACCTGCCGCCCGCTGCTGGGCCATGGAAAGCAGCGCCATGGCATAATCCCTGCTGCTGCCTGCCCTGCGCACTACAATCTCATCGCACAAAAGTTCCATATCCCTGCTGTATGTAAAGTACAGCGCCCAAACCAGGGGATTAAACCAGTGGATGCAAAGAGCCAGATGGGCAACCACCTTTTTCAGGTTATCGTGGTTTCTGATATGTACCAGCTCATGTGCCAGGCAAAGCCCGGCCTCCCTTCCCTGTGTTTGGCCAATACCCTTGGGAAAAACAATGGCCGGGCGGAATATCCCATAGGTTACAGGCGTTGCCGTGCGGTCAGATACCTGAAATCTCACTTTTTTCATCCGCCTTCTGCCCGCTTCCCCCACAGCCGCCAAAAGAAGCGCCCTCTCACGCTCCGGCATGGGGAGCCCCTCCCGGAACAGCTGGCTGTCCCTGTGGTACAAATAAAAGGAACCTGCCATCATTCCCCCGGCTCCCAGGAAATAGGCCAGCCACAAAACCAGTTTCAGGTTCCCCTCCAGCCCCTGGGATGTGATGGTGGTGGTAACCACTTGCTTCCCATCATATTCCGCCTCTGCTGCGCCCACCGCTGTTTCCACTTTCACAATCCCCTGCCGGTCCTTTATGTTTCCCAAGCTGCCGATCCCCGGCGCGGGCAAAGGCAGCGCAAAAGGCAGCAGTAAACGCAAAATGGCAATTTCCCATAACAAAACCATAACGCCCTTGGGCAGCCTGTGTACAAAGAAGAAGCGGAACGCCATAATTCCAACAATCAATATTCCAGCCGTCAGGCTCATCTGCACTAGATTCATTCTTTTCCTCCATTCCAGTCCCGCATCTGCCCTCCCAGTGCCCTTGTTCGGCAGAGCAAATCCTGTCTGCTCCCCAGCCAGCATTTCCTCTGGGGCTCTTCACGGGCAAATGCTGTGGGTACTGTCCCGCATCTGCCCTTTTTACTTCAGCTTAGATCGTTAATCATCTTTTTAAGCTGCTCTACTTCCTCCCCGGATAGTTTCTTGCCGTCTAAAAAGGCCGCGAAAAATTTTTCCTTTGAACCGTCAAACATTTTGTCAATCAGCTCCTCGGTCTCATAGTCCTGGATTTCCTGGCGGGATATCAGCGCATGGCAGACAAAGCCCGGCTCTTCCCTTCTGATTGCCCCCTTATCTACACATTTTTTTATTACTGTGTAGGTGGTATTCCGGTTCCATCCAATCTCTTCCTTTAAAATCTTCACAATCTGCCCGGCGGCGGTATCTCCCTGCTGCCACAGCACTTCCATTACTTTTCTTTCAGAATCAAATAGTTTCATTTGGCCATCCCCTTCCCGCTTTTCCCTAAATGCCTGCGCATCCTTTACTGTCCCAAAAACAAAACAACTATTATAATAGTCTACCAAATCCAGACTATCATAATAGTTGCCCCATGTCAATTCTCTTTCCCTGTTTTCTGCCCTGCAATACAGGCCAGCCTCTATGCTGTAAGCTTTATTCAGGCCCGCATACGCCGCCTTGCAGGCACTGGCATTCCCCCAGCAATTCCTCCCGGTATACGGTATCCAAAACGATCCGGTGGAAATCCTGCATCCGCTTTTCCTCCATCAGCCTCTCCCCCAGCTTTACCAACGGCATCTTCTTCCACTTAGGGGCAATTCCTTCCTGGTTAAAATATCTGGCATAGGAAAACCCCCGGCTTTCCGCTTCCGATCCCTGGAACACTGACACAACGGCATCCATCAATTTTACCACTGGGGAGCCTGCAAAGGCCTCCCCTAAATGTTGTGCGCCATTCTCCTGATATTTTTCGTCAAAGCACAGGGCGAAATCATATTTTCCCCACACATCTCCCTCATAAGCCAATGACCCGGAAATGTCCCCCTTGCCGGAGGGAAGGGAAACCTGCTCCATCAACTCCAGGGTATAGCTCCTGCCTTTAAACTCTGTCTCCATTTCAAACATCTGGGAAATAAAAGCCCCCTCCTGGGTGTCTTCATTCTCCAGCACAAAAGATATGGGCTTATAGTCCATCCCCTCCCACTTCTGCTTTCCCGATAACGTCCGCTCCGCCAGGGAACTTAGCAAAAGCTCCATTGTCTCTTTATCTATCTCCTCATACATCCCCATAAACGTACACCTCCTGCCTTCCTTTTCCTCTCTTTGCCAGCCCACATCCGTTGCAGCTTTTTCACCCATTGCCGCACTTCCAGCTAACGCTGCAACGGAACTGATATCATAAAATATTATAGCATATCATTCCAGGATAGGCAAAAAAAACAGATTTATCTTGCTTGACAGTACCCGCTGTTTGCATTATATTAAAACATATAATTTAAAACATCAGTTTTAGAAAGAAGGGATGCCATGCCGCCGAAAGCCAAATTTAAAAAAGAGGAAATAATAAATGCCGCCTTTGAGATTACCAGGACCCAGGGGCTGGAAAAGCTTACCGCCCGGGAACTGGGGAACCGGCTGGGCAGCTCTGCCAGGCCCATTTTTACGGTGTTCGAAAATATGGACCAGGTAAAAGCCCAGGTGGTTGCCTGTGCCAAAGAACACTATCGGCACTATATCGAAAGGGGGCTGCAAAGCGAAAATGCTTTTAGGGGGGTAGGGCTTAGTTATATCACCTTCGCCATGGAAGAGCCCCAATTATTCCAGCTTCTGTTCATGAGCGCCAACCCCAGGCATACAGGCATCGCCAATATTCTGCCTGAAATAGACGCCAGCTATGGGCAGATTTTAAAATCCGTGCAGGAGCCCCACCACCTAAGCCGCCAGGCAGCGGAACGGGTATACCAGCATCTATGGACCTATACCCACGGCATTGCCGCTATGTGTGTTACAAAGCTCTGCGATTACACAATGGAAGAAATCGCAGAACGGTTAACAGAAGTTTTTAAAAGCCTCCTGGCAGCCCAGCCAAAGGATAATTGACCAAAGGCCAGGCAAGGGAAATAGACAGAAAGGGATTGTGAAAAATGATCAAAATAGAGAATATAACAAAATCTTACGGCACAGGGGCCAGCAAAACCGAAGTCCTGAAAGGGATTTCCTTCACCATTGCACCAGGGGATTTCCTGGTGGTCCTTGGTGCCTCCGGTTCAGGAAAATCCACCCTTTTAAACGTCATATCCGGATTGGAACAGGCAGATAGCGGGACCGTTTCCTATGGGGGAAAGGACATCTCCTCCCTAAGCGACAAGGAACTTACCAGATTCCGGCGGGACCAGATAGGTTACATTTTCCAGCAGTACTTTTTACTGCCAAACCTGGATGTGGATAAGAACGTAAAAATGGGTGCCGATCTGGCTGGCAACAAGGATTACCGGCAGGTGATAAACGCAGTGGGGCTTTCCGGGAAGGAAAACAAATATCCCCATGAATTAAGCGGCGGGGAGCAGCAGCGGGCCGCCGTGGCCAGGGCGCTTTCCAAAAAACCCCGGGTGCTTTACCTGGACGAACCCACAGGGGCGCTGGACGAACGTACCGGGCGGCAGGTGCTGGACTACATTGTAAAGCTGCAAAAGGAACAGGGCTTTACCATGGTTATGGTCACCCACAATGCCAACATTGCCTATATGGCAAACCGGGTGATCCGCATGAACAGCGGGCAGATTGTGGAGCAATACGAAAACGCTGCGCCAAAGGGCGCTTATGAAATTGCCTGGTAAAACCGGGAGAAAGGCAAGGTGGCTGTAATGATCATCACCATCAAAGATCTTTTCAAAATGGCCGGCATCCTGGCCGTGGCCTTCTGCGCGGTAATTGTCTGCGCTATGTTCCTCAACTTCAATCTGGACCTGCTGGCTTTGAAACAGCGGGCGGACTTTCCCGTTTATGAACCGGTTTACAAAATCATGGAAATGAACGGCAAAGTGATCTGCGGCGTCAGCGGGGGATGCCTTTTCCTTACCTCCATTGTGCTTTTGTGTTTTTACATAGGGCATTATATTGATACCCACAAAAAGGAACTGGGAATCCTGAAAGCCCTGGGTTATTCCCGGCTGCAGATGGCAGTGGGCTTTTCCGCTTTTGGCGGCTGCGTGCTGGCGGGGACAGGGCTGGGCTATGGGGCCTCATGGCTCTTTCTTATGCCCAGGTTTTATGAAATGCAAAATAAAGACGGGCTTCTCCCGGAAATCCGGATGCATTTCCATCCGTGGCTTTTCCTTGCCCTTGTGGCGGCCCCCACGGCTTTCTTCGCCCTGCTGGCAATATTTTACAGCTACCACAAGCTGGGAGTCCCTGCCCTGTCCCTTCTGCGGGGAACCTCTGGCACAAAGGCCAAAAAAGCGAAAAAGGTTTCCTGCCTGCCTTTTTTGCAGGAGCTGTCCCGGAGCAATGTGAGGCAGCGCAAATCCCTGGTCTTTTTTATCACCTTTGCGGTCTTTTGCTTCTCCTCCATGGTACAGATGTCCGCCAGTATGGAAGCGCTGGCCAGCGCCATGATGGCTGCCATGATCTTTTGCATCGGCATTTTCCTGGCGGTAGTCACCCTGTTTCTTGCCACTACTTCTGTGGTAAGGGCAAACGGTAAAACCATCACCATGATGAAGGTCTTTGGATATGGCGCCCGGGACTGTGCCCGGGCGGTGCTGGGAGGCTACCGCCCATGGGCTTACCTGGGCTTTGCCCTGGGGACTGTTTATCAATATGGGCTACTGAAGGTTATGGTGGAATTTGTTTTTCAGGATATGGAAGGGATGCCTGCGTATGGCTTTGACTTTCCGGCCATGGCGGCCACACTGGCGGCATTTGTGGTTCTCTACGAAACTATTATGCTGGCTTATGCCAGGAAAATGGAAAAGGCCCCGTTAAAGGAGATTATGCTGGAATAGGGCCTGTCCCCTGGCAGCGTATTTGGTCCTGGCTGTTATTGCCAGAAAAAGGCATATGCGAAACCGCATATGCCTTTTTAAAACCAACTTTTGTTTCTTACTGTAAATACTTCTTCAATTCCTCTGCCTTATCCAGCTTCTCCCAGGGCAGGTCCAGGTCGTTGCGGCCGAAATGCCCGTAAGCGGCCGTCTGCTTGTAAATGGGGCGGCGCAGATCCAGCATTTTGATGATTCCCGCCGGGCGGAGGTCAAATTTTTCCCTGATAATTTCCACCAGCTTTTCATTGTCCAGCTTTCCGGTGCCGAAGGTGTCAACCATAATAGAAGTAGGCTGTGCCACGCCGATGGCATAGGATAACTGGATCTCGCACTTATCTGCCAGCCCAGCGCCTACAATGTTCTTGGCCACATAACGTGCCGCGTAAGCCGCGCTTCTGTCTACCTTGGTGCAGTCCTTGCCGGAGAATGCGCCGCCGCCGTGGCGTGCATAACCGCCGTAGGTGTCCACAATGATCTTCCGGCCTGTAAGGCCTGCATCCCCATGAGGCCCCCCGATAACAAAACGGCCTGTGGGATTGATGAAATACTTGGTATTTTCATCTGTCAGCTCTTTCGGCAGAACCGGGTCAAAAACATATTTTTTGATGTCCTCATGGATCTGTTCCTGGGACACGTCCTCGTCATGCTGGGTGGAAAGCACTACAGCCTCCAGGCGGATGGGCTTCCCAGCCTCGTCATATTCCACGGAAACCTGGCTTTTCCCGTCCGGGCGCAGGTAAGGGAGTGTCCCATCCTTGCGCACTTTGGTAAGCTGCAGGGCAAGCTTGTGGGCAAGGGAAATGGAATAGGGCATATATTCTTCCGTTTCGTTGGTTGCATAGCCAAACATCATCCCCTGGTCCCCGGCTCCTATGGCCTCAATTTCCTCATCGGTCATTTTATTTTCCGCAGCATCGCCCTGCTTTGCCTCCAAGGCCTTATCCACGCCCATGGCAATGTCTGCCGACTGCTCATCAATGGCCACAAACACTGCGCAGGTGTTGCCGTCAAAGCCGTATTCGGACTTGGTATAGCCGATTTCCTTAACCGTGTCCCGCACGATTTTCTGAATATCCACATAAGCGTTGGTAGTGATCTCCCCTGTTACCAGCACGAAGCCTGTACAGGTAGCAGTTTCACATGCCACACGGCTCATGGGGTCTTTTTCCATACATGCATCCAGAATCGCGTCAGAGATGGCATCGCAGACTTTGTCCGGATGCCCTTCCGTTACTGATTCTGAAGTAAATAAATGTTTTTCCATGTTTCCCTCCATTCTGAAGCACTCCCACTTCATTCTCTGCAAAATATTACCAGTATGTATCCCTCTTTGGCCCACGCCAGGCCAATGGGATGCAATTTATGGCTTCCTGCATGCACAGCACGCAGAAAAGTCCGCTTACATAAGCGGACCCGATAAACGATAATCAAATCCTCTTATTGTTCGAAGGCCAAATGGCCGCTTGCTCGCTCAGGTAGGCACCTTCCTCTTCCGGGGGTTGCCGTGGCTTCACAGGTCCTATGTACCTCCACCACTCTGAATAAGAGATTCACACAATATTGAATTTTCATATCTGAGACAGAGTTTACACCATATACGAGGCTTTGTCAATAGTTTTTTACAGTCAAACAAAATTTGTATTTCGCGGCTTTTATCACATTGACAGAAAATTACAATAAACTTATAATAGAATATGAATAAAGATTAAAGTTTATTAAACATGAGGGAATATTTTATGAGACGACTTAAGACTTCCGAACTATTTCCCGGCATGGTCACTGCCGAGGATGTTTACAATTTTAACGACCAGCTAATTTTGCCCAAAGGGCTGGTTTTAAACGACAAGGCAATTACCAAGCTTGCCTCCTATTCCGTGATTTCCGTAAAAATAGAGGATGAAACCGTGGACGCGCCCGCCGTTTCCCTGCCCTCAGGCCCTTCCTTCAGCCAGCGGCTGCGGAAAAGCGCCGAGTTTATAAACTTCCAGGCAGAATTTGAAAACGATGTGGCCAACTTTAAATCTGTGATCAACGATGTGGTGGAGAAGGGATCTCCCCTGGACGTTGACAAGCTAGTCAACGAAACCCTGGGCTGCATCAAGCTTTGCGCCAAGACACCCAACTTTTTCGATATTCTCCATAATATGAGGGAATATGACGATGCCACTTACATACATTCCATTAATGTTGCGCTGATCTGTAATGTGTTCGCAAGATGGCTGCGGATGGATGAAGAGGAAATATCATTAGCCACCATCAGCGGGCTGCTTCATGATATCGGGAAGACCAAAATCCCTGACACCATCATTAAAAAGCCCGGGGTGCTTACCGGGAACGAATTTGATGTCGTAAAAACCCACCCTGAAGAGGGCTACCGTATCCTGCAGGGTTCCGGCCTGAATCCTGCAATTCTTGACGCCGTGCGGATGCACCATGAGCGGTGCGACGGCAGCGGCTATCCCCTTTCCTTAAAGGGCGATGAAATCGGCATCTATGCCAGGATGGTATCCATTGCAGATGTTTATGAGGCTATGACCAGTGCCAGGATTTACCGCGGGCCTTTGTGCCCTTTCCAGGCGATTGAGCTTTTTGAAAGCGAAGGGCTGCAGAAGTACGACCCGGGGCTTATCCTGACTTTCCTTGAAAATGTAGTCAATACTTACCTGCTCAACGATGTACGCCTTAGCAACGGCGATACCGGCAAGGTGGTATTTATCCACAAAGAGAAGCTGTCCGCCCCCACTGTACAGACAAATTATGGTTTTCTGGATTTGAGCCAGCATCCGGATATAACAATAGAAGCTCTGATTTAATCAGGGCTTCTTTCTTTTCCGTCCATAAATGGGGCTCTCCATTCCCCACTGGTGTTGAATGGTTTTTCAGCCGGTTTTCAGGCGGAACTTCTTAAGCTCACGCTCGGAATTCACCTTTTCTATCTGCGCCCCCAAACCACGCAGCTTCAGGTCAAAGTCCTCATAGCCCCGCTCAATAAACTTAATATCATCAATAACTGTGGTCCCTTCCGCAGATAACCCGGCAATCACCAAGGCCGCGCCTGCCCGCAGGTCCGGCGCACTGATGCTCGCCCCGGTGTACATACTGACGCCGTCAATAATGGCGGTATTGCCCTCCACCTTAATGCTGGCTCCCATCCTGGTAAGCTCATCCACATATTTAAACCGGTTTTCAAAAATACTTTCCGTTACAATACTGGTCCCTTTAGACAGCCCCAGGGCAACAGTAATCTGGGGCTGCATGTCCGTGGGGAAGCCCGGGTAGGGAAGGGTCTTTACATGGGTATGTGTCAGGGGCTTCGCTGCCACCACCCTTACCGCATCGTCCGATTCCTCCACCTCGCAGCCAATTTCCGTGAGTTTGGCGCTGATGGACTCCAGGTGCTTGGGGATCACGTTCTTCACTGTCACATCCCCTTTGGTCACAGCTGCCGCAAACATAAAGGTCCCTGCCTCTATCTGGTCGGGAATAATGGCATACTCCGTCCCATGGAGCCTGGCCACGCCCTTGATCCTGATCACATCCGTGCCCGCGCCCCTTACCACTGCGCCCATGCTGTTTAAAAAGTTGGCTACATCCACCACATGGGGTTCCTTGGCAGCATTTTCAATGATGGTCTGCCCCTCCGCCATGGCTGCCGCCATCATAATGTCTATGGTTGCCCCTACAGTGACCACATCCATGTAAATGTGGCTTCCCCGGAGCCGCTCCGCCTCCGCGATAATCAGGCCATGTTCTATCCTTACCTCCGCCCCCAGGGCGCGGAAACCTTTAATATGCTGGTCAATGGGACGTAGCCCGATATTGCATCCTCCCGGCAGCGTCACCTGGGCTCTTTTGTATTTGCCCAGCAGGGCCCCCAAAAAATAATAAGAAGCCCTTATCTTCTTGATAAAATCATCTTCTATAATCAGTTCCCTGATAGCCTTACCGGTAATTTTTACCGTATGCCTATCCTGCTTTTCTACAACGCCTCCAATACTCCCAATTGCCTGTAACATTACATTTGTGTCCCGGACATCCGGCACGTTCTCTATCAATACAGTTTCGTCCGTCATAATGGAAGCAGCCAGAATGGCAAGCGCCGCATTTTTCGCGCCGCCAATCTCCACCTCTCCCACCAGCGGATTCCCGCCCTTTATTGCATACTGTTCCATTAGTATACCTCTATATAATCAAAATAAAATCTCTATAATCAAATACATTTGTAAATTCATCCTCCAATAAGGCGAGCCCATTAGGTTCGCTAACGTACATTATATCATATCATGGGCATTTGTAAACATCAAACATTAGTTCATATACTTCAGCGGGTCTACCTGTGAGCCGTTGATGAGTATCTCAAAATGAAGATGTGGCCCTGTACTGACGCCTGTATTCCCGCTTAATGCAATCTTTTGTCCCTGTGAAACCGTCTGGCCCGCGGATACCAATACCTTGCTTAAGTGCCCGTACCTGGTCTGCCTGCCGTCAGGATGGTTAATATACACCACATAGCCATAGCCGCTCCCCCAGCCTGCCCTGGCCACTGTGCCGCCGCAGGAGGCATGGACCGCCGTCCCTGTGGGGGTTGCCCAGTCAATGCCCTTATGGTAACTGCTGGCGCCCTTGGTAGGCCTGCTTCTTGGCCCAAAGCCGGAAGACTTGCGCCCGCCCGAAATGGGCTTGATATAAGTAGGCGGGATCTTGGTCCCCCGCTCCACAACCTTCGCCACCGCCGGGTATGTCACTTCTTCCTTGATGATCTCCTGGGCTGTCTTTTTGTCATTCTCAAAAGTTACCAGTGCAATCACCTTCCGGTGCCCGGCAGAAGGTTCCTGGAGAGTTCTTTTCTCAGTGGTATACCATTCATCGTTGTCAATATAGACCACCTCTTCCTCGTAATCCTCCTCGTAATACATCTCCTCCTGGCGCACTACCGTCAGTTTGGGCTGGGGTACCGTAATGACCAGCTCGTCTCCCGCCCTGATCAGGGAACGCTCATCTTCCAGGGAGTCATTCAAGTCGATCAGCCGGTCCAGGGGAATGTTGGTCTTGATGGCAATCTCCGAAAGGGTGTCCCCTGCCACCACCTCATAGACGCCGTTTTTCTCCTCATCCTGGGTCACCTCCCGGATAGCGGTTTCCAAATCCGTGATGGCGCTGTCACTTAGGTAAGCCTCCACCACCTCGATCTCATCCCCGTATTCCATGGAAATAAGCCCCAGCCCATAGTCCGAAAAATCCATCTCCCCTGCCGCCGGTTCCACTTCCTCAAAAACCTCCGTCAGCTCCGCATGGATGCCTGCCTCCATGTTTACCACCTGCTGTACTTCCCCCGCCGCTTCTTCCTTCTCCCTGATCCGGGAGGTGAGTACGGGAAGCTCCCGGGAGGGGTCAAGGGTAAGGTCCGCATGGTACCTGCCCTCCCCGTCATACTTGTCAATGGCAGCCTGCAAAAGCCCCAGCACCTCCTGCTGGCTGGAAAGGTTCACCGTGTATTCATTGATTTTAACTATATATGACCTGCGCAGGCTCCCTTCCAGCCCCTTTGATAAAACCTGCACCATATTTTCAACAATCTCCTCAGGCCTGTCCACCTTCCCCCAGAGGACCTCACTCCCAAGGGTCTTAAGGTCGCTTTCCACCAGCAACAGTTCGTTGCTTCCCAGGGCAATCCGGCGCCTTGCCTCCAGGACGCACTTATGGGCTTCCTCCTTTGATGCCGTCACCCCAACCTCCTGATTATTTAAAAGTATTGCAAACATATTATTGCCCGTTTTTTCAAAAGGTACTATAGAGGGCAGGAAAAAGATACTGGCAATTACTGCCAGTACCGCTATTTTGATATTCCTTATTTTTAATTTTCTATAATAACGTGTCAATTTTTTCATAGACATCCATCTGCTCCGCTGGTTATTCCAAAACCCCGCTGGTTTTGTAACATTTTTGTAACAGATTTATTCTATCAGCAATTATTTTACTTGTAAAGAATATCTTCTTTCCATCATTTACTTATTTTCTGGATTGCTTTCTATTTCCTGACACTGTAGCCAAAGGTTCCCAGCTTCTCTCCCAGCAGGTAATAGCCCCCGTGGGAATAGGCGATGGGCTGTGCCTTATCCAGCCGGAAACGCCCCTTGCTGTCCATATAGGCCTCCTGGGCATGTACAGCGGCCACCTGGGCAAGGAACATATCATGGCTGCCCAGGCGCAGAATCTGTTTTACGCAGCACTCAATATTTACCGGGCTTTCCTCCAAAAGGGGTGCCTTCACCACCTCCCCTGGCAGGAGGTGCAGCTTCATGTCCCTGAACTTGTCCGTATCCCGGCCGCTTTTTACCCCACAGTAGTCTGTGGCAAAAGCCAGCCCCCGGGTAGTCAGGTTGACCACAAATTCCCCCGTTTCTTCTATCATTCTGTGGGAATACCGGGAAGGGCGCACGGAAATGGATAACATGGGCGGGTCGCTGCATATGGTGCCTGCCCAGGCCACTGTAAAAATATTGGGATCCCCCCCTTTGCCCGCCACTGTGACCAGCACCGCCGGGACCGGGTAGAGCATGTTCCCCGGTTTCCAGCTTTGCCGTTTTGCAGGTACTTGTTTTTCCTTCTTATGCATAAAAATATCTGCCCTCCCTCCCCGGCGCCAGAACCTGCCAAATTAAAATAAGCCAAAAATCCCCAAAATGTTGATTATCATGCTGATAGCGGAAAATACCAGCGCCCCGACCACAAAGGGCATGAGCTTCCTGCTGCCCTGTCCCAGTTTTTCCTGCCCTTCCTTTATTTCCTCTGTCTGCTTGCCCAGCTCCTCTATCATGGACGCCTGCACATTACGGTAGACCTTCACATTGTCCGTATGTAAATAATCTTCCAGGCTCTTAAATGCTTCCTCTGTCTTTTCCTGGGCCTTTCCCAAATTGCCAATGATCTGCTCCAGGCTTTCCGGGTTGTCCTTGATCTCCGCAATCTTGGCAAGGCTCTCCTCCAGTGTCCGGCTGATGCCGGCAATGGAAAGCTCCGACGCCTCCTTAATCCTTGACAGGGAAGCCTCCTCCACCTCCCCTGCCATCTGCCCCAGCTTCTCATTGGCCCGCACTGCCAGCTCCTGTATATCCTGGGCGCTTTCAATGTTTTTCAGGTTGAGCCTGCGCATTTCCTGGAGGCACTCGTCATATTTTTCCATCTGCTCCTTAAACAGGGCAAGCTGTCTTTCCAGATTTTCAAGGGCGGCGGCATCTGCTGCGGCGTTTGCCCGAATGATTTCCTGTGAGTTCAATTTCTGTGCTACCTTATCCATAAAATTATCCATCGTCATTCCTCCGGGGTATCCCAATACATTTTCCAACATCACACTTACTTTGTATCTTAACACTTTTATTGCCTTTTTACAATCAACTCCTGCCAGTCCCATAACCGGTGCCGCTTATTTTGTGCAGTTTGCATACTTTTATTTTCCATCTTTTTCCCATGTTGTAATAATTAACTGTATTTTTACATAGTGTTCATAGTCTGTTCATAATTATGCGGTATATTATACTTAAATCAAACAAAGGCATTATGTAATGTTTTCATTACACGCATAGATAAATTTTTTCATAATAGCCCAGGCGCAGAAATGTGTCTGGGCACTCCTCATTCCAGGGCCAAATGCCGGAATGCCCCCCGCCAGCCTCCTGGCATTCTTCCGCCAGGTGCCCATACGCAACAACGGATGCCAGGCTCCGCCAGACATCCTTATGCCAAACAAACGCCGTCGCGCTCCGCGGGCCGGCTTATTGAAGCAACGGGCAGCACGCTCCGGAAACTGCCCTTATGTTAAAAAAACGCTATAGGGGTTCCCCATAGCGTTTTACTTTCTGCAGTCCATTTTATCCCATCCAAAAAATTCTTCCCTAAAGCCCGGAAGCGTTGCGCCGCTGGCTGATGCTCAGCACCTCTTCATTCAAAGAAAGCATTTTATCATCCAGGGCAGATATCATCCTGGAGCACTCTACCAGTTCATCCTTTATGTATTCCGGCGCATTATTTTCCAGCTTATAGTGGATTTTATGCTCCAGGCTGGCCCAGAAGTCCATTGCCACTGTCCGGATCTGGATCTCCACCTTGGTGTCTTCAATCCGGTCAGATAAATATACCGGCACGGTTACCAGCATATGGTAACTTTTGTAACCGCTGGATTTGGGATTTACAATGTAGTCCTTTACGGAAATCACCTTAATATCGCTCTGGTTGGTGATCATCTCCGCTATCCGGTAAATATCCGACGTAAAGGAACAGATCACCCGGATACCCGCAATGTCGTTTACATAGTCCACCATATTCTGGATTGTAGATTCATACCCATGTTTTTTCAGCTTTTTTACAATGCTCTCAGAGGTTTTAATCCTGGATTTGATATGCTCAATGGGATTATATCTATGTACATGCTGAAATTCATCGTTCAATATTTCCAGTTTCGTTGAAATCTGCTTCAGTGCAGAATTGTATATCAATATTACTTCCTTCCAACTGTCTATGTCGCTGTCCCGTTCCGCTCTTAATTCCATAACCCATACCGCCTAATTCTTTTTAACGATACCCTAGCCCGGCCCCTGCCAGCGCCTGGCTATCTATCTGCCTTATCCTTTGATTATTACTTATAAAGTATTTTACCATATATTATACATCAATGTACATATTTCACAATAAATTTATTATTTTTTTATATTTATTGGCTTTTTTCAATTTGCCCCTGCCTGTGGTCTTTTTTGTTTGTACTATATTATAATATTTTACAAAATAATTTCCCCTTTACAATGCAGTTTCCCATAAGCCAGGGATACTGCTGCGCAAAAACAGCATACTATATATAAATATGCCGACGCCCGTATTTTATTACTATTTATTGATTTATACAATACCTGCGAAAAACAATCAAGCAGGGAAGGGTTTCTCCCTACTCGCCGCGCGGGGCACACGTTGCGTAAGCAACAATTTCATCTGTGCGCCCCTGCACATAAAAACACCTGAGCCGAAACTCAGGTACAATTTTATGATATGGTTTCAATATGCAACTAAAAATAGATGATTATGTGTACGCACAAAGTGCATTTACCACCTCAGCAAACTCTCCATCGGTATAGCCACAAGATATAATCTGCTCCTTTGTAAGGCCAGCCTGGACCATCCTTTCAATAGCATTAAGGCGCTCTTCTTCAATACCTTTTTTCATGCCTTTTTCAATGCCTTTTTCAATACCTTTTTCAATGCCTTTTTTAATGCCTTCCTCAAAGCTTGCTTCCTTAATTGCTTCCGACCAATTACACATAGTCTGCATCCTCCCTTCCAGTTCGGTTGTCATTATCATCCCATATTTTTCTGTAAGTATACGTTTCTTTTCTTCCACGCTTGCCTTAGAAAGCAGGTTCTCCAGCATGGAGATTAATTCATTGCGGGAATCCTCTATCGTTTCCCCGCTCCTTACATTGATAATGATGCCCCGCATCAAGTCTATGCCATATGGATTTACTTTTTTTCCAAAAACGGTCTTCCTGCTAAGGCCTATCTCCTCAATGGCGTCGCCATCCTCGCTGTTATCCAGGCATAACCAAATGCTCCGGACCTTTTTTAAATTATCATAGTCACTGTGGTAAAATTCGGTCTGTTTCTGTGATGAGACCATTCTGGCAAGATAAAATATGACCCGGTTCTCCAGATGATACCCTAGTTTACTGGGATCTGACGACCTTTGTGCCTCCAAATTTATTAAAAATTTCATTTCCGTTTCCTTATGGTATGCAGTAAAACGGATATCAAAGAAGATTTTTCCCTCTCCTGGAATATTGTCTTCCGTACCGGATACGTTTACACGTCCCAGGTTCGAAAGCCCTGCATCCAGCGCCCTTGTCCCGATTTCAATATCTTCGCCAATACTTGCCATAATATCCTCAATCGGCATTTCCTTAAATTCCTGGACGGCATACTTTAAAATCCGCGCCAGTATTTGTTTATCTGCAAGCAGGAATTTTACATTTGTATCATAGGAACTTGAGCCAATTGTTGCCTCAACTGCCTGTGCTAAATTTGTATCTGCCATCTTTTCTACCTTTCTTTTGTATATTTTTACCTGGCAAGATTTTCCCCAATCTTGAAAATACCTGCTGCACAATTACTATTATACTTGAATTACACAATAATATCAATGGCTCCAGCTTATCTGGATGATGGCCCTAAGCGTAAATATATTTCCTGTTTCCTTTAGGCTAAATGGTCCCATGGGCCGTCTGGAAGCCCACTTCCAAACTTCCCTCCCCTATGGTATGATAGGTACATATTCCATTTTCAAAATCAGCAAATTGAAAGATACAGAGGATCAGTGATATGTTCAGAATGTGGGCAAAAATTTTCAAAGACACCCGTTTACTTAAGGATACCGTGGTCTGCAATGGCAGCAACGATACCCGCACCCATAAGGTTTTCCAGGCGCTGGATGAAATCTGCTATGAATTTGACCTGGGAAAGCCTATCTGGCTGGACGCAACGGTGGCAGAGTTTAAAAAACACGATAAGGTACGCTTTTCCCAGGACAATTTTATTGAAGCCATTGATTTTGACTACCTGGAAATCCATGTGATCGAGGAGGACTGACCCACCAGAAGGCCTGTGCCAGGTTTATGCCAGAAAAATTATTTCCATAGTTTTGCATAATTTATTTGACATCAGGGATGCTTAGTAGTAGTATTAAAACATATTAAACATAGTTTTCAAAACTACATGATACCACTCCCCTACCAGGAAGGCCAGCCAGCGGCCGCCGGCCAGGCAGGGGCGGAACTGGAATAGGAGGTCCCATTATGCAAATTACAATACGTGAACCAGGCAGTGCCATTACCCATTTTATCGGTATGCTGATGGCGGTTTTTGCCGCCGCGCCCCTCTTAGCGAAAGCCGCCCTCACGCCCGGCAGCAGCAGGTCCCTCCCGGCACTTGGTATTTTTTCTTTGAGCATGATACTGCTTTATGGCGCCAGCACCGTTTACCACTCCCTGAACATTGGCGGAAAGGCACTGCGGGCTTTCCGCAAGCTGGACCATATGATGATTTTTGTACTGATTGCAGGCTCCTATACGCCAGTGTGCCTGATTGTTTTAGGAGGCAGTATCGGTTACACGCTGCTGGCCGTTGTGTGGGGCATCGCACTGGCAGGGATGCTGCTGAAAGCCTGCTGGATTACCTGCCCCAAATGGTTTTCATCGGTTATCTATATCGCTATGGGCTGGGTCTGTGTGGGCGTATTCGGCCCCCTGTGGAACGTGCTTCCCCACGCCGCTTTCGGATGGCTCCTGGCCGGGGGGCTGGTCTATACCGCGGGAGGCGTGATTTACGCCCTGAAGCTTCCGGTATTTAACGGCAGGCATGCCTACTTTGGCTCCCACGAAATTTTCCACCTGTTTGTCATGGGGGGGAGCATCTGCCACTTTATATTTATGTATTTATATGTAGCCTAAAACCGAGGCGTTTGTTTTTCCCTTCCTGCTTTTTGTACCAGGAACACCCAAAGAAGAACTGGGGCTGGTTGCCCCCCCCCCAAGACATATCTGATAAAATAAAAGAATATATCCGGGGCAGGCGGTTAGCATGTTAGACGGCATGGAGCCAGACTGTACATAGAAAACAAGGAAAACCAGATCCAGGCGGGAGAGTTCTATGCAGGAAAATTTCCCGTGCAGAGCCGCAGGAACTGTAACAAAAAACAAACGCTGCAAGGCAGCGTTTAGAAGATATTTTTACCCACCCGGCCCTTTGGGCCAGGTGGGTAATTCCAACTGTGAATAAATCACCTATCCATATTTAACCTGACGGTGCTAGGTATTAGTTTTCGTATCCGTTGGGATTATTGCTCTGCCATCTCCAGGAATCCTCACACATTTCCCGGATACCATACTGTGCCTCCCAGCCCAGCTCCTTCTTTGCCTTGGCTGCGTCGGCATAGCAGGTAGCAATATCCCCCGCCCGCCTTTCCTTAACCACATAAGGGATCTTCACCCCTGTAGCCTCTTCAAAATTCTTCACAATATCCAAAACGCTGTAGCCGGTGCCAGTGCCCAGATTGTAGATGCAAAGCCCTGCCTTTTCCTCAATCTTCTTCAGTGCCTTTACATGTCCCATTGCCAGGTCCACCACATGGATATAATCCCTGACTCCGGTCCCGTCCGGGGTGTCGTAATCATTGCCGAATACGCCCAGCTCTTTCAGCTTCCCTACCGCTACCTGGGTGATATAGGGCATCAGGTTATTGGGAATGCCGTTGGGGTTCTCTCCCATAGTCCCGCTTTTGTGGGCACCAATGGGGTTAAAGTAACGGAGCAGGATCACATTCCATTCCGGGTCTGCCTTCTGCATGTCCATAAGGATCTGTTCCAGCATGGACTTGGTCCAGCCATAAGGGTTAGTACATGCTCCCTTGGGGCATTCCTCCGTAATGGGAATCTCCGCCGGGTCGCCGTAAACCGTGGCTGAAGAAGAAAAGATGATATTCTTCACTCCCCGCTGCCTCATCACATCCACCAGCGTTAAGGTGCCTGCGATATTGTTCTCATAATATTCCCAGGGCTTTTGTACGGATTCCCCTACTGCCTTTAAGCCTGCAAAATGGATGCAGGAATCAATTTTTTCCTTATCAAATACGGCGTTCAGCGCCTCCCTGTCCAGAATGTCCGCTTTGTAAAAAGTAACCGGCTTTCCGGTAATCTTTTCCACCCGCTGCAGGCTCTTCTCGCTGGAATTGCTTAAATTATCCACTACCACTACCTGGTAACCAGCCTGCTGCAGCTCTACCACGGTATGGCTTCCAATATAGCCCGCGCCGCCTGTAACCAAAATTGCCATTTTGTTACCTCCTCTGTTTTCAATCAATTGATAAATGTTCTTTCACTGATATCATTTTAACCCGGCACCGCTTTATTTAACAAGGCTGCAATGTTATTCATACCTGTCAAAATGTTAACCCGTGGAGGACGCTGCCTTGAAAGCCATACTACAATAGGATCCCGTTTTCCTTACACAGCGCCCTTGCGCTCTCCACGGAATCAATCCCTGTCTTGTTTTTAATGGGGGCAAATTCCTTATTCCTCTCCACCTCATAGGGCAGGCAGCTATCCAGCTCATGGATCATGTCCAACACAAGCTGTTCAAACTTATACCCGTTAGGCTCCTGGGGCTTTATGTGGTTGCCCTGGGCATCAATATAGGGAATTTTCTTTTCCACCACATGGAGGGGCAGGTTTTTCTCCCGGATCTTCTCCAGCCCTGCTATCCGGAACAGATAATTTAAAATTACCCCAAAGCTGTACGCCGGTTCTCCCTTTTCGTCTTTGGTATTCATTAACTCTTCTGTCAATTCATAATATTCCACAATGGAAGGACGCCCGTCCTCCAGGCAGATCACGCCGATCTTTTCATCCGGCGCGCACTTATGCACTACTTTCGCCCCCACATCGCACTGGCGGTCAATGGCTGCCCCCACAAAACAAGGGTCAGCAATCCTCTGGAGCACATTGTCTACTGCAAAAACATTCAGCCATTCCACGCCGTCCTCCATCGCCTTCTGGGCTACGCCCCACTTGTACATGGAGGTATACCAGCCGCCGTTGCCATTGGGGGAAGTGGAAATCTTCCAGGGCTCCTCCATGTAGACCTTGCCCTCATAATCACAGGCAGGCGCCATTTCCTGCATAAAAAAGGTCACAAACTCTTCCCTGTAGCCAAAGTAACCATGTTCTTTTAAAAATTCCACAGTTGCATGGTGGTTTTTGTCGCTGGTCATTACATAAAGGGGGATAAATGCCTCTGCCTCCTCCACTACCTGCATCAGGTTTTCTATCAGCCGCTGAAAAATATATACCTCTTTGGTAACGCCAATATTGTACATTCCCTTGGGGTCATCGGAGCCAAGCCTAGTCCCCATGCCGCCTGCCAGCAGCACAGCCCCTACCTTCCCCTGCCTGATGGCATCAAGCCCCAAGGCCCGGAACCGCCCTTCCTCATGGCGGATCTGGGGAAGCTCCATGGCCGCCAAAGGGGCAATAACCCCCCTGGCATTCCCGCCCTTTCCATGTTTTAAAGATGCCAGGACTGAAAAGTCCGTGGCTTCTATCTGAGCCAGCAAAAGCTCCTTCTGCTCCTTGCCCAGTTCCTCATAACGCTCCATTACATGCTCCTGCCCTGCCCTGGCAAGCTTTTCTAATGCCTGTTCATAATTCATATCCATACCCATGCCTTTCCTGCAATCTCACTGTAAAGTAAATCCCTGTTTTAACTCCATTATAGTAATTTTTTCCTTATTATGCAACATTGTTCTGGTAATCCACTGGAAATCCCCCTGCCGCTTTTTATCCGCTCCTGCTTCCCTGTAAAAAAAACGTTAAGATAACGTTAAACTATCGTTAAGGAACCGTTTATCCGCTTCATTGCTCCCCCTTCTTCTGTTAAGATAAACAGGAAAAATAATTGACTTACGGAGGTAAACTATGAACATACTGATTCTCATTATCGCAGTGGTAGGCGGGGCGGCAGGGCTTTTATCCACCATCTACCTGACCGTGTCCCTTCCCGCCATTATTATATGGAAAATTTACCGGAAAATCCATCTGGGCATTCCCATAACCAAATAAAAAAGACTGCATATAATAAACAAAAATACTCCAGGAAGCTTATGGAAATTTATGTAGTAAAAGAAGGGGATACTGTAGATTCCATAGCAGGACGCTATGGAATATCAGCATCCTCTATTATTTTTAACAACCAACTGGTTTATCCCTATCCTCTTGCCCTGGGGCAGGCGCTGCTTTTGTCCACGGGTCCCACCCCTGCCCCCACTTATCCCGCTTATGTGAACGGATATGCTTATCCTTATATTGAACAGGATGTATTAAACGATACCCTCCCCTACCTTACTTCCCTGTCTGTCTTTTCTTACGGCTTTACCCCGGAAGGGGAGCTGCTTCCCCCAAACCCGGATGATTCCTTTATGGCCCAATCTGCCTTATCCTATCAGGTAAGCCCAGTCCTTACCCTTACCCCTTTTGGCCCTGACGGGAATTTTAACAATTATCTGATTACCTCTGTGATCAATAACAGGGAAGCTAAAAATAACCTGCTGCAAAACCTCCTTGCCACCCTCCAGGAAAAAAGCTTCACAGGCGTAAATATTGATTTTGAGTATATCCTGCCACAGGACCGGATTCCCTTCGCCAACTTTGTGGCACAGGCCAGGGAATTCCTTTCCCCATACGGCTACCAGGTATCTGTAGCCCTGGCCCCCAAAACTTCCGATACCCAGCCCGGGCTTCTTTATGAGGGAAAGGATTATGCACTGCTGGGGCAGGCGGCAGACAGTGTCCTGCTTATGACTTATGAGTGGGGATATACGTATGGTCCCCCCATGGCGGTGGCTCCCATCAACAAAGTGCGGGAAGTGGTGGATTACGCAGTTACCCGCATCCTCCCTGCCAAGATCGACCTGGGTATTCCCAACTATGGGTATGACTGGGCCCTGCCCTTTGTCCAGGGTTCTTCACGGGCGAGGGTGGTGGGCAACCTGGAAGCTGTCCAGCTTGCCATAGACGCTGGCGTCCCTATCCAGTTTGACGAAACCGCCATGTCCCCCTTTTTCCGGTACGAAAAGGAAGGGCAGCTCCACGAGGTCTGGTTCGAAGACGTAAGGAGCTACCGGGAAAAATTCTCCCTCCTTCCCCTGTACTCCCTGCGTGGGATGGGCTACTGGCAGATTATGCGCTTTTTCCGCCCCAACTGGCTTCTGCTCCAAAGCACTTTCCAGATCCAGAAAAACCAACGGCCCTGATAATCAGGAAGGAAGATTTAAAAGGATCCTTGTGACAAATTTCCCATCCTTTAAAGAAAAATCCGTTTCCCCTCCATAGCGGGATGCGGTCTTAACAATACTGGCCACTCCCAGCCCGCTGCCTCTTTCCGATTTGGGCAACCCTTTGTGAAAGACTACCTCTCCTGTGCTGGTGTTGCAAAACCGAATGATCACTTTATTTCCCTTTTGGGCAATATAAATGCTGATCTCCTTCTGCACCAGCCCAGGGCGGGTACACCCATGGATGGCGTTCTCAAAAGCATTGGCAAGAATTGCGATCCAGTCAATATCCCGGACTGCCAGATCTTCCTCCACCATCACATCCATGGTTACCTGGATCCCCTGGTTCCCTGCCATCCGGGCATAAGCTGACAAAATACTGTTCACCGCACGGTTCCTGCAAATATCCTTTGTTTTGGGCCTTTCCAGTTCTTCCCCATATTGTTCCAGATAACCGGACAGCTTTTCGATCTCCCCTTTTCTTATGTATTCGTTGATCAAAAGGGTGTGATGGCGTACATCATGGCGGATTCTCGCCGCCTCTCTTTCCGATTCCCTCATCAGCTCCATCTGGCAGTGCAGGAACTGTTCATTGATCTCTAAAAGTTCCTTTTCCTTTTGATAATAATGCTCCTGTCCCAGGTGAATGTATAAATGGAGGATCGTATACTGCAATACCCCCACCATAAACAGGGTCACAAAAGCCCGCACCATATTGAAGATGGAAAATGCCTGCAGATTGGGCCAATATGCCACCACCGCCCCTATCATCACAGACACCAGAAGCGTAACGGCGCTGTACATATCCATCTCTTCCATCAAATAGTCCACCCCGTCCAGGAACTGCTTCCTGAGCTTATGCCATGTAAAGCCAAGAATGATGGCCATGCAAATTAACCGCACCAGAATATCTACCCACCGGTTCCCGCCAAACCACCAGCGGGACACATCCACACCGCAAAAGATGCATACGGAAAACATATAAAAGGCCACTGCCATCTTATACAAAGACAGGTAAACCACTTCGCCGCTCATCAGGCCGCAGAATATCCCGATCACAAAAAGAGAAGACAGGCTGGCATACTGCACAAAGCTAACAACCGCAAAAAGATACCATAGACTGTAACCGGTTATCAGCAGTATGCCAAAAACAAGATAACACCCCACGGTCTTTCTCATGGAAAACCTGGGGCGGTCCAGCATGAGAAAAAATGACATCATTAAAACTGCACTGATGGTATTGCGCAGAAGCGCAACCCAAAAAGAACCTCCCAACATAGTAATCTCCTATTCCAGTTCCGCATCCGCCCTCCCGGACCTTTTTCCGTCAGAGGATATCCTGTCTGTTTCACAGCCACGATTTCCTCTGGGCCCTAACGGGCTCCTGCTGATTTTCTTCCAGTTCCGCATCCGCCCTCCCGGGCTCCTGCAATTTTTCTTCCAGTTCCATTATCCTGCATTTTTCTGGATCATACGGGGCAGCAGGATCCTTGTGGTGAATCTGCCGTCCTCTATGGCAAATTCCGCCTCCCCATTGTAATAAGAAACCACCTTAAGGGCGCTTAGCATTCCTGTTCCTCCTCCCTTATCTGGCTCTGGCATACCGTTTTTCAGCTTCAAGTCCACGCCACAGGTGTTTTTACATTGTACCACAATCTTTTTGCCCTTTTCCATCACTGACATATAGATCCTTGGCTTTGGCACACTGGCGATCAGACAGCCGTGAATGGCGTTTTCAAACACATTGGCAATCACCACCACCAGATCAATATCCCGGATCTCCACTTTCCCGTCCACTCTGGCGTTCAATGTGACCTGGATATTTTCCTCGCTTGCCCGCCTGGCATAGACAGACAAAATATTGCTGATGGTCTCATTGCCGCATTCACAGACGATCTCCCGGCTCTCCAGTTCTTCCCTGTACTGCCTGATATAGAAAAGGAGCTTACCGTACTCTTCCCTTAGCAGGTATTCCTCTACCAAAAGGCACCGGCGGCGGGCATCCTGGCGTATCCTGGAAAGCTCCCTTTTCGACTCCTGCATCAGCTCCAACTGGCGGCAGATCAGCCGCTCATTGGTTTCCAGCAATTCTTTTTCCACCTGATAGCGGCGCTCCTTCCCCCTGTGCAAATAAAGCTGGAATACCAGGTACTGGATGATCCCAGCCAGTAAAAAAAGGATACAGGTCCGCACGACCCGATACGCAGAAAGCTCATGGGTCCCTGGCCAGAAGGCGACCAAAGCGGCAATCAAAATGGAGAGCAGCACGGTAACCGCACTTAGCCAGTCCATCTCCTCCCGCAAATAGTCAATACCCTCCAGAAAGTTTTTTCTCACCTTCTTTCCGATGATATAAACCATTCCCGCCGTCAGCACAATACGTACCGCAATATCTGCCCATAGGTTTCCCTGGAACCACAGGCGGGATACATCCACACCACAAAACACTGTGACCGACAGCAGATAAAAGCCCAGTGCAATCTTATACAGTGCCAGATAAAAGGTGTCGCCGCTCATTTTGATGCAGAAGATCCCTACTGCCGGAATGGCCAGCAGCCCGGAAAACCTTACAAAATTCTCATGGTCAGACATATACCAGAAGCTGAAAACTACCGCCGCCAGCAGCCCGAATAAGCCATAGCAGCTTACCGCCTTTTTTACAGGCAGTCTGCCCCGGTCCAGCAGAAGGAACACCGCCAGCATCAGCCCCGCCCCCATGCAATTGCGCAGCAACGAAATCCAGAATGAACCTCCCAACATTTTCTTCCTGCCTCCTTTGCAAAGTGTGTTTTCACTTTTACTATTTACTGTAACGCAGTCTGATACTTTTTCAATATTCCTGGAATCATCCGTCATTTTTCTGGAATGCTTTGCATTTTTCGGCATTTTTCTTACAGGAGCCTGTGCCCTTTAGCGGCAGCTTCCCTTTTACAGGCCTGTACGTAAAAAACAGGCGAATACTTCCTCGCCCGTTCTGGTCTCTTATAACTATCACAATTGAAATTCACCAGGGCCAAAAATCAACCGCCCCCGCTAAATACAATGATACGGTCCCCAATTACCCCCCCCCAGGTCATCTTCGCAGTAATAATCAAAATATCTCTCCTTTAAGGGCTGATAAGAACCTCTGGGCAGATAGATCTTCACCCCATTATCCATTTGCAGTTCCCGGGCACTTAAACTGTCTATGTGCTCCAAATTCACAATATAGCTGATCCCTACCTTGGCAAATTCCGAATAGGCGGAAACCATCTCATAGATCTTCGCCATGGTCATCCGGAACAAATGCTGTGTGCCGTCTGCCATATAAATACACTGGCATTTTTTCTGGGCTTCACAGAAAACGATGTCATGGAGCGCTATCCGGTAAACTTTATTCCCGGCCTGCAAAGGAAGGTATTTTTTTCGCTCTCTTCCCACCTCCTCTAAAAGCCTGCCAAGAACCGGAAATAACTCCTCCTCCCTCACCGGCTTTACCAAATATTGCTCCGCTTCCACCCGAAAAGCGTCCAAAGCATATTCTGTGGAAGTGGTAAGAAAAATGATCCGGCAGCGGTTTCCCATTTTCCTGATCTCCCTTGCCGCAGCGATCCCCAATTTCCCCGGCATATAAATATCCATAAACAGGATATCAGGCGCATATGCGTTCTCCTTTACCTTCGAAAGCAGCCCGTCGGCGTCCAAAAACTTCTGGATGGAAAATCTGCATTCCTCATGCTGGCGGCTATAGGACGCAAGCATCCCCTCCACCTTGTTAAGTTCCCTGGCCTCATCGTCACAAAGGGCAATCAAAAACATAGTCCGCACCTCTTTCATCCCGTTTTTTTTTAAATGTAACAAATTTTGCACCCGGCGTCAACAAAAAATGCCCGGTGCCGCAGGCCACTATCCATCCTGGCTCACAGTACAGGCCTAAAGGTTCCCACCGGGAAGCATCCTCTTAAAATATCTGGTAAAATTCCCTCCTATGATCCCTTCCACTTCCTTCTCCCCCATGCCCCGCTGCAGCAGGGCGGCGGTCACAAAGGGGATCTGCCCATGGCCCAAAAGGCAGTCGTCCCTGCCCATGCACTGCTCCCCTTTCAGCGCCGCCCTGGCCCTGTCATAGGAATCGCACAGGTCAAACCCATAACCCACATGCTCTGGCCCAATCTTTTCCGCCTCATGCTCCATATGGCGGCAGAGCATTTCCAGGTGATTGCCCTCCTGGGAACCTGCAATGTACTTACAGCCGTTCACTCCCATGATCCCCCCCTGCTTCCCCAGGGCACAGAGCTGCTCTTCTGTGAGGTTCCGGTAGCTGTCGTAAATCAGCCTGCTGCCCGAATGGGTGGCAATAAAAGGCCGCTGGGCAATCCGGCACACCTGCCAGAAGCCCTCATCGTTTAAGTGGCTGACATCCAAGAACATGGACAATTCCTCCAGTTTCTTTACTGCCCTCACCCCGGCCTCTGACAGCTTTCCCGGAACCTGTCTGTGCTCCAGGGCTTTGCAGCATCCTGTTGCCAGTTCATTGGGCCTGCTCCAGGTAAGGGACGCCCCCCGTACGCCCAGGCGGTATAGCTCCTCCAGCCTGTGGGTATCCTTCCCAATACAGTCCAGCCCTTCCATATAAAGGAGCACGCCAATCTTCCCTTCTTCTGCCAATAGCGTTATATCGCTGCCCTTCTCAACCAGGGCCGCTTCCTCCAGCCCTGCCAGTTCCTCCTTTAACGCCTTTATCTGTGCCAGCGCATTCTCCCAGCCCTTGGCAATGGCGCCATTTTCCACATACACAGAAGATACCACCAGCGTTATCCCAGCCTTTTGGAAATGGGAAAGATAATGCCGGCGGATGACATCCCTCTCCCCTGCCTTGTGCCTTAAGAGGATCTCCCCCGCCAGATCCAGGTGGGCGTCCACCACCGGATGTTCCCGGTGCAGCTTCTGTGCCTGTAATAAATATTCTTCTCCTATTTTGATATCCTTCATAAAGTTAGCTGCCCTTCCCCCAATATACAAATAAACTCTTTTTACTATATGCCCCTGTTCCCAATGCTTTCCACAAGTCTGTCATTTTTACAAAAACAATGGATACCCCGGCTTTTTAAACAGCCAGGGTATCCCTTTTCTACTTTTCCAATTCTACTTTCTCAAGCAATTCCCTGATATCCTCCACAGACAACCATTCGTTGTTGTTCCCGGAACTATAGGAAAATCCTTCTTCCACTTTACGCCCGTTTGCGTTTACCTTCTGTTTGTCATTCCAGACCACCTGGGGATACACGATAAAGTGTTTGTCATACTCATAGGTGGTAGCGGAGTCTTCCACCGTCACCATGATCTCGTGAAGCTTCTCCCCGGGGCGGATGCCTACCTGGGGCATCTTACAGCCGGGCAGCATCGCCTCCGCCAGGTCTGTCACTTTAAAGGAGGGGATCTTGCTGATAAAGGTCTCTCCCCCGCTGGCTTCTTCCAGCGCCTTGATCACAAGGGCCACCCCTTCTGTAAGGCTGATCCAGAAACGGGTCATGCGGTAATCGGTAATGGGAAGCTCCCTGCCCCCGTTTTTGATAATATTATGGAAGAGCGGGATAATAGACCCACGGCTCCCCGCCACGTTCCCGTAACGGACAATAGAAAAATTAATGTCCTTGTTCCCTGTATAGGCATTGGCGGCAATAAACAGCTTATCCGACACCAGCTTGGTGCCGCCGTAGAGGTTCACAGGGTTCACCGCCTTATCCGTGGAAAGGGCTACCACCTTTTTCACACCGCAGTCCAGCGCCGCGTCGATCACATTCTGTGCCCCGTGGATGTTGGTCTTGATGGCTTCGTTGGGATTGTACTCACAGGAAGGCACCTGCTTTAATGCCGCCGCATGGACCACATAATCCACTCCCTCAAAGGCACGCCTGAGCCTATCCTTATCCCTTACATCGCCAATAAAAAACCGGAGCCTGTCCGCATACTCTTTCAGCTCGTTCCCCATAAGGAACTGTTTAAACTCATCCCTGGAATAAATGATCACCTTCCTGGGGCTGTAATGCTCAAACACGTACCTGGTAAAGCATTTGCCGAAAGAGCCTGTACCCCCGGTAATAAGAATTGTCTGGTTATCTAATAACATGAAAATGCCTCCATCTGTTTTTAAAATCTGCTTATACGTGATATCCTCCCAATAGTGGCTGGATATGGCTGGCTGCTGCCAGCAGCACACGCTTTTGCCGTTACTTACTTTTAAATATATTGCGGTGAAATGCCCCATTGTATCCCGCTACAGGTGATTTTACCATAAATTGCCTGCTATTGCAATTTCCCATCTGGCAAAAACCCCACCAATAACATGAATTATTCAAAAATACCCAAAAATAATTGTATAATATTCTGTTAGATGGTATAGTGTATTATAAGTACACAAATGTAATAAATTTGAAAAAATAGGATTAATGGACAGCCGGGAACAAGCGAAGCAAAAGCTGACATTGTACGGCAATACAGCAAAACTAAGAACGGCCCCCCAACTGCCCTTCTTAGTTTTTTTGCCTAAATTTACTGCATTGTACAATACTCTCAACAGAGAACATGCTGGCGGTAACAATAAACCGCAACAAGCAAAAGGGGGGGAGCAAGGATGCTTTCATTAAAAACCAATTTGCCTGCAGGGAACGCGGGCAGACAAGTAAAAACCAACACCCAAAAAGGCGCCAAAGGCGCGGAGCGGCTTTCTTCCGGATACAGGATCAACCGCGCAGCAGATGATGCCGCCGGGCTGGCAATGTCCGAAAAAATGCGCTGGATGATCCGCGGCCTGAACCAGGGGGCAGAAAACACCATGGACGGTATCTCCTGGTGCCAGGTAGGCGACGGTGCCATGGATGAGATCAACGACATGGTACACAGGATGACAGAACTGGCAGTGAAAGGGGCAAACGGGACCCTGTCTGAATCTGACCGCCAGAAAATCGACGCAGAGATCCGGGAATTAAAAAAGCAGATCAATACCATCGGGCAGAACACCTCCTTTAACGAAAAGCCAGTGTTCGATAATTCATATGTCAGCATGGATGTGGATGCTATGGGTTATGACATGCAGATTTTTAACGCCGCCTATGACTCTGCCAGTGGGGAAGCTGCCTTTGGCGGCATTATATATAAAGGGGAACGTATTACCTGGGATTCCATTGACCCGGATATGGTATCCATCGACCCTGCTACAGGGGAACAGATTTTTAAGGGCGGAATGTACTCCTGTACCGCGCCGGATGGGACCAGCTTTACTTTCACCTGCGAGAACGGGGCAAAAGTACCTGATATCAGCTTCCGGAAAAATATCAGCGCCAACACATATGGGCTGGTCATTGATGATGAAGTATTTCCCTGGGAAGATCTGCTGGATGAAAATGGAAACCCATGTACCCCCGATAATATCCACGGCGGCAGCTGGGGAACCAATTACCATGGCGCAACTTTTTCTCTCTATATCCCTGAGGATGTTACAAGCTATGATGGCCTGATAGATTCCATCATAGAGACCCATGCCAAACAGGCGCACTTTGTTTGGGGGACGGATTATATCGGGAACGGTACCGAGCAGGCGGTAGACGCCCAGATGGTGAAATCTATTACCATATCCCAGGCCATGGCAAATGAGATTGCGCAAAATGGGTATTCTTTTCAGGTACGGGCTGATAAGGATGGTATATGGCTGGAAAATAATTCTGCCCAAATCCCTAATTCCAAAAAAACATGGGCCGATTTGGGGATCACCAGCTGGGACAGCGGCAGCGATATCTCCAGCAGTAAAAATTACTCTTATTCTTTTGCCGTAAACGGCAACCCTTATTTTTCTTTTGATTTTACACTATCCGACATTACCAGTGTTGATTCTGTTATTGACGGGATAGACGGTATGCTGGTCAATAAGGAAAATATAAAAACCAATTATAAGCTGGAAGTGGAAAAGGACGCCAATGCTTCCTCAAACCTTCTCAGCATTTCCGCAAGCGCGAACAGTAACCTGGTCACATTTGACCGGGAGTATGGTTTTGGCAGGGATTTTGATTCGCCTGATAATAACAAGACCCATGTTGCCACAGGGACTCCCGTATCGCCCTCCGGCAATAATGTGGACCTTACCTTCACCGGGCCGAATAATTCCGGCCCCCTGACGCTTAACGGTTCTTCCAGCGCCGCGGAAAACAGGATGGATACCCTGTTGGATCCTTATCTGGATTATGTAGAATCCCGGAAAATTGCCCATTTGCTGGCCGGTGGAAAAGGCGACCCCTTTCAAAGCAAAGACCTGCAGGATGTTGTGGGCAAAGATAATATTACTTCAGCTGGTTATTTCAAGGATATCCTGACCATCGATCCTGCAATGAAAAACACGGATGGAGATAGCGGTTTTGCCCCTGGCCAAGTGGGCAGTAAATATCCTACGGCATATATTGATTTTAAAGATGTAAAGGATATTGCCGACCTGGAAGGAACCGGCTTTGATTCTACCTGTAAAACCTGTTCCAACCATTACAGCATTGTATTTGAAAATAATGTTGACAATGCCCAGACTGTCAATGGCCTGCGTTACAGCAAAACCCAGGACGGGAACAATTACACCCTGAAAATCGATATTGCCTCATTAAAGGCTAACAATATAGATGGAAGCAATCTGGCAGATGCATTGGTACAGATCACCTCTAAGTGTTTTGATTTCCATTATACACAATATGCATCAGAAAATGGCAGCAAGCTATATATCTATGATAACAGGCAAGACACCCAAGGGGCTCCCAGTGCTACATTTTATACCAAACCTTTTTCCAACTTAAGCCAGGGGACATTTAATATCAGTACCACCAACAGCGCCAATGACAGAGTTAACCTAAACTACACCTATGACTTTTCCGATGCATCGGATATCGTTTCCGTGTCAATGAACCTTGACAATGCCAACGGCAGCTACTATAAAACACAGGACGCCAACGGAAACGACATTTATATTTTGGTCCAAAATTGGCCTGCCAATGACCCCACAAACCCAGCGCCTACCGAAAAGTACCAGCTTGCGGTCACGTATAAGGATAGCACCGGCGCAACTGTCAATAAAGCAGACGCCAAAAAGGAGTATGCCCAAAATGCCATACAAGATATGTTAAGTGCAACCAACCTCTCCCTGGATGCCCAAGATTACACTACCATGGGCATCACAGGGGATGAAAAAAGCAACGTTGCCATCCGCGCCGAGTTCAACTCCTACATCAAGGACCTGACCACCGACAACGGCATTGACATCAAGCACAGCGGCATCAGCGGGGATAAGACCACCATTCCCAGGTTCCCCATGAACACCGTTGTCCTGGGTCTGTATGCGGCAGGCTCGCAGACAATTGCACAGGCGGAAAAAACCCTGGGCTACACCAAAAAGGCACTGGAATACGTTTCCACCAAGCGTTCCCTGTATGGCGCTTACCAGAACAGGTTAGAGCACACCTACAACAATAACTTAAACAGCTCGGAAAACACCTCTGCGGCAGAATCCCGTATCCGTGACGCTGATATGGCTACCGAAATGGTGTCCTATTCAAATAATAATATTATCCGGCAGACAGCTATGAGCATGTTAAGCCAGGCAAACCAACAGCCAAATTCTGTACTGCAGCTTCTACAGGAATAACTGCATTTTCTTTCCCCTGTACATAAAGATCCGGCAAGCGCATCTTCGTGCGCCTGCCGGATCTCTTGTTACAATAAGCCGGCCCGCGGGGCGCGACGGCGTTTGTTAACATAAGGGCAGTTTCTGTCACCAGGCCTCGTACAAAGTCCAAAGCCCCTTTTCCGCTGCCACCCGGCAGTTCTCCCATTGCCCATTTTCTGCCAGAAGCTCCCTCAGGCTTTCCTCCTGGCCCTCATAGTCCGCCACATACACCAGAAGCCTTTTGCTCTCCCGTATTCTCCCGTCCGCAATAGGCTCCCTGTTGCCCAGGCTGGCAAGGAATACCCTGTCATATACCATCAGCTCATCAGAAAGCCACCAGATATGGTCCGGGGAAGCTTCATTATAAAACACTGCTACCGTGTCCTCCCGGTGTTCCTGCACAAACGCCATCCGGTCCTTTTCTTCCTCATAAAGAAAAAATACCCTGCCTGCCCTGACGGCAAGCCCGTCTGCCAGCAACAGCCCTAATGCCGCAGCCAATAGCAACTCCCCTCTCCCATACCTTTGCCTGGCACCAGGGCCGCTGCCCCCTTTACCTTCCGGCCCCTGGTTTTTCTTCTTTACAGCCCAAAGGAGCGTTTCCGCCAGCAGACACCAGGCCCCATACAGAACCAGAAACAGGAACAGCCCGTAGACAGGAAGCTGATACCGGTTGGAGGTCTCTCCCAGCAGCAGGGCGGTTTTGGATACGGTAAAAAAATACCCGCCGCAGGCAAAAGCCATAAGTACCACCGCCCCGTTAACGCCCCCGGCTCCCCCTTTTCTCTTTCTCACATACCCTGCCGTCACCCCAAGCAGGCAGATGCCAAGGAGCCACCAGGTTAAGGTACCGTTCATCATATAATCGTCAAAGAGCCCGTAAAAAAAACGCAGCCGGTCCCAGGTATTGGAAACATCCCCAAACTCCGCCACAGCCTCCGTCCCCCGGTACCCCCGGAAGATATGGGAAAGGCTTGCAGGGTAATACAGTACAGCCCCCAGAAACCCACCGCCGCAAAACAGCCCGTACAGGGCCAGCCCCTTCCATTCTTTCCGCCTTAACAGTGCCAGGCAGAACCCGGCTCCCAGGAAAAAATGAAAAATGATATAATAGTACTGGGTGAGAAATCCCAGAAAAACCGTAACCCCAAGGGGCAGGAGGAAATGCCGGATGCCAAAATCTTCCTTTTCCATTGCCCGAAGATGCAGGGAAAGGCACAGCAGCACAAACAGCGTCAGCCACTGGTACATTCTGATAAACATCACCCCGGAGATCACCGCGCTGCCAAAGCCCCACCCCAGGCAGGTAAGGAATGCCAGCAGCTTTCCCCTTTTGACCGCCTCCTGGCCCTGCCACGCTGCAGCGGTATAAGCTACATAGCCAAGGAGCCAATAGCAGCCCACATAGGCAAGCAGGTTCACCCCAATCCCCAGCCATTTACTGAAAAGGCCTGGAAACAGGGAACAGGCAGTATGGAAAATATAATAATATAGGGGCGGATGTACATCCCAGGACTGCATCTGTTTTACCACATGGTAGCGGAACTCTTCTCCCGGCAGCACCACAAAATCATTGAAAAGCTGTTCCCGCTCCATCCACTGCCTGTCGTTTACGAAAAGCCCGGCAGTTTTGTTAGTGGAATAATAGGTGTACAACTCGTCCTCGTGGAAGCCCGCCTTTTTACTGCCGAAATATAACAGTACCGCCAACTGGCAGAGCAGTAAGGCTGCCATTGCGCATATAAAACCCCTGTTTGACTTCCTGAAAATTGTCTTCATCTCCCTTTCCCTTTAATTTTTCTGTGTACCCTCCGGGCCAGCTTCGGCGCTGTGCCCAGAAGCAGCAGATAAGCCTTATTTTTCCTGGTAAGGTAAGGAGAGCCCAGCGCCTGCCTCCTATGGCTTCTTAAGTAGGCCTTTACCTGGCAGTAAAATTCATTGTCTTCATTCATCTGGGAGATGGGGATGTGGAGCATATAGTCCAGCCGCTGGAACAGGCCAAAGCGCACCGCCTCCGGCAAAAGCGCCGGGTACTCCTTCTCCACAATGGCATACACCCTGTCAGCGTTTCTGACAATGTCCGTAAACACCTGGGGGAACTGCTCCTGGTCCCGGGTCCTGGTGTTGCTGCCATAGCGGTAGAATACATGGTATTCCTGCTGGGGCAGGACCGCCACCAGGGGGATCCGGGGCAGTAGTTTCACCAACAGGTAAAAGTCCTCATTAAGCTCTCCCTCCGGGAACCGTTCCTCCTTCAGCAGGGAAGCGTGCACCAGCTTGGTGCAGAAAGAGCAGTCCCCCCGGTGCAGGAGCAGCTCCCGCATAAAACGCCCGCAGTCCCAGAGCTGGGCTTCCTCCGGCGGCTGGCACACATCCGGCATCCGGTTTCCCTGCTCGTCAATCTCATCCCTGGAAATCTGGGCCATGAGAAGGTTCTCTGAAAGGGCTGCCTCCAGAAGCCGCTGGTACATGGCAGGCTCTATATAATCGTCGCTGTCAATGAATCCGATGTATTCTCCCCTGGCCTTGGAAATCCCCAGATTCCTGGCAGAGGAAGAACCCCCGTTCTCCTTGTGGAACACCCGGATCCTCCGGTCCCCCATTGCCAGCTTTTCCGCAAGGGCGCCGCTGCGGTCTGTGGAGCCGTCGTCCACCAGAATAATCTCCAGGTTCCGGTAGGTCTGCCTGCGTATGGAATCTACACACCTGGCAAGGTAACCAAAAACATTGTAAACAGGCACAATAATGCTGATTAATACTGGTTTTTTCCTATCCTCCATTTTTATCCCCTCCTATTTGCGCTGCTTCCCTTCCCAGGCTACAGGGAATGTTCCAGCATCCTCCCATACATTTTCCCCGGGGCAATGGGTTCCGCCAGGCTGCAAGGGCCCTCCGCCGCCGGGGCAAACTCCCCTGCCAGCATCCCCTGCGCCATTCCAAGCAGCGCCTTTGCCGCCCTTTGGGCATTCCAGCATCCGGTGATGGTCCGGTAAGCCTGCTGCCCCATCCGGTCCCGCTCCTGGGGATTGGCCATCAGAAACCTTACCATTTCCTCCATCTTTTCATAACTGCCCTGGGGATAAGCCATGCCGTTTTCCCCATGCCGGACAAGATAAGGGACCGCCCCTGCCTGCCCATTGGCCACCACCCCGCAGGCGCTGTTCATGGCTTCATTCACCACCGCCCCCCAGCCCTCTAAATGGTTGCTGGTGAAAACAAAAATATGGCAGCGCTCCATAAGCTCCCGCACCTGCCCTGGGGTCTGGTAGCCGTAAAAGACCACCTCATCCGCCACCTGATAAGACTGTGCCAGGGCTTTCAGCTCCTGCTCCATCACCCCGCTGCCTGCCATATGGATCCGGAACCTGCCCTGCCAGTTACTTTTCAGGCTCTTTGCCAGGCGCAGCATATACTCCGGATGCTTTAAAGGGATAAACCGCCCGGCCCAGGCAATGTCCACCCCATCTTCTTTCTTTTTCATCTCCTTTAGCTGCCCTGGGGTATACTGCCGCATTTCCGGGAAATACCCCCACTTAAGCATTTTTCCCGGATAAGCGCGGATCAGGTGAAAATCAGAGGGGACATAAGCCCCGGCACAGAGAAGGTAGGCCGGGGAGTTCCTGTATCTGGTATGTTCCAGGTATTTGTGGTACAGCCCCCGGGGGGAAACCGCCCGCCACTGCCCCTCCCGGTATAGCCGCTCACTCACCCGCAGGGTCAGTTTTCCCTCATTTAACCGCCCCTGCACCAAATCTTCCCTGCCGCTCCAGCCAGCCAGAAGCACATCGCTCTCCCTTACCAGGCGCCGGCACTTCTCTTCCTCCTGGTACAGGCAGTGTACATAAGCAAGCCCCTCCCCCTGGCTGCTCCAGCCCATTTCCAGCCGCTCCTTTTCCATGGGCTGGGTCTGGATAAAATGGTATTCCTCACCCAGCAGCCGGGAGCAGGCATCGGAAAAAGGAATCTGATGGTGGTTAATATAATTGGATATAAAAGTAACTGTCATTTTTCCTCCAGAATATGGGCATAGATTTCCATCAGCCGGGCATAATTTTTCTCCCCGTCGTGGGTGGCCCTTGCCCGGCGCCTTGCATTTGCCGAAATCCGCTGGGCAAGGCAGCAGCCGTCCGGGCCCTTACGCTCATCCCACAGGGCTTCCACCGCTTTCGCCAGCAGCCTTTCATCCCCTACCGGGAACAAAAGCCCGTCCACCTTATCCTCTATCAGGTCGGGAATCCCCCCTGTCCGCGAGGCGGCCACGGGAACCCCCAACAGTTGGGCTTCCCCTACAGTGTTGGGGGAATTTTCCAGCACAGAAGGGCACAGATAAACACTGCTTTTTAAATACTGCCTTTTCATCTCCTCCCCTTCCAGCTTTCCCAGCATAATGACTTTTCCCCCAAGCCCATTTTCGGCTATCAGCTTAAGGAGATATTTTCCATAAGCGGGCAGTTTCATTTTTTCTTTCAGGGAGCGGTTGCCAATAACGCTGTTGCCCGCCACATAAAGCTTCATGTCCGGATACCTGGGCAGAAGAATCCCCATAGCTTTCAGGGCGAAATGCATTCCTTTTAAAGGGTAATCCCCCTGGCCCAGGAAAATGCTGTGCTTTTCACAATCCTCCATGCGCCACTGGCCTGTATAAAACTCCCGGCGCAGGGTTTCGTCCATATGATAATACTTGCTGCCGGGATGGAGCCTGCGGGCTCCCTCCCTGTCAAAACGGGTCCTGCCTGTAATATTGCCGCTGCCGCATATTACCTCCCTCTCCCGCCTGCCCCTTATGGCAAACTTCTCCTGCTGCTGCCGGATGGAATCCTTCCGGAGCAGGTCCCGGAAAGTGGCGGACTTTTGTACCTTCTCCGGCAGCCCCGCCATGTAAACCTTGGCAATCTCGCCGCACAGCCCCTGGATACCCACAAGGGTCCTGGCAGGATTTTGATAAGCCCTTACCGCCGCCAGCGCATGGGGAAACTCCGTGCCGAAAATATGGATCATCTGGGGCCTGAAATCCTGGAAAATCTGCCGGAACCCTTCCTCCATCCCCTGGGCGTATTTTTCCGGCGCGGTTAAGTCTTCCCGGAAGGCATAACAGCAGATGCCCTGCACCGTAAACTTTCTTACTGGGAGCTCCTTCTCCCCAAGGGGAAAGCAGATCCCCAGGGTAACCTCCCCCTGTTTTCCCACCATCTTTTCAAAAATACCGGAAAGCCATCCCTCCCGGCTGCTGTAGGGCAGCCCCAGTTCCTGGCCGATGGCTGGCAGCATAATATTACAAATCCATAATACCCTGTTCATTTCCTTCTCCTGTAAAGCATCTCTTTTACCCGGTTGTAAACCCCAGCCGTCTTCCCGTTCTCCGCCAGCTTTGTCCGGAGCCCTGAAAGGGTCAGCGCCATGGCCAGCCGGAACCGGAACAGCTCCCCCCGGGACATATATTTCCCGGTAATCTCCTTATGTTCCCTGGCGGAAAGCTCCCGGTTCTCCCTGCTTTCGGAAAACCCCCCGCCCTCATAATCCGCAATCAACACAGAGCTGTAGGCAAACTTTACGCCGCCCTTATAAGGGCTGGCAAAAAAGCACCAGAGAAACTGCTCATAATCCGCCCGCACCTGATAGCCCCTATGGAAAGGATGGGCAAGCAAAAGCTCCCTTGCATAAAAACATGCCTGATGGCAGGGTACATTCCGGTAACAGCCAAAGGCATCCATGCGCGGGTTGGAGCAAACCCTCTGCCCGGTGAGCCGCTCATAAATATCCCCATAATAGATCCCCGGGCGCTGCTCCTGTTCCCTGCGGATAAAAGCCGCCATCTCTTCCAGGACCTGGCCGGAGGAAAAACAGTCCCCGCAGTTTAAAAAATAAACGTACCTGCCTTCCGCCGCCGCCGCTGCCTGGTTCATTGCGTCATAAATACCGCAGTCCTCCTGGGTGATCACTTCTAAAGAACGCAGTCCCCCCTCCTTCTTCCATCTCTCTGAAAAAGTCCCGGCAGTTTCCGGTGCACCGTCCCTGGAGCCCCCGTCTTTAACGATTACCTGGAAGTCCCGGAAAGTCTGCCTCTCTATGCTTTCCAGGGTGCTTTTCAGCCTTTCCCCGGGATTTAAACAAACTACGATGACCGAAAAAAAAGGTTCCATGGCTTGATGATAACTCCTCCCTCACTTAATCTTAAGGCTCCCGGCCAGGAGGTTACGCCAAATCCTGCCCTCTCCCAAACCGTACCTCACAGTCCTTCCGGTAAAAGGATATCCCATAGCAGTCAATTTTCCGGTATCCTTCTGCACGCAGCTCTTGCGTGTATTTTTTATCATAAATCTGCTGTAACGCTTTTTCCGCATCCTTCTCCAGGGCGTCTATATTACCGGAAACCTTTACCTCCAGAATAAAGGACCGGCCCCGCAGGGAGGGGCTTTTCACCACAAGGTCCGAGCGCCCGGCGCCGGCCTCCCTGTTGGATTTCACCAGATACTTCTCACTCTGGCTTAAAACCCCCGTAAGGAAACCATGATAAAAATTTTCCGCACTGTCATAGAAGCTGATGGTCCGGAAAAGCTGGCCGCTTAAAATATCCCGCACCCGCTCCTCATCCCCCTCTTCCATTGCCCTGTACAAGCCATGGAAATCCTCCTTCCCTATCCAGTCCCTCATCCAATAAAGGATGGTATTCTGGTAAATAGTCTTTACCTCTATATTGGGGATCCTGGTGCGCAGATAAACGGAAGATTCCTTAAAATATTCGCCATCTTTCGTCAGGTACCCAGTGAAATAAAGGAAGTTCCAAAGGTTTTCCCCATTGCTGTACATATCGGCGTAGGTAATCTCCTCATGCACCTGGATATCCACCGTCCCCCCCTGGAGGAGCTTTTCCACCTGTTCTTTGGTTTCCCCATCTGCCCTGGCAATTAAGTCCCTGATAATATCGTTGGAACTGGTATTGCTCCAGTAGGGCCGGGGGAAGGCATTGATATCCGAATATAAATCATACAGGAATTTGATAACGCTCCAGGGATTGTAAACCCTTGTATTCCCGAATTGGTATCCATTATACCACTCCTTCATTGTAGGGAAACGGCTCTCTACCTGGTAGTCAGACATCATCCGGCTTACCTCCGGTTCCGTGAACCCGAAATGCCCACTGTATTTTTTGTCCAGCACCGAGATGATATTCAGATGGTTTAACCCGGTAAAAATACTTTCCCTGGAAATGCGGAGGCATCCGGTAATCACGGCAAACTGCAGATAGTCATTGGTTTTCAGGCCCGACTCAAATAATGCCCGGATAAAGCCCACCACTTTTCCATAAAACCCCCGGAAATAGGCATTTTCCAGCGGAACATCGTACTCATCCACCAGGACCACCGTTTTCTTTCCCGTAATCTTATACAGGCACCGGGAAAATAATTGCAGGGAATTCCTCACCGTCTTTTCTTCCCCTTTCCCCTCCGCAATGGCAATATACTGACCATATTCTTTTAAAGAAAGCTGTTCCTTTCCCCTTTCCACAACGCTCCTGTGCCTGTCAAATTCCATCCCCAGGGCATTTTCTATCATATAGTAAGCCGTGGGGAAATCCTCCTGTTTGGCTGACTTTAATGTAAGGTTTACCACAGGGTACATGCCCATATGGCAGGTGTAGCCTTCCCCTGCCTCCATAATCTTCGTGCCCCTGAACAGCTCCCTGTTCTGTGCATTCTTTTCCCCATTGCCGGTATCCTCAAAAAAATAACGGAGCATACTCAGATTCAGTGTTTTGCCAAAACGCCTTGGGCGGGTAAATAAGTTCACTTCACCTTTTAAATCCAGCAGTTCTTTTATAAACATTGTTTTGTCTGTATAATAGTAGCCGCCTCTTATTATTTTTTCAAAATTATCAACGCCTACCGGCAGTGGCCTCTTCATCCCCCCACCTCCCTGGTGCCTTTTCCTCCATTATAATCCATCTGCCCCTCTTTCGCAATCCGCCAAACAATCCACATTCTATCCCTTACCTATCTTTGACGGCGTAATCCCATATTGCTTTTTAAAGGCCCGGATAAAGGAGGCGGCGTCCGAATACCCCACGGATGAGGCGGCCCCGCCCACACTGTTCCCGTTTTGTATCATCACATAGGCAGCCTCAAGCCTTGCCGCCGTCTTCTTCTCCCGAAAGGCCATGCCATAGTACCTGGCAAGCACCCGCTGGGTCTGCCTGGTGCTCATTCCCAGCCTGAGGGCAAGCCCCTTAAGGGTAAGGGAATCATATTCATACAGGAAAGCTTCCTCTATGATCACAAGCTTCCTATCCTCCGGCGTATCCTGCTCCGCCACTGCCTCCCCCTGGCTGTAGATCCCCGCCAGCTCCGTGACGATCAGTTCCGCAATATGCACCTGCTTCTCCCTGGCAAGAAAATCCTTCTTCTCCCCCAAAGCTTCCAGGGCGCCAAAAAGCGCCTTCAGCGTCCCATTCCCCTGGCCGATCCAAAAATCAGCCCCCAGCAGGCTGGCCGATATCTGATCCTTCCCTTTGCAGACCAGTTGGATATACAGGCATACCTCTGCCATGGGATTGTTTGGGTCAATGGTCTGCCGGTGCCATACATTCGGCCCGGTTACATACAGGGTATCGCTTTTGATCCCATAGCTCTGCCCGCCAGTCCATAAAATACCGCTCCCATCATAGCAATAATGGATTTCATAGCTGTCGGCAGAGTGGCTATGGCCGTTAATATCCCTGAGAAATTTCCCGGCGCTGATATTGACCAGCTTAAATTTTGACCTTCCCACATGCAATTCCTTCATGGCTCTCCCCCATATGCTACCGCTTTTACGCCAAATCCGGCTGGCAGAATTCCTCCTGGAACCAAGATAATATTTCCAGGCCTGTATGTCAAGCACAGAAACCCATTTACATAGGCGGCTTCAGGCCAATGGGAAAATTATTTCCAGGCACTGCCAGGATATACATTTCACGCCAAAAACAACATTAGATGTCGCAAAATGTCATTTACATCTCAGTGCCATGGGATAAAATGAAAGCATGAGATCAGCCCAGGAGGAATGCATATGCAAAAAAATGAATATTTGAAGCAGATTGACACAGTCATCGAAAAGGGAGCCTACAAGGACAACTGGGCTTCCCTTTCCGCCCACCGGACGCCCACATGGTATTACAGGGACAAGTTCGGCATCTTTATCCACTGGGGCGTCTATTCCGTCCCTGCCTACGGCAACGAATGGTACTCCCGGAATATGTATATTGAAAACAGCGTGGAGTACAGACACCACCTGGAAACCTATGGCAGCCACAAAGACTTTGGCTACAAGGACTTTATCCCCATGTTTAAAGGGGAAAATTTCCAGGCGGAAAAATGGACCGCTCTGTTTAAGGAGGCCGGGGCAAAGTTTGTGATGCCCGTAGCGGAGCACCACGACGGTTTCGCCATGTATGACACGGAATATAACCCCTGGAACGCCAAAGCCATGGGGCCTTGCCGGGATGTCCTGGGAGAACTGAAATCTGCCTGTGAAAAGGAGGGCTTAACCTTCTGCGCCTCCACCCACAGGGCAGAACATTTCTTTTTTATGAACGGCGGGAGAACCTTCGACAGCGATATCCGCCAGGGGGACTATGAGGACTTCTATGGCCCTGCTTTTTATGACGAAAAGCTTGGGGGGGATGAACCCATGACCAAAACCTGTGATACCGTTGACGAAATAGGCCCAAGCCAGGAATTCCTGGAGGACTGGCTCTGCCGCACCTGCGAGATCATAGACAAATACAGGCCGAAAATCCTGTATTTCGACTGGTGGATCCAAAACCAGGCGTTTAAGCCTTATTTGAAAAAGCTTGCCGCTTATTATTACAACCGTGCCCTGGAATGGGGCTGTGAAGTCACCATTGACTATAAGCACAACGCATTTGTCCCCGGGACCGCTACCTATGACGTGGAACGGGGTGCGCTGGAAGGGATTTCCCCCACCCCCTGGCAGACGGATACGGCAATCGGGAAGCTTTCCTGGGGCTACCGGAAGGACAACAATTATAAAAGCGCCTATGAAATTGTGACCACCCTCATCGACATTGTAAGCAAGAACGGAATGCTGCTTTTAAATGTAGGGCCCAAACCGGACGGCTCTATCACAGAGGAAGAGCGCACCACCCTGCTGGAAACAGGCAGGTGGCTTAAGGAAAATGGGGAGGGCATTTATGGCACCACCTGCTGGCGGTTCTACAAGGAAGGGGAGCATCAGGCCAAAAGCGGGATGTTCAGCGAAGGGGACGTGGCCTATACACCGGAGGATTTCCGCTTCACCTACAAGCCCGGCATAGTTTATGCTTTCCAGATGAAGCCCCCGGCGGCAAAAACTCTCACCCTCAAGTCCTTCCCCACCTACAAAGGCGGCTACTGTATCAAAAATGTCTCCACCTTAGGCACAAACCTGGCAGAAAACTTCTCCTGCGACAGGGAAGGGCTGCATATCAGCCTGAAAAACACGGGGAAACCAGAACTGCCCTTATGTTACAAAATTGAACTGGAATAAAGGAAAAAGAGGCGCCCTCCATTTACTTTTCCCCCTTTTTTCTGTAAAATAGTACTATCACAATTATTTTACAGAAAAAGGGGGGATCTTTTTGTACGAATGCCCTAACTGCGGCGGTAACCTGATATTTGATATTCCATCCCAGCAGCTCAAATGCGCTTACTGCCTTACTACCCAAGACCCATACCATATCACCAAAGATAAGGACGCAGAGGAAGCCGGAGGGGACTTTAACGTCACTGTATTCACCTGCCCCCAATGCGGCGGCGAGATCTTAAGCACAGACACCTCCGCTGCTGAATTTTGCAGCTTTTGCGGCGCTTCCACCATACTTCACAGCCGTATCAGCAGGGAACGGCGGCCTTCCCACATTATTCCTTTCAAGCAGACCAAGGAAGCCTGCAAAAAGGCATACATTGCCCGGATGAGGCGTGCCCCTTTCGCCCCTTCAGAACTAAAGGACGAAAAATGTATTGACGGCTTCCGGGGAATCTATATCCCTTATTGGGCCTACAGCATCACCCAGAAGGGGACCGTCCATATAATTGGGAAGAAATCCTATACCCAGGGCGACTACAGCTATAAGGACAGATACGACTTAAGCGGCGACCTTGACGCTTATTATTATGACCTGTCCTACGACGGCTCCTCTTCTTTTGACGACAGCCTCAGCCAGCGGATTGCCCCCTTCCATGTAAGGGACAGCAAGAAGTTTACCCCTGCTTTTCTCAGCGGCTTTTATGCGGATACAGCGGATGTGGACAGCAGCGTTTACAGGGAGGATGCCATAAAGCTTGCAACTGACGCCAGTTACAGGAATATCAAAAAAGAGCCCGCCTTTTCCGGTATAAGGCTCTCCCTTGAGGACGGCAGCCCCGAAGACGCCATGGCGCTGCACACCCTCTGTGATCAGCCGGAACGGGTCCTCTATCCTGTGTGGTTTATGTCCTACCGCAAAAACGGCCGGGTTGCTTATGCCACTGTGAACGGGCAAAGCGGCAAGGTGGCGGCGGATATCCCGGTAGACATCAGGAAATATGTGCTGGGTGTCCTGCTCCTGGCCCTGCCTATCTTTCTGCTGCTGAACCTTTTCTTAACTATAAAGCCTGACTTGCTGCTTACCTGTGCCGGGCTGTTAGGCTCCTTTACCTTTATGGCCTACCTGATGGAGCTTGCCAATATCCTCCGCCGTGACCAGCGCCTGGACGACCGGGGCTATCAATACCGCCAGGGAAAAGGCCGGAATGGGAAATGGGAATCTGGTATCCTTTTGAAAGAAATCCTGAATTACGTTTTTGCAGAAAAAGGAGCCGGCCCCGGGGGTGCTATGGGGTTCCTGGGCGCAGGGGCCGCCATGGGAGTTTCTCTGGGCGTCCGGCTTTTCGCCCCTGTATCGGACCTGTGGTATTATGGCGGCGCAATCATTTCTTTTCTGGGCATCCTGCTTACCAACGTGGCAATCATACAAAAATACAATGTGCTTGCCACCAGGAAGCTTCCCCAGTTTGACCGTAAAGGAGGTGACAGCCGTGGGTAGAAATAAATCCCTTACCCCTATGGCAGAATTTTTGCTGCTCTTCAGTTTCCTGCTCCTGCCCCTCCAGGCAGCCGCCGCTTCCAGCTTTGACGCCCACAGCTGGACCAACCCGGAAACCGGGTACCAGATGGTACTGGAAGACGGCGCAGCACTTTTAAGCACCCAGGAAACCGTAATGCTGGCAGCGGAAATGCAGGAAGTGACCGCTTATGGAAATGTGGCTTTTAAGAGCCTTTCCTCTAACAGCGCCACCGCCGCCCAGTTTGCCGCCAGCTATTACCACAGCCTCTTCGGCCAGCAAAGCGGCATCCTTTTCCTCATTGATATGGATAACCGGGAAATTTATCTGTTCAGCGACGGGGCCATACACAAAACCGTCACCAACGCATACGCCAACACCATAACCGACAATTCCTACCGCCATGCTTCGGAAGGGAATTACTATCAATGTGCTTCCAACGCCTTCTCTCAGGTGAAAACCCTTTTATCCGGAAGAAGGATTGCACAGCCCATGAAGTATATCAGCAACGCCCTGCTGGCGCTGATCCTGGCAGCCCTGGCCAATTACTTTATTGTAAGGCTCTCCTGCGGCTCCCCCAAAGTGGGGGAAAGGGAAATTTTGGAATTCGCATCCACAAAATTCCATTTCTCCAATCCCAGGATACGCCTGATAGACCAGACCAAGGTTTACAATCTCCCCAGAAGCAGCAGCGGGGGCAGAAGCCATGGCGGGGG
>CAJTVD010000029.1:0-26779 GCA_910579495.1 uncultured Lachnospiraceae bacterium
GAGGTTATTATACCACAATGCTAAACATAAGTCTAATTAAATTGGATTATACTAGAATGGAGAAAAAATTATGGAAAACCAAAACGTTTATTTAAAGCCTGTAACACTGAAAAATATTTTAAAGTTTGCCGTCCCAACCATTGCCATGACGGTATTTATGTCTTTTTACACAATGGTTGACGGGCTTTTCGTGTCAAACTTAATTGGCACTGACGCGCTCTCGGCAATCAATCTGACCGCGCCTGTAATTCAGCTTGTCACGGCCATTTCTACCATGCTTGCCACAGGAGGCAGCGCGGTGATTATGAAAAAGATGGGGGAACACAAAAGCGATGAGGCAAAGGAAGATTTCACTTTTTTAATTTTGGTGAACGTGCTGGTGGGGGCTGCCATGTGCGCCCTTGGGTATCTGGCAATGGATTATATTTTTGCAGGGATGAATCTTTCGCCGCAGGTGGAGGGGTACTGCGTGGCGTATTTGAGCCGTTATCTGGTGTTTACGGTACCGATCCTTCTGATGAATAATTTCACCCTTTACATGATTGCCTGCGAGAGGGCGGCGCTTTCCCTGGCCTGTTCAGTGACAGGCGGGATCCTCAACATGGTACTTGACTATGTGTTCATAGCCGGGCTTGGTATGGGGATTAGCGGGGCGGCGGTTGCCACAGGCCTGGGGTATTCTGTGACGGCAGTTGTGGGGTTGTTTGTCTTTAGCAATAAAAAGAGCCTCCTGCACTTTCGGAAACCGGCGTTCCGGTTCCGGGTTCTGGCAAGCGCAGCCACAAACGGATGTTCCGAAATGGCCACGGCCCTTGTGACCGGAATCATCACAATGGTGTTTAACTGGACGATGCTCCATTATGTCGGCGAGGATGGGGTTGCGGCTGTTACGATTATTATGTATGTGTTGATGTTCGCAAGCTCCCTGTACACGGGGTATTCTTATGGCGTTGCCCCTATGCTCAGTTATTATTATGGGGAAAAGAATCATGGGAAATTAAAGAAGCTGGTTTCCATCAGCCTAAAGGTGATCGGGGCGATTTCTATGATAACGGTGGTGGCTTCCTTTGTATTGTCAAAACCTCTGGTTTCGGTTTTTGCCCGGCCGGATAACCCTGTGTATGGGCTGGCGGTGGCCGGAAACAGGATATGCACCATAGCGCTGTTTTTTATTGGCTTTAATATTTTTGCCAGCGGCATGTTTACTGCACTGTCCAATGGGATTGTTTCGGCAATCCTGGCTTTTTCAAGGTCCTTTGTGTTTATGCTGGCCACAATGGCCGTGCTCCCTATGATCCTGGGAGTGGACGGTGTCTGGCTGGCAACGCCTGCGGCGGAGCTTATGGCACTTGTTTTGTCAGGCTTTATGTTTATGAAGTATAGAAAGAGATATGGGTACTAAAAATATTGTAGGGTTATTAGGATAGAAAGGCCCCGGCCAGGGTGTGTTTTTGGCACCTTGGGCCGGGGCTTTATGGGTTTTTAACCGTGTAATTTTTTTACTTTGGCTTGCTTTTGGAAAAAAGAGATCCCATAACAAAAAACCTGTGTATATCCGTAAAGCCCTTGTGCATATTTCTCCGCAATAATTTGGGCGATGGCTTCATCGCAGTCCTTATCCATATCAATTTCCTTCTGCGATTTTTTGGCTTCTATGATGATTGCCCGGCGGTTTTTCTTATCTTTGAGCAGGATATCCGGCCGCCCTAATCCTTTCTCTTTATTTGATGCAACGTGGTATCCCTGTCCCACAAAGATCCCCACAAGGAATGCATGGTAATAATCTTCATGATAGTCATTATAGCTGATGGTATACCACAAAAGGTCTGATATAAGCCTGGCTGCTTGGATCCCATCACCTTCCCACAACGCATTTATAAGGTTATGGAGCTTTGCTGTGTCTGCCGTATTCTTAAAATATACAACTACTGTGTCCTGGAAGATAGACGCAATCTCCCGGTTAGGGATTTTAAGTGAAACTGTTTCGCCCTCTTCATGGGGGTCTGCCTTTGTAAGGTATCCAGCCATAAGCAGCACACTCCATAAATTATCCTCTGATGCGTGGAGTGTGTCATAGGTAAGTTCGTCAGAAATCCGCTGGGTTATGGTCCCGCCGTTTAGAAGTATCTCAAATTTCTCTGTTACGTCAAAATCTGTCCGCTCAACAAAAGTAAGCAGGATTCCGTTATGGCTTGTGAATTTCCAGTAGTTTTTAGGTTTTGCATTTTCTCTCTTTTTCAGCGCAGACATATAGTTCATTACGTCCCAGGGACAGTACAGGCAACTATCCCCAAACACATAGCCGTCATACCATTCCTTTATACCATCCGCCTTATCTGCCCGCCCGGCAGCGGTTAAAATATCGTTAACCTCGGCTTCGGTAAATCCAAAGTATTCAGAGAAATCTTCATCCAATACAGAATACGAGGCAAAGTTATTCGTACCTGTAAATATGCTTTCCTTTGCAATGCGCAGGCATCCGGTAATTACAGCGAATTGCAGGAATTCATTATCTTTCAGTGCGGTGCTCATAATACCTTTGATCACATCAAGCATAGAAGAATAATATTTATTCGTTTTCGTATCCCTTTCACTTGCTTTTGCCAGGGGGACATCATATTCATCAATAAGGAGAATTACTTTTTTGCCATAGACAGTATGCATCATTCGCATGATTGTCTTGAGAGAACCCTGCACTTCGGCATCAGATGCCTTATTAAACATCAATCTCTCAAAAATTTGCATATCAGCAGGATGGACAGCAGATTCTGTGGCTAAGCCTGGGATTGATTTGCAGACATCCGCAATCGTATTTTTTAATTTATCATATGCAACATAAAACTCATCCGCTTCCGCATCCTTAAAAGAAAGAAAAAGCACAGGGTATTGATTCATCCATTTAACGCAGAACTCTTTATGCTTTGTAATCTTAAGGCCATCGAATATGCCTTTGCTTTCTTTTTTCAGGCTGAAAAAGTTTAAAAACATGCTCATCATTAAGGTTTTGCCAAATCTCCGCGGCCTGGTAAACAGAGTGGCCTGATTGTCGGTTTCTTCTACAAGCTCATACATGATATCTGTTTTATCAACATAATAATTATTAGATGTGCGCAAGGCTTCAAAGTCCGTTTTGCCGACGCCTACTTTAAAGGTCATGGAGCACCTCCCTTTTGGCCTCTTTCTTACTGTTAAACATCTCCTGTCCTGGGTCCATACTGTAAGCCTCCTTTATTATTTTGTGCTTTATACTAGGTATAAAATACCGGGAACGCCTTCTGCTTGCTTAAAGCCCCCCTAAAGTTTATAATAACATGAAAAAGTATTTGATGCAAAATCACAGGCAAATATCTTCTGGCATCCACAGGCGGGCATTTTCCTGTGCCTGTGGGGCATTAAATGGTTAACTGACGGACCAGGAAGGGAGAAAAGGATAATGGCACAATTAGAGGAAAAGCTGAAAAGCTGTTTTGAATGGTTTCACAGACACCCGGAGCTTTCTTATGAGGAATATGCCACAACGGCAAAGATAAAGGAGATCCTGGCACAGGAAGGGGTGGAAATCCTTCCCCTGCCCCTAAAGACAGGGCTTGTGGCAATAGTGAGGGGCGGGAGTCAGGGGCCGGTGCAGGCACTGCGCTGTGACATTGACGCCCTTCCGGTTACGGAAGAGACAGGGCTTTCCTATGCTTCAAAATACCAGGGGAAAATGCACGCCTGCGGCCATGATTTCCATATAACGGCGGGAATTGGGTGCGCCCTTTTGCTCAATGAAAAGAAGGAAGGGCTGGCAGGATGCGTAAAGATTATTTTCCAGCCTGCGGAAGAGACATCCCTGGGAGCCCTGAAAATACTCGAAACTGATGTGATGGAGGATGTGGGGAAAATCTGGGGGATCCATGCAGACCCTACCAATGAGGTGGGGACCATTGGGATCCGGGAAGGATATGTGACGGCAGCGGTGGACCGTTTTGTGGTTAACATAAAGGGAACAGGGTGCCACGGCGCACACCCGGACGACGGGATTGACCCTATCCCGGCGGCAGCGGCAGTGGTCCAGGCATTCCAGACCATCGTCACAAGAAATGTAAACGCTTTCCACCCGGCCCTGATAAGCGTTACAAGAATCCAGGCGGGAAATACCTGGAATGTGATACCGGATAGGGCCGTACTGGAAGGCACCGTGAGGACCATGGATAAACAGGACAGGGTTTTGTTTGAAAAAAGAGTGGAAGAAATTGCTAAGAGTACGGCGGCGGCTTATGGGGCGGAGGCGGATGTGGAGTGGATTGCAGGCGCACCGGCCACTTATAATGATGGGGAAATGGCGGAAAAAGCCATCCAGGCAGCAGGGCAATGGGGGTTTTTGGTAGTCCCGGAAGAAAGCTCCATGGGCGGCGACGATTTTTCCTTTTTGGAAGAAAAAATTCCGGGCTGTTATATCAAGGTGGGCACCGGCAGGGGGCAGCTTATTCACCAGCCAGGCTTTTGTGTTGATGAGCGTGTGATCCTTCCTGCCGCAAAGTACCTGGCGGCATTAATCGGCGGTGTGCCGTGCCGGGAGGGAAAGTAAAAGGGCTTGCAGGGACGGTGGGGAAATTACCAAAAGGGTAAGGAAAGCAGAGGGAAAATGCAATGGTTGTCAGAAAATACACGGCTGCTGACTGCAGGGAGATGGCAGAATTATTTTATCAGACTGTACATGGGGTAAACGCCAGGGACTATACGGAAGAGCAGCTAAATGCCTGGGCGGATGGCAATGTGGACCTGGCCCGGTGGCACGAATCCTTTGCCGGGCATTTTACGCTTGTGGCAACGGATGGGGAAAGGATCACCGGCTTTGGCGATATGGATGGGACAGGCTATTTGGACAGGCTGTATGTACACAAGGATTATCAAAGCCAGGGAATTGCCACGGCAATCTGTGATAGGCTGGAAGAGGCATTTGCTGTGGGGAAGTTCATCACACATGCCTCCATCACAGCGAAACCGTTTTTTGAAAACAGGGGATATCAGGTGGCCAGGAAGCAGCAGGTTTTGAGGAAAGGTATTTTTTTGGAAAATTATGTTATGGAAAAGGAGTGCAGGGGGATATCGTCTATGCCACGTGCCGGGAAAAGCAGAAAATGAGTAAAGTAGCCGCTTTGCGTGCTGCAAAGCGGCTTTGGCTTCCTTAATAAATAAAATCATCTCTGGTAGTGGACTGCTCTGACATCCATTCAAGGAATTCCAGGAACAGGCCGCCATCGTTAGTGGACAGGTAAGTCTGGTATTCCTCCAGGATCTTCCTTGCCTCTTCCTCAGAATCGGCAAAGAATGCCCGTTCCTTATAAGTGTTTTCCTTATCGCCGTCGAATGTCCACTCAGCCATCTCCTGGTATTTGTCAAAGTTGGGGGCAATTGCATCAATGCTGTAGCCGGGGATGACCTCGGCCGGGCGCAGCTTCTTGTAATCTGCCAGGTAGGGATCCATGCCTTCTGAGTCAAATGGGGAAGACTCGCCAAACCAGGAAAAGTTCTTTCTTGCAACATAAGTTCTTTGCTGCATATAATTGATTCCTCTTTCCCGGAGTTCCTTGTTTACATTCTCAGAATCTGCCAGGTATCTTTCTGTCAGTTCTGCATTCATCCTGGGCTGCCCTTCGTCGTTGATCTCATAGGTATCGCCTTCAAAACCATAGCAGACCAGCTTCATGCCTTCCTTGCTGTTTACATAGTCAAGCCATGTAAGGGCTGCTTCGATATTGGAGCAGGTGTTGGGGAAGAATATAGCGGGAGAGCCATTCCTGCCTTCCGGCTCTAACTGTTTCAGCGGCGAACCGTCTTTATAATTGATTGGCCCAATGGGGATATATCTCATTTCCGGATTGGAATCGTAAAGGCCTGTTTGTTTGGTTGCCTCAATGGTCACATTGTATTGGGCACAGGTAAACAGGGCGGTGCCGTTTCCCACCTTTTCCTTGGCGCGGTCATCAGAAGTTTTGAAGCATTCCTTGTCAAGGATATTTTCATGTACCATTTTCCAGATAAACAGATTTTCATTAATCCAGTCGTCTGTGAGCTTATAAAAGTTTAACTTGCCGTCCTCGGCCATGATATAGTCTGTGAGCTTTTTGGTCTTGAAACTCTGGATAAAATCAGAATAGTTCCAGCCGTTGTGGAAGGTAGTAGCCACGATGCAGTCATTTCCGTTAACATCCTTAAAGCCATAATCCCGGGCCTTTACCATGAAATCATAGAGCTGTTCGGAAGTCTTGACTGTAGAGGGGTCTACCCCAAGGGTCTTGGCCACGTCGCCCCGGACAAACACGCCATAAGCCCAGAGGGTGATGTCTTCTGCACTGCCTGCAACCTCTGTAGGCAATATGTATCTGGCACCGTTGTTGTTGGGATCGTCGATATCGTTTTCCAGATACTTTCTGCTTACTACTCCGATATCCCAGGCGTCTGCGATGTTGGGGTAATTAGGGAGCATATCTTTGATATCAATAAGACGCCCCTCTATCCCGGCCTTTTTGATGATGGCAGTCTCACCGGAATTACCGCCCCAAAAAGGCGCGTTCACCATATCGGGCATATCGCCGGAGGCGAACATCAGGTTCAGTTTCTCTGACTCACTCATCATAACTTCTTCAAATTCCACAGTCACGCCGATTTTTTCGCGGATAGCCGCCGCTACGTCGTTGTTGTACTGGTCGGAAGCAGTGTTATAGCCGCCGTTCCAGCAAACCAGCATTTTCAGCTTTACGTCGTCAAATTTCTGGTACTTGTTTCCGTCCTCGTCTACATAGAAGTCTGCCTCAGCCCCCGTATCTGTGGATGGGCCGGAATTTTCTGTGGCTGATGTTTCCGATGCTGTGTCCTTCTTTGGGGCAGCATCACCGGAACCGCCGCTTTTTCCGCATCCGCTAAGGGTTCCTGTTATCATAGCAGCTGCCAGTAACAGGGAAATAACTTTTTTCTTCATGAAATATTCCTCCTTTTGGGTTGATTGATATGTATTTGATTTTTTGTGTTAAAAAGCCTGTTGGCTTTAACCTTTTACGGAACCCACCATTACTCCCTTTACATAATATTTTTGCAGGAAGGGATAGATTATTACAATGGGCATGGTGAGGATCATAACAAATGCCATTTGCAGTGACATGGAGGTATAGCTGGTCATGGAGCCCACGGTAGTCTCCTGCCCGACCTTTACCTGGGAACTTGCTGTAGCCTCGCTTAAGATTTTCTGCAGCACGGTTGCAGCCGGGTAAAGCTCTGTCTTGGCCTGGTAATAGGCGCCTGTAAACCAATCGTTCCATTTGCCTACGCCGATGAATAAAGTAAGGGTGGCAAGGATCGGTTTGGAGAGCGGGAGATAAATCCGGGAAAGGATCGTCCACTCACTGGCACCGTCCAACTGGGCTGATTCCCTTAGTTCATAGGGAATGGCAGCAAAATTTGTACGCAGCAGGATGAAATTGTAAAAGCTGTATATGGAAGGGATAATGTACAGCCAGAAGCTGCTGGTCAAACCAAGCCCCCGCAATACCATATAATATGGGATCATACCGCCTCCAAAGATGGTGGTAAAATACCAGAAGAAGCTCATAAAGGTTTTTCCGGGAAGGGTTTTTACGCTCATGGCATAAGCGGCCAGCGCTGTAAACATCAGCCCGGACAGGCAGCACAAAACAGTGGCGCTTACGGAAATCCCAAGAGAAGTTAAGATCCTTTCATCCCGGAAAGCAAGAGAATAGTTTTCCAGCGTAAATTCTCTGGGGTAGAGCCATACGCCGCCCCGTATAAAATCCCGGCCTGTATTAAATGAGGCCACCAGCACATACCAAAAGGGATAAAAAGTAATGATCCCTAACAGTGCCAGAAATGAATAATTAAATATGTTGAACAGTTTTTGCCCGGTTGTCTCTTTCATGCAATTCCCTCCTTCTTTACCACAGGCCAACTTCTGCAAACTTCTGGGACAAATGATTGGTGGCCGCCACAACCAGAAGCGAAAAGAGTGATTTAAACAGGCCGATAGCCGTTGCATACTCAAACTTACCGTATTTAAGGCCTGTCTGAAGGACATAAGTATCCAGGACCTGGGATATCTGCATATTAGCGGGCTGCTGTAACAGAAGGATCTGGTCGTAGCCTGCGTTCAAAATACCGCCCACCGCCATGATGAACATGATGCCGATGGTAGTGGAGATCCCGGGCAGGGTAATATGCCAGGTACACTGCCAACGGTTGGCGCCGTCGATGGTGGCCGCTTCATAAAGCCCCTGGTCTATGCCGGTGATAGCGGACAGATAGACAATGGAGCCCCAGCCCACCCCTTTCCACATATCTGAAAAGATCACCAGGGGATAAAACGCCGATTTTTCTCCCATGATGAAAACGGATTCCAGCCCCATTAATTTCCGGATTTCATTGACCACGCCTCCATAAGGGGTAAATACTGCCGTCATCAACTGGATTACCACGACCCATGATACGAAGTTGGGCAGATAGCTCATCGTCTGGATGGTTCTCTTAAATCCTGCGGAGCGGATCTCATTTAGCAGAAGCGCCAATATAATAGGCGCGGGGAAACAGCAGATGATCTTAGCGCCGCTGATTACCACTGTGTTGCGGATAGTGACCCAGAATTCGGGCGAGGTCATAAAGGATTTAAAATGCTTTAGGCCAGCCCATTCGCTGCCGAAAATCCCTAGGTCAAACCGATAGCTTTTGAACGCTAGAATGATACCTGCCATAGGGGCGTAGCAAAACACCAGAAGCCAAATAATACATGGCAGCATAAACAGATACAATACCTTGTGTTTTTTGGCCTGGATCCACATCCGTTTCCTGTTATAGTTTTTTTGCTCCAAAGACAGGGCAACACTTACACTTTTCCTTCCCATACATTCACACCTTTCCTGATTTGATTGACAGATATGATATATCTAATATGTCATATCTGAATTTTGCATTGTTATAAATGCTATGTTTTATTTTAAAGCAACTATATAATATTTTGTGCGAAATGTAAATAGGTTTTATTATTTTTGTGAAATATATATAAAATAGACCAAAATCATTAATACAAATACAATATATCAAATATATCAAATCATTGGTATTGACACATGGTAAATTCCGAGGTTATATTATAAGTAACTCTTATTTTATGTTGTTCACAAAGGAGGGAGGCTTTTCTATGGCACATGTGACAGATATGCCCGGCATGCCAATGTATCTGAAGATAAAAAATGATATCATGCAACAGGTTAAAAATAATCTTCTTTTGCCGGGAGACAGGCTCCCTACGGAATTACAGCTCATGGAGAAATATGGTGTGAGCCGCATCACGGTATCCAAGGCGCTGGGGGAACTGAAAAATGAAGGATATGTGGAACGGTTTCCCAACAAAGGGACGTTTGTGGCAGACGCGTCCCTGGCCTCGTCTTTGGTTAATGATGTGGAGGTTCCTGAAAGGACAGAGCCAACCTCTGATATCCTGCCGGAGGTTGCCTGTATCCTGCCTACCTTAAAAGACCTTTTCTCCCTCACTATGCTGAATGGGGCGCTGTCGGTCTTTTCGCCGGACCGTTATCTGTGCCATATATTCCACAGCCAGAACCCGCAGATGGAGAACTATCTGCTTCGCCGCTGCCTGGATACGGATATTTCCGGCATGATCCTTTTTCCCCAGGACCAGCCTTTTTTCAGCAATGAGCTCCTTTCCATGCAGCTGCAGAAATATCCGCTTGTACTGCTGGACCGCTATCTGCCCCGGCTGGACACCAGTTATGTGGTTGCAGACAACAAAGCGGCAGGGAAACTTTGCATGGACCACCTGCACGGTCTCGGGCACAGGAAAGTTGCCCTGGTAACCGCTACCGGACGCAATACTTTTTCTGTAAAGTACCGGATTGCAGGCTTATATTCTGCAGCGGAAAGATGGGAAATGCCGGAAAGCGCCATCCATATCGTTGAATATTTTGACCAGGGAAAGGATATTGCCCACTACCAGGAAATGTTCCGCAGGCTGGTGGTGGATAAGCGGGTTACCGCATTTATTGCCGCCGAATGCGGTGTATGCGCCTACCTTTATAACCTTTTCGCTTCGCTGGGGCTGAAAGTCCCGGCTGATGTTTCCCTGCTCTCTTTCGACAGGCCTATGACAGGGATGGTGAATCCAGATTTTTTCACCTATATCAATCAATCTGAATATTTAATGGGAAAGGAGGCGGGGAATATTCTGCGGCGGCGTTTGGAACACCGGGATATGAACGTCTACCATAAAATCATCACCCCCACCCTGGAAGTCCATGGTTCCACGGGGAAAGTGCCCCAGTAGTGGCTCTTGGCTCTGGTAAGCCGGAGGGGCTTGTGTTATACTGGGAGCAGGGACTGGCGTTTTGTACAGGCGGCCAAAAGGCTGGCTGCCCTGTATAGTGGAGTGGTACAAGATAAGGAGGGACATATGGCAGGTAAGATACCAAGGCCGGAGCACCCTAATCCCCAGATGGAGCGGGAAAACTGGATGAATTTAAACGGGGAGTGGGACTTTGCGTTTGATTTTGGGAACAGTGGGATCGACCGGAGATTTTATGAGAGAACAGAACTTGACAGAAAGATCACAGTGCCTTTCTGCCCGGAGAGTGCCTTAAGCGGGATCGGCTATAAGGACTTTATCCGGGCGGTGTGGTATCACCGGGCCGTTGCCCTGGGCAGTAAATGGCTCTCTGGCAGGCTCCTTCTGCACTTTGGGGCGGTGGACTATGAGTGCCGGGTGTGGGTAAACGGCAGGGAAGCGGGGAGCCACCAGGGCGGCTACACCTCCTTTACCTTTGATATTACCGGGCTGGTGAAGGAGGGGGAAAACCATCTGTCCATCTATGCCGGGGACGATGCCAGGAGCGGCAGGCAGCCCAGAGGGAAGCAGAGCGGGCAATACGGTTCCCAGGGCTGTGAGTATACCCGCACCACAGGCATCTGGCAGACTGTCTGGCTGGAGTCTGTGCCGGAGAACCATATTGAGAAGGTGCAGTATTACCCCAATATTGCAGAGGGGACGCTGGCGGTCCGGGCGGTGGCCAGGGGCTGCGGGGAGCTTACGGCGAAAGCCTTCTATGAGGGCAGGGAGTGCGGGAGCGCTTCCGCAAGGATCAGTGCAGGCGGGGCAGTGGCCATCCTTCCTTTGTCTGAGCTCCATCTTTGGGAAGCCGGGGCGGGAAGGCTTTACCGCCTTGTGCTTACCTTTGGGGAAGACCGGGTGGAGAGCTATTTCGGCATGAGGGAGATCTGTGTCCAGGGAGAGAAGGTGCTGCTAAACGGCAAGCCGGTCTTCCAGAGGCTGGTGCTGGACCAGGGCTTTTATCCTGAGGGGATCTACACTGCCCCCCATGAGGAAGACCTGAAAAGGGATATTGAGCTGTCTATGGCAGCGGGATTTAATGGTGCACGGCTCCATGAGAAGGTCTTTGAACCCAGGTTCCTGTATTATTGTGACAGGCTGGGATACCTGGTCTGGGGGGAGCACGCCAACTGGGGGCTGGACATCAGCGACCCCCATGGGCTTACCAGGTTCCTGCCGGAGTGGATGGAGGCAGTAGGGCGGGACTTCAACCATCCTGCCATTGTGGGCTGGTGCCCGTTTAATGAGACCTGGGATTATCAGGGGCGCAAGCAGGAGGATTCACTTCTGGAGACCGTATACCGGATGACCAAACTTTATGATACCACCAGGCCATGTATTGATACCAGCGGTAATTTTCATGTAAAGACGGATATTTACGACATTCACGATTATGAGCAGGATCCCGGGGAATTTGCTGCCCACTACCAGCCCTTTAAAGAAGGGGGGGAGCTGTGGGACAACCATTCTTACAGGCAGACCCCGGTGAAAGGCGTCCCTGTGTTTGTCAGCGAGTATGGCGGTATCAAGTGGGATGTAGAGGGCGGTGAGGAGAACTGGGGCTACGGGCAGGGGCCGGAGACAGAGGAAGAATTTATAGAAAGATACCAAAAGCTTACGGACACCCTTTTGGATAATCCCCGTATGTTTGGGTTCTGCTATACCCAGCTTTATGACGTGGAGCAGGAGGCCAACGGGCTTTATACCTATGAAAGGAAGCCCAAGTTCGATATGGGGGTCTTTAGGAAGATCAACAGCCGCAAGGCAGCCATTGAAGATTAGGACGCAAGGAAAGGGAAAGGCTATGAAAATCGTATTTGAACAGCCCGCATCCTGCTGGGAGGAAGGGTTTCCCCTGGGGAACGGACGGATCGGGGCAGTGATGTACGGGGGCAGTGACCGGGAGATATTGAAATTGAATGAGGATACCCTGTGGTCAGGGCATCCGGCCAGATGCCTCCGGGGCATGTCGCCGGAGACGGCGGCGCGGGCAGGGGAACTGGCAAAGCAGGGAAAGCCGGGACAGGCCATGGAGGTCCTGGAAGAAAAGCTCCTGGAGGCGGAGGATGTGCAGATGTATGTCCCTTTTGGGAATCTGTACCTGGACTTTCAGGGGAAGCGGGAGATCTCCGGCTACAAAAGGAGCCTGGACCTGGAAAATGCCGTTGCAACGGTGGCCTATGAAAACTGCCAAAAGAAATATGAGCATACCTGTTTTTGCAGCGCCCCTGCCCAGGCGCTGGTGTACAGGGTCAGGTCTGAAGAGGCGTTTACTGTAAAGATCAGCGCAGGATCAGGGTTTTTGGGACAGATGCAGTATGAGGGCGATACCTTCCGCCTTTTGGGGGAGTGCCCTGGAAGGAATTCTTTTACCCTGCCGGAGAGCGGCGGGAAAGAAGACTGCCTGGCTTTTTCGGAAAAGCCCCAGGAACGGGGGATACGCTATCTGGGTATGGGCAGTGTCAGGACGGCGGATGGGCAGGTGGCAGCCCGGGAGGACGGCATCCTCTGCAAGGATACCCACGAGATGACGGTGTATTTGTGGATCCGTTCCAGCTTTAACGGTTTTAACAAACATCCCTTTCTGGAAGGGGCTGATTTTGAAGCGCTGATCCAAAAGGACAGGGAGAGCGGGGACAAAGCCTTTGATGAGCTGATGCAGGAACACCGTAAGGATTACGCTTCTTATTATGGCAGGGTGAAGCTGGACCTGGGCACAAGCGGCAGGGAAGAGATGGATATGAAGCGCCGTCTCCAGGACTTTGAGGCCGGGGCAGAGGATATATCCCTGTATACGCTGCTGTTTGATTTCGGCAGATACCTGCTGATCTCTTCCTCAAGGCCGGGGACACAGGCGGCAAATCTTCAGGGGATATGGAACCAGAAGAAGATCCCACCCTGGTTTAGCGACTATACGGTGAACATCAATACCCAGATGAATTACTGGATGACAGGCCCCTGCGGGCTCCATGAACTGATAGGGCCTCTTGTTGCGCTGAACCTGGAACTGCTGGAAAACGGCAGGGCGTGCGCCAGGGAGCTTTTGGGAAAGAATGGCTCCGCCTGCTTCCATAACGTGGATATCTGGCGGAAAGCGTCCCCGGCTACCGGACAGGCGGTGTGGGCATACTGGCCTTTCGGCTCTGCCTGGATGTGCAGGAACCTCTACGATGAGTACCAGTTTGTGGAGGACGAGGCGTATTTAAGGAAGATCTTCCCTGTGATAGAGGAAAATGTGGCCTTCTGTATGGAAATGTTGGAAAAGCTTCCTGAGGGCTACGGGGCCTGCCCTGCCACTTCGCCGGAGAATACGTTCCTGTGCCAGGGGGAGGGCTGCTCTGTGGCGATGTACACGGAAAACACCCTTGCCATTATCCGTAACCTGTTCAGGGATTATCTGGAGGCTTGCCGGATCCTGGGAGCAGGGGGGGAACGTCCGGGGGCGGTGGAAAGCCTTCTTCGGGAAATCATCCCCACCAAGACCGGGAGCCAGGGGCAGATCCTGGAATGGGACAGGGAGTGGGAGGAAGAGGACGTGAACCACAGGCATCTCTCCCAACTGTACGAACTGCACCCTGGCCGGGGGATCCTTCCTGAAAAGGAGGAATTATTTAAGGGGGCAGAAAAGAGCCTGTTAAGGAGAGGGGACGATGGCACCGGATGGAGCCTGGCCTGGAAGATCCTTATGTGGGCGCGGCTGCGCCGGGGAGACCGGGCTGGGAATATGCTGAAAAAGATTTTCCGCATGATAGAGCCAAAGGAAGGCGCGGCGTACCGGGGCGGCGGCCTGTACCCAAATCTGTTCTGTGCCCATCCTCCGTTCCAGATTGACGGGAATCTGGGCTATACTGCCGGGGTGGCGGAAGTGCTGGTACAGAGCCACGGAGAGGAACTGGCAATTTTGCCCGCCCTGCCCCCTGCATGGGAAAAGGGCACTGTAAAAGGGCTGAAAGCCCGGGGCGGCATTACCGTAGATATCCGGTGGGACAAGGAGCAGGTGGGCTACTTGTTGCACAGCGATACGGACAGGCAGGTGATGGTCAGCGTTTGCGGAGGGGAAAAGAAAAAGGTTTCCTTATCCGGGGGCACAGATTACCGGGAGGTATGGCATGGCGGGAAAAGCAAAGCTTCCAATGGGGATTGAAGACTTTGGCGAGATGCGCACCGGGGGATATTATTATATTGATAAGACAGGGCTCATCAGGACGCTTCTTGAAAATTTTGGAAAAGTCAATCTCTTTACCCGCCCAAGGCGGTTTGGGAAGACCCTGAACATGAGTATGCTGAAATATTTTTTTGAGATCGGAAGCGATGGCACCCTTTTCCATGGGCTGGAGATCGCAAAGGAAAGGGAGCTTTGCCGTGATTATATGGGAAAGTTCCCGGTGATCTCCCTAAGCTTAAAAGAGGTGGAGGGAGAGTGCTTTGATGCGGCGAAAGGCGTCCTGCGTTCTGTTATCGGGGATGAGGCTGCCAGGTTTCAGTTCCTTGCCCAAAGCCAGCAATTATCAGAGATAGAACGGCGGCAGTACAGGGCTCTTGTGGAACTCAATGAAAAGGGCGAATATGCCATGTCCGATGAACTTCTATCAAAAAGTATTCTGATGCTATCCCGCTTCCTGCAAAAGCACTACGGCCAAAGGGTGGTGGTGTTGGTGGATGAATATGATGTGCCCCTGGATAAGGGGTATGGGGCAGGATACTACGGTTCTATGGTAAATCTGGTCAGAGGATTGTTTGGGAGAGCCCTAAAGACAAACAACAGCCTGCTTTTTGCGGCCCTTACCGGATGCCTTAGGATATCAAGGGAGAGCATTTTTACGGGCTTCAATAATTTCAATGTATATACAGTGAAGGATGTACGCTATAATGAATATTTTGGTTTCACTGACAGGGAAGTAAGGGAATTGTTGGAAAACTACGGGTTCATGGGGCAATATGAGGCCGTGAGAGAATGGTATGATGGTTACCGGTTTGGGAATCTGGGGATATACTGCCCCTGGGATGTAATCAGATATTGCGATGACCTGCGGGACGGAAATGCCACACAGCCGCAGAACTATTGGGTAAATACCAGCAGCAATGATATCATCAGAAGGTTTATAGGGAAAGCGGACAGGGCGGCCAAGGATGAAATGGAAATTCTGGTTGCCGGCGGCACCATCAAAAAAAGGATACGGCAGGAATTGACCTACAGGGACATGGATTCCCAGGTAGCGTATTTGTGGAGCATCCTTTTTACTACCGGTTATCTGACACAGCGGGGGAGGGACGACGGAGGGCTCACAGAACTGGCCATCCCCAACAAGGAGATACGCTGGATATTTACAGAGCAGATACAGGAGTGGTTTGCTGCGGAAACCAGGAAAGATGTCCCGAAACTGAGGCGTTTTTGTAAGGCGTTCCTGGAAAATGATGTTGCGGCCATTGAGGATGGCTTTGCATCCTATCTAAGAAAGACCATCAGTATCCGGGATACCAGCGCCAGAAAGGAAATGAAAGAAAATTTTTTCCACGGGATCCTGTTAGGATTGCTTGGGAACATGGAGGGATGGAGAGTCTGCTCCAACGCTGAGTCGGGAGAGGGATACAGTGATATCAGCGTGGAAATCGAGGAGGAGGAAACCGGGATTGTCATAGAACTGAAATATGCCGAAAATGGGGATCTTGATGCAGGCTGCCAAAAGGCGCTGGACCAGATCAGGGACAGAAATTACCAGGAGGCATTGATAGAGGATGGCATGAAAACCATTTACAGGTATGGTATTGCATGTTATAAAAAACGCTGCCGTGTGGTTTCAGGGTAGCGTGTGACAGGGCGCCAGAGTGTAAAACAGGGATGGCAGGGATGAAAAGAAAACAGAAAATAATAAAAGCAGTTATGCTGCTGGCGGTCCTGGGGATACTATGTATGGATGGCTGCCAGGGCAACGCCCCTGGCGGGGAAAGTAAAACGATGGAGAATGCCTATATGAAAATATCACCGGAAGAAGCCAGGGAGATCATGGACGGTGGGGAAGATTTTGTGCTTGTGGACGTAAGGGAGGCAGATGAGTATGCCCAGGGGCATATACAGGACGCCCTGCTCATACCTTATGGGGAGATTGGGCAGCGGGCTGAAGCGGAACTGCCCCATAAGGAACAAATGATATTGGTGTACTGCCGCAGCGGCAGGAGAAGCGCCATAGCAGCGCAGACACTGGCAGAGCTTGGCTATACCAATGTAAAGGACTTTGGGGGGATCAATGACTGGATCGCTTGTTTTGGCGGCCTGTAGAATGGCAACAAACGCCGTGGCGCTCTGCGGGCCGGCTTATTGTAGTAAAAATGCGGAGCGGGAAAACGCTCCGCATTTTTGCGGGTATGGGTAAGGGATGCCCTTCTAATTCTCCGCCCCTGCTATCAGCAATTGCTCCACGATTTCGGTATACCCGGCCTCTGAGGCATAAAACATCGCGCTGTGCTGGCTGTTGTCAACGGCATTGACATCAGCGCCCTTTTCAATAAGCATGGCGGTAAAGTCATTTTTGCCCTTTTGGGCTGCCAGTATCAGGGGGGTCTGCCCCTCAGAGGTTTTCTGGTTGGCATCCGCCCCTGCCGCCAGCAGGGTTTTGCCCACGAAAAGGTCGCCTTTGTCTGCGGCAATATGTAAGGGCAGGACGCCCTCGGAATCTGCCAGGCTGGGCAGGGCGCCTGCTGCCAGCAGCAGTTCTACAATGGCCAGGTTGGACTTTCTCACTGCCAGTATCAGGGGGGATTCGCCCTCGTCATTGGGTTTGTTCACGCTGGCAGGGTCTTTTTCCAGCAGGATCTTCACCACTTCACCCTGCCCGTTCCAACATGCATGGTGGAGAGTGGTGTTGCCATAAGAGTCTGCATGGGCATCTTCTGCCAGTGTAAGGGCCTTTACCAGTTCCCGCAGCCCGGAGGAGGTGGCATAGTCGATTGCCATACGGCCTTCGTTATCCTTGATGCTGATATCGATATCCGGGTTCTGGAGAAGCTTTAAAGCGGCGTCGGTTTTCCCGTTCTGTGCCAGGAGCATAAGGGGGGTCACGCCGTTGTTATCTGTGCAGTTCACATCAGCTCCCGCGTTGCAGAGCATGGAGATGATCTGGAAATTGCCTGCTTCCGCCGCGAAGTGGATGGGCATCCGGTTTTTCTGGTTGCCCAGGCCGGCGTCAGCGCCGTTGTCCAGCAGCAGCTTTACCAGATCCCTGGCGCTTTTCAGGCAGGCGTAGATCAGGGGGGTATTGCCGGATTCATCCCGTTTATTCACATCAATGCCACCCCGTTTCAGGAATGTCTGTACCACAGTCTTTTGGTTATTCTTACAGGCCTGCAGCAGCATATTGTCTAATTGCATGGTTCTTCTCCTTTTATAATTCAATGTGATACTGGGCTAAAAAGCGTATGGCAGGGGCTGCCTCCTGCCGCCGCTTTAATTGGAGCAGGCACAGGGCAGCCAGCCATCGGACGCGGATCAGGAAATAGCGTTCTGATCCCCTGCCGCTTTGGGGGTCCAGGGGGAGCAAAAATACCTGCCCGCTGGTTTTCAGGGCCTGCAGGAACAGCCTTTTGTCCTGGGTACCCAGGTCCGGCGGCACCCCCAGGGCCTGTTCCGCCTGCTTTAAGGGAGCCAGCGCCTTTTCGTACTCTCCTAGCTGGTAAAGGTACAGGCCGCAGTTAAAGGCGGTGGGGGCAGGGAGTTTTTCACTTTTTGCCTGTTCCAGAAGGGGGGCAGCCAACAGGCATGCGGCGGGAAGGTCCCCTGACACCAGCGCCCGGTATAAGGGGACGCCCGTATCAGGGCACACGCCCGGGCTTTTATTTTTTTCTAAAAACGCCATTTTATCACCAGCCCATCTTTTGCGCCAGGGCGAAACTGCCCTGGCGGGAATCTTTTTCGTTTCCTTATTCTGTCATTTATCCTATCACTATGCGGAGGGAAAGTCAATGAAGCGGCAGGGAATATGTACAGGAGTGAAAAAATGACATAAATATTTGGAATAAGACCGCTTTTTACCGGAAAAACGCCAAAATTCAAATAATGAATTCTTATTCAATAAGTGATTATATACAAATAATAGGCCAAAATGCTAGGATATTTGTAAAGACAAACCAAATATATTGTCCGGGATATGGTTTCTGTCCAGAAAGGAGAGTGTTATATGAAAAAGAAAGAAACCGGAATCGGAAAAGACAGCATGACGTTGTCAAAGATCCGGAAATCTGTGAAAGACAATTGGGTCTTGTATTTGTTCCTGCTCCCAACGCTGATTTATGTGGGCGTCTTTTCTTATGCGCCTATGTATGGCATACAGGTTGCTTTTAAGGATTTTGTCCCTTCTAAAGGAATCTGGGGAAGCCCATGGGCTGGGTTCAAATACTTTGGGCAGTTTTTCCAAAGCCCCCGTTTTTGGGATTATGTGAAAAATACCCTGGGGCTCAGCTTTTATTCCCTGATAGCAGGTTTTCCGATTCCTGTGCTGCTTGCTTTAATCCTAAATGATATCCGCAGCACAAAGCTGAAAAAATTTGCCCAGACAGTTTCCTATATGCCTCACTTTATTTCCATTGTGGTGCTGGTGGGGATGATGTCTTCCTTTTTTTCGCCCCAGTCAGGCTTTGTCAACCGGCTGGTCCAGGCATTGGGCGGTGACCCTGTTTATTTTATGGGGAGCGCAAAATGGTTCAAACATATGTATGTCTGGTCGGGCGTATGGCAGAACGCAGGATGGGGGTCCATTATCTACCTGGCAGCGCTTACGGGGGTCAGCCCGGAGCTGCATGAGTCTGCCATGATCGACGGGGCGAATAAGCTGCAGAGGATCCTGCATATTGACCTTCCGGCGATCATGCCCACAATGGCCATTTTGCTCATCCTCAATTGCGGCAGTATCATGAGCGTGGGCTTTGATAAGGTATATCTGATGCAGAATGACCTGAACCTGGCTGTCTCTGAGGTTATATCTACCTATACTTATAAGGTAGGGCTCCTGCAGAAAAACTACAGTTATTCGTCCGCCATAGGGCTGTTTAACAATGGGATCAATTTTATCATTCTAGTTGCAGTCAACAAGATTTCAGGAAAGCTTTCCGGCACAAGCCTGTGGTGAGGAGGGGCCTATGAGAAAAAAAATAAAAATGGGGACAGGGGACAGGATATTCTATGTGGTTACGCGGGTATTTCTGGCAGTATTTCTTGTGATTGTCCTGTACCCAATCTATTTTGTGGTGATCGCTTCTTTCAGCGATTCGGCTTATGTCAATTCAGGTGAATTCCTTTTTTACCCCAAAGGCTTTACTTTGCTGGGGTATTCACAGATCTTTAAGACCACGCGGATATGGACCAGCTATATGAACACGCTGATTTATGTGGTCTTTGGGACGATGCTGGGTTTGGCAGCGAGCGTTCTGGCAGGATATTCCCTGTCCCAGAAAAAGCTGCTTGGAAGAAATGTCATTATGGGGCTTTTGGTGTTCACTATGTATTTTGGCGGGGGGCTGATCCCTACCTATCTTGTAATTAAGGGGATACACCTGACAAACACGCGGCTTTTGCTGGTTATTATGGGGAGTATCAGTGTTTATAACATTATTTTGATCCGTTCTTTTTTTGCCGGCACCCTGCCCCAGGAACTCCAGGATGCGGCCTTTATTGACGGATGTGGGAATGGGCAGTATTTTTTCCGGATCGCCCTGCCTTTATCCAAAGCGATTCTGGCGGTGATCGGGCTGTATATTGCGGTAGCCCACTGGAATTCCTATTTTACCGCGCTGATTTACGTCACGGACCGGGCTAAGCAGCCCCTTCAGCTTTACCTGCGGGAGGTCTTGCTGATGGCCCAGAGTACGTCGGATCTGATGGAGTCTGACCCCCAGGCGGCAGCGTTGCTCAACAGGATGGTGGAGGTGATCAAATATGGGATCATTGTAGTATCCACAGTCCCTATTATCTGCGTTTACCCATTTTTACAGAAATACTTTGTGAAAGGGGTAATGATTGGTTCTGTCAAGGGATGACAGGGCGGAAACGGTATTCTTCCGCTTCTCTATAACAGGCGAAAAAAGAGCCGTGGGCTTTCGGGCCTTGGCGGCGGGCGCCAAAGGGCGCATGTGAGTTTACTATAGCAAGAAGCGGGGTAATATAAATTTAAGTAGGAGGAAATCGTATGAAGAAAAAGAGGATTATCGCATTGCTGCTGTCTATGGCAATGGTTTGCGGCATGCTGGGCGGCTGTGGCAAAGAAAGCAAGCCTAGCCAGCCGGCAGAAGCGGCGGGGAGTACCGATGAGGGAAAGACGGAAGGCACGGCTGCCGGCGGGGCAGAGGAGAGGGAGCTGCTGCCGGACGGCAACACTTACGCCACAGGGCTGCCTATTGTCAAGGATAAAATCACCCTCCGGATCGCACGGGGGCAGAATGCCCTGGACTCCGGGACAGACACAAATGAAAAACCCATTATGAAGCTTATGGAGGAAGCCACCAACATCCATATTGAGTGGATAGATGTACCCTCAGGGGATGGTTTTAGCGAGCAGATGAGCATTCTCCTTACTACTGACATGCCGGATGCTTTTATGGGCGGGGTTGGCGCTACTGATATCATGAGGGATTACGAATCTTTTGTGCCCCTCAACGGCCTGATGGAGACCTATGCGCCGCATATCATGGAAACCTACAATAAGACAAACGGCGATGCGGTTGCTGCACTCACATATCCTGACGGCAATATATACAGCTTTATGTCCAGTGTCTATACCCAGCACACCAGCTGGACGATCGGGGTCCAGTTCATCAATAAGAAATGGCTGGAAAACGTGAACAAAGAAATCCCCAGGACATTGGATGAATTCTATGATGTGCTCAAGGCATTTAAGGAAATGGATGCCAACGGGAACGGGGACCCTAATGATGAGATTCCCCTGGGCTATTGCCAGAACAATTTCCAGGCACGCCTGATCCAGTTTATGGGTTCCTTTGGTTTCAATGATAATTTTCGGATACAAGACGGAAAGGTGATTCCCACTGCCAATACGGATGAGTACCGCCAATTCCTGGAATATTATAATAAACTGGCCTCCCAGGGGCTGCTTGATATTGAAGGGTTTTCACAGACTGACCAGCAGTTTATGGCAAAGGCAAAGCAGGGGCTTTATGGTTCTTTCTATGCCTGGACGCCGGATACCATTATTGACGATGAGGAGCTTGCCAGCCAGTATGTGCAGCTGCTTCCCATGACAGCGCCTGGCCTGGAAGGGAAGGAGACTGTTTTCGGGACAGTGAACCGGTTTATGGGGGATGTGAACGGCTTTGTCATCACCTCTGCCTGCGAATATCCTGAGGCGTTGGTGCGTTGGTATGACTATATGGGAAGCAGTACAGAAATGAAGCAGACCGCACGGATCGGCGAGGAAGGCGTTATGTGGGAGATGAGGGACGGGAAGGTCTATGAGCTCCAGAACCAGGGGGCAGACTTTAATTTCCAGAACGCATGCTACACCTATGGGCTTATGCAGAGCTGCCCGGTACTGCTGTATCCGGACGAAACGCCCGTGCTTGACCAGGAGGTGTCTCCCCAGAACTATGCCCGTGACAGCTATGTGACGGCAGTGGAGGACTGGATTTTGGAGGAAGGGCTGCTGCCCAGCCGGATAGCGACAGAAGAGGCCACGCTGGAACTGGCAGCTTTTGAGACGGACCTTATGAATTACATTTCCAATTTCACGGCGGATGCCATTATGAATGGGGTGACGGATGCCTCCTGGGAGAAGCATCTGGTTGACCTGGAAAAATACAGATACAGCGACTGGATCGCATGGAAACAAAATTACCTGGATGGTAAGTTCTGATTCAGTGAAATAGGGCTGGCGTGGTTGGGGATACCGGTACAGAAAACATACCCTGTAGGCAGGTCCCCTCATACGGCGGCAACACACTGGTAGGATACAGGAGGGATTATGGTGCATAGAGAAAATACGTTGCTTGATAAAACGCTGCTTCGGTATGTATGGAGTTTTCTGTTGGTGCTCCTGCTTCCTTCCGGTATCCTTTTTTTGGTTTATAACCAATATTTCTTTTCCCGGTATCAAAAAGAGGTATTGGAACGTTACCAAACAGAGATCAATAACCTGGATACGGAAATCGTCACCCATGTCCAATGGATGCGCACCATTGCCGGGCAGCTTGCCAATTTGCAGGCTTGCCAGTATGACAATATCAAGGAGGAGGCGCCTAACTATTCCGGTATTATCAATACGTTTATAAGTATCGTATCCCCACAGAAATTTTTTTCTTCTGTGGGTTTTTACAGTGATTCCTTTCCGGATACCATATTTACCAACCATGGGACATATAATCTGCGGTACTATAAACGGTATGGGGAAGCTGGGGAGGAATTTAAAGACCTGAAGGATATGACGGGGAACCTGGCCGGGGAGAAATGGTTTACACCGGGGCAGATACGGACATCGGCAGGGGATGAGGGGAATTATTGTGATTTTGTACTTCCGGTCCCTCACTCCAACACGGATTATGTGATCTTTACCATTCCCGAGCAGAGTTTCCGGCGGCTTAGCCCGGATGCAGAGTTTGTGATACTGGACCAGGATGGCCGTATGCTTTATGCCAGCTTCCCGGCCCAGGAATCCATTTGGGAGACAGTGGTAGCTTCTGCGGGCCTGCCCAGCAGCCTTGGGGATGGCAAGGTGTTATTCAGCAAGTGGTCATTGGAGACAGGGCTGTATGTGGGGCTTTTGTTTCCGGAAGAAAGGCTTTTGCAGCCTATACGGGATATCCAGCGGTTATTTCTGCTGATTTTTCTGGCGCTTCTGGTGCTGGGGGGAGCCCTGGTCTTTTTCATGGCCATGTTAAATTATGTACCTGTGAGAAAGCTTTCAGAGACTGCAAGCCGGTGGGTCTATGATATCCCCAAGGGGCTGAGCAGGATTGGCGCTACAGGGTATGCCCTGGAATGTATGGGAGGGCGGGTGGACAGCCTGCAGGAATCAGTCCGCATACAACATGCAATTTTTGGGCTGATCTATGAGAGGGGGAAGGAAGAAGGGCGGCTGAAAGAAAATCTGCGCAATGCAGGGCTGCCGGAAGATGCCAGGGGGTATTGTGCCGTGCTTGTCCATATGGCCAGTTCGAACCCAAAAGAAGCCGTGATGGAGCAGTTTGGCCGGATAGCCGATTCCCACAATATGGTAGCCAGCGGTATGGAATATCTGGCAGGAAACTGCTGGCTGTTTTTGGCTGCCTGGAAAGAGGAAGGGATTTCCCTTATTACCCTGCTGGAACAGGCGGCGGAAGCTTTAGCGGAGATGAGCGGCTATCCTTGCAGGATCGTTGCGGGGAAACCCAGCAGTAACGCCAGGGGGCTGCAGGTTTCTTTCCGGCAGGCCATGCAGCTACAGCAGAAGATCCCGGACAGGACGGAGGTTTTTGTCTATCAGGAAGAGGATGCGGCAGAATTTTTTTATCCCAATCTGGAGCTCCAGGCACTCTACCGCTCCCTTGTGCAGTGGGATACAGACAAGTTTTCCCTGATGTACCAGACATTGACGGATACCCTTTGCAGCGAAAACCTTCCTTCTTTTACCATCGGCTCCATTTATTGTGATATAATTAATTACTGCCTCATGGGGATCCAGGGGATCTCGCCCAATGCCCCTGAACTGAAGGATCTCTATGCCAGCCTAAGCTGCGATATGGATGTGGCTGCCCTGGCAGGGATGGCGGATAAGGTGGGGCATACAGCCCTGGAACTGGCCTGTGGGTTAAAAGACAGGCGGGAGGAGGCGGATGGCACGATCATGCAGGTCCTCCAGTATATTGATGATAATTACAGGACAGAGGACATGAATGTGAGTTATGTTGCCCAGGCCTTTGGCCTGTCCGCATCCAATTTAAGCCACCGCTTCAAAGCCCAGACAGGAAAAAATATTTCAGATTATATCAGGGAGAAGAGGCTTATGTACACCAAAGAGCTTCTCAGGGAACCTGGTTTGGCAGTAAAAGATATTGCAGAACGGCTGGGATATGCGCAGCCCTCTAACTTCATACGGAAATTTAAGACGCAGACGGGGATGACCCCTAATGAGTACCGTTCCCTGAATGCCCGGGAAGGGTCTCCTGCATCAGACAAAAAACAGGAAACGCCATAAAGGAAAGCGTATTTGCAGGTGTTGGCAGCATGGAGGATTATTATGACACGAAAACCGAATTTGATCATGATCATGACTGATGAAATGAGAGGGGACTGTATGGGATATGCAGGGCATCCGGATGTAAAAACCCCATATCTGGATACATTGGCTGCCCAGGGGATCTATTATCCCAACGCCTATACAGCCTGCCCCAGTTGCATTCCCGCAAGGGCGGCTCTCTATACCGGATTATCCCAGAAGCATCATGGCAGGGTGGGATACGCTGACGGGGTGGATTGGAATTATCCCGTGACCATGGCGGGGGAGCTGGCAAAGGCAGGCTATTATACCCAGTGTATTGGAAAGATGCATGTGCATCCCCTGCGGAGTATGATGGGCTTCCACCATATTGAGCTGCACGACGGGCATCTCCACTATTACCGCAGGCCGGAGACACGGTATGAGGAAGACCAGCGTGTTGCAGACGATTATTATTATTGGCTCCAAGAGAGGAAGGGGCCTGCCTGTGACGTTACTGACAGCGGGATGGACTGCAATTCCTGGATGGCGCGCCCGTGGCCTTATGAGGAGGCGCTGCACCCCACTAACTGGACCGCATCCCGGGGGATTGATTTTTTGCGCAGGAGAGACAGGCGTATGCCCTTCTTCCTGATGCTGTCATTTGTACGCCCCCATGCCCCCTATGATGCCCCGGCCTGCTATTTTGACATGTATAAGGACCGGGAGCTGAGGCAGCCCCTTAAGGGGGATTGGGACAGGGAGGAGCTGGGGAAGGACGGCAGGGTGCACAATTCCTATACCGGCCCGGAAGACCCGGAGCTGATCCGGCAGCAGCAGATTGGCTATTATGCCTGCATCACACAGGTTGACCACCAGATCGGCAGGTTTTTGCAGGCCCTGCAGTTAAGCTGTGCAGGGGAGGAGAATGTGATACTTTTCACCTCCGACCATGGGGAGCTGTTAAGCGACCATAAGCTGATCCGGAAAAGCTATCCTTATCAGGGAAGCATACATATACCGATGATTCTCCATGGGCCGGAGCATTTGGTTGGAAATGGTGGCAGGGAATGTGATTCCCTGGTGGAGCTGAGGGATGTGATGCCCACCCTGTTAAACATTGCGGGTGTAACGCCCTCTGCCCCCTTAGACGGGTGCAGTATGCTTGAAAACGGCTGTACACGGGAATATTTGCATGGGGAGCATACCCATGGCAGGGATTCCAATCATTTTATTGTTACCAAGTCCGATAAATATGTCTGGTTTTCCCAATCCGGGAGGGAACAGTATTTCCGGCTGGATGTTGACCCGGGGGAATCCCAGGACCGGATTTCTTTTGCGGAGGACCAGGAAAGAATCTCTTATCTCCGTTCCCTGCTGGTGGGGGAGCTGGAGGGACGGGAAGAAGGCTACAGTGACGGGAAAAAGCTGATTGTGGGAAGGACGCCCCAGGCGGTCCTTAGCCATATACGGGAGGAGTAGGCATTATGTTCAGGGAAATCAGGGGAATAGAGGAGGAAAATATTGTATCTGCCATTCAGGGGCTTCCTTCTTTTTATTTTAAAGGCGGGTGGGCGGATGAGATCTGCCTGGAGTTTTTCAGGCTGCCGCCTTTAGGGGAAGAAGCATTTAAGGTCACAAGGCAGGGTGGCGCCTGCCGGATAGGGTTCCGGGAAAAAATCCATTTGTTCCGGGCTTTGGGGATTTTGCGGGAAAACCCGGGGACGGAGGATTTTTGTTATGGGGAAAAAATGTATATCCCCCGGATCGGTGCCATGATCGATGCCTCCCGCAACAGTGTGCCCAGCCCTGCATTTTTAAAGTCCATGTTAGGCTCCATGGCGCTGATGGGGCTGAACTGCCTGGTCCTGTACATGGAGGATGTGTATGAACTGGAGGGGGAGCCGCGTTTTGGCTATATGCGGGGAGGCTATACCAGGGAACAGCTACGGCAGCTTGACGATGAGGCGGACCTGTACGGCATCAGCATCATCCCTTCCATACAGGTCCTGGGGCATATGGAAAAGGTGCTCCGGTTCCCGGAATATGATTCGGTAAAGGACAGCCCCTCCTGCCTGCTTGTGGGGGAAGAGAAAACCTATGGGCTGATTGGGAAGATGCTGCAGACGGTAAGCCGGTGTTTCAGGAGCCGGTTGGTGATCGTGGGCATGGATGAAACCCATGGATTAGGGGAAGGCCGGTACCGGCAGCAAAACGG
>CAJTVD010000029.1:26789-45004 GCA_910579495.1 uncultured Lachnospiraceae bacterium
CCGCCCGCCGCTGGATATTTTCCTGGACCACCTCCAGCGGGTGGATGCCCTGGCACAGGAGAACGGGCTGGAAATCGCCCTATACAGTGATATGCTGTTTTCCTACAGCTCACCCAAGCATATCTATCTGGATCCGGAGGAAGGGGCAGATCCTGGGATCTGCGCCCGGATTCCCAAGAGTGCCAGCCTGATCTACTGGGATTATTATTCCCGGGATCCGGCCCTGCTGGACGGAATGATGAAAAAACACAAGGATATTGGCAATGGGATCTATGCAGGGCCGCTGCTTTCGGTATCCTCCTTCTGTGTAAACTACCCTTATACCTTCCGGACTGCAAAACCGGCGCTGGAAGCAGTGAAAAAATACCATATTCCCATGGCTTATGGCTGCCTGTGGCATGATGATGGGGGAGAATGCAGTGACTGGCTGGGGCTTTTGGGAATGCAGTATTATGCGGAGAGCGCCTATCATGAAGGGCCTGCCAGCCAGGAGGCTTTGGCTGGCCGCTTCGCCGCATGCACCGGGCTTTGCGCCGGCTGGTTTATGGACGTTGCTTTGCTGGATGCGGTCCCTTGCAGCAATGAGGAAAACCGTTGGCCGCCCAACCCCTCAAAATACCTTCTCTGGCAGGACCCCCTGGAGGGATTGTATGATGGGGATCTGGAAGGGCTTGGGCTGGATGCCCATTATGGGAAAACGGCAGGGCTGCTGGAGGCAGATGTGGAAATGGCAGGGGAAGAGGGGTGGTTTTTACAGGTTCCCTTCCATCTGGCCAGAGTACTGCAACTAAAAGCAGCCCTGGGGGAACGTCTCCACCAACATTATAAGCACGGGGACAAGCGGGCGCTCCAAAAGGATGCGGAACAGTTTGGGGAACTGATAGGACAGGTGAGGGAGCTGTGGGCCGCCCACAGGCATCAGTGGATGAAAACATGTTCGCCTTTTGGATGGTCCCGGCTGGATCTCCGGTATGGGGGGCTGGCTGCCCGGCTGGAGACAGCCAGGTACCGTCTGGGACAATATCTGGACGGTGACCTGCCCGGGATCCCGGAGCTGGAGGCACCCCGTTATGTGAAAGACCGCAGGGGGCAGTTTTTGGGGAACGGAATATGGAAGACTTATGCCGGGACGGCCACATTAAGTGACGGCTGATACATTAGGGCCATATTTTTGCTTAGATATTGTATGTGCTGTGGAAGGGTGCTAAAATATGTGCAATAAGAGAAAACATGCGCATGGCCAAGCAGCGCAGAAAAGAGGAAGTAATGAATATCAAAGAACTTACAGACCTGCTGGTAACCTCCAGCCAGCGGTACAGCCAGGCGAAATTTATCCCCTGGTGGGAAGGGAACCATGAAGAGGCCATTTATTGCTATGACATTTTCCCCGAGGAAACGGTGAGGGATGCCCGGGCATGTATTGAAGGGTGCAGTAAGGAGGAACTTATCTCCCCGGTAGGGCGCTATGGCCTTACGCTGTTCCACCTCTTAGTATGGCATAATTTTTATGATACGGTGGCGTACCTGCTTTCCCAGGGAAGGATAGGCAGGGAGGAGATCAACATGCCTGACCACAAGGGCAATGGCCTGACCTCTTTTTTGCTTACCTGCATGTATGGCAATCTGCCTATGGCAAAGCTGCTGCTTGCCCACGGGGCGGATGGGTCTGCCTGTGACAAGAGGGGGATGAACGGGTACCATTTCCTTGCCTGGCCCAGGTTCGAGGGGCTGGAGCTGGCTTCTGAGGCTGAGGGGCATAGCGTGGGCCAACGGGCAGGGATCGCCCGGCTTTTGGACTGCGATATCAACAAGAAAGAAGAAAATGGGCTGACGCCCCTTGCCCGGCTTTTGGCCACGGAATATAGCTCTTCCTACACCTGGCCCCTGGCAGAGGTTTTCCTGGAAAAGGGTGCCGAAACCGATTATGTGGATGAAAATGGCAATTCTCTTTTGATGATGGCTATGGCCAATGGCCATAAGACTGCGGCCCTGAAACTCATGGGGCAATGCCCGGAGATGTTAAATAAGGCAAATAACAAGGGCCAGACGCCGGTTTTCCGTGCGGCCTCCTTCCGCAGTGAGGCGATGTATATTGCACTCACAGACCATGGGGCGGAGCCTGGGGATGTTGACATGGGTGATATGTTCCCTTTAAGCCAGATAGCCAGCAATGCCTTCTGTGGCATCAACGGGGATGACAAGGATGGCCTGGCCATTGCCTTGTACCTGACGAAAAAGCTGATAAACCAGGCAGACCTGGATGATGACGACGAACTGGGAGAGGTTACAGAAATTCTCCACAATGCCCTGATAACGGATGAAGATGCGGGTGTGCTGGATCTTTTTCAGGAGGTTGGTTTTGACTTTACGGTCCCCATCCATTATCGGGGTGACAGGCTCTGCCTGAGGGATGCCTGCCTTCAGATGGGCTATGGCTTTGGGGTGGTCAGGAAGATGGCTGGCCTGGGAGTGGATATGGACAAGGCGGTGATCGATGGACGTACCCCGGCCAATATCCTGGCCTGGAAAGACCGGAGGCGTAGCCCGGAGGATGAGGCTCTTTTTGAAGAAGCGGTAAAGTTCTTTTCAAAAGAATCTATGGAGGAGCTGGACAGATACGGGGTGGCGGCTGTCCATTTAGCGGCAAGGGAGGGCCATATAGGGATGCTTAGGGCCATGGTTGAAAAGGGAGTGGACATAAACCTGGCGGAGGATGTGCCTGCCCAGCCGGGAATAACGCCTCTCCATGAAGCCTGTGCTTTTGGGCATGCAGATGTGGTGCGGTTTCTGGTTTCCGCAGGCGCAGACGATACGGCGAAAAACCTAGACGGGGAAACGCCTGCCCATTTTGCCCTTATGGATAAGGGATACGGGAAGCTAAACGGGGAGCAGAGGGGTTCGGTCTTAAAGGAACTGAAACATGTGGATATTCCCAGGAACGACGGGCAGGTCCCGCTTATGCTGCTACATAGGGACATAGACCTTCTTCTCCCCATATTTTTGGAAAAGGGTGTGGACGTGAACCGGACGGATAATAACGGCATGACGGCCATGATGCTCTATCCTGATAAGGATTTGATCAAGGAGCTGCTCCGGGCAGGGGCGGACATCCATCTGGCAGATAAGGAGGGAAATACTGCCCTGCATCATGCTTTGAAAGAATGCCACGAAAGCGCGGCGCGTTTTCTGGTCAAAAAGGGAGCCAACTATAACTGCCCTAACAATGAGGGGGAAACGCCTGTGCAGATTGCGGCAGAGGGCGGGTTTGATATGGTATTGGACCTTATGACAGACATAGAATAGTGGAAAAGGCTGTCCCTTCCATAAAAAGAGGGGGCAGCCTTTCCTGTATTATTTTTCGCTCATCTGGTCCAATAAGTTGATCTTGATATCGTATAATTTCTTTGACAGGTCCACATAAACCTGATGGGGATTTACGAAACGCTTGGTTTCATCCCAGAGGGTATCCATTTCCTTCTGGCAGTAAGCGCGTATATCCATCACCTTGGGAGATTCATAACAGCATTCCCCCTTTTGGAAAATGGGGACCATCAGCTCCCGCAGGGTGTAGGAACCGCCAGGCAGCTTGGTCTTTTTCCACGGCTCCAGGGGATCGAACAAAAGCAGAGGATCCTTTTCATCAAAGGTTTCGTCTACAAGGCAGATAAGGTCAGCCTTCACCTTTTTGCTGTCCTTTTCGTAGATCCGGTAGATGGTTTTGTTGCCGGGATTTGTGACTTTTTCTGTGTTCTCGGATAACTTGATCTTGGGGATAAAGACCCCGTCCTCCCCTTTGATGGCAGCAAGCTTATAAACTCCCCCAAAAGCGGGATTGTCCTTTGCAGTGATCAGGTTGGTTCCCACCCCCCAGGAAGTGATTGCCGCACCCTGGGCTTTCAGGCTTTCGATCAGGTATTCATCCAGGTCGTTGGAGGCGGAGATCACGGCGTCGGGGAAACCGGCTGCGTCCAGCATTTTTCTTGCTTTCTTGGAGAGGTAGGCAAGGTCGCCGCTGTCTAGCCGGATACCGTAAAAGGTAAGGGGGATATTGGCATCGCGCATTTCCTGGAATACCCGGATAGCGTTGGGGACGCCGGATTTGAGGGTATCATATGTATCTGCCAGCAGAATGCAGGCGGTAGGGTACATCTCTGCATAAGTTTTGAAGGCTGTGTATTCGTCAGGGAAACTCATGATCCAGCTATGGGCATGGGTGCCTTTTACGGGAACATCAAAAAGCTGCCCGCAGAGCACGTTGGAGGTCCCGATACAGCCGCCGATTACCGCTGCCCTTGCGCCATAGATCCCGGCGTCCGGCCCCTGGGCACGGCGCAGGCCGAATTCCATAATGCCGTCGCCCTTGGCGGCATAACAGACCCTGGCGGCTTTGGTGGCAATAAGGCTCTGGTGGTTGATAATATTGAGGATAGCGGTTTCCACCAACTGTGCCTCCATAATCGGGGCGATCACCTTTACCAGGGGCTCCCTGGGGAAGATGACAGTCCCTTCCGGTATGGCATAGATATCCCCGGAAAACCGGAAGCCTGCAAGATAATCCAGAAAATCTTTATCAAAAATGCCCAGGCTGGCAAGATAGTCAATATCCCCGGAGGAAAAATGCAGTTCCTTGATATACTGGATCAACTGCTCCAGGCCCGCGGCAACCGCATAGCCTCCTTCACAGGGGTTGTTTCTGTAAAAGGCGTCGAAAATGACGGTTTCGTTCCTGTCCTTGTGTTTAAAGTAACCCTGCATCATGGTAAGTTCATAAAGATCTGTGAGCAGGGTCAGATTTTGTCTGTCCATGGAAAATCTCCTTTGATAATAATGTTTTATAGTGAATAAAAAACCTGCATGATTCCGCTTCTGGCCTTTTGTATACTATACACCCAATTGGCGGGAGTGACAAGACAGTGGAATCATTTTTTGCATCCGGGCTTGCCTATGGCAGCCTGGGGAATGGATTTGGGCTAAATTATATTGCAAAATAAATTGAGCATCATATCTTCCTGTGGTAAACTGAAAGGATAAGATACGGCAGGGAAGGGGTTCAAAGAGCCTTTGGTAAACCACACACTGAAGAGGGAAAAATAGTGATAAATAAGAAAAGCATAAAAAGACTTACTAATGGCATAACTTTTGGCAGGGGGTATGATATTTACAGCAAAGGAGAGGTCCTTTCCTTTGAAGCGGAGGCCGCCAATGAGGATGAAATTGAGATCAGGGCGGCTGTAAAAGGCAGCGGAAGGAAAAGATATGCAGTGGAGATGATTTATGATGCAGAGTATGACGACATTGTGGAAAGCTACTGTGAATGCCCGGCTTTTTACAGCTACAACGGAATCTGTAAGCATTGTGTGGCCGTGCTCCTGAAATATGAAGAAAAGCAGTATGGACAGCAGACGGTTTTTGGCTATACCCCAAACCCGGCCCCAAGGCAGGGAAAGGAGCCGGAATTTAAGCTTCCGGCCCCCAAAGTACATATCAGGGAAACCACCCCTGCCATAAAGGAATTGCTAAAACGCCAGACAGTGAAAGCCACTGTGCCATTGCTGCAGCAGGATCTTTACGGGAGGGTGGAGCTGGAACCTATTTTTGAGTGTAACGCTGGCAGCGTGCTCCTGGAGTTTAAAATTGGGACAGAGATGAAGTATGTGCTGAAGGATGTGTTTGAGTTTGCCCGGAATATAGAACAGAACCAGGAGTATTCCTATGGTAAAAAACTCAAATTTGTCCATATGCTCAGCGCCTTTGAGCCGGTATCGCAGAAAATAGCGGAATTTATCTTAAGGTGGGTAAGGGAAAATGCAAACCATTATGTGCAGTATTCCTACGGCGGCTATTCTTATGGGAATTCCTATTCCAAAGTCCGGAAGCTGTCCCTGCGGGGAACCGAGCTGGAAGAGCTTTTTGAACTTTTGGGGGAACGCCCTGTTTCTGTCAATGTCTGCGGTATGGGGGAGCGCAAGTGGCTTATGGCCAAGGAGCACCTGGTCCGGCATATGAAGATAACAGGGGACAGGGATGGGATTGAAGTTGAAATTGACGGGGTATTCGGGTATCAATGCGCCCGCCATGTGGTTATTTTTAAGGAAGGGCTGATTTACAGGGAAAACAAGGAAGAGATTGGGGAGATTCAGGATTTTTTGTCCTGTATGTCGGGGCTGCCGGACCGGAAGGTGTTCCTGGCGAAAAAGGACGTGCCTTTATTTTGCAGGGAACTCCTTCCCTTGCTGGAAAAATGTTTCGAGTGTGAGAAGAAGGATTTTGACCCGGCATCTTACGGGGTGGAGCCTGTTTCCTTTGAAATCTATCTGGACGCGCCCCAGAAGGATTTTATCACCTGTAAGGTGACGGCGGTCTATGGGGAGAAGAAATATGAGGTATATAAAAAGGCACAGGACAAAGGGGGAAGGGATGTTGTAAAGGAAATGCAGGTGGGAAATATTGTCTCTTCCTATTGTAACGCTTTTGATGAAGGGCAAAATGCCATGGTCATTTCCGGGGATGAGGAGAAAATATATGAATTGCTGGTTTACGGAATCCCCAGGCTCCAGGAGCTGGGGGAGGTCTATGTTTCCGATGCCTTAAAACGGATGAATGTGATCCACAGCTCAAAGGTGGAGGTGGGCGTGTCCCTTTCCGGGGATTTGCTGGAGCTGAGCGTTGCCTCATCCGATTTGAGCCACGAGGAGCTGGCGGAAATGCTGTCCAAATATGACCGGAAGAAAAAGTATTTCCGCCTGAAAAACGGCAGTTTTGTAAACGGTGAGGATGAGGGCATCCGGACGCTGCTGGACCTGAAGCAGGGCTTAAACCTCACGGGTGCCCAGCTTAAAAAGGGGAATGTGGCTGTCCCTAAGTACCGTGCCCTTTATCTGGACGGGGAGCTTAGGGACAAGCAAAACCTTACAGCCCTGCGCAACAGGACTTTTAAGGAACTGATCAGGAACATGAAGACCATAGAGGACAATGACTTTGAGGTTCCTGCCAGCCTGGATCCTGTTCTGCGCCAGTACCAAAAGACAGGGTTTTCCTGGCTCCGTACCCTGCGGCACAACGGCTTCGGGGGGATACTGGCGGACGACATGGGGCTGGGGAAGACCTTGCAGGTGATAGCATTCCTCCTGTCGGAATTTCTGGAGGCGGGGGCAGAGGAAAACCGGATGGCACTGATAGTTACCCCTGCGTCCCTGGTCTTTAACTGGAACAGCGAGTTTGCCCGTTTTGCCCCCAGCCTGCCGGTAAAAATGGTCACAGGAACCATACCCGAGCGGAAAAGGATCATACAGGAAGCCCAGGCAAGGGATATCCTGATCACTTCCTATGAACTGCTGAAAAGGGATATCAGTGAGTATGGGGGGATGGCTTTTTACTGCCAGATCCTTGACGAGGCCCAGTACATTAAAAACCATAATACCCAGTCTGCAAAGGCGGTTAAGGAAATACAGGCGGGATGCCGGTTTGCCTTAACGGGAACGCCCATCGAAAACAGGCTCAGCGAGCTGTGGAGTATTTTTGACTACCTGATGCCTGGATTCCTCTATGGCTATCAGCGCTTCCGGGCGGAGATCGAATCCCCGGCAGTGCAGGGCCAGGATGAAAACGCTATGGGCAAGCTGCAGAAAATGGTGCGCCCCTTTATCCTGCGGCGGCTGAAAAAGGATGTGCTTACGGATTTGCCGGACAAGCTGGAGGAATGCATGTATGTCCATATGGAAGGGGAGCAGTGGAAGCTTTACTGCGCCCATGTGCAGAGGCTGAGAATGATGATAGATAAGCAGTCTGAGGAAGAGTTTAAGAGCGGGAAAATACAGGTGCTCTCAGAGCTTACCAAATTGCGGCAGCTTTGCTGCGACCCTTCCCTGGTTTATGAGAACTATGAAAGCCCTTCGGCGAAAGCCTCCATGTGCCTTGACCTGATCAGGAATGCTGTGGCAGGCGGGCATAAGGTGCTGCTGTTTTCCCAGTTTACCTCTATGCTGGAAAACCTGCAAAAGAAGCTTTCCCAGGAGCAGATTTCCTACTATGTGCTCACCGGCCAGACCCCCAAGGAAAAGAGGGTAGAGCTGGTGGAAAACTTTAACAGGGACCAGACCAATGTATTTTGCATTTCCCTGAAAGCAGGAGGTACGGGGCTGAACCTTACTGCCGCGGATATTGTTATCCATTTTGACCCCTGGTGGAACCTGGCGGTACAAAACCAGGCCACAGACAGGGCCCACCGCATTGGCCAGAAAAATGTGGTGAACGTTTACAAACTGATTATGAAGGACACCATAGAGGAAAATATTGTGAAGCTGCAGGAGAAGAAAAAAGAGCTGGCAGAGCAGGTGCTCTCCGGGGAGAATATTGGAAGCGGAAGCTTCTCAAAGGAGGAGCTGCTGGAATTGCTGGCCATATAACCCCCTTAGAATTGCTTTGGGCAGGCGCATAAGGGCAGCGCACCGGAAGCTGGCAGCCTGCCCATCATGGGCGGGAAGGGGTGCCCCCCTTCCCCGGGTTTAAAAATAGTCGGAAAAGTAAGGCTTTTCTACGGGGATCAGCCTCTCCAGCCAGGTAAGCATATAGTACTCTGTCTGGATTTTTTCGTGGTCGTATAGGTAGGAGGGGCGTTTGTAGCCCATCAGCATGGCGGTCAGGGTGTTCACGTCCAGCTCCACCACATTGATGGACTGATTGTTTTCCACCTGCTCGCAGAGGGTCTCCCCCTCATGCCAGGAAACCATGTAATCTCCCTCATTCCAGGGAGCCATCTTATCATGTACCTTAAAATGGATCTTAAAATCCTCCGGCTGTATCTGGTAGGGATAGTCCTCCAGGAAATCCCGCACATTTACTACCCGCGCCATAATATAGGGGGATATGGTTTCCGTGATCTCGCTGTCCTCAAAAAGATACGCCATAGGCTCGCCGGAGTAATTGTCCCCCTGTACCTGGTCAACCATGGAAAAGTGGGCAGTGATATAATTCCACAGCCCGTAATTGGCTTCAATATTCAGATAGACCATTTCCTTGATATGGAATATATCGTTGGCAATATAATAGACTACATAGCCTAGGGGCCTATGGTCTTTGTTGTAATACACGGCAACGATCATATCGTCGTTGTCCCACCGCCAGTATTCCTCCCAGGAGAGACTATCCCGGATCAGGCAGCCGTGGCGCTGGAGGGCAAAGTAGGAATGGACGTTGTGATAATCTTCGGAATCCAGGGAGACACGCTCCACCATCCCGCCAACCGGACGGGGCTTTGGGAGCTGGGTGTCCTTTACAGTAAAGGATAATTTATCGGAAACGATTTCCCATCCCATTTTCCGGTAGAATGGGATGGAGTAGGGATAAAGAAAGGAAATGGGCATCCCCTTTTCGTGTATGTAAGAAAGAACGTGTTTCATAAGAGAATGGATCAGCCCCTTTCCGGTGTATTCCGGATAGGTGGCGACGCCGGTGATGCCGCCCATGTCCATAATTTCATCATGGATGTTGACTTTCATGGAGTAGACCACGATCATGGATGCCAGCTTTTCATGGTAAAACCATCCCAGCACATAGGCTTCCTCTAAAATAGGCCGTTTGGCGTATTTGATCTCATCCTGTTCCCAGCCTGTCTGGAATAAGTCGTAGGAGGTTACCTGGAATGCATATTGAAGCAGCGCATTAAATTGCTCCAGGTCACTCTTGTCTAATTCGCGCATCCGGAAATCGCCGTTGGCTTCCAGGTAAATATGTTTGTCTTTTTTGTCTTCCATAAAAAATACCTTTCAGAAATTAGTTGCCGGGTTTTTGGGACCAGTTCTATTTTACAACGCTTTTTGTACTTTTTCAATGAGGCAGGTGCAGGTCTTTGTAAAATCTTTATCGCGTCAAGTACGGGGAGGACGGCCATAATTTACAGCGGAAAATATCCCTCCCACATCATTCCCGTTATCACAAACAATAAGATTCCGATATGGTCTTAAGGAAATATAAAAGGAGTGGAAAATGCAGATAGCAGTATGGACACACCACAGCAGCCGACGCCCTATGCTTTTGGGATTCAGTCCCGTAAGAGGAGGAAGGAAGAAATTTAATGTGAATTTTATTGTAAAGACGGGTGTTTTTTTGTATAATTGAAGTATGGCAGGAGTAGGCTATATCGTATCAAATGCTACAGATTTTTAGATATCGAGGTGATAAGATGCCGGATGGTACAAAAAAGACACAGGAAGTTAGGGTAAAGCGTACCGCAAAAAACAGTGTGTTTTTAGACCTTTTCCAGGACAAAAAGAATTTGCTGAAACTGTATAGAACATTACACCCAGAGGATCCAGACGCGACAGAGGATGCACTGGAGATTGTAACAATAGAAAATGTCCTGACAGACAACCTCTATAATGACTTAGGAGTCATGGTAGGCAATAATAAATTGTTGCTGCTTTTAGAAGCGCAATCTTCATGGACAGTAAATATTTTGATCAGGATACTGTTGTATTTGGCACAGAGTTACCATGAATATTTTGAGCGGACCAGCCAGAGCCTATATAAAAGCAAGAAAGTAAAAATGCCAAAGCCTGAATTATATGTGATATACACAGGACATAAAGGGGGAAAACCTGATATCATATCTTTAGCGCAAGAATTTTTTGAAGGTGCAGATATTGATATTGAGATAAAAGCCAAGGTAATATATGAAAGTGATAAGGACAATATTATCAATGAGTACATTGTTTTTTGTAAGGTTTTTAACCAGCAGATAAAAGGGTATGGAATGACAAAACAAGCGGTTACAGAAACGGTCCGTATTTGCAAGGACAGGAATATTTTAAAACAGTATCTAAGCAGCAGGGAAGTGGAGGTAGTGACAATTATGATGAGTTTATTTGATGATGAGCAGATCATGAGGACTTATGCGAAAGATATGGCAAGAGAAACCACCAAAAAAAATGCGATAACAATGTTAAAAAAGGGGCGAATCTCAGTTGAAGAAATACCTGCTTTTTTTCCTGAACTGACATCAGATGATGTAGAAGAAATTGAAAAGGAAGTTATGCAGTTAGCCTAACCAACGAAACAATTTATATCAGTAAAACAGTGTAAAAGCGCATGGGACAGTGAAATGTGGGCCATGCGTTTTTTTGCAACTTTCCATGGAAAGTGGTGAAAGATACTTGACAATATGCATATCCATGGTGTAATTTTTAGTATAGAGCACAGAAATAAATATATTTTATACCAAAAGGCAATGATGAAGACAGTATCTGTTTTCCGAAGGTCACAGCGAGCCGGGGATGGTGGGAGCCGGTATCAGTAGGGAAACAGGGAAGATCACTTCGAAGCCGCGGGCTGAAAGGAGGGAAAGAAAATGCTTTTCCAAGTAAGCCTTGCCGGGATCCTCCGTTAAAGGAAATCATATTAAGCCGTAGGATAATCGGTGCGTATGGGTAAACAGGTGGTTAGCGTGGTTTTCATCCCGTCCTTTTTACGGACGGCTTTTTTTATGCACACAGACGGCCGTGCACACATTACCAAATCTCTCAGAAAGGAAGGAAAGCAATGTACCAGAAAGTATCCACAGATTTGAATTTTGTAGCCAGGGAAAAAGAGATTGAAAAGTTTTGGCGGGAAAACGATATTTTTAAAAAGAGCATGGAAAACAGGAAGGAAGGCCCTGCCTATACCTTTTATGACGGGCCGCCCACGGCAAACGGCAAGCCCCATATTGGCCATGTGCTGACCCGTGTGATCAAGGATATGATCCCCAGATACCGCACCATGAAGGGGTATATGGTTCCCAGAAAGGCGGGGTGGGATACCCACGGGCTTCCTGTGGAGCTGGAAGTAGAAAAGCTCCTTGGGCTGGACGGAAAGGAGCAGATCGAAGAGTACGGCCTTGCCCCTTTTATTGACAAGTGCAAGGAGAGCGTCTGGAAATATAAGGGCATGTGGGAAGACTTTTCCGGCACAGTGGGCTTCTGGGCGGATATGGACGACCCTTATGTCACTTACCATGACGACTATATAGAGTCTGAGTGGTGGGCATTAAAGCAGATCTGGGATAAAGGGCTTCTGTACAAAGGCTTTAAGATCGTGCCTTACTGCCCCAGGTGCGAGACTCCCTTATCCTCCCACGAGGTTGCCCAGGGGTACAAGGCGGTGAAGGAGCGCTCCGCCATTGTGCGCTTTAAGGTCATTGGGGAGGAGGCTTATTTCCTTGCCTGGACTACCACTCCCTGGACCCTTCCCTCCAATGTGGCGCTGTGTGTGAATCCGGAGGAGGTTTACGCTAAGGTGAAGGCTGTGGACGGATACACCTATTACCTTGCCCAGGCGCTTTTGGACAATGTGCTGGGAAAACTGGCCCAGGAAGGGGAGAGCGCCTATGAGGTGCTGGGGACCTGCCAGGGAAAAGACCTGGAATATAAGGAGTATGAGCCTTTGTTCCCCTGTACCGGGGAAGCGGCGGCGAAGCAGAAAAAGAAAGGGCATTTCGTTACCTGCGACAGCTATGTTACCATGACAGATGGTACGGGCATTGTGCATACTGCGCCAGCCTTTGGTGAGGACGATGCCCGGGTAGGGCGGCAGTATAGCCTGCCCTTTGTGCAGTTTGTTGACGGAAAGGGGAACATGACAGAGGAGACCCCTTATGCGGGCAAATTTGTAAAGGAAGCGGACAGGGATATTTTGGCTGACCTGGAAAAGGAAGGGAAGCTTTTTAGCGCACCTAAGTTTGAGCATGACTATCCTTTCTGCTGGCGCTGCGACACCCCCCTGATCTATTATGCAAGGGAATCCTGGTTTGTTAAGATGACGGCGGTACGGGACGACCTGGTGCGGAACAATAAGACGGTGAACTGGATACCGGAATCCATTGGCGAGGGGCGCTTCGGAAACTGGCTGGAAAACATCCAGGACTGGGGGATCTCCCGTAACCGTTATTGGGGGACGCCCCTTAATATCTGGGAGTGCGGGGAGTGCGGGCATCAAAGGGCTATCGGCTCCCGGGAAGAACTGGAAAAGTTAAGCGGCGATCCCGCCGCCCGGACAGTAGAACTGCACAGGCCCTACATTGACGGGATCATCTGTACCTGCCCGGAGTGCGGCAAGGCCATGAAGCGGGTACCGGAGGTGATTGACTGCTGGTTTGACTCCGGCGCCATGCCCTTTGCACAGCACCATTATCCCTTTGAAAATAAGGAACTGTTTGAAGCCCAGTTCCCGGCCCAGTTTATCTCAGAGGCGGTGGACCAGACCAGGGGCTGGTTTTATTCCCTGATGGCGGAATCCACCCTGCTGTTTAACAAAGCGCCCTATGAAAATGTGATCGTGCTGGGGCATGTGCAGGACGAGAACGGGCAGAAGATGAGCAAGTCCAAGGGCAACGCAGTGGATCCTTTTGATGCCCTGGCCACCTACGGGGCGGATGCCATCCGGTGGTATTTTTATATCAACTCCGCTCCCTGGCTTCCCAACAGGTTCCACGGCAAGGCGGTGATGGAAGGGCAGCGGAAGTTTTTGGGAACCTTGTGGAACACCTATGCGTTCTTTATCCTTTATGCACAGATCGACGGGTTTGACCCTACCCGCCATACCCTGGCATATGAAAAGCTGCCTGTGATGGACAAATGGCTGCTGTCGAAATTAAATACGGCCATCAAGGAAGTGGATGGGCATCTGGACAATTACCGGATCCCTGAAGCTGCCAGGGTGCTGGATAATTTTGTGGATGAGATGAGCAACTGGTATGTGCGCCGCTGCCGGGAACGTTTCTGGGCAAAGGGCATGGAGCAGGACAAGGTCAATGCCTATATGGCCTTATATACAGCCCTGGTTCAGATCTGTAAGTGTGCCGCACCGCTGATTCCTTTTATGGCTGAGGAGATTTACCAGAACATGGTAAGGAGCAATGACAAGGAGGCGCCGGAGAGCATTCACTTATGTGATTTCCCTGTGGCGGAGGAAGCCATGATCGATAAGAAGCTGGAAGAGGATATGGAGGAAGTTTTGGCCATTGTGGTACAGGGACGGGCGGCACGTAATGAGGCGAATATCAAGAACCGCCAGCCTATTGGCACCATGTACGTGAAAGCGGCGCAGCCTTTAGAGGGGTATTTTAAGGAAATCGTGGAGGATGAGCTGAACATCAAGGAAGTGGTGTTCAAGGAGGATGTGAGCGGCCTTACCACCTACAGTTTCAAGCCCCAGCTCCGCACCGTAGGGCCCAAATATGGCAAACAGCTTGGCAGCATCCGGAAATATTTATCTGAGATCGACGGGACGGAGGCGATGAAGGCCCTGAAAGAGCAGGGGGCGCTGGCCTTTGAGGCGGATGGCGTGGCGGTATCCCTTTCAGAGGAAGACCTGCTTATTGACGTAGCCCAGAAGGCTGGCTTTGTCACAGAGGGGGATAGCCGTGTGACCGTTGTGCTGGATACCAACCTTTCCCCGGAACTGATCCAGGAGGGGTTTGTATATGAGGTGATCAGCAAGATCCAGACCATGCGTAAGGAGGCAGGCTTTGAGGTGATGGACCATATCCGTGTGTCCGTGAACGGCAATGGAAAGGTGGCGGAAATTGTAAATGCCAACCAGGAAGCCATCTCCGTAAAGGTTTTGGCGGATGAGCTTGGGACGGACAGGGAGCTTGCGGTTATGAAGGAATGGAATGTAAACGGGGAGAAGGTTACCCTGGGCATTGAAAAAATATAGATAATGAAGGCAGGATCTGGGCTGGAAGCCCATAAGAAAGCCCGGAGGCCAATGCTCCGGGCTTTCTTGGTGGAGGGCAAATATTTTATGGGCTAAGCCTGCCGTGAGACCCGGCTGACGGAAAGAAGCTTCTGGCGCATTTCTTCCTCGATCCGTCCCAGTTCCTGTTCTGCGCTCCTTCTCTTGGCGCGCCCGTCCTCCTGGATCTTCATCACTTCGTCCAAGGTGCTGATCAGGGTCTTGTTGGTGGCGGTGAGGGTCTCAATATCCACAATGCCCCGCTCGCTTTCCCTGGCAGTCTCGATAGTAGCCATTTTCAGGGTCTCCGCGTTTTTCCGGAGCAGGGCGTTGGTCATATCCGTTACCTCCCGCTGGGCCCTGGCGGCTTCGCTGGAATGGTTCAATCCGATGGCGATGACCATCTGGCTTTTCCATAAGGGGATGGTATTTACCAGGGTGGACTGTATTTTTTCCGACATGGCGGTGTCGTTGCTTTGGATCAGCCGGATCTGGGGTGCCATCTGCATGGAGATGGTCCTGGTCAGCTCCAGGTCGTAGATCTTTTTCTCGAAGCGTTCGCACATGGAGGCATAGTCGTTGGCTGCCTGGGTGTCCTCAGGCAGCCCGCTCTGCTCCGCCTTTTGGAGGAGCTTGGGCAGCTCCTGGGTACGGGCCTGCTCCAGCTTCTGCTTGCCTGCCAGGATATACATGGACAGCTCCTTGAAATAGTTCAGGTTCAGCTCATACATTTTGTCCAGCATGGCGGCGTCTTTCAGGAGCGTTACCTGGTGGTTTTCCATCACTTTGCAGATGCGGTTGATATTGCCTTCCGCTTTGTCGTATTTTATTTTCAGGTTTTCCAGCTTATTGCTGCTTTTTTTGAAAAAGCCCAGAAAGCCCTTTTCCTCTTCCTCCCCGTCGAAATCCTTCAGCTCTGCCACCACATCCGCCAGCATCTGCCCGATCTCCCCCATATCCTTGGTGCGTACATTATTCAGGGCATTTTCCGAAAAGTCGGCAATCTTTTTCTGGCTCCCCGCCCCATACTGGAGCACCATCTGGGTGTTGGTAATATCAATCTGGGAGGCGAATGCATCCACCATTTTCTGTTCCTCCGGGGTCAGCACCACTTCAGGGATCTTGGGCTCTTCTTCCTTCACGGCCGGGGCTTCCGGCTCTGTTCCCATCTGGGAGAAGGGATCCAGGGTCAAGGAAGGGGCTTCCTTTAACATGTCATCTAAGTTACTGCTCATTGGTTTTCCTCCGTACAATTAAGTTGGTATATTTGAATGGTGTTAAAATCTATTATAATTTCATATGGTTGGTAAGGCCTTCCCGGGCAAGCATGGTCTTTAGCACCTGGGCGTCTGTAGTGGCATCGAACACTGCGTCCTGGAAGAGGTTGTTTAAAAGCTCCCGGAATGCCTGGTTGATGGTATCTAATGTATTTTCGATTTCCGCCTTTGCGGCGATGATGTCGTCCCCCGGGGCGCTTACCCGGTCAAATTCTTCGTAAGCCTCCACCAGTTTTAAGGTAGTGGGCAGGTAATAATCCATCAGCTTGTGCATCCGGTGCATCTGTTCCGGGTGCTCCCGGACACTGTTAAAGATCTCCCGCAGGAGCCTTTCTAAGCTGGTCAATTTCGTTGAGATGGCCTCCCCGGGGATCTGGTCGTTTAGATCCCTCAGTTTACGGATGCATTCCATCCCTTCCGCTACCATGGTGTTCAGCTCTGCCTGCTGTTCCCCGGTGATTTCCGGCTGGCCGGTGCCTTCGCTGTTTTCAGGGGCGGCTTCCGGCTGGGAGGGGGCTTTGTCCGCCTGTGCCAGGCGCTTTTGGTTTTCCTCTGTTTCCAGGTACTGCCTGTAGACCTCATCGTTTAGCATGATACAGGTCTTGTGTTCGTCCAGGTGCCCTTCCGGGAACATGCCCAGCCGTAACATTTTCTGGAGGTCATTTTTCACAAAGCGGGCTTTCCTGCCGGTGCTCCTTGCCAGTTTTTCGATTTCACCGTACATTTTTCCGCCGCAGAGCTGGATATAACGTTCCGCCCGTTTAAGGCGTACCCGCTGCCCGATGCCGTGCTGGATCATGCCAAAGAAAAATCCCAGGAAGAGCAGGGTCAAGAGCCATCCGGCTGCATTGGTCTCCACACCGGCAAACTGGACCAGCAGGAGGATGAAAGCAATGATGCCGGTAACGCCTACGCCGATTCCCCCAAATACCTGGTAAAGGACGTTGGAGACTTTGCCCACCTTTCGGAACTGTACCCGGGGCAGGGCTTTGGGCCTGGGGGATGGGGCTCCCGGCTGGCCTTTTGCCTGCCCTGCCTGCCACTTTAGCTGGTCCATCCGCTGGCGCATCTGCTCTTTCTGGCGGCTGATGTGCCTTTGCCAGTTTTCCTCCTGCCGTCCCTTCTCTTTCAGCGCCCGTTCTTTGGCTTTCTGCCACAGGGGGACATCCTCCGGGGGATCCTCTGTGTAATCGCCCTCCATAGGGCCAGGGGCCTGGCCAGGGTTTTCCCCTTTCTGGTTTTCACCAAAGGGAATATGTTTTCCGATTTCTTTTCCGACTTCATTTAAGGTATTTGTCACAGTCTGGGATACCAAGGAATTCAAATTGCTGAAATCCCCGCTCTGCAGGGCCTGTGACAGCGCTTCCTTCATTTGTTCTCCTGTGTTGTTCCAATTCTGATTGCTGCTCATAGAATTAACCTCTTTGTATCGTTAACGTATAAAATCCTCACAGATTTATTATCACACATTAGGCACCGCTTCGCAATAAATTTTTCAGTTCTTCCTTCCCCAGGGCATTTTCCAGGCAGGCAGTGCCGGCGCCTCCGGCGATCCCCAGTTGGGAGAGCTTTTCCTGATAGGCTGTTTCCTCTATTTCCTGCCCCATATGGTAATAAAGGGTAGCCCCTTCCCCTGAATAGGTGCCGTCTTCGTTATATATGGCATCATAGCTGTAGCTAAGTACAGGCACGGTATCTTCCGTAAGGGTACTGTCCGGGGATACCTGATAGTAATAATGGCTGTACCCGCCCTCGTCGCCGCCTCCGTTCCAGCGGGCAAATTTGGCGATCACGCCGGTTTTTTCAAAATAGGACAGCTCCACTGTGCACAGGGTATCTGCCAGGCAAAATATGGTATTGTCTTTCAGGGTATAAATGGAATAGGTGCCCTGGCCCTCCACAACCAGCTCCGGGATATCGTCCCCGTTTAAATAAATCAGGGAAAACACAGTGCCATCCCCGGGCATTTCTTCTACAGCCTGGCTGTAGAGCTGGCGGTAGGGCCCTGGTGCCGTGGGGGGACTGGTTCCGTCCTGGTTTTCCGCCGGGGCCTTTTGGCAGGCAGCCAGTACCAACGTCATACTTAATATAGGAAAAATAAGATTCCGTTTCATATGTTCCTCCTTTTTGCGCTGGTCCTGCGCATTCCCAAACCGGGCCTGGTTATCAGGCCAATTTATTATACCACGTTAAAGGGGGGTGTGATAATTTTTTTTGCAGTATACAGGC
>CAJTVD010000030.1 GCA_910579495.1 uncultured Lachnospiraceae bacterium
AAGATAATAACAAGACACAAAAATAGCCGCCCACCCGACCAAAGGTTACGGCTATTTTGTGACTAAATAATCGGGCTAACCGTCTATCGGTAGCTCCTGGTGGGCATCTGTTGACGCAGATGTCCGTCTTTATATTCAATATACCACAATCTCTAAAGTGCCGCAAGCATTTTTTAGCGGTTATCCGATTTGTATGAATTTAAGAATAAAAAACTAACTTCTGATGTACTGGATGGGCTGAATTATCAGTTCCTGCGCCGCCTGCAAAAAGAAGGGCTGGTTACATTGAAATCCCTTTTTATTGATGGGGCAAAAATAGAGGCCAATGCAAACCGCTATACTTTTGTATGGAGAGGAGCCATCAATTACCATCTTGCAGGATTATTAGATACCATTGATTCTTTGTACCAGAAATATAACACCTTGATTGATGAAAATGAATATGGTGTGAAATATGATATTCCGCATGCACATATGTTTGTGACCGAAGGGATGGACAAAGTAAGGGATATCATTGAAAAGAACCGGAAGCGAAAACTGACAAAACATAAAAAGCTGCCGAATCATACGATCATTGAGATCAATAACTGCTCCCCATTGGAGATCCTGAAACTCCAGAAAAACCTGACGCAGATCGCGGAGCAGGAACAGATTTCTTTTGTTTCTGGGAAAGGAAAAAGGAAACCGGAGGTCCAGAAACTATATGAAGAATTGGAAGCCTGCGGCGAACGTCTTATGGGATATAAAGAGCGCTTTGAGATTATGGGAAATGGCCGGAACAGCTATTCCAAAACAGATTCGGAAGCCACCTTTATGCGGATGGAGGATGACCATATGAAAAATGGGCAGTTAAAAGCTGCATATAATGTCCAGATTGCAGTAGAGAATTATTTTATTGTCCATACCTATGTCAGTTGGCCGGACAGGTTATAATACGCTGATTCCGGTTTTAGAAAAGCATAAAGACGCATTCGGGGAGATCTTGGAAGAAGTAACAACAGACAGTGGTTATTGCAGTGAGAAGAACCTCCTGTATTTGAAGGAAAATAGGATATCCAGTTACATTAAGCCGCAGGATCATGAAAAGCGGAAAACACGTGCTTATACAGAAGATATCGGAAAGTATTATAACATGAAAACGCAGGTGTTTGAAGATGAAATGTATTATATTTGTCATGGCGGAAGAGAATTACATCATATCCATACAGAAACCAGAGAACAGGCAGGTTATACACAAACATTTGAGGTGTATGGATGTGCAGACTGCAGTGGTTGTGGGCACAAAGCGAAATGTCTTTATAAATATAATGCTGAAAAAGATGCTGAGAAAAATAAAGTCATGAAGATCAATGGGCAGTGGGAAACCTTGAAAGAAGAATCCCATGCAAACATCCAAAGTGAGAAAGGGATTCTAAATCGGCAAATCCGTTCCATACAGACAGAAGGGCATTTTGGAGATACCAAAGAAAACGATAGCTTCCGCCGGTTCAACTACCGGACATCCGAAAAAGTATATAAAGAATTCATGCTGTATGCGATTGGAAGAAATATAAATAAATATCACCGTTTTCTTCATGATAAAATCCAAAAATTTGAAGAAAAAACGGAAGAAAAGACTGCTTAGAAAAAGAGTGTTTTGGGAAATGCAGTTGAGGTCTTTTGCGCCCCAAAATACATATAGAAAAGAAAAAATACGAATCTCCCGCAGAAGGTCATGTGTGAAAAACACTGATTTCTATGGGAGATTCGTATTTTAAGTTTTAGAGCTTAAAAATCGGTATTAACCGACAGCCCCTTTTTTGTTTCACACGACTCCGTTTTTCGGAACACGAAAAACTCCGTCATGTTTAACAGGCTAAAGCCCATAATAAAACAAAATGGGCAAAGCTAAATTGTTAGCTCTACCCATTTTGCTTTGTAAAACAGGGCTATGTCAATAGAACCTGCCTGAATGTATGGTTTTATTGGGTGATCCTGCCGTCCAGGTCCCAGAGGTCTTCCCAGCCTTTGGCACCTTCCCACAAAAAGACCTGTCCCTTTACCAGGCGGCAGCCTTTATCATCCTTGCGGATGGCTTCCATCTCCTGGTCGGTGAGCGGGTCGCACACAGTACAGTGAAGATTGGAAATGTACTGTGCTTCCTTTACGGAAAAGGGAATGGGAACCTGCCCTCTTTGCACCGCCCATTTCAGGCAGACCACAGCCGGGTGCACCTGATGTGCCTTAGCTGCGGCAGCCACTGAGGGCAGTTCCGTATCCGCCACATCCTCTTCGGTCCGGTCCCTCTCCGGGCGGGAGGGGGAACCGATGGGACAATATCCGATGGGCAGGATGTTGTGGGAGACTGCATAGTCAAACAGCTCCGGCTGCTGGAAAGAAGGGTGCAGCTCCATCTCCAAAGCTGCTGGCTGGATCCTGCACAAAGGCAATACTGCCTCCAGCTTGGGGACCGTCATATTGCTCATGCCGATATAACGTACCAACCCCCTGTCCACAAGAGCCTCGCACTGACGCCATGTGCCCATGAACTCCTCCACAGAAAACGGCCTGGAATCCGGGTTTCTGGCGTCCCCACTACAGCCCGGCGCATGGTAGTTGGGGAAAGGCCAGTGGACGAAATACAGGTCGATCTGGGAAAGCCCCAGATCTTCCAGGCTCTTTTCGCAGGAAGCGATCACTTCCCCCTCTCCGTGTTTGTCGTTCCACACTTTGGATGTGACAAAAAGCTCTTCCCTCTTTACCACCCCTTCTGCAAACACTCTCCGGAAGACCTGGCCAATCTGTGCTTCGTTCTGGTACACGGAAGCGCAGTCGATGAGACGGTATCCGTATTTAATGGCCCCAAAGACCGCCTCTGAGACCTTATCCGCCCCGTACTTGTCCGAACCAAAGGTGCCAAGCCCCATGCAGGGGATCTGTTCCCCGCCGGGCAAGGTCCTTTTGGGTATCAGGGACTGTTCTAATTTCTCTTCCATCTTCGTCTCCTTTTGCCTGTATCCTTTAATCAAACACTACCGCTACCTTGCCGCACTGGCCGCTTGCCATCAGGCTGTAAGCCTCTGCTGCCTTTTCCAGGGGGAACTCATGGGTGATCAGGTCCTCCGGATGGATGTTCCAACGCACCAGTCTCTCCACCAGTTCCTCCATCCGCCAAAGCGAGGTTACCCAGGAGCCATAGATCGTCTTCTGCCCATGGATGATATCCGGGCTGGGGTTAAAGGTACAGGTTCCCCCTTCCCCTACAAATGCGATCTTTCCCCATTCTCTGGTAGCACGGATGGCAAGCTGCCTTCCTGCATCGCTGGCGGAAGCGTCAATCGCACGTTCTACTCCCATTCCCCCTGTGGCCTCCAGGATCTCCGCCAGGGCATTCTCTCCCGGTTTTACTGCCAGGTCCACAAGCCCCAGCTTCTTTGCAAGGTCTATCCGGTGGTCGTTCATCTCCACGCCGATGAGTTTGTTCGCGCCCATGGCTTTAGCAAGCATAAGGGCGGCCAAGCCCACAGGGCCAAGGCCCGTCACCAGCACTGCGTCGTTGCCGCAGATCCCGATCTTTTCGATGGCCTCATAAACTGTACCGAAGCCGCAGGCCACCTGTGCGCCGTCCTTGTAGGAAAGCGCATCCGGCAGGGCCACCAGATCCTTTTCCTCTGCAAGGATATAGGGTGCCATGCCGCCGTTGCGCTGCCAGCCGTATGCCTGGCGGAATCTGCTCTTGCAGGAGATATAATATCCCCGGCGGCAGTCGTTACATACGCCGCACCCGGAAATATGGTATACGATTACCCGGTCACCCTTTTTGAACCGCTTTAGGCCCTCCCCTTCCTCTACGATCAGGCCGCAGGGTTCATGGCCTGCCACCATTCCCGGGATATAGCCTTCAGGGCCTTTTCCCGTATGTTCCCTGTAAATGCAGCGGATATCGCTGCCGCAAATGGTAGTGGCTTTGGTCTGGATCACCACCTGTCCGTGGCCGGGCTTTGGAATCTCAAAATCCTTCAGCTCTACTGTGCTGTTGCCCGGCAGCACAGCCCCTTTCATCATCATTTTTACCGCCATTGTAGCCTCTCCTTCCTATAATGAAACCATCCATTTTACTGTTTTTGTATCTGATATCAGTATACCCCATCTCTTCCTGGATACCAGATTGGAAGATGCCTATTTTCACAAAAAAATGTCGTGTTTTTGAAGGATATCTGTTATAATCATTTTACGGTTAACGCTACGGCCAAAAACTGCCCAAAAGGAGCGCCCATGAAAACACAGTACGCCAACATAGACCTTCACTTTTCCCTGGACGGGGTCTTCGTCCATACGCCCAATATCATTTTTGAACGCTTCACCCGGGTCATCCCCTCCCACAGCCACGGAAACGGGTGTTATGAGATCCACTATATCCCCGCAGGCTACGGCAGGCTGAAAGCAGATGGCATCTATTATGACATTTCCCCCAACACGCTGTTTGTGACAGGCCCCCATGTGGTACACGCCCAGTCGCCGGTCCTATCCGACCCCATGCAGGAATATTGCGTCTATTTCAGGTTCCCCGGCTCTTCCCGGGCAAGGGGGCGTTCCCCTCTTATGGATGCCTTTTTATCCACCCGTTTCTGGATCGGGCAGGATATGCAGGGAATCCACTTTCTCATGAAACAGCTTTTCGGCGAGCTGGAACACCAGTACACAGGTTATCAAAACCAGGTGGAGCTGCTGCTTTCACAGCTTATCATTTATCTGGTGCGGGATTATGGGCAGGAGAAGAAGCCAGAATACTCTTTTGCGGAAAACGACCTATATAATAGTAAATCTGTGATCATTGAAGAATACTTTCTTTATGAATACCGGAACCTTTCCCTGGACGCCCTTGCAGAGCGCCTGAAACTCAGTGCCCGGCAGACCCAGCGGCTTTTGCAGGATTACTATGGCAAGACTTTCCAGCAGAAAAAAACGGAAGCACGCATGTCTGCCGCTTCCATTCTTCTGGGGGAAAAGCACAGGACTATCGCCTCCATTGCCGAAGAGCTGGGCTATTCCTCCCCGGAACATTTTTCTTCCGCTTTTAAAAATTACTATCACGCCAGCCCAGGCAGTTACCGGAAAGAGCAAATGGAATTCCCCCCTTTGGATGAGGAAGGCCTTTAATCCCCGGCCTGGCGCCGCACGGCTTCTTTACCTGTCATAGCCAATGGCCCAAACATTGTCATCATATCGTACCGCAATCAGGATTTGGGCATCCTCCGTAAAATCATTGGTAAATTCCCGGGAATGCTCCTCTCCTTTATGATCTGCAAAAGAAATGGTATAGATATAATCCTTTGCAGGCTCAATGGTGAAATAGCAGACCTGGGTATCTTTGATCGCTTCCGGGGAAACAGAAACGGTTTTTCCTGAATGTGTCACCGTTATATCTTTGATCTCATAGCTGGAATAGTTTGTAACGATCAGGTTTCCTTCCTGGTGCGCCACATTGCGGTTCCCTGTGCCGCAGCCAGCTAATGTGAAAATAAGTGTAAGTGCCATAAATAAAATCAGTTTCTTCATGTTTTCGGTCTCCTTTGCTGTCTCCCCCTGTTGTCCCCATAGCTTTCAGCCCAAGCCGGGGAGCTGTGCTGTCCTGGGGCAAAGCCCCGGCAAACCTGCCACTGGTTTGTATCAACAAACGCCGGCACGCTCCGCAATCTGGCTTATTGTAACAAACGCCGGCACGCTCCGCGATCCGGCTTATTGTAAAAATGATTGTATAAAAGCGCCCCATTCAAGGCTACTTTTATACAATCATTGGATCTGTCCCGTTCTGCTTCTACTTGTAGATCAATGCAAAAGCATAGAACTTATCTGTCTTTATTGTAATTGTTTCAGGGTTATTGTCCGTATCATTATAAACGATCGGCCGCCCACCCTTCGTAACGCAGATCATCTTATAATCCCTGTTCTGCCTGTAAATAGCTGACGGGATCTTCAGGGTAATTTCTATTTCCTTATCCATGCTGTAGGTATTACGGGAAGGGGGATAAATGTTGTATGTCCTCCCTATAGTATAATCCCCAAGGACTGCCTCAAATGACTTAAAGCACATAGGCCCCTGTATTGCATTCTCTATGGCAACCGGGTAGCTATTCTCTTTTGACGGAGTATACTGGACAGCTTCCCTTCCCATGCAGGCATACCGTTTTTTGTCCTCAGGCGTCGTAGGTTTCCATGTTTCCACAACCTCTCTTATGCCTGAATTAATGGCGGCTGTAGTCCTGGGGTAGCTCTCAGCCCTTTGGAAATCAGCGTCTTCATCATTCCCGGCATTATTGCCTGAATTACTGCCTGAGTTGTTCCCATCAGAGGTATTTCCGGAACCATTTCCAGGGTTGTCTCCGCCTGGGTTACTATTATTGTCATCACCAGGATTCTGTGTCGGAACCGGAGTTGCACCAGGCTCATTGGTCGGAGCCGGGCTGGTGCCAGGAGCACTGGTCGGAACCGGGCTGGTGCCGGGAGCACTGGTCGGAGCCGGGCTGGTGCCAGGAGCATTAGTCGGAGCCGGGCTTGCGCCAGGATCGCTGGTCGGAACCGGGCTGGTGCCGGGAGCATTGGTCGGGGATGGGGTTGCGCCAGGAGTGTTGGTCGGGGACGGGCTAGGAGGGATGAAGCCATAATGAATCGTCACCGCTTCCGATATCCCTGTCAGTATTTTACTTATACTGTTCCACTGCGCTTCGGTACCGGTAAAATAAATATTTGCCAACACATTACATGATTGGAACGCGCTCCTCCCAATCATCGTTACACTGTCAGGAATTGTTGCATTGTACAATCTGGAGCAAGAAGCGAAAGCATTCTCTCCAATACTTTCCGCACCTTGCGGAATTACTACGCTGGTAAGCGTTATGCAACTCTGAAACATCCCATCACTAATACGGTCTATATTCTGTGGCAGTGTTACATTGGTTAGTTTCCAACAGCTTGAAAACAGATTATCGCCCAATGTTACCTGTTTGCCGCCACTGGCAAATGTTGCGCTTGTCATTTCCGTGCACTTAAAAAACGTTCCAGCTCCTACTTCCCCAATACTGGCAGGCAAGGCTATGGATGTGAGACTAATACAACCATTAAAGGCATTTTGATTAATCGTTTCCACCCCTTCGGAAATCGTCACTGAACTAAGATTTTCACATGCCCGGAAAGCACTATCACCAATGGTTTTCACACTGGAGGGAATCGCCACGGAAATCAGAGAGGATCCCCGGAAAGCACTGTTGCCAATCGTGGTCACGCTGGAGGGGATCTCTACACTCAAGACCCCACAGTCCCAAAAAGCACTGGAACCGATACTGGTAACGCCATCCTCTATAATGACCTTCTGGATTTGGCTGCCCTTATCACCCCAGGGCTGGTCTGCCACACCGCTAAAATCTGGCATAGCCCCCTGGCCTGAGATGGTCAGCACCCCTGCCTTCGTCAGCCTCCATGTAAGCCCCCCAATGGAACCGGAACCGTCTACTTTATCGGCTTCTGGATCATCCGGTGAGATATAATCTTCCGGGTAGCGGGTGATATAATGGCTTGTATTGCTCATCACCTCGTCCTTAGATATTGTTCGCCCCCAATGAATCTTACTATTATTATTTCCCTCGGCAATAACCACTCCGGCATCGGTCACTTTCAGCACGATCACAGTATGGGCATCATTACTTACCCGCAGGATATCTCCAACCTTTATATCCTCATATCCAAACCCACCTTTGGCGTACATTCTGTTGGGCAAACTGCCAAATGCCGCATCGCTAAGTGTAAATGCAAAGGCTACGCAACCTGTAGCAGCAATACGGTCTCCGCCAAGGTTTCCCCCTTTCCAACGGTAAGGTTTTGAACCTGTATAGGGCTCAAAGTCAGTCCAGGCCGTACCTTCCCTATATCTCTCATCCTCCTTCAGAGCAATCATGGCCTCACGGACTTTCGATGGTGTAAGCTCTGTAGGATCGACCTCACCTGACGGGAAGGTTTCGGGGTAATCCAATGCGCGTCCGGCCTCCGCACTAAACCCACTTCTGCGCGGGGTCTCTGTCGGCCGGATGCTCTCTTTGGGAGACGCGCTGGGGGTCTTCTGGGGGGAAGCACTCACATACCCACTGGGGGTTGCCCCGCCTGGGGTTCCTGTAGGAACAGCTTCTCCATCCTGGGTTGGTGTTGGTGTCTCATCCGGGGCAGCTGTCGCTTCCGCACTGGGGGTTGCTTTCGGGGTCGCTGTCGCTTCCTCATTGCCATCCGGTTCCCCAGGGGTCTTTGCTGGGGCTTCCTCCCCTTCCTCTGTTGGCGTTGGCGCTTTACTTGGGCTGGCTGTCGCTTCCTCTACGCCATCTGGTTCCCCAGGGGTCTTTGCCGGGGCTTCCTCCCCTTCTTCTTCTGGCGTTGGCGTCTCATCCGGGGTAGCTGTCGCTTCCTCTGCGCCATCCGGTTCCCCAGGGGTCTTTGCCGGGGCTTTATCCCCTTCTTCTTCTGGCGTTGGTGTCTCATCCTGGGTAGATGCCGCTTCCTCCCCACCATCCGGTTCCTCTGTGTCCTCTGCCTGGGAAGGCGTTGGAGTCCCTTGCGGGCCAGTGGTCACATTCGCACTGCTGTCTGCTCCCTGGGATGCGAACACCACTGACTGGGAAGAGATGCACAGGCACAGCGCTAAAGCAACGGAAAGAACTCGTCGTTTCAATGTTTATAACCTCCTACTTTCGTTTTGGGGGAGAGCTTTTGACTGGCAATAGCCTCCCATATAAGTATATTGTAACAATAGGGCCTAAAGAGCCGGTAAAAATCCCCTGCACTCCCTATATTACCTTAAAAATTGCTGCACATCGTCCCCTCTGTCAGACACTTCAACACGTTTATCCGATATCGTATATCACATCTGGCAATCCATAAGGTCTTATGAAATTTTCAAGGTATTATATGAAGGTCTTTGACCCCAATATTATGGTATTATTATCTCCATTATTTGTCAATAGGCAAATCATGCGGCGGCCAATGGCCCTTATCCTGATTTTAGGCTTTGATATCCTTTACCATCAAATCGATCAAATGCTCCTGATACCCAGCCCTTTTCTCAGCTTTCAAAAGCTCCCCCAGCTCCCTCAATTGGGCATTTACGATCTTGTCCAACTTTTTCAAACGTTTCTCTGTAAGCATCTCATCTGATATTGAACGGTAATAGTCCTCCCTTGTCATTCTCCAGGGCAGAATCTGCCCGGGGCCTCTTGCCAGCACTCTGTCCGCGATCTCAATCCCTTCCGGGTCAATATCGCCGCAGTAATATAGCCTGCACCCTGATCTTAGCAGCAAATCCACCAGAAACAAAGAGGCTGTCCTTAATTGCCCGGAAGTGCACACGACCGAATATTCTTCCCCGCCCATCTCTTCGCACACCTGGGAAAAAACCATCTGGTTTTCGATGATATAGACCTTCTTCCTGTGGCTTTCTGCCCTTGTGAGCCTGCTCAGATTGGAGAGCGTCAGGACATATTTTTCGCCTTTTTCAATAAAACAGCGATAGGCGCCATGTTCTTTTTCTTTCTCATAAAAATGGATCCCATAGCATGTGGTGGAACTGGAGATATCATCAGGAGAGATCCCTGCCATATAATATAGCGCCAAAACATCTTCCTGTGCTTTCGGTTCCTCTGTCTTGTAGGTAAAGCTTAAGGCACTGACCAGCAAACGGCCTGCCGCTTCCTTCCTGTCAAAGTAATGGGGATTCTTTGTGATCTCCGCCCCCAGCACAGCCAGCCTGACATTTTCTTTTTCGCCCCCATCCCCCTGGGGCAGGTATGCCAATGCACTGCACACTTCCATAAGCACTTCTTTTATACCGTCACCGGATCTTTCCCTTTCCCTCATAATCATCTGATAGCCGTATTTATGCTGTCCCCATACTGCCTCCAGCCAAAGAGTCCCCTTGGCGCCCTCCCCAAACCGGCTTCCTGCCTCGCGCAGCAAAGCCTCCCAGAAGCGCTGGCCCAGCTCCGTCTTTTCTTCTCTCTTCTGGCTCCTTGACAGTATCTTTTCATTGAAATATTTTTCTACCAGGGCCTCCACTTTGACGTCACAGTACTTTGTCTCATTTAATGCCGCCTGTAGCTGGGAAATAGAAAAGGTAAAATCGCCGGGCAATAAGCTTTTCCCAAAAACGGCACCAAGCCCACGGCATTCCGCCTCAGTGAGATCCCCCAGGAAGATCTTTCCGGAAAGCTTCCCGTATTTGATGTATTTCTTTTTCATCTCCATGAACATTCGGGAATATGCTTTATTCTTCCTGAAATAAAGGGCACATTCTTCTAACATCTTCTCTTCCACTTTACTGTTCCTCAATGATCCTCTGTTTTCCGTTCCATAGATAATAGATCACCGTAACTACCTGTGAATTGGCCGGCCTGAGCAATTCTGCTATCCGCAGGAGGGGGACAGACTCATAGCATCCCCACAGTACCTGTGAATTCATGATATAGTCAAAATCAAATTTTTTTACCAGGTCGAACATGCTGCTGATATTTTTGTCATCCACCCCTGCAAAAGCCTCGTCCAGTGCGATCACTCTGGGGAAATCATCGTATTCTGCCTTTTTATATTGGGCGTTCACCGCGGCAAACAAAGGGACATACATGGCCATTGCCTTTTCCCCTCCGCTGAAGCGGTTAAAGGCACCGTTGGTCAGCTCTTTTTTATTCTCGTCATTCCGATAGTAAAACATCTTGAATTCAAACCATTTCCGATAGTCCAGCGCTTCTCTTACCAGGTCAGAATAACTTAAGATCTGGCCGTTTTCTTCCGCAGTCTGTTTAACCGTATAGATCTTATTTCTGAAGTGTGCGGAGATCCTTTCGATATCCTCCGCCGCCATCAATTCCCTGTCACGGTTTAGCAGCTTCTCCAGCTCTGCCGTATCCAGTTCCCCTTCCCCGTCTGCGGACTTCCCCCGCCAGTCCAGTGAAAAGGTCAGGGACATGGAAGTATCCATCTTGCGCATAAGGGAAGACATATCCTGGATCCACTTCCTGCTTTCAGCAATGCGGATGTTCAGCTTCCTGCTCAGTGTGTCCGACAAAATATTCTCAAACAGCTCCCTGTCCTTCTGGCGGATCAGCAGCTCGGTCTCATCGATCCTCTCTTTGATGACCTGGTAAAATTCTTCTAAATACAGTTTCCGCCCCTGCATATAGGAGACGATCCGATACCGCCTGCGCAGCGCCATTGCCTCTGTCGTCCCCTCTGCGAAGCATTCCTCCATAAATGTCCCGTAGATCACCAGGTTTCCGATGTTCTCATGGAAAGTCTTGTCCAGCCTTGAGACGATCTCTGCCACTGACTTATTTCTGTCTGCTTCCCGGATCCCCTTCTTTGCCTGTTCTGCTGCTTCCGGTATTGTCTTATTTTCCTTGGCAAATACCAGCCCCAGGGATAGTTCCTCATCGAAATATTTCCTGAGCCGGGCCTCCTTCTCCATTTTCTCCCTCATTTTATGTTCCTGTGCCTCAATGTCCGGCTCCAGTCTTTTTATTGTGTTTTCCCATACAGCCTGTTTTCTGTCTAACTCCCGTTCTTCCGTGTCTTTTAAGAGCAGTTCGTCCCGGATCGCTATCAGGCGTTGTGCTTTCTCTTTATTTTCTGGTGCATTCAGGAATTCTTCCAGTTTTGCTATTTGCAGCTTCTGTTCCTTTATTTCCTGCCCTGCTTTCTTTTTATGGAGATCTTCTGTATCGATGGCCTCTTCTTCTTTCCCGATCAGCTGTTTTTGCATGGCTTCCCTGCCCTGCTCCGCCCCATAGCCCATTACAGCCATCTGCAAGGATTCCAGCTGGCTCTTATACTCCCCAAGCGCCCCCAGCACCTCCCCATAGCTCTCTATGTTTCTTTCGTAAGGCAGCTCCCGGCAGTTGGTGATGACCCGCTGGGCACACTGCTTTTTGCGGATCTCACAGTCTTCTTTTTCTTTCTGTTTCTTCCCCCATTCTTCGCTGCACTTTTCAAACCTCCAGTTTAAGTCTTTCTTCATTGCAATTGCCTCGTCCAGTTCATCAAACCTGGGCGATCTGTGATACTCTTCCTGCAAAATCTCAAGGCGTTTCTCCCATCTGCCAATCTCCAGTTCCAATGCTTCCAGTTGCTGCTGCAGGAGCTGCCATTCTTCCCTTTTTTTCTGATTTGTTCTTTCTTCTTCTCCTTTCTTATGGCTTCCCCAATGTAACAGGCTTCCTTTTCCGGTATGCTGTACCCTTCTAATGCGCCATGCCTGAAATAGCCGTTGGGCTTTAATACGATCTGGCAGCCGTCTTCCTCACCCATATGGGACAAGATCCGCTCCGTCATCTTCCGCAGTTCCACATCCCCGGCTACTGCTGCCAGTTTCCCATATGCCATTTTCCCGGAATGTTCCAGGCAGAGTATCTTATCTGCCCCTTCCCCCAAGACCTCCATTGCCCGCCCATAGTCTTTCTCCGGCACCACCAGGGCATCCAGGATCCCCGCATCTTCCAACTGACATTCCACCAGATCCCTGTTCTCCATGGAGGCCGACTGGGTAAAATCCACTGCTTCATAAAAAGGCAGGAAGGAAATATTGTTTTCTGCCAGCTTTTTCCTTGTGCTTTGGAGGATTTCTCTGCGCACAGGCGCTGTCTGTGTTGCTTTTTCCAATTCCTTTAGTTCTTCCAGGCAGGTTTTTACAGATTCTGCCTGCTTGTCTTTTTGTATTTTTAAGCCAGAGAGCCCGCTCCCTAATTTTTGGTTCTTTCCCTCCCATATGTTCTCCAGAAGATCCCGTATATTCCCATGATCCGCCATTCCCTGGTATTTCTGTATGTATACCGCTATTTGTTCCAGTTCTTTTTTGGGCAGGTAAAATTCCTGATTGTGCTGCTCCAGGCTATAGTATGCCTCAATCAGATCGTCCCGTATGGCATCCTCCATCCTCTCCGCATCGTTCACCTGCCCCAACGCCCGGGCTTTTTCTTCTTCCAGCAGGCTGCACTGTTCTGATAGCCCGTCCCATTGTATCTGTATCTCCCTAAACTTTTTCAGCTCCTCCCATGCCCTTTCCACGTTTTTATATAGTTCTTCCACCTGGCTTTTGATTTTCTTACATTCCCCATAGCCATCGGGGCTGTTGCACAAGCCCGGGATCTGCCCATGCCCGGAAAAGCAGATGGTCTCCTGTATTTCCTCCATATCATCCACAAGCTGCCCTATCTCCCTCTGATAGGCGCTGATATTCTTCTGTATCTCACGTACTGCGGCATCATACTCCCGTATGGCGTTTTGGTGCCGCTCTATGCTTTGGGTATACAGTGCCATTTCCTTTTCTGCACTTTCCCGGCGTTTCCGGCATTGCCTTAGTTTCTCATCCGCCTCCTCCAGATCCGTTGTCCCGATAGCTTCCCTCTCCCGTTCCAACAGGCTTTTTTCTGCTTTCAGCTCCCCTGCCCTTTGGCAGGATCCCTCCAGTTTTTTCCTTGTCCCCTTCAGTTCGTCCTTCTCCGCTTCCAGCTTTCCCCTGGCTTCTTCAACCATTCCCTTTTCTTCCAGATATGCGGCAGCTTTCTGCCCCAGCATATACTGGTTATACTTTACATACTCATCCCGTATACGCTGCAGATCTTTATAAGCTCTTTTTAGGCCATCCAGTTTATCCTGTATATCATCCATTTTCTCCATGGCATCCACCATAGCCCGCAGGTCTTCGTCGGACAAAGTCTGCAGGGAGTCGTTTAGTATCTCATATACTTTTTTGGGTGTAAATTCTTTGGAAAGCTTGGGTGCCCTGACCTTTATGAGCAGCCGTATAAACTGCTCATACTGTTCCAGCCTTGGGAATCCAAATAGATGTTTATTTACAAGGCTCATATATTCTTTCTGGGCTTCTGTGTACAGATTGTTTTCTCCCAGTTCTTTTTTCATCTCTTGTTTCGTATAAGCGATCTTTGCATTCCCTACTTGCCGGTACAGGTCAAAATCATATCCGATCCTCCTGCCATCTAACAGGACAAACCCCCAAAAGCCCATGGGTTTCCCCTTTTGGGCTTGTTGGCCGATCCCAATGGTCCGGTAGCGGTTCCCCTTTTGGAACTCTAAATACAGATAGCCGGTGGCTTCCTCTTTCTCCCCATCGTTCAGAAAATAGTATTCCATTTTCCTGTCACTGGAGCCAAAGGGATCCAGCCGGCTGGGTGTCCTGTCGCCGTCCAGTATAAAGGGAATAAAACTTTGTGTGGTGATAGATTTTCCTGATCCGTTCTGCCCCCGCAGGAGCAGTTTGCCATCTGCAAAAGAAAATACTTCCTCATCATACAGCCAGAAATTTACGAATCCTATGCGGTTCATATGCCAACGCTCACTCATCTGTTCTTCTCCTTTGCCTCAAACTCCGAGGGGTAGCTGCCGATGATCTTTCCTGCCGCCGGGTAAATAATGATCCCCCCATCACACTGGCCCAGCATCATCCAGGAGCCCATATAGGACATAACTGCTTTTATTAGCTTTGGGCCATCCATCTCCCTGTATTCCTTGTTCCATGCCGTCCTGTACTTGTCACGGCAATGGTAAAGTTCTTCCTGGAACTCTTCTGTGGAGACAACAATGCACCCGTCCTGCCGTTTCGCCCAGGTACCCTCCTGTGCTTTCTCCCTGATCCGCCCGCACAGGAGCAGGACCAGCTCCGGGAGCATGGCTTCCCTTGGATGTCTCTCCCCAAAGGATCCCTCTTCGTCCATCACCAGGAAAGCGGCATTTTTATGGATCTGGAGCTGCCCTCCCAAGTATTCACTGAAGTTTTTCTGTATCCACTGTCTCTGGTTTTTCAGGTAGATGCTATCCGGGTCATCGGCCCAGCGCCAGTAAAGGGCAGGCGCTGCGGCCATCTGCCTGTATACACGGTTGACCCTGTAATGCCCTCTGTCTGCCTGGCCCTCGGTATTTTGTTGTTTCTCAAAGTCTTCCCAGGACTGGAAATCAGCTATGCTATATGCGAAGTTCACCGCCATGTACCGGGAAAGCCCTGTATTCTCATAGAGGATCTCCTGTTCTATGCTGCTGCCCACATTATTGCTGCTGCCTTCATATGCTTCTATCAGCCTCATGTCCTCACAGAATTGCAAAACTCTTACCAGGGACTTTCTCTGGGTAAAGGATATCCAATCCACATCCAGTACCCCTTTTAGCTGCAGTTCCAACATATCTACCAGTTCTGAGAGCAGGAACTGCTCCTGTTCTTCCTTATCTTCCAGGAATGCCAAAACAGCGCAAAACAGGCAGTAATCCCTGATCTCTGTAAAATCTGTAATGCCCATATAGCTTTCCGCATGGGCAGGGATCTTTTCAGCCTTCAATATCTGTTCGTTATTGATCACCGTCCACCCTAACTGCTCCCGGAAGAATCTCTGGCATTTGGGCATTTCCCTGCGTACCTTTGTATATAGTTCTTTGTCCTTCTTCTTATCAATCCAACATTTTTCTATTAACGCCCTTGCCGCGTCCATTTTCCCTCATTTCTGCGCTGCTTTTGTATTTTTGTACCGTCCATGGCCAAGTTTGTGATGCTGCGCAGGCACAAACCCGGTATTCCTCAATCGTTAAACTGTAATATATATCTGGGCATCTCCAGTACCCCATCCTCGCATTTGAGCATGTGGCTTCCCTGCTGTCTTATTAGGCGGAATGCCTGTCCATACTCTGTCCGCCCGCTTTTGGAAGCCGTCAGGTTCGCCTGTGCGATCCAACGCAGGAGCGTCTCCCTTGTATCCACCGAGATGCAGTCTTCGATCCGGCTGATGTCCAGTTGGCCGTCCTTGATATATTTCGTGACCAGCTTTCTGTCTTCCTCCAATTTTTTGAGATATTGGTTTCGCTGTGCAAGTTTCTCCAATGCTTTACTTTCAAAACCTGACTTATGTATCCTGGGCTTGTATGTCCTGGTATGGGGCTTTAATTCATATTCCGATGGCTGTTCATCAAAAACGCCGCTGTTTATGCTGTCCGTGGTGCGGGGGCTGTTTACTTTAAAATGCCGCACATGCTGTATCCCGAATACATGTGCCGAAAGTTTATGCGCCTCTTCCACATTTTCGCACTTGATAAACATCTGGATGAATTTCTTGTAGTCTTCTTTGCGGCTGATCCCCCAGTTTTGCAGCTGTACGATCAAGGCCGCATTCTGTATGATCTTCCGGATGACTTCATCGGTAATGTCCAGCACTTTCTGGCTTTCGCTTGGGTGCTTGTCCGTGGGGATAAACCAGTCCCACAGGCTCTGCCACTTTCCGTAGATATTTTCCCTTATGGCGTTCTCCCTTAGCTCCTGAACCTCTGAATCCGGGTGTGGGATCGACAGTTCACTCTCAATGACCCGCTCCAATACTCCCTCTACCATCTGCCGGGGCAATTTCCTGATTGTATTTTCGATGCGTATGGATCTGTTCTGAAGCTGCTGCACAAACTCTTGCAGATAAGAAATAAATCTGTCTTTGTGTATGACAAATTCAATAGATTTGAGAACTTTATCTGATTTGCCGGAATAGAATTCCCTCAAATAATCCTGGTAATTGCGGTTTAATCTTTTAAAATCTTCCTGTAAATTGCTCCACCATTCGTTCACCACTTTCAGTTCCTGTCGGCTCTTCTGCTCCATTTCATTCAAAGCACTTTCGATCCGTACAAAATAATTCATGGACAGATTACCGCTGTCCATGAAAAGGTTTTCGAGCTTTACCGTCATTCTCTCTATTTCTACTGCATATTCTGACATGGTATAACGGTACTGTTTATTTTTATATTCCGCGATCGTGTAAACTCTTTTGGGATCCTGGATGGGGGTAAGGTTTTTCCATCCTACCAACGCCTCCAGATCTGTTTTCAGCTGCTCCATAGAATAGCCCGAAAACTCCGGGTACTCCCTGAGCAGTTCTAATACGTCTTCCTTATATAACTGAAAATGCATTTTTTCGTACTCTATAAAAAAGATCCGCATAATACGCCGGTATTGGGGCGCATTACCCGCAGACAAATATACGGTCTCCTGGATCGATTCCAAATATTTCAATTTTATCCCCCCTGCTTTCCTGAGAATCCCTGCTTGCTTTACGCTTATGATACCACTTTTTATTATCTCTGTATAGTTGGGATGATAGTATCATACCAAAAAAAATCTACATGCTTTCAATCAATTCATTTAGTTTTCTCACCAACAGCTCATCCGGCTCCTTGTGATGGATGAATGAGCTATCCATCCCATTCCTCCTTAACCTGTCAATCCATAGCAGCGCCGCCTCCCGGCTGATGTTTTGCTCCAACATACCATAATAAATATATGCCAGTTCGTTTGATACATTTGTATTAAAGACCGCCGGGTCGTCCGAATTGATGCAGACAATTACGTTTTGGGTATTGTTTATCTGATTCATCTGATATAACTGGTTTGCCTCCACTACATCCAAATCAGCAATCGCAGTATTGGAAGAAGGATTTACTTCTATAATAATACCTTTTCTCCCCAGCTTTTTCTTCAATATTTTCTGCAGTTCCTCTACAATCAGCAAATCCTGTTCCGTAATTTCATAATGGATGGGCCTGTCCATCTCCTTCACAAATTTTTTGCAGTGCCTGGCCGCTGCCAGCAGCATAGGATCCCAGTGGATTTTTTCCCCTGAGCATATCCTGTTGCAAAATTCCTTTTCTACTATTTCATATTCCTTTTCTTTATTCTGGCAAGCAAATAATCTATGGTAACCTGATATCAGAAGTTCCAATGCAACTCCTTCCGGTTCCCTTTCCACACATTCTTTTCCATTGCCATAGATTTTCCCAGACAGCTCATAAATCCTCTTTTCCATATATGCTAAAATAGTGGCCTGAAAATCACTGTAATTTTTACTCAATGTATCATATGCCCAAAGATAGTTTTCCAACGCCTCTATCTGGGGAATGATTATGACAGGATTTTGATTTTTCCATTCCCTGGCTGAAATGCCAAGGGCAATCCCATGCCCAATCCGGTCTCCTGCATGAAATTTCAAATATTCCACAGCCTCGTCAATTCTTCTCAGCCCTGACAGAATATGCCGGAAATCTTCTCCCGCATGAAAAGTAAAGCCCAGGCTCTGGGTATAGTCTCCGTACTCATTTCTCCTTCCGATCTTTTCAACGCTGCTGTCTCTTGCCTGTTCATAGATCGGTGCAAATACCCAGACCGGCGTAGAATTTTCCAGGCTTGCTGCATCTATCCCCACCAGATATCTGCTCAATTCGCTGTATTCTGTCCTCAGTTGAATCAAATTTTCGATTTGCTCTTTATATTCTTTCTGAAGTTCGCCATAATAAAAATACGAGCAGTTTGCTTTTCCGTTTTGAAAACATTTCTCCGGCACCGATGCATCCGGCTTTTTCAGCAAATGGACCACCAATCCCACCTGTGGAATTTTGCGATAGAGGATATATTCCTCTTTTTCATCATCATAATAAGAGTAATCTTCCTTTAATATTTTCTGATACGCCTTCAGAAAATCCAGTATTTCCATTTTGCACTTTGCATAAGACACCGGCATGGAAGACCGGAATTCCACCTTATATAAATCCTGGTTCTGTAATTGTTCCCGCATTGCAGTTTCCCAGAAATTTTTAATATTCACATGGTTCAAGGCAGAATTCACACGATAATGCTCCTGCTGAAAATAATCCAATCCTTTTATTGTTTTCTGCTGCACACTCACATGGAACAAATAATTCCTGACCCTTAAATACTGCATTATACATTGTTTCATATCCCATGCTATTTCTTCATTCCTCATCATGTATAACGCATAATATAAAAAAACATTTTCATCAATCGTATGAAGTTCAAAATCTTCATTCAGGATAGATGTACAAAAACGTTCACTGGAAAAAGCCTTCTGCTGGATCCCTTCAAGGCTGTCCCATAGCCCTGTATAGTAAGTGGTGATTTCTTTTTCATTCTTATCCTGATAATTGTCCCTGAAAAATTTCTCGAACATCTCCCCTTCCTGAAATTTTTCAATCAGCTCCCCTACTTCTTCTCCATATGCATCCAGTCCAGGCCGCTGCCCCTTAGCCAAAACAGATGAGATTTCCAAAGCCAGATATGCCCTGGCAATTCCACAGCCCAATATGTAAAATATCATCCGTTTATTTTCTTCTTCCGTGCCGTCTATAAATTTCCGCCCCCAAAAATATCTGCTGTCTTTTACCGTAAGCGGAGCCATCAATGAATCCCATATGCTTGGGAATGTTCTGGACACTCCTTTGTGCAGATGGTTCTCGGCAACCCCTTTTTCCAGAATTTTCGCCAACTGCTGATCAGCAACTTCTATATTTCCATAGAAGTAATCCAGGCATCTGCTATCCAATTTTTTCTGGTTAATGATCATATAAACAATCGCAATCACATCCAACGGAATATGGCAGTTCAGGCTATGGAACAAAGTCACCTTGTTATTATTTGCGAATCCCCCAAATAATTCTTCATCATTTTTGTTTCTCCAATATTTAAAAACGATCCGTCCGTCCCTATGTGAAATGAAAGCGGCCGCCATCTTTTCCATAATATATTGATACAGCCCTAAAGCATTGCCAAAGCCCTCTGCGCCATCAGCATAACCATAATAAAAGTAGCATTTTTCCAGGTACAGATATATTTCATCATAGGAATAGACCGTATAGTTTTGACGGATATAACTGGCCAGCTGGCTTTTCAGACGTTTCCGTATATCTTTGGCTTTCTTTTCCTCTCCCGCCCTTACAGCAAGAATATATTCATTGATAAGATCCTTCCGGAATGCCTCCATGGATGTAAATGGATAGCATAAAACGCCCAGAAAGCGGTTAATAGAATCATTAATCATAATGTTTACCTCTGCATATCCATTAACTATAAAGAAAATAACTTTTCAAAGCCTTCGGAATCTATCTTATCCTCTAAGCCTTTGTTCAATTCATCTATAAAATTCTCCAGTGTCTGCCTGTCAGCCTCCTTATGTGCGTCTGGCAATTTTTTCGCTATATCTGACAGCAAATGGGCATTCTGCACAATCATTTCACTCTGTCCTGCTTCCAATTTATATTTATAATAACATTGCAGAAGAAACGCAAAATAGGAATGCTTACCCATCCAGGTATCCCAGTCCTGGGAATTCGGTTCGGCCGTTGCCTTTTGCAATTCATTTAAAATCTGCTGTGCTTCAGATTGCCCATACCAGACAAGCCTATTCCCGGCTAATTCCCCAAGCTTCCTGATTACAGCCCGATATGTCTCAAGGGACATCCCTTTCTGGAAGTCTGTATTATTTTCGCTAAGAATCATCCTGACATTATTGCGTGTACGTTTGGCTATCGTCTTAGATACACCAACATCTGCTTTTTCAAATTGCTGCCAACTGCCATCAGCATCACTTGTCTTTAATTTCCAATTATCCTGTTCTTCCAGCACCTTTTTGATGAATCTAAGATATCTCTTTACCATCTCTTTTAAATAATCAGCTACACTCCCCGCAACTTCTGCCTGCCACAACATGTTTGAATCTATAACTTTTAAAATTTGTATCCGTCTTTTTAGGCCTTCTCTTTCTGTATCCTCTTCAATCTTTTTTTCTTCCCTATTTTTTTCTACAACATACAAATCATCAAAACAGATTTCCTTCCAATCTTCTTCAATTTCGTCCTCATCCCGCGCTGCCAAAATTCTGGCCAATGTATTTGACAGGAGCCGTATCATTTCCTTTTTTTCCCCTGGCTTTGGTTCCTTCTTGACAACCGCATTTATTTCATCCTCAAATAATCTTAAGACAATGTTCTGGGTGACAGAACTTGACAGTTGGTTACGGATATATGCAAATTCTTTCCAAAAAACAGAGTAATACCTGGCAATCATTTCTGATGTGGCTTTCCCATTTACCTTTGCTATTGATAAAAAGGCACTCCATATAGCAATTATAACACTCTGTTCTAATTCCGCTGTGGCAAGCATCTCTTCATCTGATCCTTCCAATAATCTTTCATATAACCTCAATATCCCGTCTAACGGAAGATTTTTATAATATGCCAGATTCAGGGTCAAATCTCCCTTTAAGAGAAAGCTGTTGTTTATATCTTTCAGCTTCATATTTTCCAGTGCAGGGGATTCTTTTTTCAATTTTGACGCGTCTTCACTCTCCCAACTGTAATCGGGAACCTCCATAACCTTTTCTGCTATAATAGGATGGAAAAGCAAGTCTTTCATTGCTTTATCCTTTAGAATTTTGTAATACCCATCTTCTTTTATCTTCTTTTCATAATGATCCACTTCATAAAGAAGCCGGGCAGCAAAGTCTACCAAAATAAACAGGGAAAATCTTTCTATGGGATTTTTTATGTGATACATTTCCCGGTCTTCTTCTGGGCTTTGCGAATTATCCCCCTGTCCTGCACCCCTGCTCCCCTCATAGATAACCGCTGCTGCATTATCAAAAAACACTCTGCTGTCTGCATTTGTCCCTATATGGAAGAACTTAAACTGGATATCGTGTCTATATCGGTCATAAATCTTATTGGAAGAAATAATAGTATCCAACAGCAGTTTCTTTTCCTTGGAATAATCCTTCCCCTGCTCTTTCTTTTCCACAGAAATTTCGCCCAATACGTTATAAACATTGTTCAGGCCGCGAGAAGTAGTGTCAAATAAATAATATGTATATGGAAGATTTTGATTTCCCGTTTCTTTTGGGCTGCGGCCTTCCGCATCTTCCCCAATCTCTGCATAACAGAAAAAAGCCGGATCAACCCAACCTTTTAATTTCTCAACCAGCAGCTCTGAAAGCGTCTTTCCCGCCCTTTGTCCTTTGTCGCTTTGCACTTCTGCCGGAAAAACTTCTTCTGTCTGGTGCCCTTTCCCATCCTCAATACAGTAATTTCCTTTTTCCGCTAAAGACCAATGTTTAATATTGTACCTGTAAGCAGGAGGAATAATTTTTTTAAGATATTCATATGCAAGGTTCTTTTTACTATCAATCAGTCTGTCACTGCCTATTTCCTTCTCCAGAATATCCTTATTCAACACATTTTCCTGCCTGAGAAAATCTAAAGTCAATGCTTCCTCAAATGTCTCCAGATCCCCTGAAATGAAGGTGACAATATTTTCATTGGACAGATAAGACAACAGGGTCTTTACTACATCCGCACACCGATATGTGCTTAAATCAATATCATCTATAAAAAGAAAAAGGAGGCTGCTGTCATGCCTTTTTGCGTTTACCAACTCGTCAACCAATTCATTAAATTTATTGATAAATTCCGTATCCGAATTAAACACCCTGGCAGAGCGGTTTACATAATCACCCTCAGTCGTATATTGGCGAATCAAGATATCCCGGTATTCCTTCTGAATATATGTATACTGTTTGATCAGTTCATCATATTTTTTCCGAAGGCCGTATTCCTTAATACAGTCTATATTACTTCTTTTCTGCCTCTTTTTCTCCTTCTCATCTCTTTCCTTTATCACTTCATTCAGCATTCCCAGAACTGTTGCCATCAGCGTGCCGGATTCCGACATATTCTCTGGGACGATGATGGGAAGTATAATATCATCCAATGCCTGCTTATTCTTTTCCAGCTGAACCCGGATAGTCTTTAAAATAGATGTTTTACCGGCTCCCCTGACCCCCATAATTCCTATATTGTTTGTTTTTTGATCTTTATCCCCACCATTTACCTTTTGCCCTTCTGAGTTGTCCACGGATCTTTTTTCTGCACGGAACTGATCTATCTGGTCATAGATCCGCTTGTAGTTTGTCATAATTAATTCGGCCTCTGAAGCCGACAGGCATCTCGCACCTATCTTATTTTTACTTTCTTTTTGTATACTCATTCCTATTCCCCTTATACTTTTTACTTTGTTTTCTTTTGAATGTAATATATCTTATATTTTATCATTTATCATATAATATCATCCTTTATATTTTATATCATGGAATTGTTCTTCTGGGCACACTGGTAGAAATGCCCGATATATCTTCTTGCCTTCTAAAACCATATCTCCAAATTCCACAAACATATTAACATCTGGCCACACAGCATCCCTAACTGCATTGGTAACACGCAACATAGTATCATCAACATTATCGACACCGCAAGCTGTTCCATCGTCATTCACTCCGATATAAAGTGTACCGCCATCACAGTTTGCAAAGGCAATAATCGTGTTTTATTATCTTCAACGTATTCTCGCTTGAATTCAGTTGTTTTGTTTTCTACGAGCACAAAATATCCTCCAACTAATCCTAATCATATTCTAATCTAATAATTATTATAATCGTTTTTTGTCATTAACAAGTAAAATCTGATTTTTTGTGAGAAGGAAAGTCAATTTCCTTTTTGATATCGCAATTGGCACTTTATTCGACAACATATGCGAAAAATAAAGTACTTATTTCCCAAAAAACTACTCCATTCTACCCCGGCAGACTATTTTCAACACACAGCGCCCCATACCCCCGTTGATGTCAAGTAATTGTCACGAACTTTTTTCACTTTTTTAGCGGCCAAAAGTCCGCAAATCCGCATAACTCCGTTAGGGTGATGGGAAATAGATGCTAAATACAGTGAAAATTGATGGGAAGTTATTGCTAAGCTATTTTCATATTCATTCATCCGTCTTATATAATAGATAAGACACCAGAACCATATCTATCTGGCATCTTAATATTTCCATTTTCCATTTACATCCTGGAGTTTATCTTTGCTTTTCCTTCCTTGGAGTTTCCAGTTCCTTTTGACGTTCCAATTCACATATTACATCATTCACTCGACTATATACATCAACAAAATCAGGTTTATTCTTGATTCCTTTCATTTTAGTATAAGCTTCTCCAAGTTCAGCAATCCGAGTTTTATATCCTTCAAAATTTCCCAATTCCCTACCCGTTTCACTCCATATTTTGCATAATTCATCCGTATCAATTTTTGTTATAAAAGATATAACATAAATATCCAATACATCCTTCATTCTTCTACATACATTCTCACCTGAAATTGCATATATTTTATCTGACAGCATTTTGGATAAACTAGCTCCTGTAATAGATATTCCATTCACATAGGAAACATAGGGTTTGCAAAATCGGTTCTGTCTGACACTTAAATCGATACTTGAGATCTTTTCTCCTCTTCCATTGACAATTTTAAATCCTGCAGATTTTCTTTCGCCAAATGTTCTGTTGGCTTGGACATCCAATGAAGAATCCACTTCTTTTACTGCATTTCTCAACGCTTTTTCCATTTCTTCCATCGTTGGAAATTCACCAATCCAGTCTCCATCTATATCCCTGGTTGCTCTTTCAACTTTTGATGGATTATTGTCTCTGATTGCAAGATTAAGAACCATCGCTCCTTTAAACACGATTGGCACACCTGCATTTGACAGAGCTTCCATCACGCTATATAAAAATTCCATCAAATCCAAACACATCACCTACTCTTCATAATATTCAATTGCCCATGCCTTATATTTCTCAAATCTTGACCACAAATACTCCGGCACTTCAAGTCCATCAAAACTTTCATTGTGTTCATCATAATAATTTGCCAGACTCTCCGTAATAATCTGCTCATCCCCATTTCGCTCTAAAAGGTCAATGATGGTCTGATTTACTGTAGTACATACCAGTCCATTCCGCTCTTCACACACAAGCGCTTTCAACGAGGGCACTAAAATTTGTTCTGTTCCTTCTATATTTTGCTTTTTGCGAACAAATATCTGAGCCAGCGCTCTATATCCACCATTGGTCAAACCCAAAAAATCCGCCGCTGTATCGAAAGCTAGTACACATTCCACATTTGCTAATAAATTTCTTAACTGGTCATTGTATGTGATGACTGCCATTTATGCTGCCTCCTCTCCCGAACCTTTAATCGTTCCTTTTTACTTCCAGAAACTTCCATAAAGCAAAAATTTCTCCTAAATATTGTTCTGTAAAATTTTTTGCTGCACCAGCATATTTTACTGTATTCCGCTCTATTTTTCCTCCAAATCCCTGAGTACTTATCTTATCATCACATATGTTCATAAATTCTTTCAAATTCACTCCATTTTTCTGGTTATCCATCCATTTTTGAATATCAGCAGCGCTCATTTTAGATCGCTCCTGCATCTCTTTTACGATTTCAACCGGATTATTGGAAAGGAAATAATGCAATTCTATATCTGGCAAGTAATTCTGAAATTGCAGCATATTTTCAATACCTTTTAATCCTTTCTCACGGTATACCACCGCTTCATAATCACTCAATAACAGCTCTAAAAGCCGATAACAATCATATTGAAGGTATATATGAAGTTTATGTCCATTCCCTTCTAGGCTCATACCATTGCATATATCAATATAACTCATCTTCTTATTTTCCATCTGAGTAATTTTCTGAAACTGTTTCCCACAACTACATTGATAAATACTGCTATCCTCCCTGGCTGGCCTAATAATTTTCCCACATTCAGCACAACGAAGATAATTATGCTTTTCTTCGATGCACACTAAAAAGCGCTGCCATTCCTGCAAGTCGTCACATATCCGTAAAAAATAAGAAAGTGGATCTTGGCTAAAAAGCATTCTGCTATTTTTATGATAATAATTCGTGTGCTTATATATCGAAACTGCTGCCATTTCTACAATACATCGTTTTCTGTCATCCAGGCTGTATATACTGCCAGAAAAATAAAAGTTCATTAAAAAGCTAATTGCAGACAGACAGCCATGATCATTCTTTTCATATTTTTTTCTAATCTCATCATGTGCTACTGTCTGAAACAGCCAACTATTATTTAGCAAAGCCTTTATTTCTGCAAAAACTGTCTTAACAGCAGGATTTACAATCTTAAAAAATGACGCGAATTGATGTATCTCATCAGCCGTTCGAAAATAGTAAGCAAGGGGATAACCAATATCATGAAACAATGCACTGACCAGAAAACTTTTATAAATAATTTCTTTCAACATCTGACGTTTGTTTTTTTCGGACTTTTCTGTTAGCGCTGCCAGAATAAAATAAGCATACTCATTCTTTTTATCCAACACACAATCCGTAATGCAATCATCAAAATGAAAATCTTTCAAAAGCAAAAGCCCCAGATAAGCATTACGAAACTGATGCTTATAATGTTCTCTTATTCTTTTAGGCGTTCCTTCCGCAGAATGTTCCAGAAAAATACCATTTTCAATGGCTGCATAGTTATTGACCAGCAAATGTTCCATGCCCTTAATTCCAACAAATCTGGTAAGAATCTCATATACATTTTCAATCAGGCAAACCTCTTGTGCTGCCTCTTCTTTATTATAAATTACCTGAAGACTTTTATATATTTTAGAAATCCCCTCCCTTGTCATCTGGCACACTGGAAACTCTTCTACTTTATCAAAACGTTCAGAAAATTCTGCAAAGATATCTTTGGCTTCCTTCTGGAAATATTCATACATCTTTTCATCATTTAAATTTCTTTCCATTCTGCATCCTCTCTACGATCCATCTGTTTTTTTACTCATGGGGATAATATTCTTTCCTATATTCATGCGGCAATACAAATGCATCGCTATTATCAATCAATTTCTTCTGGTATCCAATCATACTGGCATTCACCTGATCTGGCACAAATTCCTTATAGCGTATTTTCATAAAATTCTTATCTTTTAAATCCCTTATAATATTCTCCGCATCTTTTTTCCAATCAAATTTATGGTCGTCATAATCTTTTGAAATAAATTCCCAATTATACAAGTCATTCAATACAATGCTGACATTCCGCTCTCCCCTTTTTAAAAAATCTTTGGCGTCATTCAGACATTCCACGGTTTTACGGATTTGGGAAGCATCAAATGTAGTAACATAAAGCTCCTCAATCTCTGATACTTCTCCATTCTGACGCATACTATAAAACTCATTTAACAGAGAACGTTCCATGTCCGTTAAACCTGGCGAACAATCTATCACAAACAGATTATTCACTTCACAAGAGATACACTTTTTCAGAAAAGAGAGCAAATCCTGAAAAAAAATAGAACCACTAATATCCGAATGCTGCCAGAAACGTCCATGAGTATCATAATCCTGCCTGCGATTCGCAACTGGATTCAGGAGAACGGCATTCAAAACGGTACCTTTTTCTTTATCTTCCAATATTTTATTGCATACTCTATCATAATAACGCTCCTCATATTCATCAAAATACCTGGGCTTTATTTCATCCGGAAACAATGCATAGGACATGCTGGTGCCCCATCTGTCAATATCAATAAAATAAATATTTTTATAAAACCCGTCCTGTGTGCAGCTATGTACGCAATTTGCCAGCGCTACAGACGTTTTTCCGGTTCCCCCTTTAAATGAATTAACCATAATAATTTTGTTTTCCGTACTCTTACCCATTATTTTCCTCCAATTTTGTATATATATCCGTAAGCCAAATAATCTGCCATCAAAATAGCAAATCATTCAGCAAATACGTATGCGCTGGAGTATAACTCCTGCATTTTTCTCATTGTATCCTTATCCAATAAATGCATCCGCTGATTTGCACGGATGCATTTAGAAAGCATGTCTGCACTATACAAATCAGATTCTGCAAATGTATGAACAGTGTATTCATCAATGCCGTTTCGCTCCCTGACAAAGGCCAGCATCTTTTGAAACTGCATAATTGCCGCAATATCTGCCGGGCTTCGTTTCTGCGGTTTTCCTATTACTTCTTCATAGTCTAACTGATATCCTTCGATTTCTGTCCTCTGCATATAATCCAGCATTAGCGCTGTTGGAATATTATTCGTTTCCTCATATAACATCATTATAAACTTTTTCTTAAACGTCTTGTTTTTATTTAGAAGCAGCATCATATCTTCTATCAGCTTCCTATAATGATTTTCCCGCTCTGCATCCTCTTCCTGATTATTCATAAAAAGCGTGCATTTAAGAAAAATGCTCCTGTCCTGGCAAGAGAGCGTCAGATATGGTATCTCTGATGTTTCGCTTTTATCAGATAAAATACATTTCAAATCATCTAATCCTAACACATCTTCCAAAAATGACTTTAAAAACACTGAAACAGAAGCTTCCCCATCTTTTTTTAATAACTTACGCTGACAGCCTGCATGAAAATTCACCAGCAGCATTTCCTGGCCAGACAAAATGCTGTGATGTACCTGGAATTCTGATAAGTGGTACATATGCTGCATCAACTGCGGATTAGAAGAAAGGAGCACCACAGTACGATGTGAATCTTTCCCTACTTTCTGACGTATCTGATTCAACAACGACTGGTTTAATTCTTTTGTATCCCAAAACGCCAGTTTCACATCATGATTTAATTCCATATAATGCATACTGTCCCATAAAATTTCCAGCACGTGCTCCTGTGTTTCACCAAACAATCGCCCTATTTCAAACTGTTCAAAATCAAGCATAAGTCGGTTTGGCTGTTTGCGCCATTCCCGCAATCTTGGTTTCTGGTACAGAATACTGCTATCCGCCAAAAAAAGAAGATCTGAATCACGAATCATATATTCTATATCATATTCCTGTCCAGTGATATACATTTCTTTCGTAAAGCGAAATAGCACCTGAGGATATTCCACATCCATTTCCATATTTTCCTGCAATTGCTTTTTTAATTCTTCCTCTTTGTCACTGACAATATTTAAAATGACTTTATGTACCATGCTTTTTTCAGATTCTGCAAATCCTTTGAGTTTTCTTGTCATAGACATTATTTCGCTCATATCATTAATCCCTACAATTGTTACATATACCTCGGATAAATATTTTTGACGCTCCATATAATCCAGCAAATCTTCATTCAAGAGACGGATATTTACCCACGAGCTTGCTGTATGCTCTTGTGTTTTCTCAAATATAATGTCCGGATTTATATTTTGAATACTGCTATAATCAAGCTGGTACAATTCTTCCTGAACCAACAAATAACGGACAGGAAAATTCATCCCCTCACTGCCTATCATTGACCTGATTGTCTGTTCCCAGAATTCTCCTGTTTGGACAGCCAACAATTCTCGGTATTCCTCATATTTCTTTTTTAATGAAATGAAATAAAAACCTACCAGCGGATGGTAAAATGGCATATAAATCTTCCCATTTTCTTCTTTGCAAAATATCCTCTGCAAACGGCTTAAAAAATGCATGCCAAGGCACATCCGGGCAATTCCTTTATCCGAAATGCATCTTCCCATCAGCTCAAAATAGCATCTAACAAATTTTTCCTGGCACCCTGCATAATGCCATAAATAAGCAGGCGTATACTTACTGCCTTCTTCCATTGCCCGCAAAAACAATTGCTGCAATTCTAAAAGTTTTTCCCGCAAAAACATCCTTTTTTCTTCTGTAAAACTCAGCAATTCCATTAATTCTCTGATTTCCTGAAATTCTGTCTCTATTTCCTGTTTATCTGGATAAGAAAACCTCTGTTTACTGTCTAACAGTATCTCATCCTCTGGCTTTGCCTCTAAAAGAATGTCCTCCACTTGCTGCATAGGTTCTTTCAAAAATTCCTGCATGACATATTCGTAAGAATTTTCATAGGACTGGCCTTCCTGTTTTTCCTGTGACAAATCTTTGCGTTTTCGACCGCTTCCCTTAAACAATTGCTCTATCTTTTCATCATATGAAACATTTTTAAATACACTTTTCAAATCATTCTTTGAAAGCCATCTCATGATGTCCTGCCGCGTTTTTACGGAAAATTCTACTTTTTTTTCTGTAATCCCTCCCATCAATTTTGTCTCCGCCAGCAAAGGATCTGAATTTCGTATTAATTTTTTTAAATATTGTTTTTTCTTTGCTTTATCTAAATCCTTATCATTATTATTCCTAATAGCCCACAGCTCCAACTGATATAGGTTTCGGACTATTTTTGAAAATTTGAAATTTCCAGATTTATCGATACAGGAATCTAAATATTGGAACAAATCTTCCAACGCAATTTGCCTTGACTCCATAATGGTTTCCAACACTTTTTTACAGTCACTATCCGGTTCCTGTCCGAATGTAGCTGTCAGGCATTGCCAGAATATATCCCTGTCTTCTGGAATCGCAGGATATTCTACAAAGTCTTTCAGGGAATCAATCATCTTTACACTGTCATTAGAAAACAAGACAATTCTTGATACACTTTTATCATTGCGCAGAACCACTGCCTGTGAATATTCTTTCCGTTCAAACCAGGCCATCGCATAATCGGCTTCCAGTTTCAAAAAACCATCTACCAGTTTTTTTTCAATGTCTACAATAGCAATAAAATATTCTTTCCGCCCTTTTGTCAGCAGCTCAATATATGTCCGCATATACTTGACAAATTTCTCTATCATAAAAGTGTAAATTCCCCTTTCTCCTCTGGAAGTGTAATGACATATCCGCTGTCTGAAAGCCGAATCAGGCAATTAATTTCATCCAGATTATCAATTAAAGCCTGCTCGTTCTGCCTGAATTCCTGAAACGGAACTTTCATATGCAGTTTTTTTAACATCTTATCCATCTGATCATTCTTCTGAATGCAAATCCCATATTTTTCCTGTAAAAAGTCCAAAAAATTATCCAAATACGCGTACGTACTCTCTTCCTTTGCTAGATACAACCTTACCAGAAATTCCAGTAAGGACGGAGATAATGCAAAATATTTATGTTTAGAACGGGTTTTTGGAAATACAAATTCAATGTCTTTCCCACATGTGTTAAGGGCAGAGGAAATTTTACTCAAGGCAGATCCTTTCCTAGCCTTGCTCATATCAATATAACACATCACAAATTCCTCTGACGGATACGTTTTTTCTTTTACGCCCTCCAGTGCAAACATTTTTCGAATAGATGGGTATAGAGATTCCTTAGCATCTATCTTAAAACTGGAATGGAATACCTCCCTTACAAATTGAATCATTTCTTTCTTCCCGTTTTTTCCTATCACAAAAATTTCATCATCTGAATTTTCAACCACAATATTCTGGTTGTCCACTTGTTCTTCCTTCAAACATTGAATATAAAACTCTTTCAGTTCTGTCTGGAACACAAAACGGATTTCTGAATAATTCTGTACACAGGCAAGATGATACGCCTCGCCGTTTGACAAATGACTCGACCCTTGACACAGCACATACCCCCGGTTTGAAGTAATTGCCTTCTTATTTATGATAAATTGGATGACATAAAAGTCTAACAGTGTAGCCAGATAATCATAACGTTTATAGAAATCCAGATTCCGGAAAAACCTGTGTTCTAACAGCTTGTATAAATCTTCCCTAAAATTCCTTCGGACATTTCTAAAATTTCCTGATTTCAACATATCAAATTCATGATTTCTCTTTTCTTCCCTTTTCCAGCCATCCCTGCCAAAATACTTCTCACAAATAGTACTCATAAGATAACTTACCCCATCTGCACCACTGTACAAATATTCAAACAGCAAACCTTGTACTTCGCGAAAAACTTCCTCTTTCTCAATACCTGGTATCATACAATAGAGAAGATGCCGCAAATTGTAGGGGGCGCTGCGCAGCATTTGCGGTTTTAATGGAAAATAATAATGTTTTTTTTCACTAAACAAAATCATATCTTCCCCGGAAAACCGCCGAAAAAAATAATTAAAAGACTCTTCCAATTGTTTTTTCTTTTGATCATTATCTTCTTCACATATAAGAATTTTCTCATCAAGAAAGTCCTCATAACTATACTGTCGTTCCTTTCCCCTCTCATCCTCCAGAAAAAACTCTGATAAAAAATTGTTAACCAACAAATATTTTGGCGTTTCTGGTCCCGAAATGCCTATGTAAGAAGCCAGTTCTCTCTCATTGGCTTTATCACCTGTGCCCATAATCAACCCTCTTTTCTTATTTTAACCACTGTACTCTGGCCTTTCAAAAAATGATTTAAATGCTGAACACTTAATGAAAAATCACATAGCCCTTTCTGATCCTGGTTGTTAAATCTGACGTGCATTCTTTCATAAGCGCCATTTTTTTTCTTCAGAATTTTCTGATAAAATGAATTAATCCGGTATTCTTCCAATGACTTGCTATTATGGCTCAAATAATAATAATCATCTGCCATCATTAAGTAACGGAACAGTTTGTAATCTACCACAAGGGTAATCGCATCAATATTTTCATTTTCCTGAAATACATAGCTGATAGAAAAGCGGTTCTGTTCTTCTGGCTTATGTATATCCATATCTAAATTCTCAAAATCAAGGCCATACCTATGCCAAATCATATCTATATTGCCAAGCTCAAATTCTGTCTGGATATCATCCCCAAACATTACCGGCGTATCAGCCACTTTCATGGCAAGATCACTCTGCCCCCGCCTTGTTAATCTTCCAAGGCCACGCTTTAAGCGATACAACTCTTTGCTTTGGATCTCTGCTGAATCAATAAAAGGTGTCTCCTGAAAAAAAGAAATCACATTTTGAAATTCCGTTAAATAATCTACTGCCAGCAATTCATAAGGATTCTCCTGCCCATAAAAAAACTTTTTTCGCTTTTCCCTGCGGCATTCTTCTACTGAATGATATTCCAGGATATCGCTTTTCGAATTTTTAAATGCCGGATCCATACGGCATATATTTAAAAGCACCTTATCCAAATGATTTTCCTGATTAAAGACAGCATCTACAAAAAAATTCTCTTTCTCCTTCCTTTCTTTGCGTTCTCTGCAGTTATCTCCAAATGTCACCATATAAGCCAGCAAAGATAACAATTCTCGGAATGTAACATGCTCTCCTGTCAAATAGATTGCATCACACATAATCCGCACACTTTCCATTCCTCTTTTTGACAACAAAAAATTCAGATTTTCCTGAAATGCACAATTTTCACAAAACCTGCAATCCCTGTTTTCGCATGGTTTTCTATCATAGGAAAAAAAAGCCTGCACAATTTGTTGAAATACCTCTTTATCGTGTGCAAGATTTCTTTTCTCAAAGTTTATGATTTTCACCCTGTCATTTTCCCGGCTGAGTTTTTCCATCAAAGATCGCTGATACTTAATCACACATTTTGTAAATATACCCACGTTGGCTGCAATGATAATCCGCTCTTTCGTTTTTCCATCAATTATATCAGCAATTCTTTTCAATGTTTTCTCTTTTTCTGTCTCTGCCTCAGCTGAAAAATCCATATACGGTTCACAAAATCCATTTTCATCTAATTTTTTTCGCAATGTTCGGATCAGCCGGGATTTTCCATCTCCGGCTTCTCCTGTCAGCAGAATAAATTGCAATTTGTCAAGATTTGCAAGAGTATCCTTCTCTTCTTGTAATGTGACTTGAAATCCTCCCTCTTCTCTGCGCTCATCCATCATATTTATGTGTCCTTGATATACAGAACAATATTTTAATAATTCTTCAATCTTTTCTGAAATATTCATACTCTTCACCTTTAACTGCTATTTTATCTACAATTATATTCCATACTTATTCTTCTGTAAAGGAAATTGATCTTATCATCAATATTCCAGGCTGTAAATTTATTAAATGTAATAAGAACAGCTTTCACCCCGGCAAACTATCCCTCAGACAGAGTACGCCCCACCCCACCCGTGCATTTGGATACTCCGCTTCCCCACTAATCGGCTTCGCCCCTCTCCTCAGATATGCCTTCACCTTCTCCCCGTACAAAAATACATCATTCCCCTGCACGATCCCCGTTCCTGTCAAGCAGATGTTTTAAAATATTTCAACTTTTTTTCACTGCTTTTTCCCGGAAACCCGTGGGAAGCTGTTACATTGTTGCTGCTTTTGCCACTCCCTGCTGTCATAGGATTGCCACATCTTCCAACACCAGCCGGAATATTGTTGCCACATTTTCATGCCGAAATTTTAAATTTCTGACAGGCAGCCCCCCTGTCCGTCAGCTTTCCCACCATGAAACCTCCAGAAAATATCCACCGCCTTATCCTGGCCGATCTCAATTCTGTCTACAAAAGCATCGGCCATCTCATTTGTCAGTTCTGCAAATCCGGCATACTTTAACAGAAACTCCTGCCCTTTCCTTTCTGATTCCGGCAGCTTCTCATACTTCGCCATCTCATCCCGTATCCCGGCTCTTCTCTGTTCCAACACAGAAATCCTCTGCTCCAGCTGTCTGCGCCCTTCCAGATATCCTTCCCTGGTATGAGTTCCTGCATGATAGCCTTCCAGAAGCAGTCCTTTCTTTTCAATCAGTTCCTGGATCCCCTGCTCCACAATCTTCATGTCTCTGACAAGCCCGGTCTGCTTTTCCTTTACTGCCCGTAATGCCGTTTTCCTCACAAAGTCCAGATCGGCAAGCTCTTCCACCTGCTTTTTTATCTGCTCAAGCACGATTTTCTCCAAAACCTCATTGCTGATACTGTCTGCCATACATTCATTTTCACTGCTCAGTTTCTGACTGGCACAATAGAAAAACAGCTTTCTGTCTGCCAGCTTCATCACTTTTAGCCGCCGTTTGCAATAACCACAGTACACCTTTCCTTTCAGCGCATACAAAATCGGATTTCGCACGGACGGCTCCTTTTGGAAAAACTTTTCCTGCACCTTGTCAAAAGTCTCTCTGCCAACAATCGCCGGATGGTGGTTCTCCACCTCCTCCCATTCCTCTCTGGGTTTCAATATCTTCCGGCTGCTGCCCACCTCTGCCTGTGACGATTTGTGCCAGACCATACTTCCCACATAATTTTTATTGGTCAATATCGCCCGCACTGTCCCTGGCTGCCAGTATTTCCGCTCCTGCAAAAGTTCCTTCCGTCTCTGCCTTTTCCTCAGATTTTTAAACTCCAGAGGAGTTAAAACATTTTCATCATTCAGCGTTTTGCAGATCTGTGTCAGGTTCCGGCCTGCCAGCGACAACTCAAAAATATGCCTGACCACTTTTGCCTCTTCGGGAAGAATCCACAATTCATAAGGATTTTCCGGGTTCTTTCCATATCCGAAAGGCGTATTTCCCGTGGCATACTTCCCCTGCTTCCTTTTGGCCGACACGGAACTTTTCACCTTTTCAGAAATATCTTTACAATAAAAATCCGCAAGCAACGTCTTGAATCCAATATCAATATCCGCTGTTTTTCCAATATAGTCTTTGCTGTCATAGTGGTCGGTAACAGAGATAAAACGGATACCCAAAAACGGAAAAATCTGCTCCAGATACGTTCCCATCTCAATATAGTCTCTGGAAAACCGGGATAAATCCTTTACGATCACGCAGCTTATCTCATTTTGCCTGACTTCTTCCAATAATGCCTGGATTCCCGGCCTTTCCATGGTTATTCCGGAATAACCGTCATCATAAAATTCGCTGTATTCATAATCCGACAATTCCTTATGCCCCGAAACGTACCGCCTGATTAGAAGTCTCTGGTTTGTAATGCTGTTACTCTCTTCCTTCCCATCATCATCCTCTATGGAAAGGCGGTAATAGGCTCCAATCTTATTCCTCCCCATAACAGCTGTCTCCTTTCCCGAAGAGGAACCGGATCTCCAGCTTTCCCTCCGGAAACACATCAATCCGTTCGATCAGGGAATCCACCAGATGTACATTCAGCTTTTTATGACCTCTTGCGCTTTGCAGAGAGCGTAAGAATTTGTTTTCTTCCTCCATCCGGATTTCACTCTTTCGGATTTTGCGCTTCAGTTCTTTTATCCGTTTTTCGCAGAAGCTGTCCTGTTCTGTCCTGTTATCTCGGAAAGCAGCGTATTCCAAATCCGTAATCCTGCCTTCCTTGTACTGCCGGTACATCTCCCCGGCCTTTGCGGCAAGTCTTTGATGTTCCTGCAGAAGCTGGTGAATCTCTTCCTCATAAATGGCAACAGCTTTTTCACACTCTTTCCGATTCAGCGATACCAGTTTTTTGGAAGTAACTTTCTGCCCTTTCAAAATACCTTTGATGTGCTCTGCCACATAACTTTCCACAGTCTCTTCCGTGATATGGTTCTTTTCGCATTTCCTCCCATCAATATAGTGGGCTCTCCGGCATTCATAGGAATAGCTTCTTTCGCCATTTGCTTGATTCTTATGGGAAACTGCGTGCATTTTGCCCCCGCATTTTCCGCAGTAAAGTACATTTCGGAATATATTTTCATGATTTTCCGGCGGCCTGTTCCCCGTATCCTCTTTTTTCTTCCTGGTTAGTATTTGATTCACCTGGTCAAACAGTTCCTGGCTCACTACCGGCTCATGGCTGTTCTCCACTATAATCCAATGTTCCCTGTCCGTTTCACGGGTTCCTTTCCTGCCCTCCTTAAGAAGAGACTGATGCTTACGCTGTACCAGCTTTCCCATATATACCGAATTGGAAAGCAGGCCGCGAATAACCTCCGGATTCCACTGATGCAGAATTTCATTTTCCCCGCAAAATACATGCCCGCAGCGGTTATAATCACTGATCCTGTGGATTTTCCGCTCATACAGGACAGACGACAACTGACCCGGCGTCATTCCCTTTGCGATGCCGTCATACAGAAAACGCACCACCGCCGCGCTTTCCTCGTGAACCACCAGCCTGCGAACCCCGTCCATTTTCCTTGTCTGATATCCATACGGCGGTGTACTTCCGATATAACCGCCGCTTTCGGCGGCAAGTTTTCTGGCAGCAGTCACCCGTTTGGATATATCTTTTGCGTACATATCGTTTACCAGGTTCTTTAGATTCATGGTCAGCTTCCGCTCCGCCGCATCCTCTGCCATAGAATCAAACCCATCTGCAACAGCAATAAACCGTACTCCCAGAAACGGCAGTATCTTCTCTATATAGTTGCCTGTTTCCACATAATCTCTGCCAAATCGGGATAAATCCTTTACAATAATGCAATCCACCACACGGTTTCTCACATCATCGATCAGCCTTTCAAAGCCTTCCCGCTGAAACGATGCGCCGGACGTCCCACGGTCTATGTAAATATCATGCACAGTAAGTTTTCTTCCGTTTTTAATGCGGTTATTCTCTTCGGCAATATACTGGCGGATAATTTCAATCTGGTTCTCTATGGATTCCGCTTTTCTGTCATTGTGATCTACGGATAAACGGCTGTATATCCCCACACAGTAGTTTTCTATCCTGTCAGAATGCTCTGCCGTTTCCCGGCTCCATATATTTCCTGTGTTCATGGGCTGTACCGCTTCATATCTCCTTGCCGTCCTTGCCATCTATATCACCTCCTGCGCTGCGGATTTCTCGTGACATAGCTTACGCATAAGATCCAATTTCTCCATCTCATTGGCAAAGCGAAATTCAATCTCCAGCCTTTTATCCTCAAAGACATAGATTCTCCGAACAGTCGTCACCAAAAGTTCCCTGGTAAGTTCGTGAATCTCCAAAGTTTCCCGAATCCGATCAAGCTGGGTTTTTACCGTAACCCCATTCCGAAACATGTCTTTGATAATTTTCTTTTGTGCATTAATGGACGTTTCCAGCCCTTCGCATTTTCTTTCATACAGGCGGTACAGCTCATCAAATTCTTTCCTGTCAATCAACCCTTCTTTCAAATCAACATGCAGACCATTCTTTAAATCGCAGTATTTTTTATACTCCACACTGAGAGCGCCAATCTGGGAATCATACTCCACCACCTGGTCGTAATTGATATGAAGTTCTTCCAGATATTCCAGAATACCGGAATAAGAGGCCATCAGTTCCAGCCAGGCCCTGATTTCCTTAAAAACAATCTGTTTCAGCTGTTCTTCCCGGATGCTGTGCCTGCTGCACCCCAAAGACCTGTTTTTCGTCTGGCAGATGTAAAAAACCTTTTCCCTGCCTTTATAGTGGTTCACTCTCCGAATCATGGGCGTCTGGCAATCCCCACAGGTCAAAATGCCGCTGAACAGGCTGGCATAATCCGAATCCTCTGATTTCCTTCCATCATATTTCAATATATCCTGCACAGTCCGAAATTCCACTTCCGATATAATGGCCTCATGGGTATTTTTGACATAAATCCATTCTTCCCTGGGTTTATTGATCCGCTTTTTCAGCTTGTAGTTTACTTTTTCCTCTTTTCCCTGAACCATGGTTCCGATATAAACCTGATTCTCCAAAACCCGCTTTACGGATACAGCCGCCCATTTCCCAGGGCCGTCCCCGCCAAATCCTGTATAATACTTCATTCCCAGAGACTTTTTATATTCCATGGGAGAAAGCACACCGGACTGGTTCAGCTTATCTGCAATAGCAGCCATACTCATACCCGCTATCTTCCATGCAAAAATTTTTCTGACCACATCCGCCGCATATTCATCTATCATCAAAGCGTTTTTATCATCCGGATCTTTCCGGTAGCCATATACGGCAAAAGCGCTGATACATTTTCCTTCCAGACGTTTTACCTGCTGCTGCGCCTTGACTTTTACGGAAATATCTCTACAATATGCATCATTTACGAAATTTTTTACCGGCACGATCAGATTGCTCTCCGCCCGGTCTGCATACAGGCTGTCATAGCTGTCCGTCACCGCAATGAAACGCACAGAAAAAGCCGGAAAGGTTTTCTGAATCAACCGCCCGGCTTCTATATAATCTCGTCCAAATCTTGATAAATCTTTTACTAGCACACAATTTACTTTCCCGGCACGGATATCTTCCATCATCCTTTGAAATTCCGGCCTTTCAAAATTTGCCCCGGAATAACCGTCATCAATATAGATGTCAAATAACCGTAAATCCTCATGGCTCTGAACATAAGCCCGAAGCAGGTCACGCTGGCTGCTGATACTGTTGCTTTCTGTCTTTTTACTGCCGTCAATGTCAGCATCGTCTTTGGAAAGACGCAGATACAGCGCAGTATCATAAATATTTTTCTTACTCATTTGCATCACTCCTGACTTTTATTCGCTGACAAGAAGCCCTTTTAGGGGAATTATGCCGCTAAAGTCAGGATTCCGCTTTCAATCCTGACTTTAGATTAACATAGCATTCCCGTTTTGTCGAGCCCTTTTCTTCTAAAACCTATGTCCGTTCAGCCCGCGCCATTCGCAAAACCGCGCTTACGCGCTCTCCGCTGCTTGAGCAACTCCTTTTGCTCATAAACGGGCGCTTTCCACTGACTGAACTATTATATCAATATTTCAGTTCGGCTATCTGCTTTAAATACTGTTTCAGAGCATCGGTTGCGGAATAGTCTTCCTGACCGAAATGCACCCGCACCACATATCCGTCATTTAAATGGGTCGTCAGATCATCTTCCCCGGATATGATGCTTTCCAGTTTCTCTCTGACTGGTCTTTCTTTGGCAATGGAAATCTGTGCGATATCCCGCAGTTCGTTTCTTTTCACTTCCATAATGTTCTTCAAATCATCGATTCCCCCAGTCCTTCTCCCAATACTTTATGCAAATAACGATTTGTCCTATGACATGCATAGTGATTCCAGACCCCGGCATCTGCTTTTATCCGTAAGGTCTGATACCTGCATAAACACATCATAAAATCCTCCGCTTTAATCTGTCTTATTGCTCACTAAAATAACTCTCCGGCTTATTGCCCCTGATAAAGATTCCCACATCCTCTATCCGCTCCGTCACCGGCATATCCGGCAGGGCCGCCAGAATATCATTCTTATACTGCCCGCTGGCTCTACAGTCTAATACAGAAAACACACAGGTATCTGTCTCCCTGCGGATGCCCCGCCCAATCCACTGGCGCAGCTTCATCAGCATCCCCGGTACAATGACTTCCGCCAGATACTCATGGAAATCCTCATGTAAGGATTTTTCATATTCCAATACCGGGTCTGGCACAGGAAAAGGCAGCTTCACCACCACAAGAGAAGAAAGGATATCTCCGGCAAGGTCGATTCCCTCCCCAGCGCTGTCACTGGCAAGCAGTACCCCATTCCTGCTCTTTCGGAACTCCCGGATAGCCTCCAGCCTCCTTTTTCCCATGGAAAAGAGCGGAAAATCCTCCATTCTCTCTGAAAGTTCCTGATATATTATCTCCATCATCCGGTAGGATGTGAACAGCGCCAGCGTATGCCCGTGGCTCTGCCGGATGAGTTCCTCCATCCTGTCTGCCACCGCCTTCCGGTAAGCTGTTTTCCTGATATTAGGAAATGGCATGTCTTTCGGCAGATACAGTAAAGCATGGTTCCAGTAGTCAAAGGGCGATGCCTTGCTCACAGTCAATATCTGTTTTCGGTTCAGCAGGTCAATCCCTGTCTGGTGCATGTAGCGGCTGAAATCTCCGTCCACGGACAGGGTAGCCGAAGTCAAAAGATACGGTTTCCCGCTGCTCCACAAGTCCTCATAGAGCAGGAAGTCAAGGTTCTTTGGCAGGGTGCAGAGCCTGCAGGCCGTCACCCCTGTATATTCCAGCCAGCAGATAAAGTCCTCATGGCCACAGAGTACCGCCAGTTTCTCCTGTTTCTGTCCCAGTCTGCCAGAAATACGCTTATATGCCGTATTCCTGCAGTCGGCGGTATAGAAAAGCACTGACAGGCTCTTTACCACGGCTGACAGTGCTTTTAAGGATAACAGGACGGACGGTGTGAATATGACTTCCATGCTGTTGTTGTCATACCGTATTCCTGCAAATTTTTTCAGATTTTCAAACAGGGCTGTATTCAGTTCCAGCATTTCCTCACACAGAGAAATCGCCCCTCTCTTCTCCGGTCTGCCTGCCACCGCCCTGATGATGCTGGCCGCCACACGCTCAAGCTCCACATTTTCAAAGCTGACCCCGTACATCTGTCTGGCGGCCTCCGACAGCTTATGGGCTTCGTCAAAGATTAAGATGCCATGCTCCGGGAGCAGACGGTTCCTGCCGCCTTTCCTGCTCAGGATATCTGCCAGAACAAGGTTGTGGTTAGCAATCTGGAAATCCATTTTTTCCTGGTTGGATTTTCTAAGGAACGTGCGGTAACGGCACACACTGGAAAATACGCAGATGTTCCGGCAATCCTCCACACAGATACGTTCTTTTACATAATCCGTAAGGGGCTGGCCGTCCAGGTCAAGGGAAGAGGCTCCCACGAAAAGGGCTGTGAGAACCTCAATCAGCTTTCCATCCTCCGGCCGGTTATTGTGTCTAATCGAAGATAAATAGGTCTTTACCCTGCTGTCACAGGCATAATGGTTCTTTCCCTTACGCACTGCAAAGGTCAAAGGTTCCTCAATGATACGGTGTTCCAGAAGAATCCCGGAAATCTGGGGGATGTACTCTTCCGTCAATGCTTTCTGCAGGGCAATGGTGGATGTGGAGATAACTACCGGCTGCCCTTCTCTATGGAACAGGCGGTAGATGACCGCCGCTATGAGATAGGCATGGGTTTTCCCTGTCCCCACCCCGGCCTCACATAATGCCACTTTCTCTTTCTCCATGGCTTCCAGCATGGCAAGGGAAAGAGAAAGCTGGCCCTCTCTCAATACCAGTCCGTACTTTGGCAAAATATCATAGAAGATATGGGCAAGCAGTTCGCCCGCTCTCGAATTACCATCCTGCACAAATGTTGTCTCACCCTCTGACTGTGCCGCCATTTTCTCTATGGCTCTCCGGTATCCCGCTTCATTCAGCGGAGTGGGCCTTGAAAACAGCCGCTTTGCTTTTAAAGTATGTAAATCCACCATGCGGTAGCTGTATGCCTTTCCTGTAAAATGCTCCAGCAGCACACAGCTTTTCGTAGTCAATACAATTCTTTCGTCAGGCCGGAAAATCCCCGCCTCGTGTATCCTGTTCCGTATGTCCGCCGTGCAGACAATCCATTCCTCACTCAATTTTTAAGCCTCCTTTGAATCCTAAAGGAGCGATACATGCATACGGCGGAAAACGGCAAAGGTTGATCATCCATTGACAAAGGGGCCGGTTCCGCCGCATGGTATCTATCGCTCCAATAGAAGTGTGCAAAGAAATTCTAAGTCAGCAAAGTACGCTGCCTAAGAATTTCTAGGTTGCACACCAGAGAACGCAAGTGCAGCGTTCTCCAGTATGCTTATGTGTTGAAGGTGTGGCTGACGTTCCGCTGGTAAAAGAATGGATAAACCATCCCACGGACACCATAAAAGCCGCCCCCTGTTCTTTCTCAAACAGGGGTGATGCGTTCTCCCGTTTTTCAGGGCTGACGTTTTTCGGCAGAAGTACCATGATAAGTGACAGGGGTCATCGCAATCCGCCCCACCACGGGGCGTCACTGCCACGGACTGGATCGCTCGGAGTATGCTTAAGAGAGAATCTGTCTTTGGCATATCGTCTTGGCGCGTCCTGGCTTGTCGCTTCCGGTTTCCCAGCCTGTCAACGTGTATCCGCCACACCCGATATGAAGTTTTCAATGTGCGGGTGAAAGGATGCTCAAAAAATTCCTTTCACCCAACGTGAAAAAACAGGGGGTGTGACGAGTCATTCCTCGTAAATTTTTTTCAATTTTTTCTCTGCCCAAATAAGACTGTCCCAGACCGCCCGCTGATGTACTCCTTCCAGCTTTGCAATCTGTCTTGTAGAAAGCCCCTGGAAAAAGTGGAGATGGAAACGCCTTTTCTGCACGTCCGTCAGCTTCCCGCTCGCCAGCAGGCGGATGGCCGCTTCCAATGCTTTCTTCTCTTCGGCCTTCTGAATCAGTTCCGCATCAACAGAGGGCACCGAAGCGACAAGCGTATCTTCCATCCCGCTGATGCTCACATCCAGATGGCTTACCCGATACTCCTGCCTGTCCTGCTGGTAATAGATTTCATCTGACAGGGCTTTCAGCTTTGCAAAATCTTCCTCCGTCTTATCCGGGTTGTCACGCAGATAATCTTCCAGTGTTATCTCCACGATGCCGTCCGAAAATTTATAGACAATACCCTGGCTGTATCGGTTCAGGGCATAATCGCTGTCCTTATAATTTCTCATTGTCCTTTCCTCCGGTTTTGAATTTTCAGGTTCAAAACCGGAAGGCGGACTGCGGCACCGCATTATCCGACAATTATCGACAAAGGGCGGCCGCATAAATCCTGCGGCCGCCCTTTGAAGTGATATGTAGGAAGTTATTCTGTTGTCAGGTTCAAAATGTAATGGTATAAAAAGAAAACAGGCCGCAGCCCCTTGCATATAAAAGGCTGTGACCTGTTTATCGCTCTTTTCTGTCTTGTTACTGACCAAATGAATGGCAGGATATCTGATTGTCGGAATTTTAATGGAATTATCCCCCTATTTTAGGGGATTTTCCCCTTATCCTGGGGAATTTATCTGTCAATCCAATTTAAAACCCGTATACCCCACCTTTTTACAAGGTCAAGTATATAAAACAATTCTGATATGGCATGTAGGATATTCCGAGGAAATTCTGAGGTTTTGTCTGAAACAAAATATCAAACAAAACATTCTTTACTCTACAGGTTCCTCTTTCAAACGATACCCTGTACCATATACAGATTCAATCCTCTCCTTTCCGATCTTCCGACGCAGCTGACCTATCTGATAAAAAACTGCTTCTTTGTCTGAGTCTCCCAGATAAACCTCTTTCCAAACTGTTTCATAAATCTGCTCATAAGTCATGATCTGCCTGCGGTTTTTCATTAAAAACTCCAATATTCCGTACTCTTTTGGAGTCAATGCAATTTCTTTGCCATTCACAGACAAAAGCCTGCGTCCCGTATCCAACAGTAAACCGTTATGGCTTACAATCTCGTAATGGCTCTCTACAATATAGTTCAATTCCATATAACGTCTAAGAAGTGCCTGTATCCTTGCCATACACTCTTCTACATCATATGGTTTTTGCAGAAAATCGTCTGCTCCACTTTTCAATACTTTTACACGTTCTGTAATGCCTTTGTCCTCTGATAACACAAGTATCGGCATTGGATTTATCTGGCGAAATGTGACAATCTTGTCTATTTCAATCCCATCTAAAAAAGGTATATTGACCCGTCCCCGCCAGCATAGACACCTAAAACGAAAGGATTCTATCCGGTTCTCAGTTTTACTCGTTTTTTCTAACTTTTACATCTACACGGGCTGCCGGAAAGGAACCAGCTCCCGACCGCCACACCCGCGTAAAGATTTATTCAAAAGCAGCTAAGCCACTTTCAAATCTGTCTGGTGTATCCGGTAATACTCTTCCGGCGTCAGATAGCCGTTTGCTTCATGGATCCGTTTTCGGTTATAAAATATCCATATATACTCAAATACCGCGCTCTTGGCTTCCTCGCGGGTGCGGAAATGCTGTCCGTTTAACCATTCCTGTTTTAGCTTCCCCCAGAAGCTCTCCATCGGCGCATTGTCCCAGCAGTTCCCTTTACGGCCCATGCTGCTGATGAATCCATGCCCCTTTGCCAGTTCCTGATAATCCAGTGAGCAGTACTGGCTTCCCCTGTCGGAGTGCAGGATACAGCCCTTTGTAGTCTTTGTATGGCGGATGGCATCCTTCAGTGCGGATATCACCAGTTCTTTTGTCATACGTCCGTCCATTGCCGTGCCGACTATCTTATCCCCGCAAAG
>CAJTVD010000031.1 GCA_910579495.1 uncultured Lachnospiraceae bacterium
ATTTTTGCCATGGGAAAAACCTTGAATTTGACTTTTTTCTCTAATTTTGTATAATATTTGTATAAAAAGTGAAGGTCCACGGCAAAGAAAGGTTACCAGATGACAAGCTTAACACCCAAATTTACCCGTCCACATACAGACAAATGGAGAAATATATTTAAATCCAAACACTTTACTTCCTCCTTTTGTTTCCTCTCCTTTGGGATCAGCGTTATTTTCTTTTTTATTGGCGTACTCCTTCTTTTACAGAACTGGCATGATATCAAGGATAAAATGGAGGCTGAAGCCAGCCGCGCTGCCATATCTGTCCAGGACATTTTAAATTCTGTCAAAAGCAACACCATTCTCGTAGGCTCCCTGCCCTCCGTAAGTTCGGTTTTGAACCATCCCCAGCCCACCATTGACCAGCTCTCTGTCATGCTTAAAGACCTCTCCTCCTTCAACACCATGTACAACTACCAAAGCATGAGGATTTTTTTCGGGGCCTCCCAGCGCATTTACGATTCCGAAAATGGGTTTTATTCCTTTTCTGACTATATTTACCAGGACTTCTTAACAGCCGTATATGAAGAGCAATCCTACGAACGGTGGATATTGCCCTCCCCGGAGGAAACCCAGGGCCAAGCCTCCGTCCTGCTTACCTACGCCCACCGGCTGCCTTACTCCAAACCCCAGGGAAAAGGATTCATTACCTTCTCCCTGTCCATCCCGTACCTGAAAAGCAATGCTGCCAGCAGTATCTGCAATATCCCCTATCCCGCTACGGTCTGCTTCCAGGGCCAACTGCTCTGGGGCTCCCAGGACAATATTGAAAAGCAATGGGATTATGCCAAAACCCCCGATGCCAACGCCAGGATCCTGTTCCCCCATGCCCGGGCCTTTTCCTATACCACAGAAGGCGGCATCCAGGCTGCTTTCTATATAAGCACCTCCCAGCTCTGCCGCCTCCACCTGTCCGCCCTGGGGCCACTGTTTTCAGCCTGGCTGGTTTCCATGCTCTTTACCCTTGCCTTCTCTTTCCTCTTCGCGCTTTTCATGCTCCGTCCCATGGATGCCATGATGCGCAAAATAGGGCTGCCCGCTTACATGGAAATTCCCAATGCGGCCCTGGATGAATATTCCCTCCTGAATGATGCCCTGGACAATATGGCAATACAGATTAAAAACATTGACTCCCTTATGCTTGAAAATAAGCAGCTTATCCATGAACGGCTGCTGCACGACCTTTTATATGGCTATGTGGGCCTGAGCCGGCTTTCCTCACAGTATGCCAAAAATGGCATTGTATTTTCCCTGCCCTATTTCTGCCTGGCTCTCATGATCCTTCCAAAGCCGGAAGAAGTCCCTGGCTTTGCCCAACTGGAACAGACCCATCTGCTTGCCCGCAACAATGCTGCCAGTGCCTTTTCCAATCTGGGAATATGCTATAGCCTGTATCTTGGGAACGGGCAAATGGCATTCATTATCAACACCGGCCAATGGGAACATCTGCGCCCGGAACTGTTAAAGATATGCGTGGTTATCAAAACAAGCCTCCAGGAAACCCTTTCCCTTTGCCCGCTTTTTTCCATTTCCCTGTGCTCCCCGGACGCCCCCAACCTGCACCAGGCGCTGGTGCAGGCCCAGCGCATTTTGCTGTTTTCTTCCGGCGAGACCAGCGACTTTGTTTATTTCAGCAGGCAGCAGGACTATGTCCCTGTCATTGACCCGGATTTTCTGCTCCGGATTACCCAATGCATCATGGACAAAGACCCGGCGCTTTTAACTGACCTGTCCAATCATTTTGAAAAGCAATACCTTCCCCGGGGTACCAGCCCGGAAGAGGCCAGGCGCTTAGGCGCCATGCTGTTATGTTCGGTTTTTGTAAATTTGTTGGAATTAAATATAGAAATAAAAGAAAATATTCTCACAAATGCCCTGTCAAAGCTGGAAAGTGTACCCACAGCCGAAGCATGTATGCCTGTTATTCTCAGCGGCCTTAGCTGCCTTACTGGAGATACGGCCAAAATTTCAGGGGATGCCCATTCCTATATCCACAAGGCAATGCGCTATCTGGAAACCCATTATTCAGAATCCCTGTCCATCCCTTTGATTGCCAGCCATACTGGCGTCAGTGCGATTTATTTAAACCGTATTTTCAAACTTTCAACCGGGAAAACCTTGTCAGAATATTTAAACGACTACCGCATCTCCCAATCCCTGCCAATGCTGGAAGATACCTCTGAGACCATCAGCAGCATCAGCCAGGCAGTGGGCTATAGTGATGTGCGCAGCTATATCCGGTTTTTCAAGAAATTTTATGGAATGACCCCCAGCGAATACCGGAAAAAACACCGCTGAACATCCCCCTTAGGGACAGGCAGGGAAACCTGCCTCCTGCCCCAGGATTACTGCCCCTGCTTTATCCCCACCCATCCCGGTACCGGAAGCAAACCTCTATCCTGCCCTCCCCATAAACCACCAGCTTTTCCACCAGGCTTTTCACCATCCCCCCTTCCGGGATACCGAGCCTGCCGCCCTCTTCCCCCCAGGGCTGGAAATCTTCCAAAAGAGCCTTCCTTTCCCTCTCCAGCCACGCCAGCTTCCCGGAAATTTCCTCTGCCTTTTGCCTGATGGATGCCTCCCGGAGGCCTAAGGCTTCTTTTTCACGGGAAAATGCTTCCTGCCCCAAATCCCCCAGGCAATATCTTTCATAAAGCTTTATTTTTTCCCCGGGAATCCCCTCCCTTCTTTGTGCCAGCGCCTTTGCCTTCCTTTCCAGCCCTCTCCTGTACTCCCTAAATAGCAAGGATGCCTCCCCCATCCCGGACATGCGCCAATGGAAAGGCAGGATCCCAGACAGAATCTGCCCAATAACTCTCCCCTGCACCAATACATTGTCACATCCTTTCCCTCCTGCCAGCCCCCTTTTCCTGCACTGGTAATAGGGTTCCTTGGTTTTGTGCAGTTCCAGGCGGTTTTGGCAGCATCCACAAAAAATCATCCCCCTTTGGTGCAAGGAATGGGCTGCTTTCACGGGCGCTTTTTTCCTGATATTGTGGTTGGCTTTCTGGAACAGCTCTCTGCTGACAATTGGTTTATGGTGGTTTTGTATCACAAACTGGTTTTCATCCCACTGTGAGCCGCCCTGGCTCTCCCCTGCCCTGGCGCGGGAATTTTTGCGGTACACCATATCCCCGGCATAAACCTGGTTGCGGATAACCGCGCGCACCTTATCCGGATGCCATCCTGTCTCTTCATAATGGCGGTTAAGCTGCTCCCCTTTTTTCTGTTTATAGGCAAGCCTGCCGGGAATCCCCTCCAGGTTCAGCTCCCTTGCAAGGCTCTTAGCGTCTTTCCCCTGGGCTATCTCCCTGAAAATGTGCCGGACAACTTTTGCCGCCTCCTCATCAACCACAATCCCCTTCCCCTGCCGGGCCTTTTGGTAGCCGTATACAATACAGCCTGCGTGGTACTCTCCCCGTTTCATGCAGACGCTGACGCCGCTTTTTATCTTTTTTGACAAATCCCTGCTATACATTTCATAAATAAAATTCTGGAAGGCCACATCCATCCCCACAGCCCCGCCGAAAAGCTTGCCACTGTCAAACCCATCGTTGATCCCGATGAAACGTATCCCCAAAAAGGGAAAAACCTGTTCCAGATAATTTCCCACCTCCAGGTAATTCCTGCCAAAACGGGATAAATCTTTTACAATTATGCAGTCTATGCCTCCCTTCCTGCACAAAGCAAGCATCTCCTGCACCCCTGGCCGTGCAAAATCCATGCCGGAATATCCATCGTCCACAAACTCTTTTAGATGGGCGTCCTTAAATTCTTCCTTTCCCCTTAGGTAAGACAATATGAAATCTCTCTGGCTGCTGATACTTGCACTCTCTTCCTTCCCTGCCAAAGCCCCCAGATGCAAATCCTCCATGGACAGCCGTATATAAATGGCGATTCTGTAGCCCTCCACCTTAACCTCCCTGCCAGCATAATACCATGCCCTGATCCGTTAACAGTCCCAATATCCCTATGCTGTAAAATTGAAAAAGAGAACAAACGCCGTCGCGCAGAGCGTGACGGCGTTTGTTGTGATAAGGAAATTTATGTAATTTCCTGTAATTTACCAGCGTCCTCTCAGCTTAACAGAACTCAGCAGGTTCTTAAGCAGCCCTGCCTGGGAGGACAGCTCCTGGCTGGTAGCCGCACACTCCTGGCTGGTGGCGGAGTTGGTCTGTACTACTGCAGAGATCTGGTCGATGCCTTCTGAAACCTGGGAGATGGCTACGGTCTGTTTTTCCACGGCCTCCACCACAAATGCCATCTTGGAAGTCACCTGCTCTGCAAGCTGGCCTGTCTGGTTCAGTGACTCTGTCACTTTCTCCATGATTTCACTTCCCTGGGTAACGGCGGTAATGGAACTTCCAATCAGCTCCTTGGTGGCCTTGGCCGCCTCATCGGACTTAGATGCAAGATTCCTCACTTCGTCCGCCACTACCGCAAAGCCCTTGCCTGCCTCCCCTGCCCTGGCTGCCTCCACGGCGGCATTCAGGGCAAGGATGTTAATCTGGAAAGCAATATTTTCAATGGTAGCAATAATGGTGTTGATTTCCCTGGATGTGCCGGAAATATTTTCCATGGCCACATTCAGTTCCCCAACGCATTCCATGCTCGCGCCCAGCTTTGCGCCAGCCTGGTTCACGTAGTTGCCTACCTCCTCTGCAGCCACGGAAGTCTTTTGGGCATTATCGGAAATATCCGTAATGGTTGCGGAAATCTCCTGGACGGCGCTTGCCTGTTCGGTAGCCCCCTGGGCCATCGCCTGGGAACTGTCGGATAACTGGTCTGCCCCTGCAGACACCTGGCCTGCACTGGAAGCAATCTGCCCCATGGTCTTATTCAGCTCTTCCTGGATATGGTCCAGGGACAGCTTAATGGACTGGAAATCTCCCAGATATTCCTGGGTTGCGCTAAGGGTAAGGTCTCCTGAGGCAATGGCTCCCAGGGCAAAGTCAATCTCGCTGATATAAGACCGAAGGCGCACGATGGTGTTCTCAAAAATATGCCCCAACATGCCTATCTCATTATTAGCGCGGACATTGCTGTGGATTTCCTCCCCGCTTGCCAGGCCCAAGTCACCCTGCTCCAGCCGTAACGCCACCTGGGTGATCTTGCCCAGAGGCACTGAAACGCGCTTTTTCAGGTAAAAGGCCATAATCACCGCGCAGACCGCAATGGCGGCAACACTGATCCAGGAAACATAGTTGATTACATGGATGGTCCCCTGTTCAGCCTCTTCCATGGAAATTCCGGAAAAAATCAGGCCGTTGACCTTTCCGTCCTCCCCTTTGGTGGGGACATAGGAACACAGGTAGCTTGCCCCCAGAATATCTGCCTCACCCACATAAGACTGCCCTTGCTGAAGGATGATCGTGTTAAGCTCAGGCGACAATGTTGTGCCAACCACCCGCTCCCCGTCCTGGGTCACAGTACTGTAAACACGCACATCACCTTCAAAAATGGTAAACTCACATTCCATACGGCTCTTTAGGCCATCCAGTAACTGATTCATATCCTCGCCGCCAGAAAGCCGGCTAAGTTCATAGGCAAGCATATTCGTACCGTCAACGCAGCGTTCTTCCTGCATCTTTTTGATCAACGTATTGAACATATTGACACAAATTACCACTGCCAGCACAAAGGAAAACGCCTGCATAACAATCACAACAATGCCTACCCTTATGCCGATATGCCCATATTTCCTATTTTTGCCATTTCCTGGCATCTGAGCTTTCTCCATCTTTGGTTCCTCCATCTTATAAAAATATTGATTATATCTACTATCATATCATAGTCTAAAGATTTTTGAAAACCCTTATTTTCAGTTTTTCACTGAAAATTAATGTCTGAATTTTTACTGGAATTTTCTTACTGTGCAATACAATTCTATTTTTTATATCGTAAAACGGGTGAGGAAATAGTGGACTTTTTTTTACTGATTGTATTATAATATTGTGAGCTATATAAAATTTACGAAAGGCTGGATGTTTCCCTGTATGCCAGCACCAAATATAACTGGATGCAGATGCGGGAAATCCGACTGGGGCTGGAAGCAGGCCTGGATGTGACGTCCTATGCCAAACTGATTTACTCTGGTACTGACATGAAGGAAAAGCGCCAGAATCTTTTAAAAGAAAAAACCAAAAAACATATGCCTGCGGATAAACCGGGCATAGACATCAAATCCTTATCCAAAAAAGAATTCAGCATCTTTGTGGAAGATAACGGAAACAAAGCTTTTGCGTTCATCACGCTGATTCCCGGGAACATTGTCACAGAAGCAGATATTTACGATGCCCTGAAAGAGCGCGGGATCGTTATCGGGATTAAGGCCGATGCCATCTCCGATATGGTCAAAAAAAGGAGGATGAATGAAAAAATACTGATTGCGGAAGGTACTCACGCAAAAAACGGCAAAGATGGCTGGTTTGAATTTTTCGTCCGGCTTGACCTGCCCCGTATCCCTGCCCCCCTTCCTGACGGCGGCGTTGACTATGCTAACTATAGAAGCTTTCGAAATGGTGGATGAAGGGGAACGGATCGCCCTCTACCACCCTGCCCAAAAAGGGATTGACGGGCAGAATATTTTCGGCGAAGTACTCCACGCAAACACGGGAACAGAGAAAAAGCCATTAAAAGGCGAAGGTTTTATGATTGCTCCTGACGGAGTGACATATGTTTCCAGGTTAAATGGCAAATTTGAATACCTTAACGGGCGGATCATCATTACCAACATGGTTATTGTGCGGGAAGATGTAACTGCTGTTACCGGGAAACTGGTGGTTGACGGTTCCGTATATGTAATCGGCAGCGTTTATTCAGGAGGGTATATTGAGGCAGCAGGGGATATTATCGTTGAACATAATGTAGAGGCAGGCAAGCTGATTGCCGGCGGGAATATTATGATCAAAAAGGGAAGCTGCTCCAAAAACGACTGCTTTATCGAGGCAAAAGGTGAAGTTTCCGGCAGCTTCTTTGAAGCGGCCAATATTGATGCTGACGGCAATGTAAGGGCAAATTACATTATGAACAGCAACATCAACACCATGGGAAAGGTAATCGTCTCCGGCAGCAAGGGGATGCTCCTAGGCGGCAGGGCCTGCGCCATAAAAGGTATAGACACCTACAACCTTGGGAACAAATCCCATATTAAAACTTACCTGGAAGTGGGCAGGACTGCCCTCTACCACAAAAAACAGGCCTTATTTAAAGCCCAAAGAGCCAAAATCTTAGATGAACTGTCCATGCTGGAAGAACAGTGGAACAGGATCCTGCAGTCCCTGCCGCCTGACAAAGAAAAAGCAGAACAGCTTATCCAGAAGCTGAATGCGGCAATCGTGGCCAAAGACCATGAGCTTGCCGACCTGGACGCTGATGTATCCAAGCTGGCCAATATCACCCAGCAGAACACCAAAGCTGTCATTGTCAGGGGGTTCGACTTTGAGGGAAGCAATATAGAGATAAACACGGCAAAATACACCCTGCCGACGCGTGTAAGCAGGGCTGTCTTTAAGCTTAAAAATAATAAAGTTGTTATGGTCAAGCTATAAAAAGTGGAGGTACAGGTAAAAGATGATACGCGATACGATTTTAATCCTGGAGGACGATGAGGACAGCCGCAAGAAACTTGTTGAAATCTTCCAGGATAAATATAAAATCCGGGAGGTAACTTCTGAAAAAGAGGGGATCAATATTTTAAAAATCCATGCGGCTTCCCTTGCTGTTATTTTTGTAAACCTTATGATCCCTGCCAGGGATAATTTCCAGATACTGAAAAGGTTAAGCGAAAAATAATTTTTATCCCGGATCCCCTTTATCATGATTACCAGTGAAAGCACTGCAGAATATGAAAAAAAGGGATATGAATACGGTATTGTAAGTTACATTAAAAAGCCCTTTTATGACGATGTCATAAGGCATCTGGTAGATAATGTGGTTGAAGTCTTCCAATATAAAACCCAGTTGGAAATCACTGTTAAAAAACAGACCGAAAAACTCCAAAAGCAAAATACCATGTTAAAGCTGCTGGCTGAAAAACAAAAAAATATGAATGAAGTGCTGATCAACTCCTTAAGCAACATTGTAGAGTTCAGGAACCTGGAATCGGAGCAGCATATCAAAAGAATCCGGGAGCTTTCCCTGTGCCTGGGAACCAGCGTGATGAAGCTGTACCCGGAATATGGCCTCACAGAGGAAAAGCTGGAGCTCATCGGAAGGGCATCTGCACTGCATGATATCGGAAAAATTGTAATCCCGGATAACATCATATTAAAAGCGGGAAAGTTAACAGAGGACGAATATGAAGTCATAAAATCCCATACAACAAAAGGGGCGGAAATTATAAAAAATTGCTCCAGATTGACAGCAAGATGTTTAATGAGTATGCCCGGGATATTGCCCGGCACCATCATGAAAAGTATGATGGCAACGGCTATCCGGACGGGCTGAAAGGGGAGGCCATCAGCATCGCGGCGCAAATTGTCTCCCTGGTGGATGTCTATGACGCCCTCACCTCAAAACGTGTTTATAAGGCGGCCTACGAAACGGAGAAAGCTTTCCAGATAATCGTAAACGGGCAAAGCGGCGCCTTTTCTTCCAAGCTCTTAAAAGCATTTACAGAAGCCAGGGAAGAGTTTGAAAACATTGTCAAAAAATACCGGGACAATTAAATACCAAACCAGGAAACAGCATCATATAGGACAGGCATCCGGGCAAGTTCTTTGATAGAATATGCCCGGATGCCTTTTTCCCTAATTACCAGTTCCTTTGGAATATTCCCCCTGCCGCCGGGTCAATATATCCCAAGATATGCCAGGGTAGGGCACACTCTGGCATCGGTAATCCTGATATGTAATTCTTTCACCTCCACCAGCGGGAACACCGCTATTTTCTTGTATCCCACGGTAGTTCCCCTGTATAAGATTTCTCCCTTCTCATCTGAAATCTCAAAACCTTCTATGCGCTGGCCCATAAGAATATTTTCCTTCATGACCACATGGGAAACAGCCACAGGCTTTGGGAAAGAAGCCACAATTTCCACCTGGCGGATGCCGTCATCCGGTTTAAAAAAGCTCCCATACCCATCCCTGCGCACATTTTCTATCCCCCAGCTTTCCCCCTGGCACATTCCTTCACTGTGGACTGCACCCACACACAGGCCTGCCTCTTCCAGAAGATTCCGGGCAAAAACCGACCTGATCCGGTCCCCCATCTCCTTTAGCCGCCTTACATCATTTGGGTGGAAAAGCCCTTCCTTTGTAGGGGGGATATTCATGAGCAGCATGGCATTCCCCCCCACGGAATTGTAATAAATCCTCATCAGTTCCTCCAGGGAGCGCACTTTATCGTCCTCTTCCTCATGGTAAAACCACCCGGGACGGATGGATGTGTCCACTTCCGCCGGATACCAGATTAAATCCTGCTCTTCTTCCAGGACTTCCCTGCTTCCCAGATCCTGGTCAGTGGCTTTGATCTTCCTCTCCCGGAAGCTGGTATCCTCCGCCTGCTGGCTCTCCTGTGCTATTTTTTCCGTCTCGCTGGCCCTTCTTGGAACCACGCTCCACTCGGAAGGCCTGGTATCCCCTGCCTCATTGCCGCACCAGCGCACATCCGGGCCGCACACATGGATGCAGGCGTCCGGCTGCAGGGTACGGATCACTTCATAGTATCTGGCCCAATCGTATACCTGCTTCTTTCCGTTTTCCCCCTCCCCGCAGGCACCGTCAAACCACACAGAACAAATCTCCCCATACCCTGTGAGCAGCTCCGTAAGCTGGTTGACAAAATAGTCGTCATAGGCTTTGCCATACCCATAGGTTTTATTGTTCCTGTCCCAGGGGGACAGATAGATGCCAAAACGGATCCCTTCCGCCCGGCAGGCATCGGAAACTTCCCTGACAATATCCCCCTTCCCCTCCTTATAGGGGCTTTGGGCTATGGTATGGCCTGTATAGGCACTGGGCCAAAGGCAAAAGCCGTCATGATGCTTACAAGTAAGGATCATTCCCTTCATGCCTGCGGACTTTATGGCCTTTACCCACTGCATGGCGTCAAGCTTTTCCGGATTGAAGATTTCTTCCGGCTCCGTCCCGTCCCCCCATTCCCTGCCTGTATAGGTATTCACCGTAAAATGCACAAAACTGTAAAACTCCATCTGCTGTTGGGCCACCTGCCTTTTTGAGGGGACCACCTTCACCAGGCGTTCATCCAACTGTTCCTTATCCATCTTTCCTTTCCTCACTTTCCCGTCAGTGTTAACTGTACCTGTTCCCTATGCTATCATGGACGGGCCAGATATACAAGCGCCAATAAGCAGCCGTATTTTTAATTGAAGTATGGGAGATGAATGTGCTATACTACAAAGCAAAGAACTTTAAAATTTGCACTGGGCCGCTGGAAAGAATGCGGCATGGAGGTACTAAATGGAATTAGCATCACGGAAAGAGATCCCTGTCCAGCTCACCTGGGATTTATCTTCCATCTACAAAACAGAAAATGAAATGGAGCAGGATGTGGAAAAGCTCAAAAGCCTCACCTGCCGCATGGTGCAGGATTACAAGGGGAAACTAAATACCCCCGGGGCCATCAACGCCTGCCTGGACAGCTACCGGGAGGTGACCCGCCTGCTTACCCTTACCAGCCTCTACTGTGACCTGGCTGTGTCCGTTGATTATTATGACACCTACAACCAGGAACGCAATGAAAGGCTTTCCCGCCTGGTTTCGGAAACCTTCAGCCAGCTCAGCTTTATCAACAGCGAGCTTTCCTGCCTGGAGGAAACCCTTTTGCAGGAAGCCATCCACGGCGCCAGGGACAATAAATGCTTTTTAGAGGATATTCTCCGGGAAAAGCCCCACAGGCTGCACCCGGATACGGAGAGCGCCCTTGCCGCCCTCTCCCAGACCATAAACGCCCCTTACCAGATTTACAATATGGCAAAGCTGGCGGATATGAAATTCGGCCCCTTTACCGCAGGTGAAAAGGAATATCCCCTTAGCTACACTCTTTTTGAAAACAATTACCAATATGAAAAGGATACTGCCCTGCGGCGGGCTTCCTTTGCGGCGTTCTCCGAAAAAATCCGTTCCTATGAAAACGTAACCGCAACCGCCTACAATACCCATGTACAGACAGAAAAGACCCTTGCAAACCTCCGGGGATTCGGCTCCGTATTTGACAGCCTGCTCTTCCCCCAAAAGGTTACCCAGGAGATGTACCACCGCCAGATTGACCTAATTATGGAGAAATTGGCTCCCCATATGCGCAAATATGCCCGGTTACTGAAAAAAATCCATGGGCTTGGCCAGATGGAATTCTCTGACCTGAAAATCGCCGTAGACCCTGAGTTTGACCCCAGGGTTACCATTGAGCAGTCCAGGGAATACGTGGAAAAGGGGCTTTCCATTATGGGGGAGGATTACAGGAAGATGGTCCAGGCCGCCTATCAGGAACGCTGGATTGACTTTGCCCAGAATGCGGGGAAATCCACCGGCGGCTTTTGTGCCAGCCCTTACGGGAAAAACTCCTTTATCCTGCTGTCCTGGAATGACCGCATGGCAGATGTGTTCACCCTTGCCCACGAGCTGGGGCACGCAGGGCACTTTGCATCCTGCAACAGCAGCCAGTCCATTTTTGACACAAGTGTATCCTCTTACTTTGTGGAAGCGCCCTCTACCATGAACGAACTGCTGATGGCCCACTACCTGTTAAAGGCCAACCCGGAACCCAGGTTCCGCCGGTGGGTGCTTTCCTGCATGATAAGCAACACCTATTACCATAACTTTGTCACCCACCTGCTGGAAGCCGCCTTCCAACGGGAAGTTTACAGGATTGTGGACCAGGGCGGCAGCGTTAACGCCCAGACGTTAAACCGCCTTATGAAAGAAACTCTCCAGAAATTCTGGGGCGAGGATGTGGAAATTTCCGATAATGCCGCCCTTACCTGGATGCGCCAGCCCCACTACTATATGGGACTTTACTCCTACACCTACAGCGCAGGCCTTACCATTGCCACCCAGGTATGCAGGCGCATTGAAAGGGAAGGCACCCCTGCCGTGGAGGACTGGAAGAAGGTCCTTGCTGCTGGCAGCACTTTAACCCCAGCCGGGCTTGCCAGCCTTGCAGGGGTGGATATCACCACCGACGCCCCTCTTCTGGATACCATTGCTTTTATTGGGGAAATCATTGATGAGATCGAAAAACTTACAGAAACAATTTAAGATGTAACAACAAACGGTAAGCGCCGCGGCAGGGAATCCTGCCCTGGCGCTTTAAAATCAATTGTTATTATTGACATATGTAGCCTGCTACGTTATAATGTAGCAGGCTACATACAACAAAGATTTATGTAAAGGATTGGAAATGAACCAAATAGGTTTATACCTGAAAAAAATCCATATTCTGCTGGAGCGCCGGAGAAATTACGAATACCGGGACTATAACCTTACCAGCACCCAGATAGATATTTTAGAGTATCTTTATTTCAACAGTGACGGTAAGAACACCCTTTCCGATATCGCCGCTTTTTTTGGCGTACAGCATACAAGCGTCATCCATGTTTTAAAAATCCTTGAAAAAAAGGAACTGATACACCGGAGGGAATCCTCCCTTGATTCCCGGTGTAAGGCAATCCTTCTGACACAAAAGGGATTTACAATTATGAAAAGCCATCTCGGCTGTCCCGCCAGCCAAGAATCCCGTCTCTGCGCTGATATCCCGGAAAAGGATTTAGAAATATTAGAAAAATCTCTCCGCCAAATCTATCAGAACCTACAGCGGAACCAGCCAGCAAATACCAAAGATACCGAAACAAAATCTTAAATCAATACCACAATCTACGTCTGGCCGGCGGTTACACAGAGATTGTTTTGGACGCCTGTAAAAGCGCATAAACTTCCTCTGGCGTAAAGGCTGCGGGCGGCCGGGCGCAGTACTGGAATGGAGGAAAACATGCAAAATAATGAAAAAACACCCATGGGGCAAAGCCCCCAAAGCAAGCCGGACGCTGCCGCCAAGTCAATAGAGATTTTCCGGGATGCCCCGGTCCCCAAGGCAGTAATCAGTAATATTGTACCGTCTATCATCAGTATGCTCATGGTGCTGGTGTACAATCTGGCGGACACCTTCTTTATCGGGCAGACCAAAAACGCCTATATGGTAGCCGCTGTGTCCATTGCCACCCCTGCTTTTCTTCTTTTTATGGCAGTTGGGATGCTGTTCGGCATTGGGGGCACCTCCCTGATTTCCCGTATGCTGGGGGAGGGGAATTCCCAGAAGGCAAAGCATACTTCCGCCTTCTGTTTTTGGACAGGGCTTACCATTGGCGCAGCCGCCATGGTAATAATCTGGCTGTTTGCCAATCCCATCTGCCGCGCCATCGGGGCCAGCGACGGCACCATCGGTTATACTTCCCAATACCTGAACATCGTTGCCGCCGGGATTCCTTTCCTGATTATAAGCAACAGCTTCAGCAACATTATCCGGGCTGAGGGGAACGCCAAAACGGCCATGATGGGAATGATCCTGGGAAATATGGCCAACATCATCCTGGACCCCATTATGATCCTGGGGTTTGAGTGGAATGTAGCCGGAGCTGCTATTGCCACAGTAATCGGCAATGTGGTTGCAGCGCTGTTTTACCTGCGCCATCTGCTGTCCCGGAAAACTCTGCTGTCCATCCATCCGAAGAATTATATGGCTAAAAACGGAATTGCCGCAGGCGTGCTGGCTATCGGTATCCCCGCTTCCCTGAACAGCATCCTGATGAGCACTTCCAATATCATCACCAACAATATCATGTCCGGCTATGGGGATATGACGGTGGCCGGGCTTGGGGTAGCCATGAAAGTGAATATGATCGTGGTAATGCTTCTGATTGGCCTGGGCAGTGGTATCCAGCCCCTTTTAGGTTACTGCTTTGGGGCAGGGAACAGGAAACGGTACGTGGATGTATTGAAATTTTCTCTCTGCCTTGCCCTTGGCCTGAGCCTGGTTATGACCGCCATCTGCTATCTGGGGGCCAAACCCCTGGTATATGCATTCCTGGACAACCCGGACGCCTCCGGGTACGGAATCGCTTTCGCCCGCATTTACATTTATTCCGGGCCTGTGATTGGGCTGCTGTTCGTATTTATCAACGCCATCCAGTCCACCGGGGCGGCCCTCCCCTCCTTAATCCTTTCCGTCAGCAGGCAGGGACTGCTTTATCTCCCTACCCTTCTGATTTTCCGCCGCCTGTTTGATTCCGCCCCCATGCTTGCGGCTGCCCAGCCGGTGGCAGATTATTTATCCACTACCCTGGCGGTAATCCTTTTCCTTTATACCTATAAAAAGTATTTTGGCCAAAAAACCATTTAGCATGGCATTTGTTGTTTATTCATTTTTTCTCCGGCAGCCTGTCTGCGCCGGGCCGTCAACCAACTGCCCTTTTCTGCCAAACCGCGAGCCGTGGCAGGGGCAGTCATAGCTTTCCTCCTCCGGGTTCCATTCCAGGCGGCACCCCATATGGGGGCAATTAGGAATGATATCCCCCTCCCCGGAAGGCAGGAAATGCTTTGCCAGCCCTTTGGCCGTATGCCCCCCATGGCAGGCAAGCTTTTTCGCCGCCCCAGCTGTAAACCTGCGCCGGGGAGAAAAAATATCCTTCTCCGGGCATTCCCTCCCTGTGGCCAGGGCTGTAAGGATCTGGGCGCTTACCATGGCAGAGGTCATCCCCCACTTTCCGAAACCTGTAGCTACATACCAGCCTGGCCTTTTGGCTGAAAAACGCCCGATATAGGGAATGCCATCCAGCGTCATGCAGTCCTGGGCAGACCAATGGGCAATTTCCCGGCCATCGGGATAAACCATCCCAGCCTTATGGCGAAGGCCTTCATACTGCCCTCCCTGGCTGTTTTTTCCTGTCCTGTGGCCTCCCCCGCCCAGGAAAAGCAGTTTTCCCTGGGGACGGAAGGAAAGCGCCCCCGGCTCAATTCCCAGATACATGCCCTCCCTTTGTCCGGTTCCTTCCCATGCGGCCACATAGCTGCGCTCCTGGTACATTCTGGCAAAATAATAGCCGGGTACATTAATAAAAGGGAAATGGCAGGCAAAAATGATATGCTCTGCCCTGACGCACCCCTTTTCCGTCTCCACCTTCTGCCCTTCCACCCGCAGCGCCTTAGTCTGCTCATATACTGTCACTTCCTCCGCCATAGCCGCCAGAAATTTCAGCGGATGGAACCTTGCCTGGCGTTCAAATCTGGTTACCCCCGCCACCGGAAAGGGCAGCCCGCTCTCCCTTTGAAAAGAAGCCCCTATGCCCAAAGATTCCGCCGCCTCTGCTTCCTGCTGCAAAATGCTTTCCTCCCTCTGGGAATACAGGCAGGCAAAATCTCTGGTAAAATCACAGGCAATCCCTTTTTCCCGTACCAGCCTTTCATATTCTTCAATGGCGTTTTCGTTTGCCATGGCATAATGGGCGGCCATCTCCCTGCCAAAAACCCTAATCAGCCGGTGATAAACCAGGCCATGCTGGGAAGTGATCTTGGCTGTAGTGTTCCCGGTCTGCCCGCTTCCAATCCGGTCCGCCTCCAGGACAACAGCCTGGAGGCCAGCCTGCTTTAAATAATAGGCAGCCAAAATCCCAGTAAGCCCTGCCCCGATTATAACAGCCTCCGTCTCCCCATCCCCCGGAAGGGATTCCCTCCTTCTGATTTTTGTCTCCGCCGCCCAGATTGATTCCATCCCATACCTCCCAATTCTTGTTAAAGATAGTATGTGTGGAATACAGCAGATTATACTTCCCCTGCTTATTGCAACAAACGAACAAACGCCCCGCAGGAAAACCCACGGGGCGTTTAGAAAATACATATAAATTTTTCAGGCAAATTTTACCGCAGTGCCATAAGCCATAACCTCTGCGGCTCCCTGCATTACTGCCGCAGATGCATAACGGATATTAACTACAGCATCGGCTCCCAAGGCTTCCGCCTCAGCAACCATCCTCTTGGTGGCCAGCGCCCTTGCATCATTCATCATTTCCGTATATGCCCCAAGCTCGCCGCCAACTATGGTCTTAAAGCTCTGGGTAATATCCTTGCCGATATTTTTGGACTGTATGGTGCTGCCCTTTACCAGTCCCAGCATTTCCAGGTTTTTCCCTGAAATATAATCAGTATTTACTAAGATCATCTTCCTCACCACTCCTTATCTCCCTGATCCGTTCCACCAGGACATAAATGCTCACGCCAGCTAACAAAAGAGGTACCAGCCCGAACAGAAGTTTCAGCGCCAGGGGAATGGGAACCAACAGGCATGCCACAGAAAATCCCACATAATAGCTGAGCAAAATTGCCACAATTATCACAGGCGCAATCATTTTCTTTGTATGATTATCCATACCCTCCCTCTCTTTCTGTACAATGAAAGTAACTGTATTAATTATTTAATACAATATTAACTATAAACCATTTCAATGCCTTTGTCAATATAAAATAAGTTTTCCTGCCATAACCTGCTATTGCCGTCCCTTATCCGCCCTGCTGCCCTCTTGTAATCCTGGCCTGCTGTACCGCGCCAAACAATTCCGGCTCTATTATCGGTGTATGGGTCCGGGGCGTCACTATCCATTCCTCCTTTGGCACATGATGTCTTTTTTCTCCCCGGTACAAAGCCGTATGGGTCTTTCCCCTTACCATGTTTCCCAGGTACACCTGATCCTGGAGGATAGACTTTATGGTATGGGCCTTCCATGTCCCATCCTTATACCTTCCGTCTTTCACCAGCCCTTTTTCCCAGCGGTATGCACCGGGCGGTTTCACTCCCCGCTTATTGAGCAGCGCGGCAATCTCAAAATACCTCATCCCCTGCTGCCGCAGCTTAAAGACTTCCCTCACAACCTCCGCCGCTTCCTGGTCAATTTCATATTTCCCCTTTTCTGTCCTTGATTTTTGGTAACCATAGGGGGCAAACCCGCCCCCATGCCTGCCTTCCTGCTTTTTTACCAAAAGGGCGGAGCTGATTTTCCTGGATATATCCCTGGCATAGGCTTCATTTATAATATTTTTCAGAGGGATCTCTATACTCCCGGCAGTTTCCATGCCATACCGCGCCCATGCGCCCTCCTCCCCAAAAGACGGCGCATAGGTGTCCAGGGCATCTGTGACAGAAATAAAACGCAGCTTTAAAAATGGAAATACCGTTTCCAGGTAATCCCCTACTTCCAGATAATTCCGCCCCAGCCGGGACAAATCCTTGACAATGATACAGTTAACCTTCCCGCCCCTGGCATCCTCCATCATTTTCATAAATGCCGGGCGCCGAAACCCTGTACCGCTATATCCATGATCCAGGTAAATGCCGGAAACTTTTATATCTGCCTGCTTTTTTACATAATCCTCTAACAGCGCCCTCTGGTTCTCCACAGTATCCGCTCCCGGCGTTCCGGCATCTGCCTTTGAGAGCCTGATATAAAGGGCCGCCCAAAAAACCGCCCTCCCTGTGCCAGGGCTCTGTTTGCTTAATTCCTCCTTCCCCTGCGCCTTCCGGGGCGCTGGCCGGTTCCTTGCTTTCCGCGCCACTTATACCGCCTCCCTTTCTTCCATACCATCCCCCTCACCATCAGAAAAACTCCCATAAAACAGGCTATTCCCGCCAATTGTGAAAAATGTCCAAAAAAAATATTAAAAAACTCTAAATTTTTATTGTATTGACGGAAAAATAGCGATACAATAGAAGAAGGCTAAAGATAATGGAGGTTAATCTATGAAATATCAAAAAATTGAATCAAAGTCCAGAAAAAAAATAGCAGATGAAATTCTACAGCAAATTGGGGGAAGCGTCATATTTGTCCTTCTGCTGATAGCTGCTGTGGCAATTTGTATGGTGGGATGGCTGAGCATAACCTCAAAGGAAACGGAATTAAAGCAGGAATCCAACGCCGCTGCCAACCAACTGACAGGCTTTCTGGAACAATATACCAAAAGTGTGGAACAGCTTTCTGTCAATCCGGACATTAAAAGCGTTATGCTAGAAACCAAAGCCGGGGACGATCTCTGGCAGGCGGAAAGGATGGATGCTGTTATGGAGAATCTTGTAAATATTGCCGGTACCGATACCCAAAATGTGATGGCTGTCTGGCTCTCTGACCTGGATGCAAGCGCACTGGCACAGTCTGACGGCTTTACCAGCGAGGAGGGCTGGGATATCACAGGGCGTGGGTGGTACGGCTGTATCACCGGGAAGAAAACCGTCCTTACAGAGCCATACATTGATTCCTCTACCGGAAAAATGATCTTAAGCGCCGCCTCCCCGGTTTACAGCGATGAGGGGACTGTCCTTGGGGCGGTAGGTATGGATATCTCTCTGGACCATATGACCCAAATCATGAGCGAATACAAAATCGGCACCAACGGATACATTTTGTTATTGTCTGAAAACGGTACCTTCCTTTATCATCCCCAGAAGGATATCATACAGAAAAATATAAAAGACGTAAATATCTCCCAGAACGTTATTGATGCGGTTACTTCTAAAAGCAACACCTATATGAAATATAAAACCAGCGGCCAGACAAAATATGGCTCCCTGCAGCACGCCGGGGATACGGGATATATTGTCTTAAGCAGCCTGCCTTCCTCAGAATACCACGCTACGCTGGCAGCAATGGTGGCAGCCCTTGTGGTTATTTTTGCCGCCGGTATCCTGCTCATAGCGGTAAGCATCAGGAAAAGCGCCACCAAGCTCACAAAGCCCATCCTGGAGCTGAACCATACGGCACAGCAGCTCGCTTCCGGCAACCTGGATGTGGACCTCCATATCACCAGCGAAAATGAAATCGGCGAGCTGGGGGATTCCTTCCAGAAAACAGTTGACCGCCTGAAAAAATATATTGTATACATAGACGAGACAGCAGAAGTACTGGCGCAGGTTGCCAAGGGGAAGCTGGGTATTAGCCTGAAAAACGATTATGCCGGCGAATTCCAGAAAATCAAAACTGCCCTGCTGAATATTTCCGATTCCATGAACCAGGTTATGGTGGGGATCAATGAAAGCTCCGAACGGGTATCTGTGGGAGCCAACGAGCTTGCCACTGCCTCCCTGGTCCTTGCAAAAGGTGCGGAAGAACAGGCAGCATCTATAGAACAGCTTGCCGCCACAACAAATACCGTTGCTGACCAGGTGGAAGACAGCCGCAGGGAGGCTGAAGCTTCTGCCAAAGCCACTGCACAGACCGCCACAATGATTGAGCAGAACCAGGAAAAAATGAAACAGATGATGGATGCTATGGATAAAATCCACCAGACTTCCCAAGAGGTGGTGGGGATCATACAGACAATTGAGGAAATTGCATCACAGACAAACCTTCTGTCATTGAATGCTTCCATAGAGGCGGCACGGGCCGGTGAAGCGGGGAGAGGCTTCGCAGTAGTGGCAGACGAAATCGGCAAGCTGGCGTTAGAGAGTTCCCGTGCAGCAAGCACAACAAAGGAACTGATCGAAATATCAATGGAAGAAATTAACAAGGGAAATACCATAGCCAAAAGTGCTGTGAACTCCCTGAAAGAATCCGTAAATGCCGTGGACCATGTAAATAAAATGATTCAGGGGACAGCGGAAAATGCAGCCACCCAGGCGGAAAACATGAAACAGCTCCGCAAAGGGATTGAAGATATCACCCATGGGATACAGGATAACTCCGCCGCCTCCCAGGAAACCTCCGCCACCTCGGAAGAACTTGCTTCACAGGCGGAAGTATTGAATAAAATGGTACAAAAATTCGAACTTTGCCATTAAGCCAAGGATCCTTTAACCTGGCACCTCTTCCATTCCATCCCGGAACCGGAAAATGATTTCCATCCGGCGGCCTTCATAGAGATAAATACGGTTAATAAATCTTACCACCAGGGAACGCCCAAGCTCCAGCTTTCCCTGGTTTTCTTTAACATAAGGGCAGTTCGCGGAGCGTGCTGCCCGTTGTTTTTCCTCCCCTGTACCTGCTAAAGCCTGTTTCTTCCTTTCCAGTTCGCGGATGGCTTTTTCCGTATCCTGTATCCTGTTTTCCAGCTCCTCCCGAAACAGAAAGAACTCTTCCTGTGTAAGCACCCCTTTCTGATAATCCTCCCAGCACGCCTGTTTCAGCAGCCGGTTCCTTCCCAGCTCCTCCCTTCTTTTCCCCGCTTCCCGTTCCAGCAACTCCCCCTGGCCCTGGCAGGGGGATGCCTCCCTGCCGCAAGGCTGGGTTCCCGGCCCCGGCCATCCGGCAAAATATTCCAGGCAAATGCCCACTGCCTCCAGCACGTTGATGTTTAAAGCTCCCTCCCGGATTCTGTGGCTGCTGCACATCCCCTTTTGTTTCTTATTGCCTGTACATATATAGTACACATACTCCCTTCTGTTGCTGTAAATCTTTTTCCTGGCCATGCTGTACCCGCAGTCCCCACATGCCAGATAGCCGGAATACAGGGAAACCCCGCCCTCTCCCGGGGCTGTCCTGGTATCCCTCTCCAAGATTTCCGAAACCACCCCAAAGTCCGCCCTGGTGATAATCCCCTGGTGGGCGTTTTCCACCCTGGCCCATTCCTCCGGTGGTTTCCGCTTTTTTACTTTTATTTTGTAATTTGGCGTGCTCTCCTTCCCCTGAACCAATGTCCCCAGATAAGCCTCGTTGGTAAGGATCCGCCTGATTGCCATGGCCGTCCACCTGGCTTTTGTATGGGTCTGGAACACCGCCTGATAACCGCTTCCCTGCTCCTTTTTGTATTCTGCCGGGGAGGATATGCCCAGGCGGTTCAGTTTATCGGCTATTGCCTGCTGCCCCATTCCCTGTATTTTCATGCGGAATATCTCTTTTACAATTTCTGAGGCATAGGGATCGGCCACAAGCCTGTTCTTCTCCCTCCCCCTTATGTAACCATAAACAGGAAAAGCCCCTGTAAACTCTCCCCGCTGCCTTTTTACCTCCAGATGGCTTCTGATTTTAAGGGAAATGTCCCTGCAATAAGCATCGTTAATCAGGTTTTTGAAGGGAATGGCCATATGGCCTGCTGCCCATCTATCCTCCCTGCTGTCATAATTGTCATTAATTGCAATAAAACGCACACCCAGCAGGGGAAAAAGCCTCTCAATATACTTCCCTACCTCAATATAATTGCGCCCGAAGCGGGACAAATCCTTTACGATCACACAGTTGATTTTGTCCTCCCTGATATCCTGGAGCATTCTCTGAAAAGAAGGCCTTTCAAAGTCCACGCCGCTGCAGCCATCATCAATATAAGTTTCCGCAGGCACAATCTCCGGCTTCTTCCTGAGAAATTCTTCTATATATTCTTTCTGGTTTTCAATGCTGTCGCTGTACCTGCCCCTGGCTCCCGGGTCCTCCCTGGATAAGCGAAGGTATATGCCTCCCCGCCAGGTTGATGGAATGTTTCCCTGGCCGCCATCTGTCATATCCCAGCCTCCCCTGTTAGCCCTATTATAACCTCACCCTCAAAAGTAAGTGCAATCTTTTTGCCCTCTTCTTTCCCTGCCGCCATCCCCATGACCGGAAGATCCCCACCCTGAAGGCAGGCTGCAAAACCTGCAAGGCAGGCAAGGGCAAACAAGGTCAGCGCTACGGTGCAAATGATGATTCTTTTTTTTACTTTCATAAAAAACATTCTTTCTCTGGCACTTATTCTATTTATATGCCTTTCATCCACCGCCATGCATACAACGGCTGCTTTCCCTGCCCTAAGCCCTGGGAGCCTGGCAGGAACCAAAACAGGGAGTCAAGGACCTGTTTCCTGTTTTGGTGTAAAGCCGCTGGCCCGCTTTTTCTTTAACAATAAAGCATTGATACGGATAAGGTTATATCTTTGTATCATTACAATAGAATTTCTCCTATCTGCCAGGCTGATTTCGTAGCGGTCCGGCTCCGCCGGGCTCAATTATCTAATGATACTTTTCCTTCCTCCACCAATTTTACAATGCGGCTGGTTCCCAGGCGCTCCGCCCCCAATGCCAGGAATTTCTCCGCATCTTCCATGGAACCGATCCCTCCCGCGGCCTTGATTTTTACACCTTCTCCCACATGGGCGGCAAACAGGCGCACATCCTCAAAAGTTGCGCCGCCGGTTGAGAATCCCGTAGAAGTCTTAATATAATCCGCCCCTGCCTGGGTGACGATTTCACACATTTTAATTTTTTCTTCCTCTGTTAACAGGCATGCTTCAATAATTACCTTCAGGATTTTTTCCCCACATGCCGCCTTTAAAAGACGGATTTCCTGCTCCAGCAGCCCATACTGTTTCTCTTTCAGCCATCCTATATTGATTACCATATCAATTTCAGAAGCCCCATTGGCAAGGGCGTCTGCCGTTTCAAATTCCTTTGCCTTTGTAGTGATATTCCCGTTGGGGAAGCCGACTACTGTACATATTTCCATTTTTCCCTGGACATATTCCGCCGCCTGCTTTACAAAACATGGCGGTATGCATATGGACGCCGTTTGGTATTTCATGGCGTCATCGCATATCTTCCTGATTTCTTCCCATGTGGCTGTCTGCTGTAACAGCGTATGGTCTACATGCCTTAAAATTTCACTTGCTTTCATCCCTACCCTCTTTCTATTCCAGTTCCGTTCTTGTTTGGTCCTCATAAATCAGGGTGCGGACAGCTTCCACCGCCACCTGCACTGCCCTGTCAGTGTCGTGTACCACCGGATTTTCCAGCCCCAGCCGCTCCCTTTCCTGGTTTGCCACCACCAGAAAACACGCCCCCGCCCTTACATGGAGGTAGCTTGCCACTGTAAATAACGCCGCCGACTCCATCTCTGAGGCCAGGCATCCTAAACGTTTCCAGGCTTCCCACTTGTTCAGCAGCTCATAACTGACAGGCTTTGTCTCCGGTTCATGCTGGCCATAAAAGGCGTCTTTGCACTGCACTACCCCCGCATGGAAGGGAAATTTCTTTTCTCCTGCTGCCCTTACCAGGGCATTGGCCACCCCAAGGTCAGCTACCGCCGGGAATTCTATGGGCGCATACTCCCTGCTGGTGCCTTCCATACGGATGGCACCTGTAGCGACTACCACATCGCCGCTTTTTACTTCCTTCTGCATACCGCCGCAGGTGCCAATTCTCACAAAGGTATCCGCACCGCACCGATAAAGCTCCTCCATGGCAATGGCTGCAGAAGGGCCGCCAATTCCCGTGGAGGTGACACTCACCTTTACCCCGTCCAGGGTTCCGGTATAGGTAATATACTCCCTGTTATCGGCAATGAGGGCCGGATTTTCAAAATATCCCGCAATTTTCACACACCGTTTCGGATCCCCAGGCATGATCACATAGCGCCCCACCTCCCCCCTGGCTGTCTGTATATGGTATTGCCTGCTGGCATCTTCCGAATAATTTTTCATAGTAAAGACTCTCCTTTCCAGCCTTAGCGGAACTGGTTGCTCCCGCAGTCGTAAGAATATCCGATACCTTTTAGCTTTTCTTCTATTTCCGTTTTGCACACATCCAAATCTTCACACAGGGCATCTAAATCTGAATAATAATCACGGAGCTTTAAATTCACATAGCTTAACAGCATATTTGCATCTTCTGGCATCTGCACCACACTTCCCCCTTCCTGGTCCATAAATATTTTTATTTTTGCCGTTCCAGGCAAATTTTCAGATGGTTTATGTTAAGTATAACTGAAAATCTCCTGGCTATCAATGCGTTCGTCTATAAATACGCAGAAATCAATTTCCAGGGTTTCCTTACAGCCTTGAGAAAAGGGTAACACAAAAAGGAGGCAGGGAACCCGTTAAAAGGCTCCCTGCCCCTGCCTATTGCCCTTTATGCATTTTTTACTTTCGCTTCAAGGGTGTCCCCCTGCAGCGTAATTAAAATCGTATCCCCCTGGGAAACATTGTCTGCCAGAATCAGTTTGGCGGATAATGTTTCCACATATTTTTGAATATAGCGTTTCAGGGGCCTGGCACCATAAACCGGGTCGTAGGCGTTATCAATGATAAATCTCTCCGCCTCCGGCGAAAGCTCCACTTTAAGCTCCCTTTGGGACAGCCGCCTGTTCAGGTCTTCCACAATCAGCCGGATAATCCCGCCGATATTGTCTTTGGTCAAAGGCTTAAACAGGATCGTCTCATCAAGGCGGTTTAAAAATTCAGGCCTGAAATGACCCCGCAGGTCATTGAGCACCAGCTTTTCCGCCTCCCCGTTAATAGTGCCGTCCGGCCCAATGCCATCTAACAGGTAAGCCGCACCAATATTGGAGGTCATTATTAATATGGTATTCTTAAAGTCCACAGTGCGGCCCTGGGAGTCTGTGACCCGCCCATCATCAAGCACCTGCAAAAGCACATTGAACACATCCGGATGGGCTTTTTCAATCTCGTCAAAAAGAACCACTGAATAGGGCTTCCTCCTGACTGCTTCAGTCAACTGCCCCCCTTCCTCATACCCCACATATCCGGGAGGCGCCCCAATGAGCCTGGATACAGAATATTTCTCCATATACTCGCTCATGTCAATCCGCACCATATTGTTTTCATCGTCAAACAGGGAAGCTGCCAGCGCTTTGGCAAGTTCTGTCTTCCCCACCCCGGTAGGCCCCAGAAACAGGAACGAGCCAATTGGTTTGGTAGGATCCTTGATCCCCGCTTTGGAACGGATAATTGCCTCCGTTACTTTGGTAACACCCTCATCCTGCCCTACTACCCGTTTATGAAGCTCTTCATCCAGGTGAAGGGTTTTGTTCCGCTCGCTTTCTGTCAGTTTCGTCACCGGAATACCTGTCCAGCGGGAGATGATCCTGGCGATTTCATCCTCCGACACACTTTCATGTACCAGGGATAAATCCTTGTTTTTCACCTGCTCTTCTTCGATTTCAAGCTGCTTTTTCAGGGCAGGCAGTTTGCTGTAGCTTAATTCCGCTGCTTTCTCGTAATCCCCCTCCCGCTGGGCAATCTCAATCTGGCTTCCCACCGCGTCAATTTCTTCCCGGAGCTTTGAAAGCTTTTCTACAGAGGATTTTTCATTTTCCCACTGGGCTTTCCGGTTGTTCAGCTCTTCTTTCAGCTCTGCAAGCTCCTTTTGCAGGGCTTCCAGGCGTTCCCTGCTTATTCTGTCATCCTCCTTTTTCAGGGCTGTTTCCTCAATCTCCATCTGCATCACCCTGCGCTGTAATCCGTCCAGCTCCGTGGGCATAGAATCCAGCTCCGTTTTGATCAGGGCACAGGCCTCATCTACCAGGTCGATGGCCTTGTCCGGAAGGAAGCGGTCTGAAATATAACGGTTAGACAGCACAGCGGCACTGACCAGGGCGTTATCCATGATCTTAACCCCATGGTAGACCTCATACCGCTCTTTCAGCCCTCTTAATATGGAAATCGTGTCCTCCACTGTAGGCTCCTGCACCATCACTGGCTGGAACCTCCTCTCCAGGGCCGCATCCTTTTCAATATACTGCCGGTACTCATCCAATGTGGTAGCGCCGATACAGTGAAGCTCGCCTCTTGCCAGCATGGGCTTTAACATATTGCCTGCGTCAAGGGCACCGTCTGTTTTTCCAGCCCCCACAATGGTATGAAGCTCGTCGATAAAAAGGATGATCTGCCCGTCGCTGCCCTTTACATCCTCAAGTACTGCCTTTAAACGCTCTTCAAATTCTCCCCGGTACTTTGCCCCGGCAACCAACGCCCCCATATCCAGGGCGAAAATCTTCTTGTCCTTCAGCCCCTGGGGAACGTCCCCGCGGACAATACGCTGGGCTAAGCCCTCCACTACCGCTGTCTTACCAACGCCTGGCTCCCCTATGAGCACCGGGTTATTTTTGGTCTTCCGGGAAAGGATCCGGATAATATTTCTGATCTCATTGTCCCTGCCGATTACCGGGTCAAGTTTCTGCTCCCGCGCTTTTTCCACCAGCTCCTGCCCGTACTTGGCAAGGGTGTCGTAGGTTGCCTCCGGGTTGTCGGAAGTGACACGCTGGTTGCCCCGTACAGTGGAAAGTGCCTGCAGGAACCGTTCCCTGGTAATGCCAAATTCCTTGAAAAGATCCTTCACCGCCCTGTTAGGATGCTTGACCATGGCAAGGAATAAATGCTCCACAGATACATACTCATCGGAAAGAGCCTTCGCCTCATCCTCTGCGGATACCAATACTTTGTTCAAATCCTGCCCTACATAGACCTTGCCCCCCTGTACCTTGACCCTTTTGTTTAAAAGTTCTTCTGCTTTGTTCACAAAGTATTGGGTATTGATCTCCATTTTTTCAATGAGCTTTAAAATCAGGCTGTCGTCTATGGTAAGCAGGCTGTACAGAAGATGCTCCTGCTCTATCTCCTGATTGCCATATTCATAGGCAAGCTTCTCACAGCCCTCTACCGCCTGCATGGATTTCTGCGTAAACTTTGATATGTTCATAAGCGCTCCTCTCTGCTTTATTGCAAATGTAACTGTCATTTACATTATATCCGGCTAATCAATCTCTTATTTGTTGTTTTCATTTGTTATAGTGTGAATATAACACTGATTGTTAGCACTGTCAAGAGGTGAGTGCTAATAAATTTATTAAAATTTTGCATATTCAGTGTTTATGCGGGTTTGCGGGCTATATGTTTTTAAAATAACAGATGTTTTATGCTCTACTACACCATTACTACAGCATTTTTTCAAATTTTTGGTGTACTAATTCCCTGCCACTCTCGCATAACGCTCCACTTCTTCTCTGATATCCTGCTTATTTACGATATGGTTATACACATCCATTGTCACATCACTAGGTTAAGGGCGGAGTCCTGGGAAACAAGTCTGCTTTGCGATGTTCTTTCTTTGCCTTTGCTACTTCTTCCTTATTATATTTATCAACAACATTGTAGATCACGTTATTAACTGCGCTCGGCATCAAAGGTCTTCCCGTCTTTGCAAGAAATATGAAATCAGAATATCCATCTATTTCTTCTGTACTCCGCCTTCCTAACATGAAATTGAATTTTCGCTGTTCCGTAAAAGCTCTGTACACATTCTCCGTGAATGGTATGGTTCGCACGCCCGCTTTCGTCTTAGGCTTGGATGCCCGAAAACTGTAACCCGCTCCCCAATCCTTATAAATAAGCTGATGATCTACGGTAAGCTCTCTGTTCGCCATATCCACATCGCCCCAGGTTAATCCGATTAACTCACCACACCTTAATCCAGTTTCCAGTAGAACTGTGAACATGGGCGCATATACATTGTATACGTTGCTCTCACAAATAAGAGAAAACAGTCTTTCCTGCTACTCCAAAGTCAAAATATCCTTCTCTGCAGGCGGCCTTCCGTAATCGCCGGATAATGCCCTTTTAGCAGGATTCTTCCGTATTCTCTCAAAATAATACCGCACCAATTTGACATGGATATATAGAAATCCTCATAAACTTTTATGAAACCTCAAATCCTGCAAGATATTGAAAAGACTGGGTTTTATAGACATTTATGAAAATCCGTGAAGATATGAAATCAGCCCCGCGTATTACGATGCCATATTTCACTTATTACTCATAATTCCTTCAAAAGCATAGCCTTATCCGCCTCTGATACTTTCATTGCTGACATTGCCTGTTCCGCAGACCATTTCATAGATTCCATCAAATTTCTCACATTTTCAAGTAGATTATCTAGCCTTGCACTTTCTGCTCTTCTATCCCCATATTTCTCAACCGCTTCACACATTCTTTCTCGGCCTCCTTCTTCCTTAAAATGCTTTACCCCTTTAGCCAGTTCCGAATAATACATATCCTTCGCTTCCTTACAGCCAAAGTCATGCATTAGTCTTCCGACTGTATCGTCTCCCTTATAGTTTCCATTCACATACACAATATGAGAACCATCATCAAACAACTCATCCGTCTCCTCAAAATACCGATTAATCGTATAAATCGGTATCCCATGTCCAAAGATATCCGTCTGAGTAATAAACACCATATACGAATCCTGTAACTCCGAAAAATCCTGCCCTGCTTTCAGCATCCGAGAATCCATCATACTGCTATTATATCTGGCGCGGCGTATATGCGCCCCTTCCGGTTTCTTCTGCACTTCCACATTATAGTGCTTGCCCGCACTGTCTTTTGCCAAAATATCCAGACGGATGTCCCGCCCGCCGACTACAGGACTCTGCAATTCTCTCTGCCCTACAACGCTTATAACTTGAATATCGTCCTTTCTCAGTATAATCTTTAACAGAAGCTCCGTTGCTTCTATATTACCGTCAAATACCATTGACATCAGATCATCATCGAATAAACTCATTCCATCGACAATTTGATCTACAGTTCTGGTATCCTGTCGTATTTCTTCTCCAGCCACCTGATCACCGCCTTTTTGACTGTCTTTTCTTTTGCCATCTCATCATTAAGTTACTATTATTATATCCCATCGTGCAAGGACTCACAATCTGATTTTTCCGAAAGCATAAATGAAATACGCAAGTCAGTTGTCTCCCAAGCACATCCCGTCATCCATCCAGTACACCATTTACTACACCATTTTTCTGCAAAATGACGACTTTTGATGAATCAAGACAGATGATAGAACATGCCGCAATCCCCGTAAAATTGGCACTTACGGCACACTATGAAACAAGTCGGAACGCACCCTCCACTGTCAAGAGGTGAGTGCTAAAATTGCATGAAAATTTTATAAAGTACTGATTTTATGCGGTTTCCAATGTTTATATATTTCTATTTTACCCATTTTGACATACGATTGACATATTTTTTCTGACATACAAAAAAATCATCGCCGATATTGCTGACGGTGGATTCTTACTTAAAAATTGATTACATTGTCAATTCTCTGCACTTTCTTTTCGGTTCTCTCAAAGCTGCTGTGATTATACACATTCATAGTGATACTTGCATCGGAATGCATTGACACCTCCCCACTTCTGTAAAAACAATGTAATAAAGGTTACAAGGTACTCTGCAACCCCATTGTCGGAAATACTATCTATCAGTGTGTGGAGTTTCTGCTTATTTTCGCTCATGCAGACACCTCCATGTCCTTACAAAGCCCTATTGAAAAAGAGTAAATTGCTTTCAGTTCGCCAATCCCTGCATTTGCTACAAGTTGATAAATAATATGGAATATCCAATCTGCTCTTTCATTTCCGTTATCATCAACCGCACAATCACCAATGATTAAACCAATGCTTTTAAGGACATTTTCGTTCTCAATATCTGGCATTCTCTCAATAATGCAATCCACTACTCTTTTTCCGTCATTACTCATTCTTGACACCACCTTTCACGATATGGTTTAAAACGCCACAATAGCCGTTACCACAAAGGCAACAAACCAAAACCAGGTATGACGCTTTTCATCTCTTAAAATTTCCATTGCTAAAGGCATATTCTGTTTTTTCATAATCTTTTACCATTCCTTTCTTGTACCGGATATGGTATATTTTTTAATATCCGGCTTTGCTATGTGTCCGGGTTACTTGCCCTTGTCAGAGGTTGCGGCTCTGTAAGGGCATTTTTATTTTCTTCTAATCTACATACACTTCCTTTCTATGGCTCGTCTTTTATGATGAATCGCATTGTTTACATTTGGATTAAATCCGCATATGTAACATACATTGCATCGCCCTCCTTTCCTTCGTCTGGAGGGCTACTTTGAACCCTCCGAAAAATAAGAGGGGTAAAGCCGCCTGGCTCTATGGTTTTCCCATATCGACAATACAACACAATTTCCCCTATCGGACAAGCGATTATCCCCGTATAAGTGCAATTATAAGTAATAAAAGAGCTATCAAAATCAGCCCATACGCCAACGCCGCCGCAATTATACATATCATGTTTTTACTTGCCTTTTCCGGCTATTCTGAATTTTAAACATTCTCCCGAACATCCCCTAAAGCCTTACCGAAATATGTGAAAGTCTTGCCCTCTGCCGTGGCAAGGTCAAAATAATTCACCCCGCCTTCATAGGCTCTGCAAATGGTTCTGACAGCATCCGTTTCTTTTGCCTCAGCAATATACGATGTTCCAAAACCGAGAACACTGATTTTATCGCCTGTTCGTTTATTGATCCGATATTCCATGCCATCCTCCTATTGAATACTCCGCCCAAACTCCCGCAGTTCCTTCAGCTTTTCCTCCGACTTATTTTCCCTGCCATATGCTGAGAAGATACCCATATCCTCCAGCTTCAGATAGTTCAGAAAAGAATTCTGGTATTCATAAATCGCACCGCAGTAAACATGATTACTGCCGGAACTCATAATTAATGCTGCCTTTGTCAGATTCTTAGTTTTATCTAATGCATAAATCCGATTGATTGCGCACTGAAGCTGTCCAGTAAAACTATGATAATAGATTGGGGATGAAAGCACGATCATATCTGCCTCCTGCAGAACTGGGTAAACTTCCTGCATATCATCCTTTTGGATACACTCACCGTTTCCTTTCGTATGGCAATATTCACAGGCAAGGCAGCCTGCAATTTTTTTCTGGCACACATTCATGATCGTTACAATGTGACCGCCTTCTTTTGCACCCTCTGCAAAAGCCTCCACCATTGCCGCAGTATTCCCATCCGGCCTCGGACTTCCATTCAACACTAAAATATTCATCCCTTTATCCGCCCCTCCTTATTGTATCAAACTGGCATTAAGGAAATTTTCAATTTTGTCAAAAGGAATCCGATCCGTCCGGTCATAAAGGTCAATATGCTCTGCATCCTCAACCACATACATCTCCTTCGGTTCCAAAGCCTTCTCGTATGCATGATCGCTGAAAAAGCGTGAGTGCGCCCTGTCTCCAACAATAAACAAGATCGGACGAGGAGAAATCTCATCCAGATGAGAGAGCAGTTCAAAATTGATAAAAGGGATATTGCTTGTGGTAGTAAAACCTCCCCTTGCACGTTCATGATGCCCGCGTTTCACAGCATAAAAGCGGAGCCATTCAGCCGCAGGTTCCTCTACTCCGGCAGGAACTTCCGCATAGGGTGTTTCCGGGAAGGCAGGAACATATTCCGGCATATATCCATTTTCCGCATCAGCCCAACGCTGTGCGGCAAGGGCTTTTTTTGCCTCCAGAATCTGTTCCGGGGTCTGCATCATCCTTGCCGCCGCACTCATATCATACATACTTGTCACAATCGCCGCTTTGATCCTTGTATCAACCTGTGCAGCAGCCAGCGCAAATCCGCCGCTTCCACAAATGCCAAGTACAGCAATCCTCTCCCGGTCAACAAAAGGCTGCAGGCCAAGATAATCTACACCCGCACTGAAATTCTCAGTGAACAGCTCAGGGGAAGAAACGTGGCGGGGCTCGCCTGCGCTTTCGCCCATATAGCAAGGATCAAATGTCAGCACCACAAATCCCCTCTGCGCCAGCTCATTTGCATAGACAGCCGGTCCCTGCTCCTTTACCCCGCCATAAGGTGCGCCAACAATCAACGCAGGGTGTTTTCCTGCTCTATCCAAATCCACCGCCGTATATAAATCCCCGGCAATCATAAGCCCATAGCGGTTCTGGTAACGGACGTGTACTCTCTCAACCTTTTCATTCAATTCACAAATATAATGACTCATAATCTGATCTCCTTTTTTATTCTGATTTTTCAAGCGAAAATGTTACTGTAACATCCCCATCCCCCAAAGCTGCCAGTAAACCCTCTTTCGTGGCATTCTGGATTTTTCCCAGACGGGTAAAATTCCAAGAATTTGTGTCATAATAAATCGTGATACTCGTACCGAGATAAAGAATCACATCTCCTGGTTCTGTTGTGATCTGCTCATCGTTCCTCGGCAGCGTATCCCCTATTTCGCCTATCTTCTCAAAACTGCCGTAGTCATGCATATCAACTGTAAGCGGTTCTTTAGCAAGCAGATTCTTAAAGGCTTCGGCACTGGAATTATCCGAAAAGGCTGCTGTAAAGACCGTTTCCCCCGCCGTAATATAAAACTGGTTCTGATCCACTTTTTCTTCCTCCTGCAGGTTGTTTTGTTGTTTGTCCTCATTTGAAGATTTATCTGTTTTTAAAGTTAAATCCTCTATGGAAGATGCACTTTGTATCTCTTCCGATTCCCTTTCTCCGATTGTTTCAGATGTCTGTCCATCAATAGGATTCTGTGACGAGCAAGCGACAAGTCCGGGCAGAAGGAATATAACAAGCATCAATATGAAAATTTTTTGTTTCACGTTCTCACCTCCCCGAACAGTAATCTAATCCATATGACCATCCCGAAAATGAACAGCAGACAACCGAAAATACGGCTTAACGCAGTCTGGTGCCGACCAGCCTTTTCCCTGAAACGGCCTGCTGCAAACGAGAGTAACAGCCACCATACAAAAGTTCCCGCCAGCACTCCAAGGACAAGCAGCGCCCCATTCAGAACAGTCATCCCTTCTGTCAGATTAAAATAGGAAAATGCAAACAGAAAGGTAAGGATTGCCGCAGGGTTCGTAATGCCTACCACAAAAGCGGAAAGGAACATCGCCATTTCTGCGGATTCCTTTTTCAGCTCAGATTTCTTATGTGGCTTCCCGGCAAAAGAGCAGATGCCCATCGCTATAATAAACCCTCCGCCTATGACAGTGATGGCTGTCTGATATTTCAACAGGAAATCAGATACCAAAGTCAGCCCAAACGCTCCTATGGATACATAGATACAATCCGCAGCGGAAGAACCAAGCCCTGTTATAAGCCCTGCTTTTATCCCATGCTCTAAAGTCCTCTGGATGGCCATGGTTCCAACTGCACCAACAGGAACACCAAACAGCAGCCCTATTAGAATGCCTTTTAGCAAAAACAGCGCCAGTTCCATAGACCATCCTCCCTTTATGCTATTGCCCTGCCAGACTTTGAGCGCCCACAGCAGACAGGCACATTTCCCTCCGTCTGGCCACAGATGAAAATTTCACCCTTTGAATTTTCATCATCACGAATGATCTCGCCCACAGAAGGCACATAGATTTTGCCGGAAAGCGGGTTCTTAATGCTGTCAACCGGCGTAGTGATACATGCCTCCACCTCAGACTTTTCAAAGCACAGATCTGTGCTGATCATCTCACAGTTGATAAGTTTTAAATTTTTGCAATAGCATAGAGGCTGGGTTCCAATGATCTTACAATTTTCTAATGTCAGCCCATCCGAATACCATGCAAGATATTCCCCCTTGAATGTACTGTTTTTTACGGTTATATTTTCACCATGCCAGAATGCATCTTTGGTATCAAAGGTGCAGTTTTCAAAAACCGCATTTTTGATATACTGGAAGGAATACTTGCCCTTGAAAGTGACTCCCCGGAATGTGAGATTTTCAGAGCGCATCATAAAGTATTCGCTGACCGCAGTACTGTCCTCCATACGGATGCCCCGCACCGACCAGCCAAACTCCGGTGAAATAATATCACAGTCCCGGATAACCACATCACTGCATTCCCGGAGAGCCTTAATCCCATGCATCTTCGTATCCGTAATCTCAATATGGCCGGAATACCAAAGGGATGCACGGCAAAGTTCCGTCATTTCAGAACCTGAAATTTTAAGCCCATGGTCATGCCAGAACGGATAGCGGAGATTAAAAAAACAGTTTTCGGCCGCAATATCGGAACATTCCTTAAAGGCGCTTTCCCCATCTGCCGGGCCATCAAAAGAACAGCTTTTCACCAATACGCCTTCGCTCCCATAGAGAGCCCTTTCCATGTCAAAATTCTGATTTTCAATGATTCTCATTACCAATTACCTCCTAAATTTTTAATATTTCATCGTGCCTGTTTCTTTCTGTTTTTAATCTGGTATACCAGATAGTCCAGACAATCAATCTGTTTTTCTTCCTCATGTACCCTGTTTAAGATACTTTCTCTGTGTTCCTCCAACAAACTTAACTGATCCTTCCAGTCGCCTTTGTCAAAATATCCCATAAAGCACCGGATCGTATCCAGGCTGCATCCCGCATCCCTTAAATTCTGAACCACTGCCTCTTTCGAATCATACCCTATTGTCTGTTCCGGCCTCATTTTCCTCATCCCTTTTATTCTGCTCATTCACCATCACTGATCACAACAATTTTATTTCCCCACCCTTCCAGTACGGGGTTGTTCTGGACAGCCTCCAAAAATTCCTCCGAATAATCAAAATATCCCACCGGAGTATATTCAGCAGCAACCTCTGCATCCTGATAAAAAAGGATGATACGGTTCGGTTCAGAATAATATACCATCCCGGCGCTTTCCTCCGTGATACTCTCCGGGGCAGAAGGGATTTCATAGCGGCTCGGAATATCATAATACTGCATGACCTCCCAATTATCATAATCATCATAATGGTAAATCGGCAGCCGCCAGTCACTGGTCCCCACATATTTCGCAATTGCCGCCGCAGTATCATTATCATAAAGATGCATGGTAAAGGCTTCCCCCCTGTCCCCGAACCGGACAACCAGATCTGCCGTCTGGGACTCATTCACTTCCGGTTCATCCGACTCATCACTTTCTGTCTGCATAACAGGCTCCTGCGTTCTTTCCACATAAGAATTTTCTTCCCTGGCTGCACTACTGGATTCGGAAGAATTGCTGCATCCAGCCAATAACATCCCTACGGCAAGAACCGTACCAAATATCACCAAAACATTTTTTCTCATCATGTGTCCTCCACTCTTCTTTGCTTTCGGAAAAGACATCCTTACTTTTCCTTTAATTTCATTATATTCTTTTTCACAAGAATAGCAAATACTTATATTTAATCGATTTCAATAGACAAAAACTATTCATTTATAAAAACGCACCATTGCATACTTGAAGAACCTGGCCTTTTACATGACGCCCCATTTTACTCGCCAGATACAGACAGGCATACGCCTGATCTATCGGATCGCATTCCGGTCCCGGAAAATAGACATAATGCCCGCTGTACTCCAACATTTTTGCACCTCCGGGCTGTTCCCCTGCTTTATTTGCAAGATGAGCTGGTGTTACCGTAGCTCCGGGAGCAACAGCATTGCAGCGGATATTTGTATCAATCAGCCGCATTGCAACATTTTTAGTCAGCGTGTTTAATGCTCCTTTTGTTGATGTATAAGTTGCACCACAGAATGGGCGGGTACCATTTACTGAAGAAATATTAATGATAACGCCATCGTTCTTTGGCAGAAAAACCTTCAATGCCTCCCTGATGTATCTCATCGGCCCGCCTAAATTGGTATTCATAACAGACAGCATCCAGTCATCATCGGTTTCATCAATGATTTTCTGTTCCCCAATCCCGGCATTATTAATCAGAATATCTACATCGCCAAATTCTTTTATCGCCGTTTCAAAAACCCTTCTGGTGTCATCGGTAGAACAGACATCTGCTACAACGCCGACTGCCTTCCCACCTCTGCTGCAGATTCCCTCCACAACCTTATCCAGTTTTTCCTGCCCACGCGCAGTAAGAACCACAGCGGCGCCTTCTTCGGCAAACAGTTCCGCCATCGTCTGTCCCATGCCATAACTGGCTCCCGTAATAATTGCAACTTTTCCTTTCAACATTTCTTTTTCCATTTTGTTTTCCTCTTTTCTTTTAAATTTGATAAACGATCATTACTGTTTGGCGACTAATACCGTAAGCCGCATTTTCCTTATTTTCTCCGCATCAAGCCATGCAAAAAGCATAAACAGCCCCGTTACCGTCACTATCGGGATCATGATATTCAGGGCAGACGGCTTCCCCGAAAAATTGCTGATTCCAAATTGCCTTAGAAGCGCTGCCACAAGGGGGTCAGTAAACAAAATAGCCAAGAGCGAACCGAGGACGGAGCCAGCCCCCGAAACAATCCCAAACCGCAGGGAGAAGGAAAGCCGTAAACGATCCGGTGGAAATCCAATGGCACGGTAAATACCCAGATCCTTTTTTTCCATAGTAAGAAGTCTCCCTGCCGAAAGGGCGGTTACTACAAAAACAAATACCGACACCACGGCATACATAAAAAGCATCAGCCACTTCATGGCGGAAAGAATCCCAAACAATCCAGGCCATGAATTTTCATGGAGATACACGTCTCCGCCATACAAACCTTCTAATGCCAGCATAACTTCCTGCTGCATTGACACATCCTCAAGAAAATAATGGACACACCACATTCCTGCCGTTTCCCTTCCGATTTTTGCATATCCCTCCCTGCTAAGGCCGACATTTGCCCCCATATCATTTGCGCACTGGTAAATACCGGAAACCCTGTAAGGCATACTTCCTGTGCCCCCACCGACCGTAACCGTATCACCAATTCCCACATCCAAATCCGCAGCGACAAACTCTGTCAGCACAATCTCGTCCGCCTCCAGGCAGGTTCTTCCGGAAAGGATGTGAAACCGCTCCGGCTCTGTGATCACATCCCCGTTATCCCGCCTCCTGCTCCCTGACTGACAAAATCCATGTTTACGGTAGAAATGGAGGCATACCCATTTTCCGGATATGCAGCCACTACCATAGCATTGCAGCTATTCCAGTCAAAATTCCGCCCAAACAGGAAATCACCATCTTCTGACTTTACGGAGATTGTGCTGCAGCCGAAGGATTCCTGTGAAAATCCAATATCCATGCCGGACAGCAGATTTTCCGCCAGAAAGCCGATCACTTCCCTGTCAGAAGAAGCACCTCCAGCAGAGAGGAATGCATCAAAGCCATAATCCCCCTCGTATTTTACGGCAGACAGCCCGTTTTCTAATTCCCTGATCTCATTGGTTAACAACACGCTTTCTAAATTTTCCATTTCCATAGTTTCCTCGGAAACCAAAGTTTCTTTATTCTGGCTGCCCACTGTCATTTGATCTGTTTCCACATTTTTACATCCTGCTAAACACAAGACAGATGTTAATAACAACAGTCCAGAAGCTAATCTGTTTTTCTGCATGGATAAGCCTCCTTGTTTTTCTTTTAGTTAAATTATAGCATCCAATTTTATCAATAACAAATACTTATATTTTATCGTTTTCAATAGTTTAAGCCTATTCAAAATCATGTTATAATGTAGAAAACCAAAAAGGAGAGCAGCACATGGAATTACGTGTACTTCAATATTTTCTTGCAGTGGCAAGAGAACAAAGCATTGTCCGAGCAGCAGAATCCCTCCATCTTTCCCAACCGACTCTTTCCACCCAGATAAAGGCAATGGAAGAAGAACTGGGCAAGCAGCTTTTGATCCGCGGCACCAAAGGTTCCAGAAAAGTCACACTGACAGAAGAGGGCATGCTCCTTAGAAAGCGTGCGGAAGAAATCTTAAACCTCGTCCATAAAACAGAACGTGAAATTTCGCTTTCGGACGAAGTTGTCGTTGGGGATGTCTATATTGGAACCGGCGAAACGGACGCTGTCCGTCTGATAGCAAAAGCTGCGAGGGAACTATACCAGACATATCCGGGAATCCACTACCACATCGCAAGCGGCAATGCAGCGTTTGTAATGGAGCAGCTTGAAAAAGGGCTGATTGATTTTGGCCTTGTATTTGGTGCTGTAGATCAGTCAAAATATAACCATATCAAGATACTACTCACAGATGTCTGGGGAGTGCTGATGAGGAAAGATTCTCCCCTTGCTGCAAAACCAGCGATTTCTCCAGAAGATTTATGGGACAAACCTCTGATCCTGTCAAGGCAGGAAGATTCATCCGGTGCATTGGCATCCTGGATACAGCGTGAAATATCAGAATTGGAGGTTGTCGCAACTTATAACCTGCTTTTTAATGCTTCCCTGATGGTAGATGAGGGGCTAGGTTATGCGATTGGATTCAATAAAATCATTAATACTTCTGGAAACAGCAATCTCTGTTTCCGTCCTCTCAACCCACGAAGAGAAGATGGAATGTGCATTATATGGAAAAAATATCAGGTGTTTTCTAAAGCGTCTGAAAAATTCATGGCACAACTGAAAGAAACACAAAAAGAAATTATAATGTGAGGTTAGTATGCTTTCATTTGTGCATAATATTTGTTTTATGGATAACAACACAAAATACTGCTCCGTGTTCAATTCAGATTCTTCTGAAACGGTTGCATATAATACCCCTCTGTTCCCCGCCTATGTGGTATATGGACTCCTTTCCTCCTATCCGGACTATTCTTCCGTCAGCCACTGGCACAAGGATCTGGAGTTTATTCTGATAAAATGGGGAACTATGACCTATAATGTAAACGGCCGGCTGATTGAACTGGAGGAAGGCAGCGGGATCATGGTAAACAGCTATCAGCTCCATTATGGCTTTTCTGCGGAACATAACGAATGCGAATTCGTCTGCATCCTGCTCTCCCCGGAATTATTGCAGGTGAACGGTTGGTTTTACCAAAACTATATTGAGCCTGTCACTGAAAATTCAGCATACCCTTACCTGTACCTTAGCCGGAATGGCTGGATGTCATCCGTCATGGAAAAACTGGATGAGATTTATGATTCTTTTGGCAAAGTCCCCGCAGAACCGTTATCCTATTTTGAATTGATGGAAGATTATTTTATGCTCATGAAAATATTGTATGAAAATCTTGATATTGGAAGCCAGACCCGGAAACCGGAATCTACCGACCTGTCTTCCCTCAGAAGCATGATGACCTACATAGAGGAACACTACATGGAACACATCACTCTGGCAGATATTGCCCTGTCCGGCGCCTGCTGTAAAAATAAATGTTCCCTGCTCTTTAAAAAGTATCTGCGCGATACCCCTATCACTTATACCACGAAGCTCAGGCTGCGGAAAAGCCTTTCCACGCTGCTTGGCTCAAACAGCAGCATCGCTGATATAGCCTATGAATACGGTTTTAGCGGGGCAAGCTATTACTGCGAAACTTTCAAGAAATATTATGGAATGCCACCACTAATATACAAAAGAAATCAGCCTGTTTGACCTTTGTGTTGCGATATTCACCGCCCCACCATTCAAAGACGTGCATGCCTTCATCTTCAAGTACTGATTCTGTAAGTGTCATAACAGTCTTGTAGGTTCATCTAACTATCGCACCCCATTCTTTGCCTCGGATGCTTTTACCCAGTATTATGATACTCCCGATTCGAGTATTTCTATTCTCGGAACGTCACAGTCTATCTCCATCCACGCCCCGGTAGGAAGTATAGTCATAGGCGTTCTGTGAATGCAATCCACATTTTCCAATATGGCCATGTCCGGTCTGTGTACTTCCTTACAGATAACCTTTATGATTGTTTCCTCATTGTCCTCATCCAGAGAGCCTGTGATCACAGCTTTCGCCTTATCAAAAACTCCGGCCGCAGCAAATGCACGAAGTTCATGTAATCCGGCTAATTTACTGCCGTAAATGCTTCCGTGTTCCAACATGATAATGGAATCTTCCCATATATCGGGACCGGGGAAATACTTCGTCCCCATTATCTGCCAAAGAGGGCCTCCGCAAACCGCGATAACATGGCCTCTGACCCTTCCGGACCCCTGCAATACCTTGTAGCCGGTTCCGGGTGTCCAGGGAATTATATCTTTCGGATCATCAATCTCATCATTATCCAAAAAGCGTTCATATTGAACTTCTTTCGATCCCTCTTTGACGGTGTATGTTATAGTCCAGTCAATCGGTGTGTTCTTTTCCGCAGGTTTAATTTCGCCGATTACCTGATTTGAAAACAATGTCCGTCTGATTGCCGCTTCCGTATACTCATCAAGTTTCCCTGGCTGTGCGAGTGGGGTCAGAACAGTGGGACCGTAATAAGCACGGACGCCTGCATATGCAAAAACAGCCATCCATGTAGCAATATCTGAAAAACCCATAAATACCTTGGGATGATCATGAATGACCTGCGAATTGATATACGGAAGAACACGATAGGAATCATCTCCACCCTGATTACAGATAATCCCTTTGATGGAATCATCCTTCAAAGCCCACATCAAATCCCCGGCTCTTTTCTCAGGATGCTCATAAAGATACTCGCTCCCTCTAAGCGCATTGGGAGTTTCAACAACTTTTACATTAAAGATTTTTTCGAATCTCCTTTTACCCAGCATATACCGGTGAATCATATCTTCATCCCCGGCACGGCCACCTGAAATTGAAATAAATGCTACTGTATCACCCTCGTTCAATTTGGGCGGAATGATTAGATTTTTCATTTTGCTTCCTCCTTAAACTTCAATTTGTATGCTTCTAACCGTCTCCATCCCGGCCAGGAGCCTGCTCTGCTCCACCTCCAGCTCCGTGGTGTCGCATAAGCAGCTTCTTGATTTCCGGCTTCATAGCAATACCTCCCTGTCCTTGTGTTTGGTCTGCTGGCAGCTGGCTGGATAATTTGGTATAATTAATAATATTTAACCATATTATGCACTTTTCTGCAACACTACATATTTAAACCATTATGTTAAAATCAGCAACGCAAAACAAGGAGCATTCCATTCAATTAGAATACTCCTTGTTTTTATAACTTTTTCATTTAAATCTCTCTATCATGCTCTTCAATTTCAAGCACATTCATCGCCTGTTCTGCTCCTGGCTTCATATTCGCCATAAGATTTCTTATGGAATCCAACAAAACGTTGATTCTTGTGTTTTCCGCCTTTTGTCCCGCATACTTCCCAACTGCTTCTATGTTTTTCCCATATCGACAATATAACAATTTTACCTATCGGACAAGCTATTCATCACCTAAATTACGCCCTGTCTTTCTCTTATAAATGGCTTCAACGGCCGCATAAACTGCGCCTGCAATCAGCCATTTCCACCAATTCCTTTCTAAATATCCTTTTTTTACAAACGCCATCATCTTATAGTACAGAACCTTTTTACTCTCAACCATAAGAACTATCATTTGCATATCTTCGCCCTGTCCAAATGTAATGATAATGCTTTCTTTGTCGCCAAAATAAGTGCCTTTTAGCTGCTGGCCGTGATTATAATAAGTGACTTTACTCTCACCCGAAAATTTAAACTTCTCTTTCCTGTCATGTTCATTCACATATGTACCAGAAAATTTAATTCTTCCACAACCACTCAACGAAATTGCTAATAACATAATCAGTATAAATGCAATAACAATATTCTTACCCTTTTTTTTCATTTTATCTCCTGCCTTTCCCACAAGAATCCCTTTTGTACCATAGTATTAAGCTCCCATATAAACAAATCTCTCCTGAAATTTACATGCTGAATCCATTTATTTCAGCAACCCTTTCTCTTCCAACATACTTCTCTTCCATCATCATTTCTATACTCCTTTGGCCAGCGTGCGGCGTACTGTGGGACGCCGTCATTATCATATACGAATTTCTTCCATTATTGGTCTGCTGCCAACATACATTTACAAAAATAAGCGCAAAAAAAGCACCCTAAAGGTGCCATGGTAAATCCCCCTTTCTTTAAGCCACATTATTCCCTCACCGTAAGTACCAGAATATTTTAATCAATGTATATAACGTCCGGCACCTCCTCAGGCGATTTCATATAAAAGGTAATACCCTCTTTGGTGTAAATATCATAATAATCCATATAATATACTTCTTGATTCTCCTTCCAGCCGGCAAAGGTAGGATCCCCCATTAGCTCAAGCAGCTTCTCCTGGCCTACATTGAGCAGTTCTCCATTAAACGTACCCATCCCGGGATCGATTCCTATGAGATTGACCTTACGCCTGCTGTCAAACCAGAAAATGATCCCAATATCCCGATAGGCACATAAAGTTTCCTCCCCCTCATCAATATACTCATCATATGGTTCATTTATTTCATCCATAATGTCATCTATATACCGTCCCAGAAATTCCCGTACCGGATAGCCGTTCCAGAGGATCTGATTGGGATATCTTTCAGGCTCCCCGAAAACCCCGGATCTCTCAGCTATGCCCACCCCTGGGACGATGGCATTGACTGTCTTGCCTGCCTGAATAAAGCCCCATAAAAACGCAACCACTATCAGCATGGCAAAAGCGTATAAAAACCTATGTTCCGCATGAAAAAAGGCTCTTTTTACCTGCCGGGCAGACTGGTAGCGTTTATCCGGATTCAGGTCCATGCATTTTTGTATCACTTTTTTGCACTGCAGTCTCTGTATTTTATTCCGGAGAACCTGTTCGAGGGTAACGCCAAGAGAATAGATATCCGTCCGCACATCCGTCTGGGAAAACCCATATTGCTCAGGCGGGGCATATCCCCTGGTTCCCAGAAGCCTGGTATCCTGCTCCTGGCCTTCTTTCAGCACACGTGCAGCGCCAAAATCAATCAGGCGGATATGGCCATCTGCTGCATAAATGATATTGGATGGCTTAATATCGCGGTGAATAATATCCATACCATGCAAAAATTGCAGGACCGAACACAGATCCTTTACAACATTCCAAAATTGCTTTCCGGACAATCCTATACGCCCCAATGGCTGCCCGCCTATATATTCCTCAATGACCGTTGTAGTATCGTCTGTTATGGCAACCTCATAAATCTTTGGCAGACAGGGATGCTGGCACCCTTGTAGTATTGTATAGGCAGGGACCCTGCCCTTTATTATTTTTCTGATAAAGAAATTTTCCCCATTTTTCTCCTTTATCAGCTGCACCGTGCCGTTATTACTTTGTTTGATTAGTTCGATTTCTTCATATTCCATAATTTTCACACCCACCCTTGCCACATACTGTTTGATCTTATATAATATAATGGATCAACCAGGAGGCACAATATGAAATTTGACCCAGACATCCCATCATCTAACCCAGGCGATACTCCGTCAACTGATGACTTAGAACATGAAATCAAGGCTGTGACAGACATTGATGACTATCTTATTAAAAACAAAACATATGGTGTTAGTCAAAAAATGGGTTGGTCGCCCTTATAAGTCCGTTTATTTGGACATTTGAATCGGTATAATGGTCTCAACATTAAAGAAAGGCATCCTGCGCTGTCAGGATTATGGTGATTAATATGTTGAACCGTCAGACCGTTGTTGAATATCTGAGATCGCTATCACAGGACGAAATAGCCGGACTGCTCCTTGCTGCCAATGTGATTCCGCATGGCGACGGCGCGGAGCAGACTACATCGGAACGCATTCCGTGTCCGCACTGTGGATCCCATAACATAAATCTCTATGGGTTTAAATGCGGAAAGCAGCGTTATCTCTGCAAGTCCTGTGGGAAAACCTATGTGCCA
>CAJTVD010000032.1:0-38646 GCA_910579495.1 uncultured Lachnospiraceae bacterium
CGCAGGCGGCATTTGTTTTCACCCGATAGGTTAACGGAGAAGCTCGAAAGGGAGTTAGGAATGTTGCCGGAACAGTTTTTAAGGAGAATGGAAAATCTGCTGGGCAGTGAATACCAGGATTTTCTGGCCAGCTATGAAAAGCCTAAAGTTTCCTCCCTGCGGTTCAATTCCCTGAAAGGGACGGAAGAGGACTTTATTGAAAAGGCGGGATTTTCCCTGCACCCAATCCCCTGGGCTGCAGGCGGCTATTACTATAAGGAAGATGAACGGCCCGGAAAGCATCCTTACCATGAGGCAGGGGTTTATTACATCCAGGAAGCCAGCGCCATGGCGCCTGCGGAATACTTAAGCCCGGTGCCAGGGGAGCGGGTATTGGATTTATGTGCCGCGCCCGGCGGGAAAAGTGCCCAGCTTGGGGCGGCCATGAAGGGAGAAGGGCTTTTAGTCTGTAATGAAATTCATCCCCAGAGAGCCAGGATACTTTCAGGCAACATAGAGAGGATGGGAATTGCAAACGCCCTTGTGCTGAACCATGAACCTTCCTATCTGGCGGAGCGTTTCCCCGCGTTTTTTGATAAGGTCCTGGTGGATGCACCCTGCTCCGGGGAGGGGATGTTCCGCAAAAAAGAAGAGGCGGCATTGGAGTGGGGCCTTTCCAATATCCAGATGTGCGCCAGGAGGCAGGAAGATATTCTGGAAAGCGCCGCAGTAATGCTGAAGCCGGGAGGCAGGATGGTTTATTCTACCTGTACCTTTGCACCGGAAGAGAATGAGGGGACAGTTGGTTCTTTCCTGAAAAAGCATCCGGAATTTTCCCTGGAGAAGGCAGGCCGCTTTCAGGGAATGGCACCAGGCATTGGATGTGGGGAGAATGCAAAGGCAATGGTACGGCTGTGGCCCCATAAAATAGCAGGGGAAGGCCATTTTTTGGCCTGTTTAAAAAAGGAAGGGGCAGCTAATGGGAAAGGGAAGGCACATAGAGAAGAAAAAGGGGTTTCTTCTAAAGAATTAAAAGAGTGGGAAGATTTTCGTAAACAGTATTTAAGGGACGGCTTCCAGGGCAGGTATCTTAAGTTTGGGGAGCAGCTTTACCTGATACCAGAAGGGATCCCGGCACTGGAAGGGCTTAAAGCCCTCCGGCCAGGGCTGCATCTGGGGACCATAAAGAAAAAACGGTTTGAACCATCTCACGCACTGGCGCTTTCGCTGCGCCCTGAGGGGGCGGCGCTCTCCTTCCAGACGGACCGGCGTGGTGCAGAGGCCTATCTTAGCGGACAGACGCTGCAGGCGGAAGGGGAAAAGGGATGGTATCTTATAACCATAGACGGATACAGCCTGGGCTGGGGGAAATTATCTGGCGGTATCATGAAAAACCATTATCCCAGCGGACTGAGAAAATAGTGTTTGAGCAGAATTATTTGGAAACGAATAATAAAGTAGAGTGGAGACAACCAAATGATAATGAAAAGAGTGCTTCTTATTGTGGACGATATTGCCATTGACCGAAAGCTATTGGGCAGTTTCTGGAAAAGGGACAACTCGGTTGAAATCCTGGAAGCCGAAAATGCGGAAAGGGCCCTTGGGATTTTGCAGGAGAGGGATAATATCAGCCTGATTATTTTAAATGCGGCAATGGATGGGGGAGCCGGCTTAAAGCTGTTTGGGCAACTGAAAAAAACGGGTGCTTATGGACATATACCTGTGATCATTACTACCAAAGATGAGGGCGTGAGTTTTGGCGAGGATGCCCTGCGGCTTGGGGTGGACGATTTTTTACCGAAACCATTTGTGGAAAAAATCGTAAGAAAACGGGTGGATAATGTATTGAAAAAGAATGCTTATGACAAGACCAGAAGGGATGAGCTTACCGGGATTTACAATTATGAAACCTTCAGCTCCCTGACAAAACAGATGCTGAAAATGGATACCGCCACCGAGTATATGGTACTGCGGCTTAATATTGTAAGGTTTAAGCTGATCAATGAGATACTGGGCAGGGAGGTGGGAGATGAAATCCTGATTGCCCTTGCCCGCACCTTAAAACGGGCGGTGGGCTTTGATGGTACTTATGCCAGGATGGACGCAGATCATTTCGTGTGCTGCCTGCCATATGAGAAGATGAAGGAGGGGACGAAATTCTATAAGGTTTTGCAGGGCGGGATTTCAGAGCTGGAAAAGAAATATTCCCTTACTGTCCATGGGGGTGTGTACGTGATAAAGGACAGGACGCTTTCTATCTCCGTTATGTGCGACCGGGCCGGCACAGCCTGCCAGAATATCAGGGATAATATGGTGAAGCAGTTCTCCTTCTACAGCGAGGAAGAGGCGGAAAGGGACCGGGAAGAGCTGATGCTGGTGCGTGAGATGGTGAAGGCGGTCCAGGGAGGGCAGTTCCATATTGTCCTTCAGCCAATCTTTGACGTGAAGACAGAGCGCCCGGTCAGTGCGGAGGCCCTGGTGCGCTGGAAGCATCCGGAAAAGGGTGTGATTTCGCCGGGAATTTTTGTACCCTTATTTGAAAAAAGCGGCCTGATCTCCCGGCTGGACATGTTTGTATGTGAGGAAGCCTGCCGGGTGCTGGCAAAGCTGAAAAAAGACGGGGTGGCGGTATGCCCGATCTCCATCAACATTTCCCGGGTGGATTTCTGCGAGCCTGACCTGGTACAGCGTATCAATGATATGATCGAAAAATATGGCCTTGAAAAAAGGCTGATCAAAATCGAGGTGACGGAAAGCGCCTATACCCAGAACCCCAGGGAAATCATCCAGCAGGTAGCGCAGTTCCGCAAGGAAGGCTATGAAGTACTGATGGACGACTTTGGAAGCGGCTATTCTTCCCTTAACACTTTGCGGGAGCTTCCTGCCAATATCCTGAAAATAGATATGGAATTTATGAACCAGCTTGAAAATTCCGGCCGGGCGGCAAGTATATTGCTGTGCATTGTAAAAATGTCGAAAATGCTGGGAATGAAGACCGTGGCGGAGGGGGTGGAGAACCAAAGCCAGGTGGACTTTTTAAGGAACATTGGGTGTGACAGTATCCAGGGATACTTTTTCTCCCCTCCCATTAAGCCTATGGAGTTCCGCAATCTGCTGGCAGGGCAGGAGGAGCCAGACCGGGAGCGGGAACAGCGCAAAAGGGGCATTTTGCTGGTGGATGATATGCGTCTGGCAAGGCTTACCATGCGGGATGCCCTGGGGGATGAATACAAATACTTTGAGGCTTCCGATGGGGTAAGCGCCCTGGAAATCCTGCAAAAGAGCGCCCATGAAATTGACCTGGTCATAACGGATGTGGTAATGCCCAATATGGACGGCATAGAGCTTCTTCACAAAATAAAATCCACCCCTGCATTTATGGAGATCCCTGTGGTGGTGGTGACAGCAAATAATGACAGCTCCGACGAGCTTCACGCCCTGGAGCAGGGTGCCATTGAACTGATCCATAAACCCTTTGATTTCCGGGTGGTGCGCCACAGGATCAAAAATGTGATGGAGCTGGCGGAAAACGAATGGCTGAAAAAGGAAATGTGGGATATGAAGCAGCGGGAGGCAGCAAGGCTGAGCAGGGAAAGCCAGGCGGTAGTGTGAAAAAAGTTATGGTATTTACAGAGAAGCTGCGGCAGGGAGGTAGGATGAAAAAAGGGATAAGGCTTTCTGCGGCTTTGCTTGCCGGTGTGCTGGCGGCGTTGCTGGCAGGCTGCAGCCTTGGAAGCAAAAATGAAAACCTGGGGGCAGGGATGGAGGCTGTGGCAGCGCTGGAATATGACAATGCCCTGGCAAGCTTTGAAGCCGCCAGGGCAGCAGGGGAGGACCTGCGCCTGGCCTGCCGGGGGGAGGGGCTGGCGTATATGGGAAAGACCATGTATGAGGAAGCTGCCCAGGCCTTTGAAACTGCCCTTTCTTACAGCAATGGCAGATTAAATAATCTGGATTACGACATCAATTATTATCTTGCCACTGCCTATTATAAACTGGGAGAGCTGGACAAGGCTATCGGCGTATATAATGCCATTATTGCCCTGCGGCCCCAGGAGAGGGACGCTTTTTACCTCCGGGGGACAATATATGCCCAGCAGGGGAAGCTGGACCAAGCAAAGGAAGATTTTGACAAGGCAATCGCCCTAAAGCGCGGCGACTATGACCGGCTGATTGATATTTACAGCGTGCTGGCAGGCTTTGGCTACAAAGAAGTGGGGCTGGAATATTTGCAGGCGGCGATGAATGCAGGCACCAAGGATATGACTAATTTTGAGAAAGGGCGTATCTGTTATTACCTGGAGGATTATGAAAACGCCAGGAATTATCTGGAAAAGGCCAGGGATGCAGGGGGATATGAGGCAGTTTTGTTCCTGGGAAAAACTTACGAAACACTGGGGGATAATAATTATGCGATCAGTGTATACAATGCATGCCTGGACAGTGAAGGCCCTAATGCCCAGGTGCTCAACCAGCTTGGGCTGTGCAGAATGCAGACGGGAGATTACAGCGGTGCCCTGAATGCATTCCAAAATGCCATGAACATAGAAAATAACGGCATGATGCAGATTTTAAAAATGAATGAAATTGTGGCTTATGAACGGCTTTCGGATTATCAGAATGCGGCAGCGCTGATGAAAAAATACCTTGAGGATTATCCTGACGACAGCCAGGCACAGAGAGAATATATTTTTCTGCAGGCCAGATAGCAGGCTTTGCATTGACCGGACATGCCCCGGGCAGATATGCCGGAGGCGGTACGGAGACTGGAGGGAATGAAAAGATGTTTCAGGTGATTAAGCGGGAGGGAGAAATCGCTGATTTTACCCTGACCAAAATCAGTGACGCTATTATGAAAGCGTTAAACGACACAAAGATGCAGTACAGCCATGACGAGGTGGATTTGCTGGCCCTTCGGGTGACAGCGGATTTTCAGGGCAAGGTAAAAGAGGACCGCATTCCTACACAGGAGATCAAAAACAGCGTGGAAAAGGTGCTGAAACAGACCGGATACTCCAAGGCGGCAAGGGCGTTTATATTATATGGCAAGCCCCGGGAGGAACACATGCGCTAGGCAGGGGATCCTGTGGGAAACGCTTGGGGCAAAGGCAGAAGGAAAGTAGCCAACAAGTTTGTGTCTGCGCTGCATCCACAAACTATACAGGCTTTATACCTGTGGCCATAAAGCAGCGCAGAAATGAGGACATTTATGATCAACAAACTGATTGCAAAGATCAAATCCACAAAGGCTCCTATTGTGGTGGGGCTGGACCCTATGCTGAAATTTGTGCCGGAGCATATAAAGAAAAAAGCTTTCAGTGAACTGGGAGAAACCTTAGAGGGGGCGGCGGAAGCAATCTGGCTGTATAACAGGGAGCTGGTGGACGCTATTTACGATATTGTACCTGCGGTTAAACCTCAGATTGCCATGTATGAGCAGTTTGGCATTCCCGGGTTAATGGCTTTTAAAAAGACAGTGGATTACTGTAAAGGGAAAGGCCTGGTGGTGATTGCCGATATCAAAAGAGGGGATATTGGCTCAACGTCTGAAGCTTATGCGGCAGGGCATCTTGGCAAAGTGCAGGTGGGGAGCAGATACCATTACAGCTTTGACGAGGATTTTGCAACGGTCAATCCTTACCTGGGCTCTGACGGGATAAAGCCTTTTATCAAGGTGTGCCAGGAGGAAAAGAAAGGGCTGTTTATCCTGGTGAAAACCTCCAACCCCAGCAGTGGGGAATTTCAGGACCGGATGGTGGCTACAGGGACACAGGCCGGAGGTGCAGGGGGGATTGCCTTTGGGGACAGGCCCCTTTACGAAATTGTGGGCGAGCAGGTGGCCAGATGGGGTGAAGAGCATATGGGCGGTTCCTACAGCTATATCGGAGCCGTGGTGGGCGCCACTTACCCGGAAATGGGAAAAGCCCTCCGCAGGATTATGCCAAAGAGCTTTATCCTGGTACCCGGCTATGGCGCCCAGGGAGGAAAGGGGAAGGATTTGGTGCATTTCTTCCATGAGGACGGCCTGGGGGCCATCATAAATTCCTCCCGGGGAATCATAGCAGCTTATCAGCAGGAAAAATATGCTTCTTTTGGCCCGGAGCACTTTGCAGATGCGGCAAGGGCGGCTGTGGAGGATATGAGGGAAGATATTGCGGATGCTTTAAATAACAGGTAAACAGGGAAAAATGGGACTTTGCCATGTGGCAAAGTCCCATTTTTTTGTGCCTGATGGTTTATTTTAGGAAAAAAAGGTACAAAATGGTTAATAAAGGATGCGGATAATTACGGATAGGGGGAAGGTTTATGGATATTTTTGACATCCTCACGTTGCTGGGAGGGCTGAGCCTGTTTCTCTTTGGCATGAATATTATGGGGCAGTTTCTGGAACGCCGGGCGGGGGGAAAACTCCGCCCCCATCTTGGCAGGCTCACCACTGGCAGGGCCATGGGGCTTCTCACAGGGCTGGGGGTGACGGCAGTGATCCAGAGTTCTTCAGCAACCACTGTAATGGTGATCGGCTTTGTCAATTCCGGGCTGATGAGCCTCAAACAGGCAGCCAATGTGATTATGGGGGCGAATATTGGGACTACGGTAACAGCATGGGTATTGAGCCTTGCGGGGATAGACAGCGGCAGCCTGTTCATCCGCCTGCTGAAACCCTCTGCCTTTACGCCTGCCCTGGGGTTTATAGGCATCCTTCTTCTGACTTTTGCCAGGGAGGAAAAGAAAAAAGATACCAGTATGGTCCTGTTAGGCTTTGCAACACTGATGTCCGGCATGGAAACCATGTCGGGAGCCGCTTCGGGGCTGTGTGATATCCCGGCCTTCCAGCAATTGTTCCTGGCCTTCCAAAATCCGGCCCTGGGAGTGGCGGCAGGAACGGCGCTGACGGCCATCATCCAGTCAAGCTCTGCCTCTATTGGCATTTTGCAGGCACTGGCCGCCACAGGGCAGGTGACCTATGGGGCAGCGATTCCTATTATCATGGGACAGAATATCGGGACCTGTGTGACAGCCATGGTCTCTGCTGTGGGAGCAAACAAAAACGCTAAACGGGCGGCTATGATCCACCTGTCCTTCAACGTCTGCGGGACGGCAGTGTGGCTGACGGTGTTTTGGGTATTGAAGGCAGTTTTCCATCCGGCGTTTTTGGAAGATGGGGCTTCTCTGGCAGGCATTGCCGCCGCCCACTCTGCTTTTAATATCTTATGTACATTGTTATTGTTTCCCTTTTCCGGTTTCCTGGAAAGTTTTGTAACGAAAATCATACCGGACAGAGAGCAGAAAGAGGTATTGGTGGAGCTGGACGAACGTCTCCTGGTGACGCCCCCGGTGGCTTTGGAGCGGTGCAGGGAGGTTGCGGCAGAGATGGCGGAAACTGCCGCCGCTGCTTTGAAGGAAGGGATGCTTTCGCTGTCCGGGTACTCCCAGGATAGGGCCAAAGCTGTCCGGGAAAAGGAGGAAAAGACGGATTATTATGAGGATGTCCTGGGCGCTTATCTTGTAAAACTCAGTACCAGGCCAATCGGCAAGGCCGATACTGTGGAGGCGGCAAAGCTTTTGAAAGCCATAAGCGATTTTGAGAGGATTGCCGACCATGGGGTGAATATACTGGAATCATCAGAAGAAATGAAGGAAAAAGGGATGTGCTTTACCGGACAGGCAGTTGCGGAGCTTTCAGTGATCTGCTCGGCGGTGGGGGAAATCCTGGACCTGGCCTTGGGGGCTTTTCTTGAAAATGACGGCCAGGCGGCGCTGGCAGTAGAACCCCTTGAGCAGGTGATCAGACAACTGAAAGAGCAGATGCGCACCCGACACATTTCCCGCCTGCAGCAGGGGGAATGTACCATCAACGCCGGATTTGTCTGGTCTGACCTGCTTACCAATTTAGGGCGCACATCCGCCCACTGCTCCAATATTGCCGGATGCCTAATGGACATTGCAGGGGAGGATAAGAAACTCCATGAAGCTTTGCGCCAATACCGCAGCGGCAGCCGGGAGTTTCAGGAGAAGTTCCAGGGATATTCCGACAAATATGCCCTGTAGTCCCCAGAAAGCTGTACGGTCCCGGCTTTAACCGCTGCCTGGTACTATCCGGTGTTATCAGGAGGCAAAGTCTATGCGCCAGTTACTGGTGTGGAAGTAGAGGATAAGATCCCCTGGGGGGACAGAGGCGCTGCCTGTGGCTTCTTGGGCGTTGCTTTCCATATAAATGGTTTCCTGCCACAGGCCGTCCCCTGCCAAATAAAATTCCGCCATGGGGCCATAGGTCCTCTGGATATCACGCTGGTCATAGAAGGTGTAGTTTATGGCCGTATCTTCCAAAAAGGTGCACACATAGGCGGCGGGGAGCTCCCCGGAGAGGGATTCCGGCAGGGATTCCAGCCTTTGCAAAGGGCAAATGAAAGCTATCAGGCCACAGCTTTCCCCGCCCAGGCTTTCCGCGGTAAAGGTATATTCTCCCGGGGACAGGCTGGCGGTTGTCCAAAAGCCGCAGCCATCCTGGGAGGTAATGGGCACAGGCTGGTTTGCAAAGCCCAGGGCAGGGCTGGAAACCTGTATTTGTGCCCTTTCGTCTCCTGTTGCTGTAAAGAGAAGCAGATATTCCCCCTCAAAAGTAACCTTACTTTTAAAATCCACGGTTTCCATGCCGGAAAACTTGTGGGAGGGAATGCCTTCTGATGTGACGAAGCCTCTGGGGGCAAAATCAGCTTCTGAGGCTTCCTGGCTGTTAAGGGCGCGGGCGGCCTCTTCCTGGAGCCTGGTGGTATTTTCTTCCGGGAAAGAGGGGGAGCCGTTTTCAGGTGATGGCTCCCGTCCGCAGGCAGCCAGAAGAAGGATTGACATTCCAAAGAGTGCGATGTGCTTTTTCATAACATTACCTCGTCTTTCTCACAGGCTGCTGCTTTGGTCTATTCACAGCCTGTGGGTAGGAGTTTCTGGTTTTCAACTATATTATATAATGGGGGATGGGCAGAGGTCAATGTAATTCCTTTCTGTAAATCCTGAGGGAAAAGAAGGCAGAGAGCAGTTCCGTGAAGGAGAAACCATACCACACCCCGTCTGCCCCCAGAAAGCGGCTGAAAAAATAGGCGGCAGGAACAATGATGGCCACATATCTTAGCAGGGAGATCAGCAGGGACTGATACCCCTTCCCCAGCCCTTCCAGCGCCCCGGAGCAGGTAATGGAAACAGAGGATACCACAAAGCCCAGGCTGATGATGTGCAGGGCGGTAATCCCCATTTGGATGGTTTCCGCGTTATCTGTAAACAAACCGATCAGCTGCCCGGGCATAAGCCAGGATAAAACCGTTCCCAGGAGCATGATGCCCATATTCATTGCCAGGGCCGTGCGGTAAATCTTTTTCACCCGCCCATGCTCCCCTGCGCCCAAATTGTAGCCCATCAGGGGCCTGATGCCCTGGATAATCCCATTGGCGGTGAGGTAGATAAAGGTCTGCAGCTTATAATAGACCCCAAGTACAAGGACATATTTTTCTGAAAAAGAAGCCAGCAGCCCGTTTAAGACGGAAATTAAAAGGGAGGGCAGGGCAAGGTTCAGGGTTGCCGAGATACCCACGGCATACATTTTTTTCAAAACCGCCTGGTCTAAATGCAGGTGCTTTGGGCTGATCTTTACCGTTTCGGGGCCCAAGGCATAGAACAGCAGGTACACCAGAAGGGTAAAGCATTGCCCGGTCCCCGTGGCGTAAGCCGCCCCGGCTATTCCCATAGGAGGGAGGAAGCCGGCGCCAAAGATCATCAGCGGGTCAAGGATAATGTTCAGGATACAGCCGCAGAGCATACTGAACATGGAAACCTTCATTTTGCCTGTGGCCTGGAAGATTTTTTCAAAGGACAGTCCCAGGGCAATCACAGGGGAAAACAAAAAGGCCTTGTTGGAGTAAACCAATGCCAGGGAGATGGTTTCCCCATCCTGGGAAAATTTTTTCAAAAAAAGGGGCATTCCTGCAATGCACAGGACCATCAAAATCACTCCCTGGAAAAAGCTCAGGGCAGTGCCTAAGGAAGCGGCCTTGTCTGCCCGCGCCCTGTCCCCGGCTCCTAAATAAAATGCGATACAGGCGTTAATGCCGATGCCAAAACCGATGGCAATGGCATTGATAAAATTTTGTATGGGAAACACAAGGGCAAGGGCGGTCATGGCATTTTCGCTGATTTTGGCTACAAAATAGCTGTCGATAATATTGTACAGGGAATTGACCGCCATGGAAATGACCATAGGCAGGGACATGGAGATTACCAGCGGCAGTATCTTTTTTTCTTTCATAAAGGTTTGTTCCATTTTTGTACCTCGTTTCTGGCTGTTTTCGTCCAGGGTATTATTTTGCAAAAAAATAAGCCGCACAATTACCTGGCGTAATTGTGTGGCGAAAAAAGAATTCTCTTGAAAAATCCACTCCCCTAAGGGTTTTATAAACTTTTTATATCATATATTGGGCCAAAGGTCAATGAAAATATTATTGCAAACATTTAGGGCGGATAATAAAATATGGTTAAAAGTTATGGGAGGCATGATTATGGAAAAGAGACAGATGAAAAGGCTGATTGTTATTGTGGCGGGTATTCTTTTGGCCCTCTGGGGCTGCGCCGGAAAAGAACAGGGGGCACAGTTGGGGAATCCGGGGGTCAGGGTGACTTTTTTTGATGTGGGGAAGGGGGATGCCATCCTGATAGAGACAAAGGGGCAGAATATGCTCATTGACACAGGGTACGATGATACGGACCAGGTGATTTTACAATATCTTGCCAGGCAGAAGATCAAAAAGCTGGACTATCTGGCAATCACCCATTTTGACAAGGACCATGTAGGCGGTGCGGATAAGATCCTGGCGGCAGTGGAGGTGGGGAAGGTCCTGCAGCCGGGCTATGAATCGGACAGCCGCCAATACAGGGAATATTGTGAGGCTTTGGAGGAAAAGGGAATGTGTCCCCAAATTGTAGCAGATCCCCTGGCGTTTACGCTGGGCGATGCGCAGCTTTTGGCCTATCCCCCCTGCCAGGAGGAATATCAGGAGCAAGACAATGACTTTTCCCTTGTAATCAGTATGAAATATAAGGACAGGAGCTTTTTATTTACAGGGGATTGTGAAAGGGAGCGGCTGGAGGAACTTCTGGCACAGACAGATTTTGGCCTTGCCCATGATGTGCTGAAGGTTCCCCACCATGGAAGGAAAGAAAAAAATTCGGAAGAATTTTTAGGGGCTGTGGCACCCCGGGCGGCAGTGATTACCTGCTCTGAGGAGAAGATGGCGGATGAAGAGGTTTTGCTGGCCCTTGAAAATCTGGGCGCGGATATTTATTTTACTTATCAGGGCAGCGTGGCCATATTGTGCGACGGGGACACCATTTCGGTTGTACAGTGATTTTGGCCATTTTTACTATAAAAGTTGCGGAAGTTTCAGAGATATTGTATACTGTTTTTAGGGGAATATCAAAGGGTAGGATAAAGCAGTGGGAAAGGAAGGAAGAAGATATGGCACAGTTGGATTATGGTAAACGGGAATCTATTAAGAAAAAAATGCTGATTCGCACAATTACGCCTGCGGTGGCGGGGCTGCTGATTGCTGGGATACTGATTTCAATTATTGCAGGGAGCCAGATCCAGCGGCTGAGAAACCAGAATATTAAAGACAGTTCCCTGAACGCCGCGTATCAGATAGATACCTATTTTACCAAATATATGGAAGCCAGCCTGCAGTTAAGCGCCAGTAAGGAACTGCGGGATATGATTGAGGAGTTAAAGCCGGGGGACCGGATCGACCAGGCAAGCCAGTACAGTTCTTTGATGGAGACAATGGTAAATATGCACAATACGGATCCTGACAATATCCTGGCGGTGTGGGTTGCGGACATAGATTCCAGCCAGTTCATAGAAGATAATGGTTATGTCAGTGAGATGGGCAAGTGGAAAGCCACAGAGAGAAGCTGGTACCTTCAGCTGGCAGAAAATAAAAAGACGATAGTATCGGAACCATATATCAGTACCTCCGATGGGGCGCTGATATCCAGCGTAGTTTCCCCCATATTTGACGATGGGGGCAATATTGCAGGTATTGCGGCAATTGACCTTTCCCTGGCAGCGGTAACGAATATGATGGAAGGGCATACCCTTGGGGAGAGCGGGTTCCTTGTGCTGATGACAGAAGAAGGGACGATCATGTATGCGGAGGATGAGGGCCTTTTGCAGACTTCCCTGCTGGATGCAGCTATTTCGGAGGAGGTCAAACAAGGATTTTCTTCCCATAATTTTGGGAACTACCAGTACCAGTTTGACGGGCATAAGAATTATGGATATATGGCGCAGGTGGGGGATTGCCAATGGGTAGTGCTGTGCGGTATGCCCAGTATGGAATACAACATGGATGTTTATATGGTCATTGGCAGCAGCGTGGTTTTGTTTTCTTTGATTATTATTGCCATGTGCGTGCTGATATCCCGGATTGCCACGGGAATTGTCCGCCCGATCCATCAGCTCCATGAGGTTGCGGAAATGATTGCCCAGGGGGAACTGGATATAGAGGTCAAGGTGTCCTCCAACGATGAGATTGGCGATGTGGCGGATTCTATGGCAAAGACGGTAGCGCATCTTAAGGACTACATAAAGTACATAGATGAAATTGCAGAGGTTCTGGGAGAAATTGGCAAGGGGAATCTGAAATATACCTTAAAGCAGGATTATGCCGGGGAGTTTGGCAAGATCAAGACGGCGCTGGAGGATATTTCAGGGACGTTGGTGAAGACCATTGAAGGCATTGAAGCTACGGCGGGCCAGGTGACCAGCGGCGCGGGGCAGATTTCCCAGGCGGCGCAGTCCCTTGCAGAGGGGGCTGTACATCAGGCGGCGGCGGTGGAAGAGCTTTTGGCTACAGTAGCCAACGTATCCGGCCAGGTAAAGGATAACGCTGAATATGCAAAGAATGCCTCCCAGGATGCAGAAACTGTGAGAAATTATATTGAACTGAGCAACCAGGAAATGAGCCAGTTGGTGACAGCCATGGAAGAGATTGACAATTGCTCAAATGATATCAGTGCCATTATTGCCAGCATTGAAGAAATTGCTGACCAGACAACCCTTCTTTCCTTGAATGCATCCATTGAGGCCGCCAGGGCGGGAGAAATGGGCAAGGGATTTGCCGTGGTTGCCAATGAAGTGGGAAATCTTTCCAAGGAAAGCGTAAAGTCGGTACAAAGGTCCACAGAGCTGATCCACAACTCTATGAATGCGGTAAAACGGGGAATGGCATTGGTGGAGAGTACGGCAGAGCGGTTATCTGAGTCTGTAAAGGGTGTGGTCCACTTAACCGGGACGATGAATGAACTTGCCCTTGCTGCCAATGGCCAGATTGCCGGGCTTATGGAGGTTGAGAAGGGCCTTGACCAGATATCCGGCGTGGTAAATGATAATTCGGCGATGTCCCAGGAGAGTGCGGCGTCCAGCCAGGAGCTTTCTGCCCAGGCAGTGTCGCTGAATGAGATGATTGAATTTTTCCGTGTATAAAATTACGATATTTATAAAAACCATACAAAAATTAAATTTTTTGTATGGTTTTTTGCAGAGCGGCTTTAACAGGCCATGATAAGCACAAGCGATTTTTCAGAGAGGAAGAAAAGTTTCAATGATTCATATTGCAATTTGCGATGATGAGCCGTCCCAGCTTCTTTTGCTGGAGAGGCTGGCGGGTGAGTGGGCAAAGCAGCAGAAAGTAGAGCTGAAGGTGACGCTAAGCCGTAATTCAGATCAGTTTTTATTTGGCTGGGAAGGAAAAAAGGATATTGACATTTTACTCCTTGATATAGAGATGCCAGGAATGGACGGCATTACCCTTGCCCGCAGGCTGCGGGAGATGGGGGAGAGCCTGCAGATTATTTTTGTCACAGGCATGACAGATTATGTGCTGGAAGGATATGATGTGGACGCGGTTTCCTATCTTTTAAAGCCTGTGGGCAAGGAGAAGCTTTTCACCTGCCTGGACCGGGCAAGGGGGCGTATGGGGAAGGCGGAGCCTGCCGTTTTGCTGGATACGGCGGAGGGACTGGTGCGGGTAAAGCTGATGGAAATATGTTATGTGGAAAGCATGGCCCATGAAACCATGGTCCACTGCCTGGGGGATATGGAAGAAATACGGTGTAAGGCCGGTATTTCACAGATGGAGAAAGCCCTGGGGGAGCAAAGCGATGGGTTTTACCGTATCCACCGTTCTTATCTGGTAAATATGGCGCACGTTGAACGGATTACCAGAAAAGAAGTTTATGCAGCCTCAGCCTGCCTTCCCATTGCCAGGGGAAAATGGGAGGCAGTTAACAGTTCTTATCTTAGCTATCACAGGAGAAGGAGCATGGATTTTGCATGAATGGTTTTGTGTTGCAGCTGTTGTGGTATCTTTTATATTTTTTTCACATAGAAATGATAGGGACCATAGAAAAGGGGGCAGGAAAGCGTGTTTTAACTTTTGTGCTGGGCTTTTTTCTGCTGCTTTCGTCTCTTTTGATTGGCAGTGGGGCGGCATGGCTGTGTATTTGCTTACTGCTATTATTGTATGGCCTGTTTTTTGGCCAGGAGGCTTTTCAGGGCCAGTGGCGGCAGATGGCGGTGCCGGGGATGGTCCTGGCCGGGGCGTCCCTGTTGCCGGAGGAAGGGCAGTTTTTGGTAAACGGTTTTTTGCTGCTGCTCTTTTTTTGCCTGCCCGCCAAACAGAGGGGGTATTTGCGCTGGTGGAATGGGGCAATGTTTGGGGCGCTGCTGGGCCTGGTTTCCTGGCTTGTCTATCTGGTGCAGGCAGGCAAGGTGGGGGCAGAGGAGGGGCTTTCCCTTGTCCTGGTTTGGGGCGGCCTTTTTCTTGAATACCTGTTTTTTGCCCTGCTGGAGGGGATCTTCCAGTTCTACCGGAGGGACTTTGACTTCCAAAGCCAGTACTTCCAGGGGGAGGTTCTTCATCAGCAATATGAGGAAATCAGGAAAATTTACAGCGATATGCGGGGCTGGCGGCATGACTACCACAACCATTTGCAGGTGCTTAAGGCACAGCTTGCCCTGGGGAAGCTTTCCCAGGCAGGCAGTTACCTGGATGAGCTGGAAAAAAGCTTAAATCAGGTGGATGACTATATGAAGTCCGGCAACCAGATGGCGGACGCTATATTAAACGGAAAGCTGAGCCTTGCCGGGGAGAAGGGGATTTCCGTTACATGTAAGGCGCGGCTTCCGGAACAGCTTTCCATGTCAGATGTGGACCTATGCGTGATTTTGGGAAATCTTCTGGACAATGCCCTGGAGGCATGTGAGCAGATTCCGGCGGATAAGCGTTTCCTGCGTATTTATATGGCAGTGAATAAATTCCAGCTTTATATTTCCATCCAAAATTCCGCCAAGGAAGATCTAAACTTTAAAGAAAAGCATTATATTTCCACTAAGCGGGGAAACCATGGGCTGGGCATGAAAAGAGTACAGGCGGCAGTGGAAAAGTACCAGGGTTTCCTGCGGCTTGCCAATGAGCCGGGGATATTTGCAGCAGAGGTTACCATGCCTTTAAAATGAGGTATACAATATTTCCCCTAAATGAGATTTTTCGGTAATTTGAAAATTTTTGATGAAATATCAATCAAATTGTGCTAATATTGTATTTTAGAAAGAGGTAGGGAAATTTTCAGGGACGGCAATAGGCCGCTGTCCCTTATGATAAAAAATATTAAAGGAGATGAGGGAGACATAGAAAAAATGAAATCCAAAGAAAACAGGCTAAGGGCAGAGGAAAAATTTGAGGGGGAGCTTAAATTCAGGGAGACGCTGGATGTGATGGAGAACGATCCCAAAGTACTGGAGCTGAAGAACTATACCCACCATAGAGTGACCAGCCGGTTCGGGCATTGCCATAATGTGGCAGTTTACAGTTTTTATCTGGCCCGCAAGCTTCACTGGAAGGTTAATATGAGGAGCCTTGCAGTGGGAGCCATGCTTCACGATTATTTCCTGTATGATACGAAAAACCGCGGTATGGCCAGCTATTCCCATGTGTCAAAACATCCTAAAACTGCCCTGCGCAATGCGGAGCGGGATTTTAGCCTAAATGGGACGGAAAAAAATATTATTCTCAGCCATATGTGGCCGATTCCCATGTCGGTAAGGCCCAGGTGCAAAGAAGCAGTACTGGTGTGCCTTGCGGATAAATACTGCGCATACCAGGAAGGGGTAAACGGGATTGGGAATATTGAAAATATTCTGAGAAGGCGGGGCCGGGCAATAAACTGCCTGCCAGTGGGGATGCTGGCAGAAGGGAGTACCGGTACATCAAGTAATTGATATTTGATGTACCGGATAAGGCCAGATGGCTGCAAAAGGCTGTGGGTATTAAAACTCACGGCCTTAATTTTGCTATTTTGTAATCTTTGCTTTGTGGCATTAAAGTTTATTGATTTTGTCTTTTATCCTGCGTTTTATCTTAAACCATAAGGATGAAGAATATTGCTCATTTTTAACCAGCAATTCGTAAGCATCCATAACTCCGGCGAAATAGCAAAATCCGAAAAGCCCTGTTGCAAGCCCCAAAAACACAAAGGAATGGTATTCCGACCAGGCAAACTTGCCGCTCATAGTGAAAGAAACTGCCAGGATACCGACGATAAATAAAATAATACTTGGTACTAACGAAACGGCATAAATTCTCTTTTTTGCCTGGTACAGGTGAGACAATTCTTGCAGATACCCATAGTCAAGTATCAGGGGCTCTTCTTTCAGTACTTTATATTGTTCCTGTTCTGAAAATGAGCCTAAAACAAAAGAACTGATGCCAACGATAATAAAAATTGCCATTCCCAAAAAACGCCATGTCATATTAGAGGGAAACATGGCATATGGTATTCCCGCCATTGCCCATGACATAAATCCTATGCCAAGATATCTGCTTATTTTTTTCTGGTTTGCAATATACCCTGTTGCCATTTCCCTGCTTACATAATATCCTCTCTCATTTACCATGCCAGAGGATTTCTCATCCTTCAATAGAAAATCTGTGGATGTTTCAAAGATATTGGATAATTGTAATAACTTTTCTGTTTCCGGAAATCCTTGGTTGTTTTCCCACTTGCTAATTGCCTGCCTGGTTGTTCCGATTTGTTCAGCCAGTGCCTCCTGTGAAAGCCCTTTTTCTTTTCTTAACTTAAACAATTTTTCTCCGAATGCCATATAGATGTCCTCCTTGATTTGGTTTTGATAGGTTAATTCTATCGGATCAGGCTGTAATTTTCTATCTTTTCTGAATTGCACATTGTCAACGTTGGGTTGCGGATATGTTATTTTCAAAAAATATGATAAGTTTTCCTTTGGGAACAAGGGGATTGGAGGGGATGCTCTAATAAGGATGATATACGAAGAGAAAACAAAAGAATTTGAAAAGGTGGCCAAAAGATACAGGAAACAACAAACGCCGTCACGCTCTGCGAGACGGCTTATTGTAAAAAACTGAAAACCTAAAAGAAAGGCTTTCAGCTAGTCATTAAAAAGCTGCTGACGGGAATCGGACCCGTGACCTCCGCACTACCAATGCGACGCTCTACCGACTGAGCCACAGCAGCCTGTTCAGATTGCTTACCGCAACCGACATATAATACAATAACAGAATTTTTGCTGTTTGTCAACAAGATTTTTCTTTTTTATTTTCTTTTTCTTTTGCTTGCATATAAACCCTCCAAATTATAAAATAATATGGGAAAGCGATGCAGGGAGGGGGAAGGTTATGAAAATAGCTGGCCTTACCAGGGAGTATATCCAGGTAAGAAGAAATAAGGATGAGATTACCTACGGCGGGGACCAGGGATTTTTCGCAGGGGCTTTGGCAGATTCCCCGGACGGCAGGAAGTGCCGTTTAGGTTGTGGTGTTACTGCTTTTGGGGATCTTCTGCTGTACCTGGCAAATAATGGCCCCCAATATCACATAAAGGAAAATGAAGAATACACCAACCGTGTCCTTTCCCTGGAAGAGTATAAGTCCTATTATAATTGGGTATATGATTTTTTAGGAGGGATACCGCCTAAAGCAAACAGGGGATTAAGCGGTATCCGCCTGCAGGGAAGGTTCAACCAAATGGCCCACAGGCAGGGATGGAAGCTGCGGGCAAGGTGGGGAATCAGCGGCAGGAGGATGTATGGCAGGATACTTGAAATGCTGCATGAAGATCTTCCGGTGATATTGTGCATTCCCATAATGCTTGAGAAAAGGAAGAAAGATGACGGGATTATTTTCTATAAGAAGGACAGGGGACAGTACCGCAAAATACAGAGGGTAAACGCCCACTATATCACTGTAACCGGCGTGATAACGGAAGACGGGGGGCCATATCTGGAGATTGCATCCTGGGGGAAAAAGTTTTATATCAACTGGCAGGAATATGAGACGCTGATACATACCCACTTTCTGGGAACGGTATTAGGGAACATTCTTTATATCAGGCGCAGGGGGAAAAGTAAGGAAAGACAGGCAGATGGGAGTAAAGATGAAAAAATATAGTATGCTTACAGACAGTCCGGGCAAATCCTTGTTTTATTTTGCCCTTCCCATGATTTTGGGAAATCTTTTCCAACAATTTTATTCTATGGTAGATTCCATTATCGTAGGGCAGTTTGTGGGGGAGGACGCACTGGCGGCAGTGGGGGCGTCTTATTCCCTGACCACGGTTTTTATTATGATTGCCATTGGCGGCGGCATTGGGGCGTCAGTGATCACCTCCCAGTACCTTGGGGCAGCCCTTTACCGGAAAATGAAAACTTCTGTGTATACGGCGCTGATCAGCTTCCTTTCGGTGAGTATCCTCCTGGGGTGCTTTGGGCTGGCCTTTGGCAGGGGCATATTGACAGCGCTCCATACGCCGGAGAATATTCTGGCGGACGCCATGCTGTACCTGGAAATTTATTTTTTGGGGCTGCCCTTCCTTTTTATGTATAATATTTTGTCCTCTGTATTTAATGCCCTGGGAAATTCCAGGACGCCTCTTTACCTGCTGATTTTTTCCTCGCTGCTTAATATCGTGATGGACCTGGCGCTGGTATGGGGATGTGGCTTTGGCATTGGGGGAGCGGCGGTAGCTACGGTAATTGCCCAGGGAATATCGGCGGTGATTTCTTTCCTGCTGCTTATGGGCTCCCTGAAAAACTATGGGCAGGAAGGGCAGGGGGAAGAGATGGCCAAGCCCAGGGAGGAACTGCGCATGGCCCAGGAAAAGGAGGGAGCCCCTAAGGGCAAACCAGTGCTGTTTGACATTTCTATGCTGGGGAATATGGTCAAGGTGGCGGTTCCGTCCATGCTGCAGCAATCTATTGTTTCTATTGGCATGCTGCTGGTGCAGTCCGTGGTAAACGGCTTTGGCTCTTCTGTGCTGGCAGGATATACAGCGGGGATGCGGATAGAGTCTGTGTGCATAGTGCCTATGATAGCTTCAGGCAACGCAGTTTCCACATTTACTGCCCAGAACCTTGGGGCAGGGTGCCCGGAACGGGTGAAAAAGGGGTATTTTGCGGCGGCCAGGATGGTAGCGGTATTTGGGGTGGCGATCTGCCTGGTGCTGAGCCTGTTCCATGAGGGCATTATCCGTGCATTCCTGGAGGCGGACAGCGATGCGGCGGCTTTTGAGACGGGAAATTCCTACCTTATCTTTATTGCATTCTTTTTTGTATTCATCGGGCTGAAGGCGATTACGGACGGCGTATTGCGGGGAGCCGGGGATGTGGTGGTCTTTACGCTGGCGAACCTGGTGAATTTGGGGATACGTGTGGCCTTTGCTTTTACCTTTGCACCCATTCTGGGGGTACAGGCAGTGTGGTTCGCCGTACCGATTGGGTGGGCGGCGAACTATGTGATTTCCTTTATCCGGTATCTGTCCGGTAAATGGAGCCGCAAGAAACTGATAAAGGCAGAAAAATAAAATATACGAAACTGGAACAGGGTCTGCCCCAGTGTTGGAAGGGCAGATACCGGGCCGGAACAGGAGGAAGTATGAAACTTTTGGAGGACCGTATCAGGCAGGACGGTAATGTTAAACCGGGCAATGTCCTGAAGGTAGACAGTTTTTTGAACCATCAGATGGATGTGGGACTGTTTAATGAGATGGGGAAGGAATTCAGGCGTCTTTTTCCCGATGAGAGGATTAATAAGATCCTAACGATTGAAGCGTCAGGAATCGGTGTTGCCTGTATTGCTGCCCAGTATTTTCATGTGCCTGTGGTATTTGCGAAGAAATCCCAGAGCATTAATCTGGACGGAGAACAGTATGCCACGAGAATTGAGTCCTTTACCCACAAACGGGTTTATGATGTGATCGTGGCGAAAAAGTACCTGGGCAAGGATGACCATGTGCTTATCATTGACGATTTCCTGGCAAATGGCTGTGCGGCGGCAGGGCTGATCGACCTGGTACATAGCGCCGGTGCCACAGTTGAAGGTGTGGGCATAGCTATTGAAAAGGGCTTCCAGGAAGGTGGGGCGCTTTTAAGGAGTAAAGGGGTGAGGGTGGAGTCCCTTGCCATAGTAGAGAGCATGGATGCAGGGACAGGTGAGATTACCTTCCGGGCTTAAAATGGAAGATTTGAAAAAAGGATGCCTTACAGGACATCCTTTTTTCATGCTTGGCGGTGCCTGTTGGCGCACCGCCCTGTCTGTTTAATTTTTACTCCGCTGCCCCGTTGCTGTCGTCGGGGGGAGGCGCCGGTGCCCCTTCCGGCTGCGAAGCCGCTGCCTGGGCGGCGGCCTGTGCCTGGATAGCTGCTTCAATTTCAAGCCGCTGTTGTTCCACAATTCCTTCAACACCGGGCTGGGTCATAAACTCAATGGTGTGAGGGCAGGTGTTTGTCTGGTTTTGGGGCACTGCAATGTTGGATACCGTCCCGTCAGGGTTGGTAATCTGCTGGGTAACGGAAGCGCTTTGCTGCAGGGCAGGATGCTCTATAGGCATCAGTTCCAGGACGCCGCCTACCTTAAACGGGCATGGCTCGCTGGCTGGGAGGTTGGTGTACTGGCAGATCATGCCCTGATAGTGGACATCGCAGCTTTCCGTAGGGACGGTGCCCTCGGCGAAGTACTCACTTTTCAGGACCCCGTCGCAAAGCCCCGCAATGGGAAGCTTGCCGGAACGGGCGCATACAGTAGCCTGCACAATGCCGCTGGAGGGCATCTGGAAGGAAGCGCTGGGAAGCTCCTCGTGGATACGCGCCATGGTGGCACGCCAGAGCTTCTTGGCAAGGCTCCGTTCCTCGCCCTTGCGCATCTTGGTATTATTGTCATAACCTGTCCATACAGTAGCTGTATAGTAAGGGGTATAGCCTGTAAACCACAGATCATTGTAGTCGGAGGTGGTGCCGGTCTTACCGGCGATGGCCATATTGCCAAAGTTAACGGAAGTTCCGGTTCCCTGGGTAACAACGTCCATCATGGCATCGGTGAGGAGCCATGCGGTGGTTTCTTTGATTACCTGCCTGGAATTGGGCTGGGTGTTGTCCAGGATGACATTCCCGTCATGGTCAATGACCTTTGTATAAAGCTTGGGCTTAATGTAAGTCCCACCGTTGGCAATGGTTGCGTAGGAAGCATTCAGTTCCTCGTTGGTAACGCCATCGGTGATCCCACCCAGGGCAAGGGACTGCTGGATGTCGGAGAATACCTGGACTTCGCCGTTTACCGTGATTTCCTTCCGGTCAACTACGGTGGTGAAGCCAAAATTCCTGATATAGTCATATCCAAGCTGGGGGGTGATCATTGTCAGGGTTTTTACTGCAATGATGTTCATGGAATCTATAATGCCTTTTCTTAAAGAGTTCATCCCCCGGTAGCCGGAGTACCAGTTATTTACCGGCCTGCCGTTGGCATAATTGAAAGGCGCATCATTTACCATGGTAGCCAGGGTCAGCCCTGCGCTGTCAAGGGCGGGGGCATAAACCGCCACTACCTTGAAGGTGGAGCCGGGCTGGCGCTTGGTGTCGGTGGCACGGTTTAAGGTCCGGCTGCCTTCCTTGGCACCCCGGCCGCCTACCATGGCAAGCACATAGCCAGTGTGCTGGTCCTCTATGGTGATAGACACCTGGGGCTGGGGGGTCAAACTGACCTTTTCATCAAAAAATTCATCCCCTTCGCCGATATGGGCGTTTTTATAATCCTCAATCTGGGCGTAAGCCTCTTCCTGGGAGTTGTAAATCAGGTTAAAGGAGGGATTCTGTTCCCGGTAATAAGCCCTGAACATTTCCGTGCTGTGGTTTTCCATGGTGCCGTCCGCCTTTTTGATGGACAGCGCGTAATTTAAGTACCAGCGGGTATTGGCCGGATAATTTTCCTCATTGGAAAACACCTCGTCACAGATTGACTGGATATGAGGGTCCTGGGTGGAGAAAATTTTCAGCCCGCCGCTGTAAAGCAGGGTAAATGCCTGGGTTTCATTGTACCCGGCGGCCAACAGGTCGTTCATTACATCGTCGGTTAATGCGTCCACAAAGTATGTATTAACCGCAGACTCCTCAGAGTCCTCATTGACAATCTGTATGCGGGAATAAACATCGTCCGCCAGCGCTTCGTCATATTCTCCCTGTGAGATGTAACCCTGTTCCAGCATATCCCCCAAAACCTTTTTCCGCCTTTTGGCGTTTTCATCAGGATGGGAAATGGGGTTGTAGCGGGAAGGGTTCTGTGTGATGCCGGCAATTACCGCGCATTCGGACAGGTTAAGAGAATTGACAGATTTATTAAAATAGCGCAGGGAGGCTGCCTGGACACCCAGCGTATTCTGTCCCAGGTTGATACTGTTCATATAGTTTAGCAGTACTTCATCCTTTGACATGGATTTGGTCAGTTCAATGGCAAGATACTGTTCCTGTATCTTCCGCTTCATGCTGTCTGCAAAACCCGTTTCGCTGGTCCAGTCGGTAAACACATTGTTCTTTAAAAGCTGCTGTGTGATGGTGCTGGCACCCTCTGTAAAGTGGAACCCGTTGGAAATGCCCACATAGGCAGCACGGATAATTCCCTTAATGTCAATGCCGTTGTGCTCATAGAAGCGTTCGTCCTCTACTGCCACAAAGGCGTGGGCAAGGTTTTCCGGGATCATGTCCTGGGTGACAGGAATACGGTTGGAGTTCTGGGAAACCAGTTTGGCTGTCTGGTTCCCCTCCAGGTCGTAGACAAAGGTGGAGAACCCGGTGGGTGTAACCTTGATGTTTTCAATGCTGGGAGCCGTGTCGATGACACCCTTAAAGATGCCGAATGCCATGCTGAGCCCCAGAATGCCCGCCCCTAAAACAAAGAGGAGGGAAAGGTTCAAAAACGCTAAAAGTACTTTCTTACTGAGTTTGGCTGATGTTGCGTGGAGGGATTTCTGCTTGGCGCGTATCCCTTTTTTACTGTAGTTCATGTCTATGCCTCCATGTAATTGAAATCCTATTCAAAGCAAGAACAGATAAAGTATACCAAAATGTGGGGCTGAAATAAAGTTTTTTCATATATTATTAAGAATTATTCACAATTTGATACCCAATTATTCCCCGCTGTGTTAAACTTCAAGATAGAAAACAGGCAGAAGTTTGAGAGATAAAGGAGAAGGTTGCAGGAGATGGCAGAGAATTTGAAGGAGTTTCTTCCATATAAAATAGTATATCGGCAGGGCTATGGAGAATATGAAGAAAAAAAGTCGCGGTTTATTGCCAGCGTTGCCCCGGTGGCATCAGAACAGGAGGCTATGGCCTTTATTGAATCGGTGAAAAAGAAATACTATGACGCCCGGCACAACTGCCATGCCTTTGTGGTAGGGAAAAACCGGGAGCTTACAAGATGCAGCGACGATGGGGAGCCTTCCGGCACGGCAGGCAAGCCCATTTTGGAGGTACTTTTGGGGGCGGAGGTTACCGGGGCAGCGGTGGTGGTTACCAGATATTTCGGCGGCGTGCTGCTGGGGACAGGGGGGTTAGTGCGGGCCTATACCAGCGCCGCCCAGGCAGGGCTGGGGAATGCGGGAATTGCCCTTATGCGTTATGGGAAAGATATGACCATTGGGATAGATTATCCTGACCTTGGGAAGGTGCAGCATCTTTTAAGCAGCAGGGAGGTTGAAATATCAGATTCCCGGTACACGGACAGGGTGGAGCTTGATATACGGGTTCCCATAGAAGCAGCCCAGGAGACAGAGAGGGCGCTCATTGAGGCAACCTCCGCAAGGGCGCAGGTGGCCATAAGGGGCTGTGGCTATTACATGGATAAAGCCATTGACAAATAAGCCCCTCTGGGCTAAAGTGAAAAGGACAGGCACCCGGATTACATAATTGTTTTCAGGCAGCGCATACGGGAAGCCACAAAATTACATGCAACTACGTTAACAAACAGGCAATTTTCAGAAAGGTGGTGGTTTTTATGAAGAGTATGACGTCGGGCAGTACAGATATTCCCCCTCATGAACGGGACATAAAAATCACATATAAAGGAGAATTGCCATGGAAAAAATCAGGGATTTTGAAGTAGTAGAGGAATTGCTGAAAACCAAGCAGTACACGGGCCTTCGCCAGAAGATGGAGGAGATGAACATTGCGGACCTTGGGGCGGCCATGGAAGAACTGAGCCGGGAGGACCTGCTTAGGAGCTTCCGCATCCTGCCCAAAAATATGGCGGCGGATGTCTTTTCCTATCTGGAGGTGGACAGCCAGCAGTTTATTATCACCAGCCTGTCTGAAAATGACGCGGCGGGCATTATTGATAATCTGATGGCGGACGATGCTGCCGACCTTTTAGAGGAAATGCCGGCGAATATTGTAAAAAAACTGCTTGCCAATGCCAACCCGGAGACAAGGAGGGATATCAACCATCTGCTGCGTTATCCGGAGGATTCCGCCGGAAGCATTATGACAGTGGAGTACGTGGACCTAAAAGAAAATATGACCATAGAGGACGCCATAGGCCGTATCAGGAAGGTAGGAATGGACAGTGAGACCATCAACATCTGTTATGTGCTGGACGCCAAAAGGACGCTGGTGGGGACCGTTGCCCTGCGCTATCTGCTGATCAGCCCCTGGGATGCGGTGATCGGTGACATCATGCATGAAAATGTGGTTTATATCAATACGCTGATGGACCAGGAGGAGGTTGCCAGGCAGTTCCAGAAGTATGATTTTACCGCTATGCCCGTGGTGGACAACGAAAAGCGCCTGGTGGGCATTATCACGGTTGACGATATTGTGGATATCCTTCAGGAAGAGGCTACGGAGGATATGGAAAAGATGGCGGCAATCGTGCCTTCGGACAAGCCTTATATGAAGACCAGCGTTGTGGAAACCTGGAAAAAGCGGATGCCCTGGCTGTTGCTTTTAATGATATCCGCTGCTTTTACCGGGAGCATCCTTACAGCCTTTGAGGATGCGCTGATGGCTTACGGCGTGCTGATCGCCTATATCCCCATGCTCATGGACACCGGGGGGAATGCCGGGGGCCAGGCCAGCGTTACCATTATCCGTGGGCTGTCTTTGGGTGAAATTGAGTTCGGTGACGGGTTCCGGGTGGTATGGAAGGAGATGCGGGTGGCGCTTTTGTGCGGGATTACTTTGGCGGCTGCGAACTTTTTAAAGCTCCTTTTCTTTGACAGGGTGGGCGTTACGGTAGCCCTTGTAGTGTGCCTGACCCTGGTGGCGGCGGTCCTCATCGCCAAGGTGGTGGGGTGCACCCTGCCCCTGCTTGCCAAGAAGGTGGGGTTCGACCCGGCGGTTATGGCAAGCCCCTTTATCACGACGATAGTGGATGTGCTGTCCCTGCTGGTATATTTCCGGATTGCGGCGGCATTGCTTCACATTGGATAGCGCCCAAGGTGGCCAATATAAGATAAATTACAAAAAAACCGGCTGAAGGATGTTCAGCCGGTTTTTGGATGGGTAAAGCTTTATTCCTGGGCAAGGGCCGCTGACCGCATGGCAGCCCGTTTGCGCAGGGTAGGGTCTAAAATCTTTTTCCGGATACGGAGAGATTTGGGGGTAACCTCCAAAAGCTCGTCGGTATCAATAAATTCCAGTGCCTGTTCCAGGCTAAGCACCCTGGGCGGCACAAGGCGCAGGGCTTCGTCTGCACTGGAAGAGCGGGTATTGGTAAGCTGTTTCTTTTTGCACACGTTCAGCTCAATATCCTCCCCTTTCCCGTTCTGGCCGATGACCATGCCGGAGTATACCTTTTCCCCGGGGCTGATAAAAAGGGAACCCCGCTCCTGGGCGTTATAAAGCCCGTAGGTAATAGCTTCCCCTGCCTCAAAGGCGATCAGGGAACCTTGCTTGCGGTACTGGATATCCCCCTTGTAGGGGCCGTACCCGTCGAAAACGCTGTTCATGATACCGTTCCCCCTGGTATCTGTCATAAATTCCCCGCGGTAGCCAATCAGCCCTCTGGAAGGGATGGAAAAGGACAGCCGGGTATAGCCCCTGGAGGCAGTCCCCATGTTCTGGAGTTCTCCTTTGCGCTGGCTGAGCTTTTCAATGACGGAACCGGAAAATTCCTCCGGTACGTCAATATAGCAAAGCTCCATGGGCTCTAATTTCTTTCCGTTTTCATCTTTTTTGTAAAGGACCTCTGCTTTGCTTACTGCAAATTCATAGCCTTCCCGGCGCATATTTTCAATGAGCACAGACAGATGCAGTTCTCCCCGCCCGGAGACCTTGAAGGCTTCCGTGGTGTCAGTTTCCTCTACCCGCAGGGATACGTCCGTGTTCAGCTCCCGGAAAAGACGGTCACGGAGATGGCGGCTGGTGACATATTTCCCTTCCTTTCCTGCAAGGGGGGAGTCATTGACAATAAAATGCATGGCAATGGTAGGCTCCGAAATTTTCTGGAAAGGGATGGGGGTGGGATGATCCGGGGAGCAGAGGGTATCGCCGATATGGAGGTCGGAAATACCGGAAATGGCAACAATAGAGCCGGTGTGCGCTTCCTGGACGTCCACTTTATTTAACCCGTCAAATTCGTAGAGCTTGCTCACCTTTACCTTCCGCAGCTTGTCCGGGGCGTGGTGGTTGACGATGACCACTTCCTGGTTCACCCGCACAGAACCGTTGTCTACCCTGCCCACGCCGATCCTTCCCACATATTCATTATAATCAATGGTACTGATAAGCACCTGGGTGCCTGCCTCTGGGTCCCCTTCCGGGGCAGGGATATAGTTCAGGATGGTCTCAAACAGGGGTTCCATATTGACGCCGGGGGTTTTGGGGTCTAAAGAGGCGGTGCCTGTCTTGGCGGAAGCGAACACAAAAGGACAGTCAAGCTGGGACTCGTCCGCGTCCAGGTCAAGGAAAAGCTCTAAGACCTGATCCACAACCTCCTCCGGGCGGGCTTCCGGCCGGTCAATTTTATTCACGCAGGCAATCACAGGGAGCTTCAGCTCCAGGGCCTTGTGGAGCACGAATTTGGTCTGGGGCATTGCCCCTTCAAAGGCATCCACCACAAGGATAACGCCGTTTACCATTTTAAGCACCCGCTCCACCTCGCCGCCAAAGTCCGCATGCCCGGGGGTGTCTATGATGTTGATCTTGGTGCTTTTATAAGTGACGGCGGTATTTTTGGAAAGAATGGTAATACCCCGTTCCCGCTCAATATCGTTGGAATCCATAACCCGTTCTGCCACCGCCTGGTTTTCGCGGAATACGCCGCTTTGTTTTAAAAGCTCGTCCACCAGGGTGGTCTTGCCATGGTCTACATGGGCGATGATGGCAATGTTCCTTACATTTTCCTGTTTCTGTTTCATATAGTTTACTCCTTGGAAATTTATCGCATTTCAAACCGCTTTAGTATAGCACCATTCTCTGGAAGTTGTAAATATCAAATTCCACAGAAACCAATTTTCAAAACCGCTATGTGCAGGAGGGGCAACCGCTGCCGCGCTTTAGGGGAGGCTTAATATAAAAAGCCGTGGCTTTAGGGGAAATTGCAGATTGTTTTGTTGTATTTGCCTGGGAAGCTGTGTATAATAACTATAGGATTAGCCAGAGTATTTGGCTGAAGTTGTGAGGCATCTCCCTGGCGGGGTGCTTTTTTTATACGTAGGGGCAGGCTATCCCTGTCGGATTATGCGGTAACTGACAGTTCTACATAAAAAATTTTCTCATATAAATAGTAATACGTGACAGGAAAAAATTCTTAAAGAGTAAGAAGGGAGAACTAAAATGACAGATAAGGTAATCGAAAACAACCAGGTGGTAATCATGGGGGAAATCGTAAGCGATTTTGTATTCAGTCATGAAATATTCGGGGAAGGTTTTTATATGGTGGATGTAAATGTTCCCAGATTAAGTGAATCCAGTGATATTATTCCGCTGATGGTATCAGAGCGTCTGATTAATGTGGAGGAGGACTATAAAGGGTTAAATATTATGGTTCAGGGGCAGTTCCGCTCCTATAACCGTCACGAAGAGCGCAAAAACCGTCTGGTGCTTTCCGTATTTGCCAGAGAAATTGAGTTTGTGGACGAGACGCCGGAAAGCTCCAAGACCAATCAGATTTACCTTGACGGCTATATCTGCAAGGAGCCTATTTACAGGAAAACGCCCCTGGGGCGTGAAATTGCCGACCTGCTTCTTGCCGTGAACAGGCCATACGGCAAAAGCGACTACATACCCTGCATCTGCTGGGGCAGGAACGCCAGGTTTGCCAGCAATTTTTCCGTGGGTACCAGGTGTGAAATCTGGGGAAGGATCCAGAGCAGGGAGTACATGAAGCGGCTTTCCGAGGAGGACGCGGAAAAGAGGATTGCTTACGAGGTATCAGTAAGCAAGCTGGAGCTGATGGAAGAGTAAGGGGCAGATGTGCAGGCTGCAAAGACAGCCTGGGTGGAGGCATCTTTTGCAAGCTTATAAGCATAAAATCATAGCATCTATGCGTTGACAGCTTTTTCGCATGGTGCTATGATATTTTTATATTATTGGAAAGAATTTCTGGCGCAGAACAGGCGATGGTGGGCGGCTGCTATTATTAGCCCGCACAGCACGCTTTTTTTACAATAAGCCGACTCGCGGAGCGTGGAGGCGTTTGTTACAATAAGCCGGCCCGCGGAGCGTGGAGGCGTTTGTTACAATAAGCCGGCCTGCGGAGCGTGAAGGCATTTGTTAAGCCCACAAGGGCGGTTGCGGAACTGGAATAGGAGGAGGAACGAATATGGCAGTTTTTACGGGGGCAGGTGTTGCGATTGTCACACCTTTTAAGGCAAACGGAGAAGTAAATTATGAGAAATTCGGTGAGCTGGTGGAGGATCAGATTGCCGGGGGGACGGACGCGGTTATTGTGTGCGGGACTACCGGTGAGTCCTCCACCCTCACCCATGAGGAGCATCTGGAGGTTATCAGGTACTGTATAGAGAAGGTGGCCGGGCGCATCCCCGTAGTGGCGGGAACCGGTTCAAACTGTACGGAAACGGCAGTGTACCTTTCCAGGGAAGCGGAAAAATACGGTGCGGACGCCCTGCTGCTTGTTACGCCTTATTACAATAAAGCTACCCAGAAAGGGCTTTATAAGCATTATAAAACCATAGCGGATGCAGTAAAGATCCCCTGTATTATCTACAATGTACCCAGCCGTACCGGGTGCAATGTTGCGCCGGAGACCGTGGCAGCCCTTTGCAAGGATGTGGAAAATATTGTGGGGGTTAAGGAAGCCAGTGGGAATATTGCCCAGATAGCCAAGCTGATGTCTTTAAGTGATGGGAAGGTGGACCTGTATTCAGGCAACGACGACCAGATTTTGCCGCTGCTTGCCCTGGGGGGGAAGGGCGTTATCTCTGTGACTTCCAATGTTGCGCCCAGGCAGACCCATGATATCTGTGCGAAATTTTTCGCAGGGGATGTGGCTGGGAGCTGTGCGGAACAGCTCCGCATGATTCCTCTGTGCAACGCCCTTTTTAGCGAGGTGAATCCTATTCCGGTGAAAAAGGCGCTGAACCTGATGGGCAAGGAGGTTGGTTCCTTAAGATCGCCCCTTACGGATATGGAGGAGGCCAACGCGGCGAAGCTGGAAGCGGCGATGAAGGAATACGGAATATTATAAAAGGCACAAAGAGGGAGGCTGGTTATGACAAAAGTGATTATGCATGGATGTAACGGCAAAATGGGGAAGATCATTGCCGGGCTCATAGGGGAAGATGAGGAGATTACCTTGGTGGCAGGGGTGGATGCTATGGATGATGGGAAAAATCCTTTCCCGGTGTTCCAAAGCATCAATGAATGTGATGCGGAAGCGGATGTGGTGATTGACTTTTCCACTGCCGGGGCAGTAGATGGCCTGCTGGCATATTGTGTTGAAAAGCAGGTTCCCTGTGTGCTGTGCACTACAGGGCTTAGCGAAGAACAGCTTGGAAAGGTGAAGGAAGCATCCGGGAAGGTAGCCATTTTAAAATCCGCCAATATGTCCCTGGGAATTAATCTGCTGATGAAGCTTTTAAAGGAAGCGGCGGAGGTTTTAGCCCCTGCCGGCTTTGATATAGAGATCGTGGAGAAACACCACAGGATGAAGGTGGATGCCCCCAGCGGCACAGCCCTTGCCCTGGGGGATTCCATAAAGGAAGCCGTAGGCGATGAATATGGATATGTGTATGACAGAAGCGGCAGGAGAAAGAAGCGCCCCCAGAAGGAAATCGGGTTCTCCGCAGTGCGGGGAGGGACGATTGTGGGCGAGCATGATGTGATCTTCGCCGGGGCCGATGAGGTGGTCACTTTTTCCCATACCGCCCTTTCCCGGGGCGTATTCGGAAAAGGGGCCATTGAAGCGGCAAAATTTTTAAAGGGAAAACCTGCCGGGCTTTATGATATGGGCCATGTGATCGGGTAGGGATGCACAGGGGAAGAAGAATGGACGAACTGGATATAATGGAACTGAAATATTTAAAAAGCCTTGCCAGGCTGTATCCTGACATTGCCACGGCATCCACGGAGATCATCAATCTTCAGGCAATCTTAAACCTGCCCAAGGGGACGGAGCATTTTATGACAGATATCCATGGGGAATACGAGCAGTTTAACCATGTGCTGAAAAACGGCTCCGGCGCGGTGAGAAGGCAGATTGACGAAGAGTTCGGCAACACCTTAAGCAGCAAGGACAAAAAACTCCTGGCTACCTTAATTTATTATCCCTATGAGAAGCTGGATATTGTGTCGCGGGAAGAGGATAATATTGAGGACTGGTACAAAATTACCCTCCACAGGCTGGTGCAGATTACCAAACGGGCGGCCTCCAAGTATACCCGGTCCAAGGTGCGCAAGGCGCTTCCGGAGGATTTTGCTTATATCATAGAAGAACTGATTACGGAGAAATTTGATATCTCCGATAAGGAAGGCTACTACAACGAAATTATCCATACCATCATACGGATAGGGAGGGCGCCGGATTTCATTGTGGCTATGAGCAACCTGATCCAGCGGCTGGTAGTAGACCATCTCCATATTGTGGGGGACATTTATGACAGGGGGCCAGGGCCCCATATTATCATGGATACCCTGATGAATTACCATTCGGTGGATATCCAGTGGGGGAACCATGACATTGTATGGATGGGGGCGGCCTGCGGGCATCTTGCCTGCATCGCCACAGTACTCCGGGTTGCCGCCAGGTACGGGAACCTGGATACCATAGAGGACGGCTATGGGATCAACCTGATCCCCCTTGCCACCTTTGCCCTGGATACTTACCAGGATACTGACTGTAAAGTTTTTACCATAAAGTATAATACGGATTACAATACCAAAGACCTTAGCATGGATATGAAGATCCACAAGGCGATGGCCATAATCCAACTGAAGCTGGAAGGCCAGGTGATCAGGAAGCACCCGGAGTTTGAGATGGACGGCAGGCTTCTTTTGGATAAAATCAATTATGAGAAAAAGACCGTGGCCATAGACGGAAAAGAATACGCCATGAGGGATACGGATTTCCCCACAGTAAATCCTGATGACCCCTATGCCCTGTCCCCGGATGAGGAACAGATGATGGCAAGGCTGCAGCAGGCTTTCCTTAAGTGTGAAAAGCTCCAGAAACATGTGCGTTTTCTTTATTCTAACGGCGGGCTTTATAAGATCCATAATTCCAACCTGCTTTACCATGGCTGTATGCCCCTGGATGAGGAGGGGAACTTTAAAGCGGTAAATGTGGACGGGAAAAATTACCGGGGCAGGGCTCTTTATGATGTCCTGGACAATTACGCCAGAAAAGGCTATTATGCCAAAAACGACCCCTCCGGTATGAGAAAAGCCCAGGATTATATCTGGTATATCTGGGCAGGGCCTAATTCCCCGGTGTTCGGCAAGGATAAGATGGCAACCTTTGAGCGGTATTTTATAGAGGATAAGGAAACTCACAAAGAAACCAAGAATAGCTATTACTCCATGCTGGATGATGAAAAGGTGGTAAACCGGATCCTGGAGGAGTTTGGGCTTGACAAAAAGAAATCCCATATCATCAACGGGCATGTGCCTGTAGAGCTGAAAAAGGGTGAGACGCCCATTAAGTGTGACGGCAAGCTGCTGGTGATCGACGGTGGATTTTCCAGGGCATACCAGAGCAAAACAGGGATTGCGGGCTATACGTTGGTGGCCAATTCCCATGGGATGCGCCTGGTGGCCCATGAACCTTTTGAGTCTACAGAGTCAGCCATATTACATGAGTCCGATATCTTTTCAGATTCCACGGTAGTGGAGACGGTTCCTGCCAGGATCAGGGTTTCTGAGACGGATATTGGCGCGGAGCTGCGGGAGACCATTAAGCAGCTTGAACAGCTCCTGGCGGCCTACAGGGACGGAATTATAGTAGAAAAATAAGTACAGTTACTGTGCTGTGGCATTTAAAAAGGAGGCTGGACGCTGGTCCATGCCTCCTTTTCCTGCTTCCGGGTACAGGACATACCCGGGAGCGTCTAAAAGCTATCTTCTGGCAGAAGCGCCGGAAGTATTGGCATTATTTGTAGTGTTATTGCTTCCGTTCCCCACCACATCGTCTGTGATGTCCGAAACACCGTCTGCAATGTCGTCCACCACATTCCCAATGGCATTCCCAGCGTCATCTAAAAGGGAACCATCTGTGCCGTCACCGGCGGTTGCGCTGTTTACATTACCGTTAGCGTTCCCTGTGCCGTTGGTGTTCCCGGTTGTGCTGTTATTTCCAGTGGTATTTCCGTTCCCGCCGTTGATGGTATCATTTCCGGCAGTTCCCATGCCGCCTTCATCCTCTGCCATGGGGCTTCCCGTTGCAGCGGGATTATTTCCTGTACCATTTCCGGTTGTGCCGCCGGTTGTATTGTTGGTCCCGGCAGCACCGTTATCAGTGGTTGTGTTGGTATTTCCCGCCATATCGTTTGCATCGTTCTTCTTGTCGTTTCCACAGGCTGTAAACATGCAAATCATACCAAGGACAAGAGATACCGTGATAAATTTTTTCACATTTTTCATAGTCTCCCTCATTTCTGCGCTGCTTTCTGGCATACAGGCATCCATTTTTTAAAGATACCTGACAAGTTTGTGGATGCGGCGCAGACACAAACTTGGTTTCCTTCATCTATTTATAAAAACTGCATGATTGGCAGTTCTGATGCTATTATGTGCTGTTTCATGATAATTATACTGGATGATTTTTATAAAAAGGCTATGACAATACAATAAAGTATGTTAGAATAAGGAGAAAATTTTTTGAAAATGAATGGGGCATACAAAATGAAATTCAGGCCATGTATAGATATCCATAACGGCAAGGTTAAGCAGATTATAGGGGGCAGGCTAAAAGATGATGGGGATGAGGCACCGGAAAATTTTGTCTCCTGCCAGGGCGGTGCTTTTTTTGCGGAGTTTTATAAGAAGAAAAATCTCAAAGGCGGGCATGTTATTTTATTAAATTCATCAGAGAGTGAATATTATAGGCAGACGAAGGGACAGGCCCTTGATGCCCTGAGGGCATACCCGGGCGGGCTGCAGGCAGGGGGAGGGATTACCCCCTTTAATGGGGAGGAATATCTGGATGCCGGGGCATCCCATGTGATTGTTACTTCCTATATTTTTAAAAATGGTACCCTAAGGCGGGAGCGGCTGAAGGAAATGGTCTCCGCAGTGGGAAAGGGGCGCCTGGTGCTGGATTTAAGCTGCAGGCGGAAAGGGCAGGACTATTATATTGTAACCGACAGGTGGCAGAACTATACGGACGTTAAGTTAAACATGGAAACGCTGGAGGAACTTTCTGAAAGTTGTGATGAATTTCTGGTCCATGCAGTGGACGTGGAGGGAAAGTCCCAGGGGATTGAGGAAGGGCTGGCGGCTTTGCTGGGCAGGGAATGCAGGGTTCCCGCCACCTACGCAGGGGGCGTCCATAATTATGAAGACCTGCGGAAACTAAAAAAGCTGGGAAGAGGGAAGATTGACGTGACGGTTGGCAGCGCCCTGGACTTGTTCGGGGGAGCAATGGAACTGGATCGGGTGCTCAGGGAGGTTTCAGGAGGCAGCGGCTGACCCATTGCCGGGTATCTTGGGCACAGGTGTGCGTATGTCTCTGGGGAAAAGGCAGAAAAATAACCTATCTCTTGGCGAGATAGGTTATTTCATTAATCTAATAAAACAATATTGCAAGTTCATAATAGAATGAAGCATGTATTAAGAATAGGCACATCGTGTTACTTGATTAATGCGCTATAATAGCACATTGCTAATTATAACTTTGTTACGTTTACTGCCTGGGGTCCTTTTTCTCCGTTAACTACATCAAACTCTACGGAAGCGCCTTCTTCCAGGGATTTGAAACCTTCCATGTTCAGCCCTGAGTAGTGTACAAATACGTCATTGCCTGATGCATCAGAGATAAATCCGTACCCTTTTTGGTTGTTAAACCACTTTACTGTACCTTTGTTCATATAGATACCTCCAAATAGAAATAAGTAAATTGTTACATTGCAGGTTTCCTGCAATGTAATAAGGATAACACAGTCCTGGCGAAATGTAAAGGAAATAACAGGATTTTCATAAAATTCCACAAAAATTCAGCAATTGTTAAATTTTTGAGAATGTTTTAAATATATTGTTTTTTGAAAAAAATGGCACATATTGGAAATTATAACTAACCGGAAAGGAAAATAAAACGGATGGATGGGGATACCAGAAGAGGAGAGATTATCCATATATTGTCAGGGAATACATCACCAGTGGCAGGTACGGAGCTGGCGGCAAGGCTTGGGGTCAGCCGCCAGGTGATTGTCCAGGACATTGCCCTGCTCCGGGCAGTCAACAAAAATATTCTCTCAACCAACAAAGGCTATATTCTGTTCAGGAAAGACGAGGGAAGCGGCACCTGTAAGAGGACCTATAAAGTCATGCATGATACCGGCAGGATGCAGGAAGAACTGTATCTCATTGTTGACTGCGGCGGCAGGGTGCTGGATGTGGTGGTGGAACATCCCATTTACGGGCAGATCATGGCAGACCTGATTGTCAACAGCAGGCAGGATGCGGATAACTTCGTTAAACAGGTTGCGGAGTATGGCACAAAACCTTTAAACGCCCTTACAGACGGGCTGCATTACCATACGGTAGAAGCAAGGGAAGAGGGGACGCTGGGGCTGATACAGGAAAAACTTCAAAGGGAAGGATTTCTTGTTCCCTGATACTTGCATCTTTTTTCTGTTTGTGATAACCTTGACAGGTAATTTACAGTTGACAAGACAGGTGTAAATACTGTCAGGAAGAGTAGGAGCAGACATGAAAAAATTAAGAGCACTTTTCAATGAGATTTTTATTGACGGCCTGGGGGGCATGGCCTCGGGACTGTTTGCAACCCTGATTATCGGGACGATTATCCAGCAGGTGGGAAGCCTCCTTCCCGGGGCGGCGGGTTCTTCCCTCTACAACATGGGAAAAATCGCGGCGGCGCTGACAGGCGCTGGCATTGGCTGTGGCGTTGCCCTTAAGCTGAAGGAAAGCCCCCTGGTGGCGCTTTCTGCTGCAGTAAACGGCATGATGGGAGCCTTTGCCGGGAAAATCGCAGGCGGGACGGTTTTTGCAAATGGGGCGGTGGTCCTGGCAGGGCCGGGAGAACCCCTGGGGGCTTTTATTGCCGTGATGGCAGGCATTTATGTGGGCAGGCTGGTTTCCGGGAAGACCAGGGTGGACATCCTGGTGACTCCCTTTGTATGTATCTTATCCGGCTCTGCCACCGGCCTGGTGCTGGGCCCCCCTATTTCGGCGTTTATGTCATGGCTTGGGAGCATCATTAACTGGGGGACAGTGCAGGCCCCTTTCCTGATGGGTATTGTGGTGTCAGTGCTGATGGGCATGGTCCTTACCCTTCCCATCAGCTCGGCGGCGCTGGGCATCATATTAGGGCTGGAAGGCATCGCGGCGGGTGCGGCTACTATAGGGTGCTGTGCCAATATGGTGGGGTTTGCGGTAGCTTCCTACCGGGAAAATAAGGTAAACGGCCTGCTTGCCCAGGGGCTTGGCACCAGTATGCTGCAGATAGGCAATATTGTGAAAAAGCCAATTATCTGGCTGCCTGCCATTATCGCCAGCGGGGTTCTTGGCCCAGTATCCACGATGCTGGTACATATGTCCAATAATGCCACCGGTTCCGGCATGGGGACTGCAGGGCTGGTGGGGCAGATCAATACCTACCAGACCATGGTAGCCCAGGGGCAGGCACCGGCAGTGGTGCTTGGTGAGATTGCAGCGATGCATTTCATCCTTCCGGCGGCGCTGGCTTTGGGAGTATCGGAGTTTATGAGGAAAAAGGGTTGGATCCAGGAAGGGGATATGAAGCTGTCCGTATAAGGGGCTGGCAAAAGGAGCCTTTAAAAGGGCTGTTTACAGCGGAAATGGTAAATGAAGTTGCGTTAATTTGTTGCCTGTGATAAAATGTGAGTAATGAACCGGAGGTGACAGACAAATTATGGCGCAACAGTATAAAAGACAGGGGAAATATTCGCTGATTCTGGTGATACAGGAAGAGAACGGCATGATCAGGAGACGTACCATCAGCTCCGCCATAGTGGAGATAGCTGCCGCGGTGTTTTTTGTTTTGACTGTGGCAGTGACCTGCAAGATTGTTTATGATGAAATTACCATCAGGAACACCAGGAAGGAACTGGTAGAGCAGATAGTCACGATCAATAATCTGACGGACGAAAACGAGGCCCTTGCAATGGAAAATTCCACCCTTACAAGCAAGGTGACTGTACTTAGCGGGACTGTCAGCCAGAAAGCGGAGATAGAGGACGCGATTACCCAGGAAACCATTGAAAATGCATTGCCCAAAGGGTTTCCCATAAGCGGTTCGTCAACCATGAAGGAAGCGGAGGAGGGGGATCCCATGCTCATATTCACTGCTTCTGTGGGAACCAATGTGCTAACCTCAGGGACCGGGACAGTGGTAACGGTGGACAGCGATGAAATTTATGGGACCAAGATTGTGATCGACCATGGCAACGGCTACCGGTCTGTTTACAGGAACAATGGAAAAGCGCTGGTGAAAAACGGGGAGGAGCTGGGGAAAGGGTATATTCTGTTTACAGTAGGGGAGGATAACCGGGAACTGGGGTATCAGATCTTAAAAGATGAGCAGTATATTGACCCTATGGTGATAATTGATATAAACGGATAATCCTCAGGGATTATCCGTTTTGTTGCAATAAGCCGACTCGCGGAGCGTGACGGCGTTTGCTGCAATAAGCCGGCTCGCGGAGAGTGGCGGCGTTTGCTGCAATAAGCTGGCTCGTGGGGAGTGGCACTGTCTGTATGGCCTGGACAGTTTATATGTAGCTGCCGGTATTTTAAACTTTGCCCCCCAGCCTGCCGAAAACCAGTTCATAGCCATCGTTCCCGTAATTTAAGGAGCGGTTTACCCGGCTGATGGTGGCGGTGGAAGCACCGGTTTTTTCTGCAATCTCCAGGTAAGTCTTGCGGTCTTTGAGCATGGAAGCTACTTCATAACGCTGGGAAAGGGAGAGAAGTTCATTGACAGTGCATAAATCTTCAAAAAAGCTGTAGCAGTCTTCTTTACTTTCCAGACATAAAATGGCCTCAAATAAATGGTCAACGGCCTCAGTCTGTATTTTTTTGTTCATAAAAAATCCTCCCGGCAGAAATAAATTCGTATTTGATTATTTTATCATATTAAAGTTTTAAAGTAAAGAGCCTGAAATTTTCTGTCAGGATTTTCAGGGAAAGGGGGCAAAGAAGATATGTGGGGGAAAAAGAAAAATCTGGCCAAAGGGCAGGCCTATGACCGGACAGGGAAGAAACCTGTAATCCGTGCAAGCATCTGTACAGGCGAGAAAGTGGCCGGGTTCCGGGAGGAAGATACAGGGCATGTGGAAGAATTGATGCTGATCCGGGGGGAGAAGGACCTGGAAGAGTTTATGGCTCTTTATGGGGTAAAAAGGGAAGAAATAGAAACCATTTGGTAATGGCTGGATACGGAGGAAGAGATGAAAGTGAGAAACAAAGGAAAAAGGCTGAACAGTTACCTGGAGGATTATGTGGTTTTTGACCTGGAAACCACAGGGATCAGCCAGGAAATGGATGATATTATTGAAATTTCAGCGGTTAAAGTGCGCGCCCATGAAATCGTAGGGGAATATTCTACTTTGGTGGACCCGGGCAGGCATATCCCCAGGGCGGCTACGGCGGTGAACGGAATCACCGACAGT
>CAJTVD010000032.1:38656-40727 GCA_910579495.1 uncultured Lachnospiraceae bacterium
CGGGCGCTCCCAATATAAAGACAGCGATCACCGGCTTCCTGGAATTTATCGGGGATGGGGTGCTGGTAGGCCATAATATACACACTTTTGACACCAATTTTATTTATGACGCTGTATGGCAGGCGCTGGGAAAGGAGTTTTGCAATGACTATGTGGATACACTGTATATGGCAAGGCGCTGCCTGCCAGAGCTTCCCCACCACAAACTGACGGATGTGTCGGAATACTTCCATATTGAAACCACAGGAGCCCACAGGGCTCTTGCCGACTGCCTTATGAACCAAAAGTGCTATGAAGAAATGGGGAAATTGTTAAATGAGATGAAAAAGAATACAGAGCCGGGCCTGCTCTGCCCTAAATGCGGGGGAAGGCTGGTGGAAAGAAAAGGGAAATTCGGGAACTTTTATGGGTGCGAGGAGTTTCCCAGGTGCCGGTTTACCAGGAATATCAAGCAAACTGCGCCCGGCGGGATTGCAAACGCCCATCCCTGAACCGCCAGGCGCCAATAAGGGAAAAGCCTCCAAGGGATTATTGCGTATGGGCATAGGTTATTTTCTGGGCTCTTTCCCGGATTTTTCTTTCCTGTCCGGGGAGGGCCGCTGTTTCTCCCTGGCAGTGGCAGACTGAAAACTGTCTATCATCTTTTCAATCAGCAGTTTTTTTACGTAGACGTCATAACTGAGCATGGAGATAAAGGAAAAAAGCTGCAGGATTTCCCGGTCCTTTTCCGGCGCTTCCTGGAAGGTTTTCTGGGAGGCGGAAAATTTTTTGATAATGTCCTCCTTAAGGCCGGAGATTTCCTCTTTTTCCAGGCTGAATACCTCTTCATAGATTTCACTCAGGCTTGGCCCATTGCCAACGTGGAAATATCTTTCCGTAAGTGGCTTGAGCAGGGTCTGGATATCGCCGATGGAGAGGATTCCTTTATAATAGTAAATAAATATAAGCAGCAGCATATGCTCTTTGCTGTATTTTTTCCTGACCGGGGGAGGCAGAAGGTCATTTTTGGCATAATTGTTAATCATGGTTTTGGTAAGGATCTTGTCTTCCGCCGGGTTTCTGGTGGTGCTGCGTAACCTTTTTTCCATAAAGGTGGTCACCTGGTCCATGTACAGGTCAATATTGGGGATATCATCCGCACTGATATGCTGTATTCTTCCCAGACTGTCTAAAATGCTGTTCAGCAAATTTTCTCTGTCGATTGTCATATAAATTACCGCCTTGTTCTGTATTCATAAAATTCCAATGGAAAAACGGGCATCCTGGTGAAACAGAACCCCACAATCTATTATATAGTATTTAAAACTATGTGACAAGTTTCATTTATGTACAAATTGGCTGAAAATTTACAGGTTGCAAAAAAAATAAAAAAATTTGAAAAAACTGAAGACAATTTTAGAGATGGCCCGTTAAAGATAGTGAAAGCAAACAAAGGAAAGCGGGGTGGGGAGAATAAGCGCCATGGTGAATACGGCAGCCTGTACGGAGAGCAGGCTGGAAGAATTGATTGATACGTATGATAAACTTATCTTCTCCATCTGTTATAAGCTGACCGGAGATTACTTTATCTCGGAGGATCTGATGCAGGAAACCTTTTTGGCTGCTTTCCAGAAGTACGATACCTTTGACGGGGCTAATGAAAAAGCGTGGATCTGCAGGATTGCCACCAACAAGAGCATTGATTACCTGCGCAGTGCAAGCAGCCGCAGTGTCCCAACAGAGGACAGCTTTTTTGAACTTGCAGCGGAACAGCGGGGGTCTCCGGAGGAAATCTGCCTGGAGGAGGAAATCATGGAACAACTAAAGAAGCGGTGCGGGGAATTAAAGCCGCCCTATGATGAGGTTGCCAGAGCCTATTACCTGGAAGAATTAACCCCAAAAGAAATTGCGGCAAGACACAAAAAAAGCGTGAAAACCATTCAAACCCAGATTTACCGGGCAAGGCAGATGCTAAAAAAAGCCTATGGAAAATTCCGCTAGAATGGGCAGAAGCGGTAATAACTTCTCGGAATCTCAATGAATGTGATTCTAACTGAAAATTGACAACTGAATATCGTACAGGAAAAGAAAT
>CAJTVD010000033.1:0-14722 GCA_910579495.1 uncultured Lachnospiraceae bacterium
GCTTGTATAAAATATTGCTTGTCTCTAATTTTTATTGCCAGGCTTAATCTGCCCATGCCCTGTCGTAACGGTTCTGGTAAATCTCAATCATCTTGTCAAGGCCCAGCCCTTTCAGGTCGCTGATATAAGTATCCCAGTCATCCATAGAATAAGAACCCATAATCAGGTTTGTCAAAATTTCTTCTGAGCGGGTCTCTAAGTCCGTACTGAACTCATTGACTTCGTCAATCTCCTCAACAGTGGCAACAGCCATATCAATAACCATAGCGGCATAGTGATACTTGTCCTCATTCTCATAAATATCCCTGATCAGCTTCACCTTGTCCTCAAAGCCTTCCTCCGGATATCCCATGCTGTAGCCGGATTCCTTGGTCATAGCAACCTCCTGCTTCCGGTCTACCTTCTGCACACGGGGCGCGATCCCATTGTTTACCCAAAGGGCAGGCTGCTTTACGATCATCTGGACTTCACTGAGCTCACTGTCAGAATACTGCACCAGATTGCCCTCGCTGTCATACTCAAAACTGTATCCCTCAATACCAAACTCACTTAAGGTGCTATACTCTTCAGTGGCAATATAATCCAGATAAATCGCTACTGCTTCCGGGTCCGCCTGTTTGGTTGCTGCATAGTCATAACCTGCCTTCTGGATGCCCCGCTGCCTTGCAATCAGAGGATCCACACCCTCAACTGCCTCGCAGAGAAGCCCCATATAATATGGCGCCGCCTCCCCTTCAGGAACAACTACCGCAGGCTCATCCCATGTTTCCAAAGCCCAGTCAAAGAGCAATCCTACCCTGTTTTCCGCCACATAAGTAGAGGCAATATCATTACTTTGGTCCGCCAACAATCCTTCAGAATAAAGCTTATTCATAAAGGTGATATAATCCTTGATATTCTCGTCATACCAGGGAGAGCTGACCTTACCGGTATAATAGTCCACATACACAAGGTCATTTCCCAGCCCCCAGTACTGGGCAATCCCCCCTGAAAATTCGTTATACGCAAGGTTGGCAATCTCATCCGCTTCCCCGTTTCCGTTCACATCCTGGTCGCGGAATGCCTTCAATGCCTGGTAAAGCTCATCTGTGGTCTTGGGAACTTCCAGGTTCAGCTTGTCCAGCCAATCCTTACGGATAGAAGGGATGGTGAAGGAGCCAAAATAGGCATCGTCATATGTACCAATGATGGCTGTGGAAACCCAGTAAATATTACCGTCTTCCAGTACATTGAGCCTTACCACTTCGCTCCCGGGGCCATTTTCAAAAAATTCCTTTGTCTCCGGCTTCCCATATTGGTTCCAGATTTCATTCAGCGCCTGGAACTGTCCCTGCTGTACCATATTCAGCCTGGTCTTGGTGGTTAACGGCCTAATATACACAAAATCATAATCCAGTCCGGCCGCAAGCTGGTTGTTTATCGTTGTCTCATACTGATCGTCTTCGATCAAGTCCACTTCCAGTTTCAGCCCCCGCTCTGCAAGGTCTGAAGTAAATTTCTCCCAAAGCTTGCTGTCCCCGTTGATCCACTCGGACAGTTTCACGGTCCGGCCGTCCCCGTCTGTACCGGAGTGGTCAACCCCAAGGATACGGAGCGTCTTCAGGCCATCATCTCCCGCCTCTGTGCTTTCTCCATTGTCAGTTGCACCAGAATTGCCAGAGCTTGTGCTCTGTGTGTCGTCTTTTTTGCCGCATCCGGCAAATACGGACATTACCATAACTGCCGCCAAAAGGGCAGCGATTACTCTTTTTTTCATATTTCCTCCTTAATATTTACCTTCCGTGCCCGCACTTTGGGCACATTTTATATCTTTCTTTCATCCCTATTCTTTGAGGGAACCCAAAACCATCCCTTTGACAAAGTATTTCTGGAAGAAGGGATAGGTACACAATACAGGCAATGTTGTAAAGATGATCATTGCATATTTTAATTGCGCGTTTGAAAGCTGGCGTTCCGCTACTTCTCTTGCTGTTGCTGCGTCCATCACCTCCTTTACGGACTGGCTCGCTTCAATCAATAACCGCCGCAGATATAACTGCAATGGCTGCCATTCCGTATGGGGCAGATAAAGCATTGCCCCGAACCAACTGTTCCACACACCTACGATGGTATATACCGCAACCACGGCGAATATAGGCTTTCCAAGAGGTATCATGATCCTGGTGAAGACCTGGAGCACGCCCGCCCCGTCTATCTTTGCCGCCTCGGAAAGGGATTCCGGTATGGACCGGAAATATGCCTTAATGAGGATAATATTCCAGATGGAAAAACACCCCGGGATGATCTGGGACAAAGGGGAATCATACAGTCCCAGCTTCACAATCAGCAGGAACGTAGGGATCATACCGCCGCCGAAATACATGGGGATCAAAAGGAACATGTTAAGGTACTTCCTCCCCATCAGTTTCCTGTAATTCAGGCCATACGCCACTACGGCACTGGTGATGATCATCAAAACCGTAGTTGGGATTACGTACAAAATAGTATTCACATAAGCTCTCCACATATTGCTGTTTTTCACCAGAACCTTATATGCCGATAAGTCGAACCCCTTAGGGAACGTATAGACGCGCATAGTGCTGGCATATTGGGGAGCGCTTAAGGATAATATCAGCACATAGTACATAGGATACAATGTGATGAAAACAATCAGCACACACGCAGCATACATGGCAAATGTGGCAATCGGGTTGCCCTCCCGTATTCCTCTTCTCTTCCTTCTATTCATGATGCTTCCTTTCCACTCCTACCAGAGTCCGAACCCGGTGAGTTTATTGCTGATCCTGTTGGCTATGTAGGTAAAGATAAAGCCGATGATGGCTACAAACAGGCCGGCCGCAGTGGTATAGCTGTACTGTGCCTCCAAAATACCCAGCCGGTAAACATAAGTACCGACTACATCCGCCACATCATAGGTCGCCGGTGTATACAGCAACAGAATCATTTCCGAGTTCGCTGAGAGCACAGAACCTACTGCCATGATCAGGTTGATGGCGATAACCGACCTAAGCCCCGGAAGGGTGATATGCCACACCTGTTTCCAGCGGTTCGCCCCGTCCAGCTTGGCCGCCTCATATAGCCCCGGGTCAATGGCTGATATTATGGAGCAATAAAGAATGCTGGAGAAACCAAAGCTCTTCCACACGTTTGTAAAAGTGTAAATCCATGGGAACGCCGTAGAGGACACCCTGTAATTCTGCCGTTCCATCCCAAAGAATGTGAGCATATTCGTGATCAGCCCGTTGGTATCAATGAAGGAGATCACCATACCTACTACCACCACGGTGGATATAAAGTAAGGCATATAGCTGGTCGTCTGCACGAGTTTCTTAAATCCGGTATGGCGGATCTGGTCCAGAAGCAATGCAAACAAAATAGGCGCCGTAAAACCAAAAATCAGATTCAGCCCGCTGAGTATCAGGGTGTTTTTGATCAGCCTGCCAAAGTAATGGCTGGTAATAAACTTTTCAAACCATTTAAGGCCCACCCACTTTACACCTTCCCCAAAAAAGGAAGCGCCTGGTACATAATCCTGGAACGCTATCACAATGCCATACATGGGAATATAGCAAAAAACCAGAATCAGCAGCAGCGTTGGCAGCATCATGGCATAAATCTGCAGGTTCTCAACAATCACGCCTCTTCCTACAGGTTTCTTCGGTACTTTTCCCTTTTCCTTATTTCCTTTCATTTTCATTTATCCCTCCAAGGTTCTTCATTTTAAATTCTTAGTCCTACACATTATCCCACATACAAATGAATCATTCCCCCATCCCCATAGCATTTTCCTCCTTAGTCCTATCCCACTGCCTGCTATATGGCAACAGCCCCCTCAAAACAACTTGTCCAAAGGTGTATTATAAAAATAACTCAATCTTTAAAGACATACAATATTTTCCGTCAATTTCACGAAAAATATCCATAAAATGTATTCTATTTTTTAGAGATTTTAACTTTAACCCCAAAAAATCCATAGCAATTTCCCACATTACCGTAGCAAATCAAACAAACGCCGCTACGCGAGCCGGCTTATTGTAATAAAAAACAGGGTCTGCAGCAATGCCGCAGCCCTGTTTATAAAAGCTCCAAAACTGTGTCTAACTCTCGGTAAAAAACCTTGATGGCAACATTACTCATTGGGCGTAACAGCCCCTTTTTCCATCTTGCTTCCTATCGCCATTACCACCCACTCCCCCACAAAGCTGCACCCGATTCCCGTTATGGCTCCCGCCAGCACATCAGTGGGATAATGCACCCCCACATACAGCCGGGAAAGGGAAATCAGGACCGCCAGCAGGAGGATCCAGGCTCCCTGCTTTCTCGGCAATTTCCGGTAAAGCACCCCGGCGCAGGCTAAGGAACTGCCCGCATGGCCGGAGGGGAAAGAAAATTCCATTGGCTTTTTCACAATTGCCACCAGCCCCTCCACCGCATAATAAGGGCGCACCCGCGCCACAAGATTTTTCAGCAGTATGTTGTTCACAAGAAGGGATGCAACCAAAGCGCAGGCGCTCATCATCCCTATCTTTCTTGTCTTTTCCGGAACCAAAAGGGCGATTGTAAGCAAAATCCATACAATGCCCGCGTTCCCTAAAGTGGTGATCACTTTCATTACCGGATCCAAAACCGGGTTTCTTATGTAGTCCTGGATATACAACAGAATATCGCCGTCAAGTCTGGCCAATGCTTCCATCTATCATTCCCTCCCTTTAAAATTCTCCCAAAAGCCGCTCCTGCCTTGCCCTGCAAGACAGCTTATTGTAGCAAAAGCGGAAAGCGCTTGCACAGGCTTTCCGCTTAATTGTAACAGGCTGCTGCCTAAGCAGCTATCCCTGTTTGTATAAAACCACTGTACTCCTACAAATCCTGCATAAGAATCTTAAGCAGCATTATATGGTATTCCTCATCCAAAATGATTCTCGACAGCACGGCATCCACACAATCATCCTTTATCATGCCCATGTGCATTTCATACTGCCTTATGGCCCCTGCCTCCGCATCAATATCAGCCATCAGCATTTTTTTGGTATTATCCGGTATGGCAAGATAATCCGGCGTCCACATCACCGGCCTTCCGCTGCGGCTTCTGGCACTAAAATCCACATCGCCCCCCAGCAGCACTATCAATTCCCCCAGTTTCTGCAAATGCATCATTTCTGCCATAGCAATCCCCAGGAGGGTTTTCGCCATTGGGCAATTTTCGCAGGACAACCGGGTTTCATTATTGATATACTGGGTAATGGCGGAAAGCTCCGATACGGAACCGCAATAATCAACTTTGAGCAAATCTGCATAATCCCGGTTAACACCCCTCACTTTCACAGGGGGATATGGCAAATCCACCATAATCGGCTTCAGTCCGGCAAAACTACAGTTATTCGCCAGGCTTCTCTCTTCCATCATATCATCCTCTCCTTAACATATATCCTTGTATGATAGTATATTGGAGTTGAAAGATATTGTGCATAAGGCGGCTGGTATTGCCTGGATTCCTGGGTAGAGTGTAATGCCCCTAATTGCCAATCAGTACTTTTTTCCCCTGAAACGCAAACCCGTATTTGCGTATTCTTTCCAGAGGGATCCCCCGGGCTGCCAAAGCAGTTCCATAGCCCTTTTCTTCTATCTGCCTTAATGCCGCCTGTACCGTGTCTTCCAGTTTCTTTTCCTTTCTGGGCTGGAATACCTTAAATTCCAGGATGATGCCGTCATCCTGTTTCGGCGATAATGGCTCCAGCATTACGTCATACCTCCCAAAACCGCTTTCCTTGTTTGACGACAGGATATAGCGCCCTGAAAGCTCTACCATAAGCCCCAAAACAAACCCATGGTAAAACCGCTCCGGCTCTGCCTTTGAGGGCTGTCTTCCTGTATCAAAACTACTGAAGGTAAATTCCGCCACATGGTTCATATATTCATTCATGGCATCTACATCCCCCAGAAGCAGTGCCCTGACAAAATCATTATAATCAGACACCACACCGGCAAACCATCTGCGTACAATATTCCGGAACATCGTCCTTACCTCAAAATTAGTCAGCTCCAGCCGGTACTCTTGTGCCCACTCCCCTGAACCAGACATGAATGTCTTTAAATCCTTCACTTTCAGATAACCACTGGCAAGCAAAAGGCTCCACACTGCCTGGCCGTCATCGTTTAACTGGCCATAAACAACCTGTTCGTCAATCTCTGCCGTAATGCCCTCTCCCCGCAGCAGGCTTTCAAAAGAAGCCTTCAGTTCCCTGCTCCCCTCACGGATCAATTTCCCTGCCAGGGCGTTGGAACTGGAATTTGCCCAATAGGCCGCCACTTTTCCCTTATCCAGAAAATTTAAAACCGACCATGGATTATAGATGTCCCTCCGGCTTCCAAAAGAAAAACCGTCATACCAGTTTTTTACCTCCTGTCTCCTGTGGGAGAAGCCAAACTCCTCAAGGGCTTCAAACACCTCTTCCTCTGTAAACCCAAAACAGTCTGCGTATTTGTCAGAGGTAGTAGTCACCACTTCCAGATTGTTTAAGTCTGAGAAAACAGACTCCCTGCTTATTCTTGTAATTCCGGTCATAATTGCCCGTTCCAGATAAGGATTCGATTTAAAGGTAGAATTGAATAGGTTTCTGGTAAATGATACCATTTCATCCCAAAAGCCGTTTACATACGCCTCCTGCATAGGCGTATCATATTCATCCAGCAAAATAATAATCCTTTTTCTATAATAACGGGACAAATAACCGGACAGGGCTTTCAGGGAGCCGGAAGCCTTGTAATCCTCCATATCCGCAGAAATATCCTGGAAGTCCAGTTTCTCATCCGGATTTAGCCAATCCCCATCCAGGAGGAAACAATGTTGGTTATATATTTCCTTAATAATACTGCATATTTTTTTCCTTGTCTGGAGGTAAGAATTTTCCTTAACACCGGCAAAGCTGATAAACAGCACGGGATAACTTCCCTGCAGCTTTCTGAACTCCTGGTCCTCCCAGACTTTAAGCCCCTGGAATAAATCCTCCCTTCCTGCATAACGGACTGAGAAAAATTTCTCCGCCATGGTCATATTCAGCGTTTTTCCAAATCTTCTGGGACGGGTAATGAGGGTTACCGCATCCTTCCCCTGCCACCATTCTTTGAGGAATAGCGTCTTGTCAATATAAAAACAGCGTTCCTGCCGGATGACTTCAAAATCCTGGTGTCCCATCCCTACTGTCTTTTCCATATTTTCCTGTCCTCCCTGCCCCACACAGGCCTGGGGCTGTATGCCTGTAAACAAGGGATGCCATACATCTTTATGTTAACCAATCCTCCCTTATCAAAGCAGACTTTACACTTTCGCTTTTCACCAAAAACAACCTGATACTCTAATATTTTTTCCTGTTTTTCAATTCCTCAAACAGCATCACATAATTACCATAACGCACTTTACTGATCTTCCCCTCCTCCAGTGCCTCCTTGACGCCACAGGAGGGTTCGCTGATATGGATACAGCCGCTGCCAAAGCGCTGGCCATGCCCGGCAAATTCCGGATAAAAGCTTTTTAGCTCTTCCTTTTCCATCTCCCCCAGATTTAAGGAGGTAAATCCGGGGGTATCCATGATAAAAGTATCCTCTGAAAGGGCAAATAGCTGGGCATGCCTGGTGGTATGCTTCCCCCGCAGGGTCTTTTGGCTGATTTCCCCGGTTTCCATATTGGCCTTTGGGAAGAGCCCGTTAACAATGGTGGACTTGCCCACACCGCTGGGGCCGGCCACTACTGTAGTCCTGCCCAATAGGTGGCTGCGGATTTCCTCTATTCCCTGGCGGCTCTGCCCGCTGACAAAAAGGAGGGGATGGCCGCTCCCTCTATAAGCCTCTTCCAGGAACCTGCCCTCTTCCTCTGTGGCCAGGTCCTGCTTGTTAAAGCACAAAATAGCAGGAAGCCCTTGCTGCCCCATGGTTATCAGGAAGCGGTCTAAAAGGTTGTAATTAGGGCTGGGCCTTGTAATGGCAAAAATAACCAGCGCCTGGTCAATATTGGCAGACGCTGGTCTTATCAGTTCATTTTCCCTGGGAAGGATGCGGACAATATTCCCCTGTAAAAGCCCTTCATCCACAATGGAAATCTCCACATTATCCCCCACCAGGGGTTTGATATTCTCTTTTCTGAAAATCCCCTTTGCCTTGCATTCCACAAGCCCCCTGGGGGTATATACATAATAAAACCCCGCTATTCCTTTAATAATCTTTCCCCGTATCATTTTCTGTCCCCTAACGCTGAACTGCCTGTTTATGCCGCCCCTTACTCTGCTGTAAACTGCACCGGCCTGCGTATTTCTTTGCTTTCAGAAGTTCCCTCAACATTGGACACACTTCCGTCCTCATTGGTAATGGTAGTAGCCTCAGTCACATTCACATACTGAAAAAGAAGATAGCCCGTACCTACCCTGATTCCTGTAATGTTCTGCTGCTGGATCGGGAAGGAGGTGGTCTGGGTGCTTAAAAGCTGGGTGCCATCGTCTGCCACCAAGGTCACCGTCACCGGCGTGCCTGCCCGGTATCCAGGGTCTTCATCGGCAGAAGGCGCTGCAATGCTGTCCGTAAATTTGAAAGTTGCCTGGGCAGGCCCTAAGCTGATATTGATATCCACCACAGTCCCCGGCTCTACGTATGACCCTACCGAATAGCTCTGGTAACATACCAGCCCCGCCAGGGCTGCGTCCTCGTGATTGACTTCGTTTACCACACCAAGGGTAAGGCCTGACTCCACCAGCACTGCCATCGCCTCTTCCTCATCTCTCCCCATAAGCTCCGGCACACGGACTTTGGTGCTTTCCGGCCCCAGGCTTACACGGATGGTCACCGCGGTTCCCCCGGGAACCTTTGCCCCCGCCTCCGGGGATTGGGTGATAATACTCCCTGCCTTAATATAAGGGTCATACCCTTCTGTCTTGTTAACCACAAATTCCCGCTTCCCCAGCTCCGCCACAGCCTCCGCTTCCGAAAGCCCCACAACCTTGGGAACCTCCACGCCCTCGGAACCTGCGCTTACCGTTAGCACCACATTGGAACCTTTCTCCACCTTTTCTCCCGGCTTCACGCTGGCTTTCATTACGGTTCCCTGTTCAAACTCCGCATTTTCTTCATATTCTATTTCCGGTGTCAGCCCCAGGTCCAGCAGCATGACTTTCACGTCGTCTACCTTTTTCCCTTCCACCGCCGCCATTTCCACTGTTTCCTTAGGCTTTTCCTCTTCCTCCTGTTTTTCATCCTGGGCAGCCCCTTCCTCTTTGGTCTGGCCAAAAAGGTCTGCATCAATTACCCCAAAGGCCCTTCCCACCAGGAAGAGTACAACGCACCCTATGAGAACTGCAGCTACCACTGCCAACGCTGTGGTCAGGCGCTCCATCTTTGGGTCGTAATCGTCGTCCTCGTCCTCATCCTCCTCGTCATCTTCATCTTCCTCATCTTCTTCTTCGTCCTCATCCTCCTCATCGTCGTCGTCTTCTTCCTCGTCCTCGGGCTCTTCTTCTCCGTAGTACTCGTATTCTGTCCCTTCAGCCTCTTCCGTTCCCTCTTCCTCTGTATCTGCCTCCGCCTCTTCCTCTTCCGTGGTTTCTTCTTCCTCCTGCCTGGGAGGGCGTTTTTTTCTGGCGCTGCGGATCACGTCCGCTTCCTTGCGCAGATGCATGGCTTCCTCCATGCTTCCCCTGCTTCTGGAACGTCTTTTGATCCTTTCCCGTTCACTGTCGCTGACCATCTTGGTAGATCCGTCCTCGTCCGGGTCCACCATCTTCACGAAATCCTCATCCGGTGTCATCAGGGAACGCTTTAAATCCACGATCAGCTCTCCCATGGACTGATACCGCCGGTCCGGGCTTTTCTGGCAGCATTTAAAAACAATCTGCTCCACGCTTACAGGAATTTCTGACACATACTCCCTGGGGGAGGGCATTTCCTCCTGGATATGCTTAATGGCGATTGCCACTGTTGTCTCCCCGTTAAAGGGCACCCTTCCGGTAAGCATCTCAAACATGGTGACACCCAGGGAATAGATATCGCTCTTTTCATCGGAAAACCCGCCTCTGGCCTGTTCCGGTGATGTGTAATGTACAGACCCCATCACATTGGAGGTGATGGTATTGCTGGTGGCCGCCTTGGCGATACCGAAGTCTGTCACCTTGACTTTTCCCTCTTTGGAAATAATGATGTTCTGTGGCTTGATATCCCTGTGAATAATATGATTGTTATGGGCGGCTTCAATTCCCATGCTCACCTGTATGGCAATGGTTACCGCTTCCTTGACTGAAAGCCGGGCTTTCTTCTCAATGTATTTTTTCAGGGTGATCCCCTCTACCAGTTCCATTACAATGTAATAGATCCCGTTTTCTTCCCCCACATCGTAAACGTTTACAATATTGGGATGCATCAGCCCTGCCGCTGCCTGGGCTTCTATCCTGAACTTGGATACAAAATTGGCGTTTTCACTGAACTCCTGCTTTAAAACCTTTACCGCCACCAGGCGGTTTAATTTGTGGTCCTTGGCTTTATAAACGTCAGACATTCCGCCTGTGCCTATTTTCTCCAGTATTTCGTATCTTTCTCCGATTATCAATCCAATTTTAACCATATCTACCTCTTACATCCTCATTCTCTGGCGAACACATCTATCAGTATCACTGCGATATTATCTTTCCCGCCGTTGTTATTGGCCGCTTCCACCAGCTTTTCAGCTTTTTCTTCAATTGAAATACGTTCCCTTACAATACTGCCAATCTGTTCGTCCTCAACCATGTTGGTTAGCCCGTCAGAACAGATCAGTATGATGTCCCCCATTTTCAGCTCTTCGTGGAAAAAATCAATTTCCACTGTATCCATGGCTCCAATTGCCCTTGTAATTATATTTTTATCCGGGTGGTTCCTGGCCGCTTTCCGGTCAATCCCACCTATGCGTATCATCTCTTCCACCAGGGAATGGTCCCTTGTAATCTGCCTGATTTCCTCATTCACAATGTAAAGCCTGCTGTCCCCTACATTGGCAACCTGCAGGTAATGCCCAAGGCAGGTGGCAGCAACCACCGTAGTCCCCATCCCGTACAGGCTGTGGTCCTCCCTTGCCCTGCGCCTGATCTGGTCATTGGCAAGCCGGATTGCTTTTCCAAGTATCCTAATGGGATTTTTTTCAAAGCACCCCCTGATTTCCCGTACCATGGTTTCCACCGCGCATTTGGAGGCATAGTCACCCGCATTATGCCCCCCCATACCATCGGCAACAATAAAAAGATTGGGAAGATTTCCGACTGTGCCTTCCGATACGTATACATAATCCTGGTTTAATTTTCTCTTTTTTCCTATATCTGTCAAAGAAAAGGATCGTAACACGGTCTTACCTCCTGCTGGCGCGCCCTCTTAACTGTCCGCAGGCGCCATCAATATCTCTTCCCATTTCCCTTCTTATAGTAACATTTATTCCATTTTTTTCAAGTTTATTTTTAAACGCCACGGCAAAAGCCCCCTCCGGCGGCGTGAATTTTCCCTGTTCAATGGGGTTAACCGGTATCAGGTTTACATGGCAGTTAAGGCTCCCAATCAGCCTTCCAAGCTTTACCGCCTCCTCTTTTCCGTCGTTGACGCCGGCAATCAGGGCGTACTCAAAGGTAATCCTCCTGCCTGTTTTTTCAAAATAATAAGCGCAGGCTTCCAGAAGCTCCGCAATAGGATATTTATTTGCAACAGGCATCAGTTCCTTTCGTTTTTCATCCTCCGCCGCGTGAAGGGACAGGGCTAAGGTAACCTGAAGCCCTTCCTCCGCCAGCCGCCTCATCCCGGGTACAAGCCCGCAGGTGGAGACGGTAACGCTTCGCTGGCTGATATGTAATCCGTTATCATCGGTCAACATTTTTATAAACTTTATCAGATTCCCATAATTATCCAAAGGTTCCCCGATTCCCATAACCACCACATTGGAAACCCGCTCCCCGGTAAGAAGGGTTACGGCATAAATCTGGTCCAGCATTTCCGCCGGGGAAAGGTTCCGGGAAAGCCCGTTTTTCGTAGACGCACAGAATGCACATCCCATACGGCATCCAGCCTGGGAAGAAATGCACACACTGTTCCCATGTTTATATTTCATCCACACAGTTTCTATCAGATTGCCGTCGGATAACGCAAACAGGTATTTTGTGGTGCCATCTTTCGCTGACTGCTGCACCTGTACTGGCTCTAAGGCTGTAAACCCGTATTCCCTGGCGCACTTTTCCCTAAGGTGCACAGACAGGTTGGTCATTTCGCCAAACCCCCGGGCAAGCTTCTGGTGCATCCACTGATACATCTGTTTCGCCCGGAATGAGGGTTCCCCCAGCCTCCCCATTTCCTGTTTTAATTCTTCTAAGGTAAGTGATTTGATATCCTGCATTGGTTTTCTCCTTTGTTTTTGTATTTGGAAAGCCTTCTCCGGGTTTGGTTTTTCACACACGTTTCAGCCGGCAGATAAAAAAGCCGTCTGTTTCGTGTATTCCCGGGAAAAGCTGCAGCATTCCTTGAGCCCCTTCTTTCTTAAGCGGTTCCGGAAGATAGGGAGAAAGGCTTTCCTTTTGGAAAGGATGGTTGTTTATAAACCATTCCATCATTTTTTCATTTTCACCTGGGTTTATAGTGCATGTGCTGTAGACCAGGATACCGCCGGGTTTTACATACTGCCCTGCCATCTCCAGGATCTGCCTTTGCAGGGTTTCCAGTTCCCTCAGGTTTTCCGGCTTTATCCGGTATTTGATGTCCCTCTTTTTTCCTATGACCCCAAGCCCGGAACAGGGCAGATCCGCCAACACGATATCCGCCCTGCCCAAAAGCCCCTGGTCTGGAAGAAGGGCGTCATGGACCTGCGCCTCTATATTGGTATAACCCATTCTTTCTATATTATCCCTCATCAGGGACGCCTTATACTCCGATAAATCCCTGGCAATCACTTTTCCCCTGCCAGAAAGCTTTTCCGCCAGGTACATGGATTTTCCGCCGGGGAAAGCGCACAGGTCAAGCCCTAAAAGCTCTTCCTGGCCCAAATCCCCCACTCCTGCCGCTTCCACCGCCAGCATGCTGCTGACATCCTGCACAGCAAAAAAACCTTCCCCATACCCTGGCAGGTTTTTGATTCCTTCCGTATTCCATAGACGCCAGGCAAAGGGCAGGTAAGGGTGCATCTCTGCCCTTACCTGCTGTTTCTCAAGGGACGCCAGCCACCGGGTCTTTTGGGCGCCGCCAAGGCTCCCTTTAAGGCGCACAGTCACCGGATGTTCTTCCAGAAGCCCTCCCAGCACCCGGCAGGCAGTCTCCCTCCCATAAGCCGAAATCCACATCTCCACCAGCCATTCCGGCATGGAATATGTTACGGAAAGGTAACGGATTTCATCCTGTTCCCTTGGGGGAGCGGCAATCTTATCCTTTTTCCTTGCAATATTCCGCAAAACCCCGTTTACATAGCCTGAAAGCCCCCGGAACCCTCTCTTTCCCGCCAGCTTCACTGCCTCGTTACACACGGCGCTCTCCGGCACATTTCCCATAAACAGCAGTTGGTAAACGCTCATCCGCAAAAGGTTACGGATCAGGGGTTTCATTTTTGGGACGGGGGTTTTGGAAAACTGATCCAGGATATGGTCAATCTGGATCAGCCGCTCCAGGGTCCCCTCCGCAGTCCGTTTTATGAACGCTTTCTCCCTGCTGTCTTTATAATTATATTTATCAAGCACATCCCTGATAACCAGATGGCTGTAGGAACCCTTTTCCAGAATTTCCATCAGCATATCCAGTACCAGCTCCCTGGTATTTTCCATTATAGATCCCCCTCATTACGTCCTCTTTTGCCAGCCTGCCGTCCTGCCATTGCCGCTGTATCCCCTGCCGTAGGCTGGCATTTGGGGCAGGAAAGGTCAGTCTCTGTCCCGCCTGTTCCCTGCCAGTATCACCAGGCGCAGGAGCTGTAAAATGGAGGAAGCCGCTGCCGCCACATAAGTAAGCGCCGCCGCCCCCAGCACCCGTTTACAGTCATCCACCTCATCCCCGTTCATGATCCCGTAGCTTCCAAGGAGCTTTAACGCCCTGCCGGAAGCGTTAAACTCTACCGGGAGGGTCACCACCTGGAACAGTACCGCCAGGGAAAACACCCAGATGCCGATTTGCGCCAGGGAAAAATAGCCCCCGCCAGGCAGGTCAAAGCCAACTCCCAGGATCAGCCCCAAGATCACCAGGGGAAGCCCCAGCCTGGAGCCAATGTTCGCCGCCGGAACCAGCTTGGAACGGATGGAAAGAGGGCCGTAGCCCTCCTTGTGCTGCAAGGCATGTCCGCATTCGTGGGCTGCCACGCCGATTGCCGCCACTGAACGGGAACCATAAACAGAGTCCGAAAGCCGCAGCACCTTATGCACCGGGTCATAATGGTCCGTAAGGTTTCCCCCAATGTGCTGTACCTGCACATCCCGGATGCCGGACATCTGCAGGATCCTCTGGGCAGCTTCCGCCCCTGTATAGCCAGCCCTTGCACGCACCTTGGAATACTTGGCGTAGGTGCTGTTCACCCTGGCGCTGGCCAGCATACACAATACCGCTCCCACCAAAACCAAAATATAAGTAGGGTCAAAATAATATCCAAACATACACAAACCTCCTATTCCAGTTCCGTGATCCCCTATTCCAGCGCCTTATACAACAGAGAAAATCCTGTCTGCTTCGCCGCCAGCATTTCCTCTGGGCTCTTCCATAGGGT
>CAJTVD010000033.1:14820-40502 GCA_910579495.1 uncultured Lachnospiraceae bacterium
AGTTCCGTGATCCCCTATTCCAGCGCCTTGTACGGCAGAGAAAATCCTGTCTGCTTCGCCGCCAGCATTTCCTCTGGGCTCTTCCATAGGGTATCACTGTTTCCAGTTCCGTGATCCCCTATTCCAGCGCCTTGTACGGCAGAGAAAATCCTGTCTGCTCCGCCGCCAGCATTTCCTCTGGGTGCCTTCACGGGGAATCACTGTTTTCCAGTTTCCTGTCCAAGTCTCATGCCGGGTTTTACCTGGTAGCCCAAAAGGAAGTCCTTTACCTGCATGCGCTTTTTTCCTTCCAGTTGAAGGGTATATATGCGGAGCAGGTCCTTTCCTGTTTCTACGTCAAAGGATTCTTTATTCACCCTTGTGATCTCTCCCGGCTTCCGGTACTCTCCCTTCCCGGGCGAAGATGTCTCCAGGGCAGGAGCCTTTACCACATCCGCCTCCCAGATTTTCAGGGTTTTTCCGTTAAAAGAAGTATAAGCGCTGGGCCATGGATTCAGCCCCCGCACCAGGCGCTCTATGGCGGCAGCGTCTTTTTGCCAGTCGATCAGGCCCATGGATTTGGACAGCCGCCCAAAGTAGGTGGCACAGGCTTCGTCCTGCTTTTCCGGTACAAGCTCCCCTTTTTCAATTATAGGAAGGATTTCTACCAAAAGCTCAGCCCCCAGGAGCATCAGTTTGTCATGAAGGCTCTCCCCTGTCTCCTTTGGCTCTATGGGAATGGCTCTTTTCAGGAGCATATCCCCGGTATCCAGGCCCTTGGCCATCTGCTGGATGGTAACGCCAGTTTCCTTCTGCCCGTCAATAATGGCCTGCTGGATCGGCGCAGCCCCACGGTAAGCGGGAAGCAGGGAAGCATGGATGTTGATGCAGCCAAATCTGGGCATAGCCAGGATTTCCTCTGTGAGAAGCTGCCCGAAAGCGGCCACCACAAAAATATCCGCCTGATACTCAGCAAGCGCTTTCACCGACTCCGCTTCCCTTATTTTCACCGGCTGTAGTACCGGGATGCCATGCTTTAAGGCACAGGCCTTTACCGGCGTCATCTGTACTTCTTTTCCCCTGCCCTTTTGCTTATCCGGCTGTGTGGCCACCGCGCACACCTGATGCCCCGCCCTGATTATCGCTTCCAGGGGAGCCACTGCAAAATCCGGGGTCCCCATATATATTATTTTCATAAACCATACCTCTATTCCAGTGCCTATTCTTCCTCTTCCAGGTCGGAAACATTCATCAGCTCGCCTTCCACCTTCTCCACATATAAATGCCCCTCCAGATGTTCCAGCTCATGGCAGATGGCACGTGCCAGCAGTTCCGTCCCTTCCATCTCAAAAGGCTTCAAATCCATGTCATAGGCTTTGATCTTCACATAGTTGGGCCTTGTGACCATGCCGGTTTTCCCCGGCACACTGAGGCAGGCTTCGTTGCCGGACTGCTCCCCGCTGGTTTCCAGGATCACCGGGTTGATGAGCATGACCGGATCCTCCCCTGTTACGTCAATGACAATGATCCTCTTTAAGATCCCCACCTGGGAAGCGGCAAGCCCTACTCCCCCGGCATCATACATGGTGTCGAACATATCGTCGATCAATTCCCTTGTCCGGTCCGTCATCTCCTTTACCGTCTTGCAGGTTTTGTATAAAACCGGGTCGCCTATTTCTCTTATGTTTCTGATAGCCATTTTCTTCATTCCTTTCTTATTTTTATATAATGACTTCCATGCGCCGATGGCGGCTGTATCCCCCAGCCCCTGCCTTACAAAATCGTGCGCATCCTTGCTTTTTTGCTAATAGCTGTCTATGGGGTCAAAATCAAACTGCACGCTTTCCTCTTTCAGGGAAAGTGACTGTGCATATTGTTCTATTGTATCCTTAATCATAGTCAATTGTCTATAGTGAAATGCTTTGCAATAAATAACAAAACGGTAAATATCGTTGATTTTTCCAATGGACGCCCTGGCAGGGCCAATTACAGTAAAGCTTCCCGCCCCTTCCAGGTTTCTGGCAAGTGCGCCGATTTTTTCCGCAAGCCCTTCCCCTCCCTTTTCTTCCGGGGAGGCAATCATCACTGCCATCATATGCCCTGCCGGAGGGTAAGCGCCCAGCTCCCTGTAAAGAATCTCTTCCTCATAGAAAGCCTCATAATTCTGTTCCGCCGCCCTGACAATGCTGTAATGGTCCGGCCGGTAGGTCTGGATCAGCGCCTCCCCCGGCTTCCTCCCACGCCCCGCCCTCCCGGAGGCCTGGACAAGAAGCTGGAAAGTGCGCTCCCCGGACCGGTAATTGCTGTCGTTTAAGGACAGATCTGCCGCCAGCGCCCCCACAAGGGTCACATTGGGGAAATCATGGCCTTTTACGATCATCTGGGTACCCACCAGAACATCCGCTTCCCCCTGGGCAAAGGCAGTAAGTATTTTTTCATAGCTGTCCTTTGTGCGGGTGGTGTCCCCGTCCATCCGAAGTACCCGGATACCGGGAAACCTTTTGTAAAGCTGCTGTTCGATCTGCTGAGTGCCTGCCTTAAAGCCCAGAAGATAAGGGGAGCCGCAGGAAGGGCATTTCTCCGGCTGCCTGGTCTCGTGGCCGCAGTAATGGCAGGCCATCCTGCCCCCTAAATGCTGGGACAAGGAAACGTCGCAGTGGGGGCATTTCATCACATAGCCACAGGAGCGGCAGGACACAAACCCTGCATAGCCCCTTCTGTTTAAAAACAGCATAGCCTGTTCTTTTTTATTTAATCTGTCCTCTATGAGTCCCTGAAGCTTTCTGCTGAAAATAGAACGGTTCCCTGCCTTTAATTCCGCCCGCAGATCCACAATGGAAACCGGGGCAAGGCTTCCGCCTGTGAGCCTGCGGTCTAAGGTAAACAACTGATAGATCCCCTTTTTTGCCCGGTAATAGGCTTCCATGGAAGGGGTGGCAGAGCCCAGCACCAGACAGGCGTTTTTCAGGTCCGCCAGGTAACGGGCAGTTTCCCTTGCGTGATACCGGGGCATGGACTCGCTTTTGTAGCTGGGTTCATGTTCTTCGTCTATCACGATCATACCAAGATTGGGAAAAGGGACAAACAAGGCGGACCGGGGGCCGATGATCACATCAATCTCCCCTCTCTTGGCCCGCTCACACTGGTCAAAACGCTCTCCTGCGGAGAGGGAGGAATTTATCACCGATACCCTGTCGCCGAATCTCTTGTAAAACCGAAGGAGGGTCTGATAGGTCAGGGCGATTTCCGGAATCAGCACAATGCATTGCTTCCCCCTTTCTATCATACCCCCAATAAGGGATAAATAGACTTCCGTTTTCCCGCTTCCGGTGATTCCCCGGATCAGGTAAGTCTTCCTCTCCCCTTTGTGGAAATCAGAAAGGATGCCATCACAGACAGCTTTCTGCTCCGGGGACAGGCTCCTTCCTGCTTCCAGGGGTGCGTCCAGCTTCACCGGGTTTCTGTAAAAACTCTCCCGCTCTATAGCAATAATCCCCTGTCCCTCCAGGCTTTTCAGGGAAGCGGGGGATACGTTCAGCTTCCCGGCAACCAGTTCATAAGGCAACACAGGCTCTTTTAAAAGTTCTCCCAATACCCTGGCTTTCGCGCCCTGTCCCTTTCTTTTGCATTCTTCATATGCGAAACGGGTTTCCTCCAGGGACACAAGCCGGGTGATCTTCTTCTTTTCCCTGGGCTTCATGGCCTGCTTAATGGGCAGCACGGTTTTCAGGGCAGCGATCATGGTGGAACCATAGGTTTCCTTCATCCAGGCTGCCAGCCGGACAGCGTCCGCCTCCACAGGCACATTCTCCGTCACGATTGCCCTGACCTGCTTTTGCTTTTCATCGGGAAACTGTGCCCTGTCAGTGATTTCCACCACATACCCCTGCCGGAGATGGTTCCCTGCCCCAAAAGGTGCCTGCACGCACATACCCACTTCCAGCCTGCCCCTTAAGGCTTCCGGTATTTTGTACTGAAAGGGCCTGTCAACCTTCTCATGGGAAATATCAATAATTATATTTGCATACCTTCCCTGCTTCATCTGTCCACGTCTTTCTCCCAGGCGCCGGGAAATGCCAGGCCAGGCTGCCGGGGCACATCCGCAAACACGCCCCGGCGTCCCTTCCCTTACAAAGGGCTTTTCCTACCAGCCAGGATTTCCCTGATCAGCACCCTCTCGTCCATAGGGTACTTCACGCCCTCAATTTCCTGGTAATCCTCATGCCCTTTGCCCGCCAGCACAATAATATCCCCTGGCTGCCCATGGTCTATGGCATAGGCGATGGCTTCCTTCCGGTCACAGATCTCCACAAATTTTCCTGCCGTCTTTCCTATGCCTGTTTTAATGTCTTCAATGATATCCTGAGGCTTTTCAAACCGGGGATTATCCGAGGTGATGATCGTCAGGTCCGCATAAGTGCCGCTGACCTCCCCCATTTCAAAGCGCCGCAGCCTGGAGCGGTTTCCCCCGCAGCCAAAAAGACATACCAGCCGGGCAGGCTGATACTCCCGCAAAGTGGCCAGCAGGCTCTTAAGGCTCATGGCGTTGTGGGCATAATCGATCATCAGGGTAAACGCATCCGACACCGGGACCATCTCGATCCTTCCCTTTACATGGGCCCCCAAAAGCGCCTTCTGTATCTGGGAGGCCTCCACCTGGAAATGCCTGCACACAGCAATGGCGGTAAGGGCATTGTACACGCTGAACCGCCCGGGGGTTGGGACCTCCACCTGAAAATCCACGCCGCCCCTTACCCTGAAGTCAATGCCCAACTCTCCTGGCTTATGCACCAGCTTTAAGCCCTCCGCATAAATGTCCGCACTGCTGTCAAAGCCATAGGTTTCCACCTGGCAGGTATGCCCCTTGAGCACCGCCTCTAAATGGGCGTCGTCCTTATTGACGATCCCCAGCCTGCACTGCCGGAACAGCCGTCCCTTGCATGCCTGGTATTCCTCAAAATCCGCATGTTCGTTGGGGCCGATATGGTCCGGCTCCAGATTGGTAAAAATGCCGATCTCAAAGGTAAAGCCCTGGGTCCTGTGAAGCATAAGCCCCTGGGATGCCGCCTCCATCACCACAATTTCACAGCCAGCCTCCTCCATCTCCTTAAAATATTGTTGCAGGAGAAAGGACTCCGGGGTGGTATTATTGGCGGGGATATGCCTGTCGCCAATGATGGTTTCTATGGTTCCCACAAGGCCAACCCGATAGCCCGCACTCTCCAAAATGGACTTTATCAGATAGGTAGTGGTGGTCTTGCCCTTGGTCCCGGTGATACCGATCACTTTCAGCCTGTCGGCGGGATGGCCAAAATATGCCGCTGAAATAAACGCCATGGCATACCTGGTATCCGCTACCCTGATCACCGCCGCGCCGCTTCCTTCCGGCAGCAGCACATCCTTTTCCACCACGATCGCTGCCGCACCGCTGCTGGCCGCTTCCCCCGCAAAGCTATGCCCGTCAACCTTGTAGCCGCTGATACAGATAAACAGGCATCCTTCCGATAGCTTCCGGGAATCATAGACCACCTCTTTGATCTCACATTCTGTGTTTCCTCTTATGCATTCATAGGAAAGTCCTTTTAACAGTTCTTCACACCTCATATTGGTTCCTGCCTCCAACATATTTGGGCAGCCAGGCACATTTACAGGGCCAGCCGCAGTTATATACTTATATAAGATAGCACGAAATATGCTTTTTTTCAATGAAAACGCTTTTTCCCCAGGGAAATCTATTTTCAAAGCGTTGCTGCCCGGTCCATTCCCAGCAGCCTGCACAGTTTCTAATTTCTTTTCATGTACTTAATGTTTTATTTAGAGGTTTTTAGATTTTCCTCATAAAACGGACACACTTTATACACATTTTCCCTTTATGATAGTATTCAAGATAGTTGAACAACTCACTATCTCCCCCCTCATAAGAATGCAAAGCCTCCGGTATCCCCCGGAGGCTTTTGCATTCCTTAAACCGCTGCTTCCTGGACGGGAAGTTTTGCCAGCACTTCACATATCCGTCCCACATCACAGCTCCCCACTTCTTTCTGGGCCGCGATCACCCTCTCGATCTCCGGCAGGTCCTGCTCCAGCTCCTCCGCAATGGTTTCCGCCGGTTTGTTCTTCAGGATCTTCTTGCAGACCATTTGTACAAGCTGTTCCTGTTTTCCTATACGCTCCCCTTCCAGCCTTCCCTCTAGTTTTCCTTCCAGCCTGTAATCCTCAAATGCCTTGCACACTTCAAATTTCTCTGTCCCGTCTTTCATCACCTTATATTCCTCCGGTATCCTTACTTTCGCCACCACCTCCAGCAGCTCCCTGGTATCCCTGTCGATGCTGCTGTAGGCTTCCCTATTTTCTTCCATTACCCTTTTTAGCCCTTCCTTGTCCCCTCCGTACCGCAGTGTCTCGAATAGCTGGCGCAGCCCGGTGCGGTACTCATCAAAGGTATCGTGCTCATGGCAGTCATACAGGTTCATCCTGTAATTCGTCACAAACCCTGCCACCTGGCCGTCCATGTCCAGCAGGTCGTGGAGGCACCTTGCCCCGTCCCACGGCCGCTCCCTGCCGCAGTGCACCACCAGCGTGACCACCGGTATGAACTTCTCCCCTTTGGCCATGCCTGAAAAATATTCATCCGTCCCCGCCTTCAGGTCACCTGCCCTGCCATGGGAGGTTTTCTTCTGCTTCCACTGCTTATGGTAGCTTAAGCTTTCCGAGAGCATATTCCGGAGCACCATCCGGTAGTCCACATAGGCCTGCTGCTCCACCATCAAAATATGGATCACCCTGCCTTTCCACATCCGCGCCTTGTCTGCTATGGTCTTGAACGTCTCCCTTGCCCCTGCCTCTTTCCCCAGGTAGGCTACCTGGGCGTCCGCAGGTTCCAGCTCCCCTGGCTTTACCACCTGCCTCCCCTGGAACAGCGCCCCGTTTACCTGGTCGGCAAACCTGTCATTGTCGTCCAGGTAGGCATAATAATATTCGTCCGGTTTTCCCATCCTTCCGTCCTCCCTTCAGTTTTTCATATAAGGGATTCCTTCAGAATAAACGATATGTCACAGAAGTGATAGCAGAACTCCAGATTCCCAGATATGTTTGTAATCATGATAGCATATTTTGTTGAATCCTGTAAAGTAAAATTTTCATAAATATACCGGTTCCTTAATTTTTTGTTTAGATGATTTTAGATTTTCCTCATAGATTAGACACACTTTAAACACATTTCCCCTTTATGATAGTATCCAAGATAGTTGAACAACTCACTATCTCCCCCTCATAAGAATACGAAAGCCTCCGGTATCCACCGGAGGCTTTTGCATTTACTGGCTATCGGATATCATACACGCTTTTTACTTCCACCCCTGTAATCCCCCCTCCAGGACTTTGAAATCACTGACAGTTCATTTTCAATGTTTACACCAAGGGCTGCTCCCATTCTATTCCCAAAAGTAACTAGAACTCTTTTAGAGAAAACACAGGCCTTCCTTAATTTTTTATTTAGAGGATTTTAGATTTTCCTCATAAATCGGACACACTTTAAACACATTTCCCCTTTATGATAATATACAAGATAGTTGAACAACTCACTATCTCCCCCCTCATAAGAATACGAAAGCCTCCGGCATCCCCCGGAGGCTTTTGCATTCCCTGAAATATATATGTATCAGTAACGGATCACTTCCACCTTTTCCATCATTTCCTCCGCCAGCCCCATAGGGATCACTGCACTCTCCAGGGTAGTGGCATTGGCCGCTGAGATCCCCACGCAGTATTTTAGGAGCAGTTCATGGCTCAGGTCCTTAGTATATGCCATAGCAAAGGATGCCACTACGCTGTCCCCACAGCCTACGGTATTTACCGCCTTTACCGCCGGTGCCTTTGCATACATGACCTGCCGGTCTGCCACGTACAAAAGCCCTTTGGCCCCCATGGATACCATCACATGGGGGATCCCCTTTCCCCCAAGCTGCAGCGCTGCACCAATGATATCCTCCAGGTTTCTTGTCTTTCTGCCGGAGAGTACCTCCAGCTCCTTTAAATTGGGCTTCACCATAAACGGGCAGGCGTTTACGCTTCTTTTCAGGTACTCCCCGCTGCTGTCCAGTATCACTTTTTTCCCCATCACCTTGGCCCGCATGATCATATCATGGTAAATGGTTGCCGGTATGTGCTCCGGCGCACTGCCGGAAAACACCACCAGCTCACAGTCCCCAATATTTCCTTCAAAATCGGCGAAAAACCTTCCCATCTCTTCCTGTGTGATATCCGGGCCCGGCTCTAACAGTTCTGTTACATACCCGTCCTGGGAAAGAATGTTGGTGTTGATCCTGGTCTCCCCCTCCACGGAAGTAAAACAGCATTCCGCGCCGATCTCTTTTACATAGTCTGCAATAAACTTCCCTGTATAACCTCCCAGGAACCCAAAAGCCCTGACAGAATAATTATACTGACGCAGCACCTTGGTCACATTGATGCCTTTCCCCCCTGCAATATTTTTAATACTGTCAATCCGGTTTACCTGCCCCGGAATCATCCTGGCGGCAGTATATGTTTTGTCTACCGCAGGATTCAATGTCACTGTTGCTATCATAATTTCCCTTCCTGTATCTTCCTACTTGCAATTCCCTTTCCTTTGGAACAGTCCCTTGGTTATCATGGGGCGGGCGCATTAATTTACGGTCAGCAGTAATTCTGCATTACGATCTGCACAGTCTCCCGCCCCCCAAAGGAGTTGATGTCGGGATAATAGGCAATTCCGATGGCCGCCTCTTTTTCCCTAAGCCCCTCCCCATAGAGCCTGCCCACGGTACTTTCGCCAAAGCGCTCCAAAAGAAATGCGCCAAACTGCTCCAGGTCGCCAAAATAAATCATATCATAGCACCTGCCTTCCTCGTCGGCAATGCGGTATTTTCCAACTTTCCTGTTTTTCCCCATTATCCTCCCTGACAAAAGGCTAATGCCCTTCCTGGCAAAAACCGGCCTGGGATTTCCCACCCCGAAAGGCTCCAGCAGTGCCAGTTCCCTGATAAACTGTTTATCCCCATAGGCAAGGGGCATGGGTACGTCAATATGTATCACTTCCTCAAAGTCCTCCTCTGTCAGGGTACAGTTTTCATTCAGCCTTTTCCGGAACTTTTCTATCATATCTTCCCCTGAGAGGGAAAGCCCTGCGGCCATTTTATGTCCCCCATATCTGGTGAAAAGCTCCTTGCAGGCAGTCATTTCCTCATACATATGGTAGGCTTCTATGGAACGCCCGCTGCCCTTTACCCCTTCTTCCGCCTTTGTAAGCACAAAAGCAGGCTTCCCATACTTTTCCCTGATCCTGCCAGCGATGATGCCTGCAAGGCTTTCATGGCAATCAGGCAGATAGACCACCAGCACCCTGTCCCTGGCCATGGCGCTGTTCTCCACGGCTTCCACAGCCTCCCGCACCCCTGCTTCCGTCATTTCCTTGCGGCTGTCGTTGAGGCTTTTTAGGTCCTGGGCAATGGCCACTGCCTCTGACCACTCCCTGGCCTCAAATAAGGCCAGCGCACGTTTCGCCGTGTCAAGCCTGCCAGTGGCGTTCAGGCACGGCCCGATCACAAAGCCCGCATGATAAGGGGACAGCTCCTTTTCCTCTATGCCGTTTGCCATAAGCAGTGCCCGAAGCCCCAGATTCCCGGTCTTCCCCATGCGCTTTAAGCCTTCCTTCACAATGATCCGGTTCTCATCCCGGAGCTCCATCACGTCGCATACAGTGGCCAAAGCGCCAAAGGTGAGCATATCCTCATAAACCGCCTGCCTCTCCTTATCCCCCTGTGCCAAAGGAGACCTGCCAAACAAAACCTGTACCAGCTTCGCCGCCACCACAGCACCGCAGATCTGCTTAAAGGGATAGGGGCAGCCAGGCTGTTTGGGATCCACTACCGCGTCCGCTTCCGGCAAAAGGTACACACGCCCCCCGTCCCTTTCCTCAAAGGGCGTCTCATGGTGGTCTGTCACCACCACTGTCATATTCTTTGCCCGGGCCAGCCTGATCTGGGGTGCCGCCGCAATACCGTTATCGCAGGTGACAATGGTGTCAATGCCATCCGCCGCTGCCTCCTCAATAAGGCTTTCATTTAAGCCATACCCGTCTTTCATCCGGTGGGGGATCACCGTATCCACCCTGCCCCCCAGGGCGCGGATGCCCGAGAGCAATAGGTAGGCCGCGCAGATACCGTCCACATCGTAATCCCCGATGACCCGGATGGTTTTTCCCTGCTGGATCTTTTCCAGGATGATCCCTGCCGCCTTGTCCATGCCCTTTAACAGCAGCGGATCCCGGAGATCCTCAAGCTTGCCGTAAAGATATCTTTCTATTTCCTCATCCCCCACCACATCCCGGTTACGCATAATCCTTGCCAGCACCGGCGAGATCTGGTACTTCCGGGCTATTGCACCGAAATCCGCCTTTTTTGCCGCCACCATCCATCTTGCCATTTTCAGACTAACCTCCATGCTGCTTTTTCATCCCTTAAAAAATGGCTATGCGTTTCCGCATAGCCATTTGTGTCGTAACTTTCTTTAAAAACTCCCTTTACAGTCACATTTTACGGTAGGGCATATCTTTAAAAATATTACCACATATACCGAAATAGTCAATACAATATGAGAATATTTTCCCCAACTATGCCGCTTTCTGTGGAAACACCTTCCGCAGCACAAGCCATAACGCCCCGGTAATGCATACGGAGGAATAGGTCCCGCAGAGGATACCGGCCAGCAGGGGAAGGGCGAACTCTTTCACTGAGGATACCCCAAACACATAAAGGGCGGCTACCATAATAAAGGTAGTCAGGGAAGTAAAGATGCTCCGGGACAGGGTCTGGGTAATACTCCCGTTCACCATATCCTCCAGGGCTTCCTTCCTGCCCATGTGTTGCATATTTTCCCTGATACGGTCAAAGATCACGATGGTGGCATTGATGGAATACCCTACGATGGTCAGCATACATGCTATAAAGGTAGTCCCCACGGATACCCTCACAATGGCGTAAAAGGCAAGCACCACAAGCACGTCGTGGAGCAGGGCGATCACCGAACTTGCGCCGAAGCGGATATCCTTAAACCGGAACCAGATGTACACTAACATAAACAGCGCCGCCACCAGCACCGCCACCACTGCGTCCGACTTCATCTCGCTGCTTACCGTGGAGCTGATGGTCTCCGTGGTGATCTTGTCCGCATCCGCGCCAAACTCTTCCACCATGGTATTTTTGAACGTCTCCCGCTCCTGGGTGGTCAGGGAACGGGTCTTGAAGATCACTTCGCTGGTCCCCTCGATCTTCTGGGTCTGTACATTGCCGTCCCCGGTGATCTCCTCGATCAGGGGCACCACATTGGCGTCAATATCCCCCAGAGGCATGTCCTCATTGAAAACCACATTGGTGGAAGTGCCGCCCACAAACTCCAGGCTGTAATTTAATGCCCCTCCGGTACTGGCTTTGTTGATGCCCATAAATACAAAGCCTGCCACAATGGCGGCAATAGATATCCCAAAAAATACCGTTTTTCGGGCGGTAAAGTTTACTGCTTTGCGTTCCTTTGCCATTCCGTAGAACTTCACGTCCTGCATTCCCATGGCATAAAATGCTTTTAAGATCTGCTTGGTCACCACCAGGGACGTGAACATGGAGAGCACGATACCAAGAGCCAGGGTGGCCGCAAATCCCTTGATGGTCCCGGAGCCTAAAATCCCCAGTACCCCTGCAGCGATCAGGGTAGTGATGTTCCCGTCCAAGATCGCGGAAAGAGCCTTCTTAAAGCCACTGTCAATGGCGGATTTTACTGTCTTTCCCTTGGCGATCTCCTCCCTGATACGGGCGAAAATAATCACATTGGCATCCACCGCCATACCGATGGATAGGATAATACCTGCAATCCCCGGCAGGGTCAGGGTAATCTCAAATGCTCCCAGAAGGATGATAATCAATTCCGCATAAAGCCCTAGGGCAAGGGATGCCGCCAGGCCGCCAACCAGGTAAACGGCAACCATAAACACCACAATGACCACAAAGCCCACTACCCCTGCTTTTAAGCTGGTGGAGATGGCTTCCTCCCCAAGCTGGGCCCCTACGATCTTGGAATGCAGTTCTTCCAGTTCCAGTTTCAGCCCGCCGATGCGGATAGTGGAGGCAAGCTGGTTGGCCTCCTCGTAAGTAAAGCTGCCGGTGATCTGCGCCTGCCCGTCGCTGATCACTGAATTCACATTGGGCGCGCTGATGATCTTCCCGTCATAGTAAATACCGATGGACTGGCCGCTCTCATAGGCCGCCGCAGTGGCGTCCGCAAACTTCTTCGTCCCCTCCTCGGTCATGGACAGGCTCACCACAAACTCACTGTTCTGCATGTTGTTGGTAATAGAACCTGCCTGCGCGTCCTTCACATCTGTTCCTGTAAGCGCTACGGAGCCCCCGTCCGCCAACAGTTCCTCAATGGTCTTGTTCATGGCATAAACAATGCCGCCGCTGTTGTCCATGCCAAGAGCCTGGTAATTTAGGTTTCCCTCCGGGTCTGTCTCGGAAATGAAATAAAGGGAACCAGGTTTGCCAAGCTCCTCCAAAATGGCGTTGGCATCGGATACGCCGGGAATCTCAATGTTGATCCGGTCGCTCCCCTCCTGGTATACCACCGCTTCTGTGCTGTATCCCTCCACACGCTTTTGCAGCTTATAAATGGTATCCGCCATATCCTCGCTGCTGGGTTCCTCCTCCCCCACCACCTGATAGGTGATACTGACGCCGCCCTCCAGGTCCAGCCCCAGCTTAATGGCGGAAGCCGAGCCGGAATTATCCGCCCCGAGCCCAAAGGCTGCGGTATACCCAAAGCCTGCCAAAAGCAGCAGGACTACCAGCAGGGTAGCTATCGCTTTATTTTTCTTCATTGCTTTCTTCTCCTTCCCAATCGGCCAGGGCCGCTTTTATCATGATCGCGCATTCAACGCGCTTTTTCTGCAATTGGCATCCCAGGTCATAGGCATCGTTGATATGCCCATGGAAATTGTAGGAATTTGCCGCACAGCCGCCACTGCAGTAGAACCGTGCAAAGCAGTCCCTGCACTTTTCTTTGGCATACACATTGCAGCCCCTAAACTCATCCTGGATATCCCTGCGGGTGATCCCCTCATCCACATTTCCCATTAGAAATTCTTCCTTGCCTACAAACTGATGGCAGGGATATAAATCCCCCCAGGGCGTCACTGCCAGATACTCCGTCCCTGAACCGCATCCTGACAGCCTCTTGGCAACGCAGGGGCCGCCGGATAGGTCTATCATGAAATGGAAAAAGTTCACCCCTTTCCCTTCCTTTTCCCTGCGGATCAGCTCCACCGCCAGGCGGTCATATTCCGCCAAAAGCGCCGGAAGGTCTTCCTCACGCAGGGCATAATCATCCATAGGCTGAGCCACCACCGGCTCTACGGAAATCTGCTCAAAGCCCAGGTCCGCCAGGTGCATCACATCCCTGGAAAAGTCCAGGTTATTTCTGGTAAAGGTGCCCCTGACATAATAATTTGCCTGGTTCCGGCTTTCCGCCAGCTTCTGGAACTTGGGCACAATGGCCTCATAGCTGCCCTGCCCTCCCCGGTGGGGGCGCATCAGGTCGTTGATTTCCTTCCTGCCGTCAATGCTCAGGACTACATTGGCCATCTCTTTATTTACAAATTCCATGATCTCATCATTTAAAAGTATCCCGTTGGTGGTCAGGGTAAAACGGAATTTCTTCCGGTATGGCTCCTCTAGGCTCCTGCCGTAGGCTACCAGGTCTTTCACCACCTGCCAGTTCATCAGCGGTTCCCCGCCGAAGAAATCCACCTCCAGGTTCACCCTGGTGCCTGAATTTGCCACCAGGAAGTCCAGCGCCTTTTTCCCTACCTCCAGGCTCATCAGGGCACGCCTGCCATGGTATTCCCCTTCCTCCGCAAAGCAATAGCGGCAGGCCAGGTTACAGTCGTGGGCAATATGCAGGCACAGGGCCTTCACCACCGTTTCCCTCTTTTTAAAATCAGCCACATACTCCTTGTAGATATCAGGGGCATACAGCGTCCCCGCCTCTTTCAGCCCCATCACCTGGCCGAAAGCATCCAGGATATCCTCCTCCTGGTATTTGCCTGCCAGACGGGAGCGGACACTGCCCTCTATTTCCTGGCCCGGTTTTCCCAAGAGAAGGCCTTCCTCCACAAGGGGTATGATATCGTACACCACGTCATCCACCACATGGATAGAGCCGCTGTTTACATCCAGAACGATATTATAGCCATTATTTTTATATTGATGTACCACATTCTCCTCATTTCTGCCCAGTACTTACACCTGGCTGCATCTGCCAGGGAATATCCTGTGCTTTGTTCAGACGCATAATAAGCAGCGGCTCCATACCGCTGCTTACATTGCTATCCCATTTTCATCCGGCAGTTCAATAAATACCGCCTATTTTACCTTTTCACAGCTCTGGTTTCCCACTGTGCAGGATGTCTTGCATGCTGACTGGCAGGAGGTCTGGCACTCGCCGCAGCCGCCCTTTTTCATAGATTCCTTTAAATCTCTTGTCACTAATGTTTTAATACGTTTCATCCTGTTCCTCCATTCTTTCCTGGCTCTTTCTTTTTATATGAAACGCCATAAAATGGCCTTTATGGCATTTCCTAGCTAGATTCTGCTGTCCGTTTGAAAAACCTTCCTTACCTTCTGTCTTTCTGCCGCACTGCATTGCTATAGTATAGCATAACTATCCGGTTTATAAAAGTACTTTTTACTCTTCTGCATTCTCTTTTTCAGGAGAAGCCGCCTGGCCAGGGCTATCACCCTCCTGTACCTCTTCTCCCTCCGCCGCTTTTTCAGGGAGGGTCATCAATACCTTCACGATCCTGTTCTGGTTTACCCCCCTTACCTGCAGGGTGACCTTTTGGTCTGTGACGATAGTTTCCCCGTCCTCCGGCAGACGGTCCAGATGCTCTATTATAAGCCCGCCGATAGAGTCATAGTCCTCTGAGGAAAGCATGGTGCCAAGCTCGTCGTTGATATCGCCAAGCTTCATGCCCCCTTCCACCAGGTATGTCCTCTCCTCCAGCTTCTGTATCAGTTCTTCCTCATCCTCGTCATACTCATCCCGGATCTCGCCTACAATTTCCTCCAGCAAGTCCTCCAGGGTGATCATGCCCACCGCTGCGCCGTATTCATTCAGCACAAAAGATACATTTACCCTCTTCTCCCGCATCTCGATCAGAAGGTCCGCCGTCTTTTTAAACTCATAGGTATAATAAGCCTGGCGCATAATATCGCTGATCTTGAAACGCTCCTTCTGGTCCACCAGGATAAAATCCTTGATATTGATCAGCCCGATAATATTTTCCTTCTCTCCCTGGTAAACCGGGATCCTGGTATACATGCATTCTTTAAAAAGGGCTAAAACCTCATCATAATTGGCATCCTCGCTTACCATTGCCATATCAATTCTGGGAATCATGATGTCTTTGGCAACAGCGTCGCTGAAGTCAAACACATTGTAGATCATCTCCCGCTCTTCCGATTCGATCACGCCGTCCTCATGGCTGACCTCCACATAGGTGCGGAGCTCTGTCTCCGTCATTGCCGTCCTCTTGCTGGTATCAATATGTAATAGCTTCATCAGCCCGCCTGCCAGCTTATCTACCAGGAAAATCACCGGCGTCATCAGCTTCATTAGGCCCGCAATTACAGCCGCATAGGAAAGGGCAAGTTTTTCAGAATAAACCATCGCCATGTTTTTGGGAATTATCTCGCCGAAGAGAAGAATTACCACAGTCAGAATCCCGGTAGCGATCCCTACCGCCAGGTTGATGCTCAGCGCCAGCGTAGTCGCCAGGGAGGATGCATAAAGATTGACGATGTTATTTCCTATTAGAATAGCGCTCAGCATCTTCCCGTACTTTTCCAGTACGTTCAGGGCTGTCTGTGCCCGCTTATTCCCTTCGTCCGCCATCGTCTTAAGGCGCACCCGGTTCACTGTGGTGAGAGACGTTTCCGCCGAAGAAAAGAAGCCGGAAAGACACACCAGAATCAATAAGGTAAACAGTTGTATGACACCATCGGTATCCAAGTTAAAATCACTCCTTGTTTTTTAATATTTGCCGTATGCAGTACGGCTTAGGAAAATATTACAATATCCGGGTATTCTCTGTCAAGTTCAGACATATAGATTGTAGTATAAAGAATCTATAAAACTTTTAGAAAAGAAATGGGAGGCCGCCATGTTAAAGAAATTTAACCTCAGTTCAAGACTTACTTTTATATTAAAATGCCTGCTGATCTCCTACCTGCTCACTACCGGGCTCCTGCTGCTGCTTGCCCTGATGCTCTATCGCTTCGGCCTTTCGGAAAAGGTGGTGTCTGTCTGCATCATCGGCATCTACATACTGGTCACTTTCCTGGCCGGTTTTCTCGCCGGGAAACGGGAGGGCAGCCGGAAATTCCTGTGGGGGCTTTTATTGGGCGGGCTTTATTTCCTTATATTGATCATCCTATCCCTGGTGATGAACCAGGGCATGGGGGATGTGTCCGGAAATTTCTTTACCGTACTGGTCCTGTGCTGCTGCAGCGGGATGTTGGGCGGGATGGTCAGCTAATCTCTCCCAAAATATAGTGAGAGCCGACTTCGCACGCCGACTCTCACAATCCCCTTTTACACTGCTTTTGCTTTACCTGCACTTAGCTCCTGGATAGATCTTAAAATGTCCCGCACACGCTCCATTTGCTCCGGACTGAAACCTTGAAGTATGTCAATAACTTTCTCCGGTACCTTGTGATTCTCATTTCCGGATAATAAATAATCACTGCTGACACACAATGCCTTTGATATTTTAAACAGAACCTCTGCAGTAAAGCCTTTTTTACCCATCTCTATTTCATAGAGAAATTTCGTTGATATATCCACTTTTTCAGCAAACGCATCTCTTGTATAGCAGTTTGCTTCCCTCAGACAACGTATTCTTTGCCCAATGTCTTTGTACGATAGTTCCATCATAACCTCCATCCTGACAAAATGTTTTCAATACTGCCCTGGCATTTCGTCCAGTCTCTTTGCTATTTAGTTCCTTCATGTTAATCACACTTGCTGTTCAAACCATTATACCATGCAATCAACCCAATACCGATAATATTACCAAAGTTGCGTATTTCGGAACTAAACTGGAATATTTTGTCGATTTTTGTCGTTTTCAGATAGTTTAGTGCCCTATAAGGGCAGTTTGGTAATATTTTCAGTTATTTTTGGAAATTACAGCTACAATGACTGTATTGATAAGGAAAGGAAATACAGCGTATGAGTGAATTTTTGAAAGCGCAATATGATTTCAGCGATTATCAGGTAGCGCAGCTTAAGTTCTTCGGGAAAACCTTTGCCGCAGAAATCAGCAAGCTTCTGATTATGGCATTGATTTTCAGCGACAGGATCGGGATGTACTTTTTTGCGGTGACAATAATGCTGTTGCTCCGGGTTTCTACTGGGGGGCTTCATTGTAAGACGTACTTGTCCTGCTTTTTGGTATCCTTTGCTTATATGTTTTTGTCGTTAATGGTAATGCCAGCAATCCCAATCAATAAGGTTTTTCAATTGATATTGTTGTTTGTCTGTATGCTATGTAATTACTATGTTGGCCCTGTTACCTCGGTGGTACATGTGCCGCTAAGCGACAGACTGGTAAAAAGAGTAAAGGTGCAGGCGTTTTTGATTATCTTTATTTATTTAACTCTCACGTATATAGTACCGGAGAATCCTTATATTACTGTAGGATTTTGGGTTATTATATTACATACGATGCAGTTGGTAACTGCAAGAATTCTTAAGAAAGGAGATCCTTATGAAAGAGAAATTTGTGAAGCTTAGCAAGCCTTTGTTGACAGCTTGTATGGCGTTAGGTGCGTGGGTAACTATTGATATTGCAAGTTATATTTTTTTCGGAGAATACGAATATCCCAAAAATCCTGATGAACAATAAATAATTAGGTTTTTTAGTAAAAAGTACCTCCTTTTTGACAGGATATACATATCTTATCAAAAAGGAGGTGCTTTAAATCTACTGGAGGATGAAGCTTACACCTTTCCGGTCTCTTAGAAAATCAATCTCAAATCCCCATACTTGCTCTTCAATGTTCTCAGAGAGCGTCCACTTCTTTTATTCGATGTCTGGACTTTGCCTTTGTGCTTCCTACCAAAAGGGAAATATTTCTTTCCAAAGCCACAAACCTTTTTATACTACTTAATGAAAATTTTACTGCTTCATATAGCATTTTGCACTTTTAATACCCCAAATTAACACTCACGCTCTCTTTTTATTATTGATAGTAAAACTAAACCAACTTTCATCATCAATATATTTATTCTCGCAAAATAGACAAATAGAATATTCATTGCAAATATTTTTCACATTATATAATCCCAGCCCTCTATTTTTCCCTTTCTTGCTATAGCCTTTTCTGAAAAAAGAATCTATTTCATTATGATCAATGAATTCGCTTCTATTTCTGACCTCAATTTCAAATATATCTTTAATCTCTACCACTGAAACAAATAAAACTTTATCTAGAATAGAGTTTTCCAAAGCCTCTACCGCATTATCCACTAAGTTTCCAATTATTTCTACCATCTTGTATATTGGCACTCCAACATTGAAGTCCTCAATACCTATTGTATATAAAATCTCAATATTGTGTTTCTCAATTTCAACAAATTTACCATATAAAAAGCCTATTAGTATCGGATTACCTGATGTCAATAATTTATTATATCGATTTTCCTGAACTACAACATGGCAATAATCTTTCTGTGCATTTACAAGTTCTTCGTAAGTATTATACATATAATGCTGATTATAAATGGTATTTATATGGTTATCAAATTCATGTTGACGCATTCTTATATTTTCAATCAGACTCTGAAAAGATTCCGCATATAATTTATGCATTTTTAATTCTGTTTCAATTTCCTTTGATTTAACCCTATATTTACTTAACTGCATCGCCAAAATACATATGAATGATATACTAATAAATAACAACAATGATTGGTTTAATTCTATTATATTAAGATGCTTATAACCAATTACAATATATGTCGTAACAGCAATACTTATTAAAAGCGTAATTAATAATATTCTCTCCTTATCCTGTAAATAAACTGACAATTTAGACAAATTAAACTTGGACAATATAAATAATAATAACATAAAAGCAATTATATTCACATACAATAAAGTCATTTCATTAAAACTTGCAATGTCAAATGAATAATAAAACGAAATCATAACCACAAGTTGGACAGCACCAATAATTATCATACATAAAACATGGTTTAAAATAATAGTTTTTATACAAAAACGAAATTTTACTCCACAGTAGCCAAAAACTAAAATATAAGTTACTAATGTATATATTTTAGGTAACCCATAATAATTTATTGCTGTCATGATTATCATATACACAGACAAAAAACTTACTGTAACAATATCAAACCTAAACTTCTCGCCATATAAACGGTGTAAGCATAAAACAATAGACAGCATTTCCAACAATAAACAAACATTCGTAATCATAATCCATACTCCGCTAAAACTTTCTTCCTAAAAGTAACTCCAATTTCTATTTTATCGTCATAATTCTTTAACGTGATATACCTGTTTTGTATATCCACGTTGAGAACATAGTCTTTATTTACAATAGTGCTCCTGCTGCACTGGAAGAGACAGTTGGCATCCACCTCATCAAGCAGCCTCTGGCAGGACTGGTAGGGCACGGTTAGGCGGCTCCCATTTACCAGGTGCACCGTCACCACATGCCTTGTGTTTTCTATGTACAGCACTTCCCGCACCCTGACCGGGTAGAAGACTCCATTCTTACGGAAACAAAAAGCAGGCTCTGTCTCCCCGCCTGATGGAAAATATAATGCCTTTCTCACAAGCTGTTTTACTCTATCCTGTGAGAAAGGCTTCTCCACATAGCCGAGACAATTTAAATCCGTAAAAGCATATTTTGTAGTATCTTCCAGCGAAGTGACAAATATCACCGGCGTGAACATATACTTTATCATATTTCTTATTTTCCCCACCAACTGAATGCCAGAGGTGTCCCCCGGCTTTGTAGGATCTAATATAATATCCACCAGGAATATGTCGATGGTTTTTTCCATCAAAATCCCATAGGCTGTGAAGGCGTCAGAAACAGCATACACTGTCACATCCGCCTCCACCTCCATCACAAGTTTTTTCAGCGCTTCCAGTTGAATCAGGTCGTCTTCAATAATTAAAATTGTTTTCCTCATAATTCCCCTACATTTTGAAGAAACAGTCCACCTGCTTTGCCAGTGCCAGTATTTCCTTTTGCACCGGCAAGGTTAGCTGTCCCCAAAGTTCATCAATGATCATTTTCTCTACATGTCCATTATCAAGCAACAGGCTGGGCTTACATCCGGTAACTTCATATATCCGGAGCAGCAGCTCTGCATCGGGAGCTGTCTGTTTTTTCTCCAGCATTCGATACTTTTTGATGTTTACACCCAGCTTCTCCGCCATGGGTATCTGGGCAATGCCCGCTATTTTTCTGATCTCGTACAAAACAGACTCTGATGCCCCGCCTTCCGCCCTTCTCTTTAGTATCTCAATCTCGCACCGGGCTTCCAGGCTTACCTGGTCAGCGCATTTTTCAATCCCCTGCTCCAAAAACAGGGCGATTATGCCCAGGAGTTTCCGGTAATCCTGGCCCTCCCCATCCACCAGTATGCCAAGTTCAGAAACACTGGCATGGGACTTTTTCCCTGTAAAGAGAAAATTGATATCCCACCCCATAGCAGACAAAAGTGCCAAAGCCTTATTGGGCACAATCACTTTTCCAAGCTCCATTTTGCTGAATTGGCTCTGGGTAATTCCCAGTTTATTACCTGTTTCCTCCTGTGTCAAATTCAAATACACTCTATATTGGCAAAGCCTACGTAAAAAATTTTCATAACTACTGCGCATGGACTAATTTCCTCACGAATTATTTTTAATAATACCATGAATAAATTTTACGAAAATGCACTTTTCCCACCCTAGAGCTATATTTGACTATCCCCGCAAAAAGCCGCCCCCTTTGTATGTTTTCCAATCCCTGGCGGCCCTAAATCTATTTTTGCAAAAAGTTAATTTTAAATTGCAGGAAATTTATTCCGCCACAGTCCTCATTGGAAACCACGATCTCTCCCCCTGCCCCGGCGGCAATTTTCTTTAATTTGGCAAGCCCCACTCCCCTGCCCCTTCCTTTGGTGCTAAAGCCTCTGGAAAAGAATCTTTCCACTTCATCTGCCCCCACCATACTGCCGGAATTGGCAACCGCAATATGGCAGTTGCCCAGGGCCACATAGATTTTCTTTATGGGGGCTTCTTCCCCGCCAAGCGCCTCCACAGCGTTGTCCAGTAAGATTCCCAGTATTTCCACTACCTCATAATCCGGGACCACAAAGCCTGCCTCCGGCATATCCACTTTGAAATCCACTGTGATCCCCAAAGCTTCCGCTTCCTCAATCTTTCTGTAAAGAAAGCCGGTCACCAGCGGGCTTCCCACAGACAGCAACAATTTTGTCTCCTTATTTTTATCAACCATAGCCTTACAATATTCCTTTTGCCTTTTTACTAATTCTTCATAATTATCCACTGTGTATACCATCCCTAAAATAGCGCTGATGTGGTTTTTCAGGTCATGCTGCCGCTCCCGGATCAAATTCACCAGGTCATCATACGCTTCATAATATAGCCTGTCCCTTTCCAGCTGCTCTTTCTTAAATTCCTCATCCATCTTTTTCTTCCTCTGCTGGTTCAGGGTATGAAAGAACAGTAAAATAAAAAGCGCAATCAATATCAGGACACTGATATCCATCGTGCCATTGTTTTCCATCTGGCATAGTAGCCCATACTGAAAAATCATAGTAAACCGCCGTCCCTATTCAGGCAAATTCCCAAACAGTTCTTTAAACCTGTCCGCAGTGTCCTTCCAGCCCAACTCCTGCCCGTAAGTTTTCTTTTTATCTGCCACAAAATAAACCATCAGCCGGACGAGAATCTTCATTTTGTCCGCATCTGAAGCATTATCTACCATGAAAAACAAGTTCTGGTCATTTTCCCTGTACCCGAACAGCAGATAATCAGCCGTCACATGGAAATATTGGCGGAACCGCAGCATCACTTCCTTGCTTAAGCCATACTCACCTTTTTCATACCCCTTCACAGCGTTAACCGTTACCTTCAGTATCTCAGCCATCTGTTCCTGTGTCAGCCCGTTAGCTTCCCGGATTCCCCTGATCCGTTTTCCCACTTCCACTTTGTCGATTGAGCCGTAATATTCCTTCATCCCCGGGCCCTCCGTGCGTATTTTTAATTTATTATATATGGGTTCGAAAATGGATGAAAGAAAGTGTAGCTGTTGTTTAGGGCTAGTTTTACTTTTATACCCCCTGCATACAAAAAAGACTTCCCTTTTGCTGCCAGTGCAAAAAAGAAGTCCCCTGTGCTTTTCAATTATTTTTCCCCAAGCCCGCTTTCCTTTATCATTGGGGGGATCTGCGCCATCATATTGTCAATATCCTCAAACATAGCGCTTTTGGTCGTACCCAGGTAACTTGCCATATTGATATGGGTTACCACCTTCCGGTATTGGTCTTTAATCCTGTCAAAGAACCCGCACAGAAGCTGCAGTGCCTTTTTGGATTCATCCACTACCCCGGAAACCTGGGACTGTACTTTCACTGCCCCTTCTGCTGCCTGGGTGATCTGGTTAAACATCACATAGGTCTCATCCACCTTTTCAATGCTTTCACCCAGGGCTTTCCGGGAAGTATCAATGCTTTCACTGAGCTTATCCGTCCCATGTTCCACTTCGTTGATGCCGCTGTCCACCTCTGTGGTCAGGCCCTTGATCTCATCTGCAAGCTTCTTTACCTCTGTGGCGACGATCACAAAGCCCTTTCCCGCGCTTCCTGCCCTTGCCGCCTCAATAGAAGCGTTCAGCGCCAGTATGTTGGTCTGGTCGGCAATATCCATGATCTTTCCCATGCATTTTTTTATCTTCTCTGTTGCTGCCTGGAGATCCGCAAAGGTCGTGACCATCTCGTCAAAATCCACCTGTACCTGCTGGGAATTGACTTTCAGTTCCTCCACCTCGTTCTGTGCCTGCTCTACAGACCGGGCAATTTCTTCCCTTACTTCCCCGAACTCACCGGTAATCTCGTCAATGCTGGAAAAGGTCTGCCCAAAGTCCTGGAGCTTTTCCTGAAAATTCTCAGCCTCGCTGATAACCTCGCTAAAAGAGCTGCTCACCAGGCTAAGCTCCTTGAGCGAATCCACTTCCTTATTCACAAGCTCCGTGCGGTAATTTTTCAGGCTGTCTATTACAAACAAAACCGGATATAAGCTGTATTTTTCCTTCTTGTCTTTTTTCTCTTTTACGCCACTTTTTTTTCTTAACAGCATCTTCTCCTCCCTACTCAAACGCCACACAGGTCATGGACTGATTGACAAACTGGCCATTATAATGCTCCCCATATCCCACCAGGCCAGCATGGCTGCCTAATGCGCTCATTTCCCTTAAATAATCTTCCATATAATGGTTTTCCGTAAACAGCAAATACCGGAACAGGCAATTGACAGAAAATACTGCCGATATTTTGGGAAAATCTTTATAAATGGACTGGATCGTGTTCTTTACGATCTGCCTGTAGTCCCCCAGTTCAAGAAGGATAAGCACATCGGAGTCGTTTACCTGCCTGAAACAGGCAAGGGCATTCCCGCTGACCTCCTTGATGGAAATAATACAGGTATCTTTCCCGCTGATTTTACCGAAAGGGTTCTTGAAGGTCTGGGTCGTGATCTCCTTCTCTGTCACATGGAGGATATCCTGATATACCTGCCTGGCAGGCTTTCCGTTCAGGGCTCCTAATATGTAGTTGGCTTTATCCGTATGGGAAGCGATAAAACGGTAATCGCCCATTTTGTGATAGATGTTTTCCTTATAGGTTTTCACCCTGCCGCCATTGTTCCGCACCAGGGCATAGGCTACTGCATCCTCATAGACCCTGCCGTTGGCGGATACTTTACCTGCGTCGCCCGTTCCCCCTACCAGGGAAATGCCTCTTTTTTTCAGTACGGCACCGATGGTGGAGAGCACGCAGGCATCATTTCCCGAACAAAAGTCGATGCACACTGTATCCCTCTCGGAACCGTTTATTTTCTGGGCGTCCTGCTCTAAACGGGCAATATATTTCACTGGCATTAAGGACACCTGCTCCAGTACATTGGCAACAGCGTTGACGCCGTCACAAAAGGCAACTACACCCACACCCTTTTCTACTACCCTGATATCATAGCTCATGCCAATGCATCCAATGCTGGGCACCTTGGGAAATAATTTCTCCAGTTCCTTCACATGGGCTTCGAACTGCTCACTGTTAGACATCAGTAATATCATCTGGGGATTATGCAGCCCCCGTACTGCTTCCTGCAAATTTCCGCTTTGGCTCATTCCAAAAAACTGTTTCACTGCATCGCCTCTTTTCGTAATTTTTCAAATACCAACAGATATTATTATACTTTATCCCCCCTTCTTGCGTCAATGATTGTCTGATTTTTGACACAAAAAACAATCCCTATTAAGCCTGTTGCTACTTGTCAAGGACGTATTCATCATTTTTCATCACTTTTTCTCGGTCTGCCCTGTTTTCCATGCCCTAAATCGTGGAGAATAACACGCTTTAATTTGTCCTCTACGCTTTGGGTACTCGTATTAGAAAAATGCCTCCTTAATGGAAAAAAATAGAGCATATAGATTTTTCAGTTTCTATATACTCTAACGCTGTTACCATATTTGATTTTGATTGATTACGCTAACTGCATAACCTCGGCTTCAAGTTCTTTCGCATCTTCTAATGATAATTTTGGGAAAAAACTTGGTATTTCTTCTACTGTAATTCTTCCGTTTTTTAACATTATCCTTGCATTTTCTCTTGCTTCCCTATGTGTAGCATTATCATCAATATCCTTTACATATGCTTCCAAAACCTGCTCATCATCAAACAATGTCATCATAATGTCCACAACCTCCTGTTCCTTGTTTTCAAGATATTCTTTCAATACGTTTTTGTTCTTGCAAATACGGATTGTTTCCGTTACCGCTTTCTTTGTCTGCCCGTATTTCTTTCTCTGCCCATTATACACTTTGCAGAAAATAATATACTGCCCGATAATGCTGTTCTCGTCCTCTTGATACAATACCTTGGCTTCTGCGTCTACCGCTATCTTTTCACCGTCAAAAAAGTCTTTTGAAAGCGATATGGTATCGGGCGGATTTTTCGGCTTTTCACCCGTAAATATCACATATAATTCGGGTTTTGGCATATCCACTTTTTTAGAACCATATAAATTTTGCTTGGTACGCTTGAAAAAATCGTGATATGTTTGTATAAGATACATCAATGCACGTATGATAATATTCAATGTCCATGTTGACTGACTTTCAACCAAAATAACAAGTCTGCCGCCAACCGAAAATCCAAGGTCGTTATAGTCTGCGTCTACCAGTATGTGCTTGATAGTAACATCTTTTATATCTTCTTCTGTTACATTACCGTCCTCTGGGTGAAGTGCCTTATACAGTCGGAGCAGATATTTTTTGTCTTGAAATAAATTT
>CAJTVD010000034.1 GCA_910579495.1 uncultured Lachnospiraceae bacterium
AGAGTGATAGTCATGAAGCAATGGAAGAAGCCGAAAACCATTTACAGAAACCTTTGTTACCTGAACAGGAAGAACCACAATGGATTTAGTCAAGAGGATATTTATAAAGTTGCGAATTCAAGACTTGGGTGGTACAAAAGAAGTGGAATGAACGTAGTGAATTTCATTATCAGTAAAGATTTACTTGAAAATAGGATAAAAGATGGAGCTGGGTTGCTCAATCCCCTATCCTATTACTTAGTAAAAGTTGGAATATAAGTTGTAGAGCCGTATACGAGACCCGTACGTACGGTTCAATGGGAGGGGCGAGAAACTATTCTCCCTCTACCCTATACAATAAGCCGACTCGGTGAGCGTGACGGCGTTTGTTTTTGTGTGTAAAATTTGGCGTATACTCTTATTATATACAAAAAAATATAAAAGGTTAGTAAATACCCCCCAACTATGCTAGAATAGCATTAACTGTAAATGATGAATTTAAAATACAAGGAGGATAGCAGTATGGAATTTCAAGTTGTCCAGGTGTCATCTTTAGAAAAACTGCGCGGGGATAGCATATCCCAAATGAATGAAGTACATGAGAAAACAGTTTTGGCAGGTGAACGGCTTTCTTATCAGGTTGGGGTAAGATCTGACCGGAGGATGGAAGCAGAGGTTTCTGTTGAGTCAGAACTTTCTGATTATGTAAAGTTATTCTTTGTTAAGAATGCTGTTATGGATTTGACTACCACAGAAAGGGATATGGAAGGGGAGGATTATATCACATTTGAGCCGGGGCTCATGCCGGATATTCTCGTTCCTGCCAAGGAACAGAATTCCCAGCTTACAATCTTTAACGAAATAAGCACAATATGGGTACGGGTGGACATCCCAGAGAATATCACGCCGGGGGAGTACGAAATTAAAATCAAGGTTGCGTTTAAAAATGTATGGACACCAGAGTGCCCGATGTCCTGGGCAGGGCAGGTAATGAGGGTCCACGTAATTCCTGCGGTATTGCCAAAGCAGAAGCTTATTTATACAAGATGGTTTTATGCAGATTGCATTGCTGTACAGCATCAGGTAGAGGTCTACTCTGAAAAGCACTGGGAGCTGATTGATCAGTATATTGCGGCAGCAGTAGATGGTGGGATGAATATGATTTTAGTCCCTGTACATACGCCGCCTCTTGACACTGCGGAGGGTACTGTCAGGCCGTGTGTCCAACTGGTAGATATTAAAAAGGACGGTTCAAAATACGAATTTTCATTTGAAAAATTCAGACGTTTTGTTGGTATTTGTAAAAAGAATGGCATTGAATATTTTGAGATTGCCCATATGTTTTCCCAATGGGGAGCCAAATATGCCGCAAATATCATGGTTGAGGAAAATGGAAAAAAGGAATATCTGTTTGGGTGGCATGTAGCTGCAAATTCCGCGGAATATATTGAGTTCCTGAAACAGTATATTGGGGCAATTTCCCAGGAGCTTGCAAATGAGGGAATCAGTGAAAAAACTTATTTTCATATTTCTGATGAACCTACGCTGGATGCCATTGAAACTTATAAAACCGCTTCTGACATCATACGCCCGTTGATTGGGGAGAGTAAAACCTTTGATGCACTTTCCAAATATGACTTTTATGAGAAAGGGCTTGTTGCCTGCCCAGTTACCAGTGTATCGCACATCCGCGAATTTCTGGAGCATAAGGTTGAAAACCAGTGGTGCTATTATTGTTGTGCAGACGAGAGGGTGGTTACAAACTCTTTTCTGGCAATGCCTTCCCATCGGACGAGGGTATTAGGCTTTTTGCTTTACAAGTATGATATAAAGGGCTTTTTGCATTGGGGATATAATTTTTATAATGGCAGATTGTCCCGCTATCCGGTGAATCCTTATCTGACAACCTCCGGGGACGGGGCATTTCCTTCCGGTGATCCCTTTATTGTTTATCCTGGGAAGGATACAGTATACACATCCATCAGAGGAGAGGTTTTTTATGATGCCATCCAGGATATGGACATCTGTATCGCTTTGGAGCACCATATTGGAAGAGAGGCAGTTGTTTCTATGATTGACAGTGCAGCAGGGAAAGAACTGAAGTTTGATGATTATCCAAAAAATAAAAAGTTTTTGGAGGAGCTCAGAGATTTGATGGTGAAAAAGTTAAAGGAATCCTAAAGCGTGTTTCAGGCACGCTTTAGGCAAATGGAAAGATTATTGACACAAAATAAGCTTAGAGGATATAATAATTATGTAATTATGTCTTTGAGGAGATAAAAGGATACAGGGGTTCATCTGATAAAAGGCTTTATAGCAGGAAAGAGTAGCGTGTTTCCCAAATGGCCTGCCAGTCATTCTGAAAGAGCGTTTCTTAGCGTATGGTTCCATATGTATTTTACTTGTGATGAAAAAAAGAAAATGAAGAAGGTGTCCGGATATCGTACCCAAAGGGCAGTAGAATGGAAAGATAGATGCAGTACCGCAGGCATGCCCTGCGGTATGCGGGGGGATAGGAATGAAAAAGAAGCAGAACAGAAAAAAGATAGATAAAAGCGTTTCGTTGCTGCTTTCTATCATTTTGGTTTTTTGCATTTTGGGGGCGGTGGTATTTTCTGTGGCACGGAAAATTTCTGCACAAATGTCTGACTCAGCAATTCAAAATCTTACGGAAAGCTTAGATTTGATCAAATCTACCATAGAAGCGATTTTTGACAAGGAAGCAGAGTTCCAAAAGCTGATGGCACTGGAGATTGCAAGGGCTGAGAATCCGGAAGATTACATCCGTGCCTATGAAAAAAACCAGACAATGGTGAAGATATCGCTGATACGGTCGGGGGAAAAGGAAGGGATTTCAAATACTGGTGAAGTATTTTCTGAAGAAGGGCTGGATTTTTCCCTTGGGGAGGAAGTAGCGGGGGTGGCAATCTCCCAGTCATATATTAATTATATGGGAACCTGGGCATATACCATGAAATGCCCAGTGGAAAGGGACGGCAGGGAATTTGGGATGCTGTACATTGAATATGTCTATGACAGCCTTGACAGGTCGCTCCCGGATGGATTTTATAATAAAAGAGCCATGCTTTATATCATGGATGCAAAAACAGAGCGGCTGGTGTTAAAACCCAAAGGAATGGGGGAACGCAGTGCGGGGCATGTGAACCTGGAGGATTTTTACCGGGCCAACGATATTAAGGATAAAAAGCTGCTGGATGAGGTTACCACGTGCCTTGCAGGAGGAAAAAGCATTATGTTTTACCACAATATCCGGGGGAAAAGTGCCCTGAATTATATGTGGGCGGTGAACGGAGGCGCTATTTACCTGATTGGCTTTGTACCAATTGAGGCTATCCAGCAGGAAGGAAAATCTGTCAATCAGAATATTTTTGTTGTTGTTACGGTAATGCTGGTTGCATTCTTTCTTTGCTGTATCCTCTATTATTTTAACCACAGGGAGCAGAACAGGATCCAAAAGGAGCGGGAAGCGGAGAGGGAAATCCATAGTAAGCAATTGACAGAAGCGCTGCAGGCGGCGCAGTTGGCAAGCAATTCCAAGACCATGTTTCTCTCCAATATGTCCCATGATATCCGGACACCCATGAATGCAGTCCTGGGTTTTACAACCCTGATTGCCAAAGAGGCAGAAAATCCGGATAAGGTGAGGGAATATACCAAAAAGATTACGGCATCCGGGCAGCATTTACTGAGCCTGATCAACGATATTCTGGATGTATCAAAGATTGAGAGCGGGAAGGTAGTGCTTACAGTTGAAGAGTTTACCTTAAGCGGCCTTGTAAATTCCGTGGATGCCATTGTCCGGCCCATGGCAAATAACAAAGAGCAAAAATTCCATGTGGAAGTCACAGGGATTAAGCATGAACGGCTGATAGGGGATGAAACCAGGGTTAATCAGATTTTAATCAACCTGCTGTCAAATGCTGTAAAGTATACGCCGGCAGGAGGGAGCATCTGGTTCCGGATTATGGGGATGAAACAACGTTCCAGCCAGTATGAACATATCAGGATTGAAGTGGAAGACAATGGATATGGGATGACCCCGGAATATTTAAAGACTATTTTTGACGCCTTTACCAGGGCGGAAAACAGTACCACCAATAAGATACAGGGAACCGGGCTGGGAATGGCGATTACCAAAAATATTGTGGAGCTTATGGGTGGTACGATAGAGGTTTCCAGCCAGATAGATAAGGGGAGCCTTTTCCGTGTAGAATTGGAGTTCCGGATACCGGAAGGGAAGGAAGAGAAGGAATTTTGGCAAAAAAGCGGGATCTCCAGGATTCTGGCGGTGTGCTGCGACAAGCGTCAGGGCAGTGATATCCAGGCGCTTATGGCCAATACAGGTGTTTTGGTGGATGTGGCCTCAGGCAGGGAAGAAGCACTTGGGCTGGCAGCCTCTGGTATAGCCAGGGAGGAGGCATACCAGCTAATACTGCTGGATGGGCATGCTCCTGGTGAGGAATGTTTGCAGACAGCGGGACAGTTAAGGGACGCTATGCCAGGCATGGCCCCTATTTTGATTCTTGCAGACCAGGGTATGGATGGCATAGAGGAAGAAAGCCGCCACATAAAAAATGTGGCCGTCCTTTGGAAACCATTTTTTATCCAGTCGCTGAAAAGCAAGATCCAGGAAATGCAGGCAGGAGAAAAGAAGAAAGATGCCACCCAACCTGCCGGGGAAAGCAGTTTGGAAGGGCTCCATTTTCTTGCAGCAGAGGATAATGAAATCAATGCGGAAATTTTGTCGGAGATTCTGGCCATGGAGGGTGCCTCCTGTGTCATTGCAGGTGATGGCCAGGCAGCATTAGACTGTTTTAAAAATTCCCAGGAAGGGGAGTTTGACGCGATCTTAATGGATGTGCAGATGCCGGTAATGAACGGTTATGATGCCACAAGGGCAATCCGGGGGCTGGAGCGCCGGGATGCGGGGGAAATACCGATCATAGCCATGACAGCTAATGCTTTTGTGGAGGATGAGAAAGAGGCTTTGAATGCAGGAATGAATGTCCATCTGGCAAAGCCTATTGACATGGCGTTATTGAAGCAGGTTGTGGAACAATATATAAAAAGGAAGTAAGGCATGAATAAAAACATGAAAAACAACATTGTGAAATTTACAGCGGTTTCTCTTGTGGGGATGGCAATGTTTGTTATGGCGGCATGTGGAGAAAAAAGGAGTGAAGGCCAGAACATGATCGTGCTGGAGGAGGGGGAGGAAAGGACAGTAAACCTGTTCAGCCCTATGGAGAAAACGGAACCGGGCGTTGACAATGTGGCAAGGAGTGCGTCAGATAAGACGGTCATTATGGCGGAGGAAAAGCTGGGGCTAAAGGTGGAATATATAACTTATACGGCGGAAGATCATCTGGATAAGACTTATGATGATGTGGCTCTTGAACGGGCAAAGAATAACATGGACGACATCTACCTCTTAAACCCGGATGTCATTCAGGCCTTGGCAGAGGAAGGGAAGCTGATGGATTTGTCCGGCCTTGAAAGTGCAAAGAATTTGCGGGATGTTGTAAGGACAGCCAACGTTGTTGACGGAAAGCTGGTGGCGATTCCCCAGGAAGTGGTGGCATACGGCCTTTTTATCAACAAAGATATGTTCGATGAATACCAGCTTACGTTGCCGGAGACGCCGGAAGAGTTCCTGGAATGCTGCCGTGTGTTTAAGGAAAACGGGATTGAGACGCCAATTGGGGCGAACCGCTGGTGGCTGGAAACTTTTGTCCTTGCCCAGGCATATGCGGATTTGTACAATGGAGGGAATACAGAAGCGGAGATTGCCGCATTAAACAGCGGGGAGAGTAAATACAGCGATTATATGCGCCCGGGATTTGAATTTTTACAGGAATTGATTGATTGTGGATATATTGATGCTGAAAAAGCCTATGTGAGCGAAGCCATTGAAGGGGAAGGGGAGGATTTCCTTGCCCAAAAAACGCCTATTGTGATGGCATACTGGGGGGCGGCAAACACAGATACTGCTTATGGAAAGACGGATTTTGAAATGCTGGTTATTGGGTTCCCAAGCAGCCGGGGGCAGATGCCGGTGATACCTATGACCGGTTTTGCGGTAGGGGCTGAAGCGGAACATGCAGAAGATGCGATGGCGGCATTGGACGTAATGGTTTCTGATGAGGCGCTTCAGGTTTATACGGAAACAAATAAGGTGATTTCTCCCTCTAAAAATGTGGAAGTGGATTGCGTGCCTGCGTTAAAACCGCTGAATGACAGGATTAAGGAGAACGTGTATGTGCTTGGTTCTAATGCTGGGATGAAGCTGGAACAGTGGGGGAATACCTGTTTGATAGTAAGGGATTTGTTAGGCGGTGCCACAGTGGACGAGTGCATGGCTGAATTTGACAGGATCCAGGAAGAATCGTTAAATAAATAGATAAATAGAAAATTTTCCCTTGCCAAATGTATGGAAGTATGATATGATTATTTTCGTTGGGGATGCTTGATATAGCAGCCCCCAACGGAAAGCTTTGAAGTGTAAGCCGAAGTGGGAGGTACACTCAGCCCAGGCCGGATGACACCGGAGAAGAAGGATAGTAAGAGGCTCCGTGGTCAAGCGGTTAAGACATCGCCCTTTCACGGCGGTAACACGGGTTCGATTCCCGTCGGAGTCATTGTTGCGGTAAATTACAAAAAGAATATTATTGACTGTAGTTTGCTGGTTTGTTATAATATTTATATGGCGCAGTAGCCAAGCGGTAAGGCGTGGGTCTGCAACACCCTGATGCACCGGTTCAAATCCGGTCTGCGCCTCTTTAGAAAACCTCGAAAATATTGATTTTCGAGGTTTTTATTTTGCTTAAATTTCACATTGGCACTTTTAGGATTTTGTTTCTGTTTCCTGATGGCTTGAAGTTTACAGGTATCTGCCTGCTTGATAACGGGTAGAATAAGTAGTAAGATAATGAAAAATCATTCAGGGGAGACTTTATGTGCGGCAGATATTATGTGGATGATAAGACAGCCAGGGAGATTGAAAAGCTAACCAGGCAGATGGGTGAAAAGAAGGGGCAGGAATCTGTACAGGCTGTAAGCTGGATGGAAGCGGGCGATATCTATCCAGGGAAAGATGCACCGGTGCTGTATGGAAAAGGCGGTTCCATATGCTGCGGATGGCAGCATTGGGGATTGCCTGGCTTTGAAGGGAAAAAGCTGATCTTTAATGCCAGATGTGAGTCAGCATTGGAAAAACCTTTGTTCCGTGACAGTATCCTTCACAGGCGTATTGTGGTTCCTGCATCCTGGTTTTACGAGTGGAATCCCAGAAGGGAAAAGAATATATTTTTCAGGAATGATATGGCCATACTGTTTATGGCGGGGGTCTGCAGGCGGTATGAGGATGGGGAACATTATGTGATCCTTACCACTGCCGCAAATGCTTCCATGAAGCCGGTGCATGGCAGGATGCCTCTGATCCTGGAACAGCAGGAGATCGCAGAATGGATGTTTAATGATGCGAAGACAGAAAGCCTCCTGCATAAAATTCCCTGCCTCCTGGAACGGAAAACGGATTATGAGCAGCTGAGCCTGTTCTGAAGCGCATTTAAGCCGGATAATATGCTTTTGCCAAGTTTTTGGATTGCAGCACCTGTGTCTTTTGTACATGGGTGCTGTTTGTTATGGTTTAGAAGTGGTGATGAGATCTTGGCATATTTATAAATAATCTGGGAGAACACGAAAAATACGCAACTTTGACACATCCTTATGCTACAATTTATATGGGAGGTTTTGGGATGAAAGTATTGATTATTGAAGACGAAGAAGCGATTGCAAATTTAGTAAAGATAAACCTGTCGGCAGAAGGATACCAATGCACTTGCGCTTATGATGGGACAGCAGGGGCGGATTATCTGGAAAAAGAAACTTTTGACTTGATCCTGCTGGATATTATGCTGCCAGAGATTGATGGGTATGAATTGCTGGAATATATCAAACCTTTTGGGACACCTGTGATCTTTATGACTGCAAAAGGCGCAGTAAATGACCGCATCCGTGGGCTGAAGCTGGGGGCGGATGACTATATTGTAAAACCATTCCAGATAGGGGAGCTGTTAGCCCGTGTAGAGGCGCTGCTCCGCAGATATGGGAAGATCAACCAAAAGCTGTCTTTGGGTGATGTGGAAATTGACATCGTATCAAGGACTGTCACCAAGTCAGGGGAAATAGTGGAACTGACATGCAAGGAATTTGACCTGCTGGTGGAGCTGGCCCAGAACAAAGGTGCTGCCTTATACCGTGACAGGCTGTATGAAAAAATATGGGGGGAGGTGTTCATGGGGGATACCCGCACGCTGGATTCCCATATCCAGCGGCTCCGGAGGAAGCTGAACTGGGAGAAACAGATCAAGACTGTATTCCGTGTGGGATACCGGCTGGAGGAAAGCCCATGAAATTATTCCATAAAATATTCCTTTGCTTTGTACTGCTCTTTGGGACTGCATTCCAGGCTGCAGGGTTTTTGCTGGTAAACTATGCCTATGGGAATGCCATAGAGCAGGAGAAAAAATATGCCTTTCAGGAATTCCAGCAAAACAAGTATATCTTACAGTCAATCCTGTATCTGGAGCCGGGATTGTTAGAAAAGGATGCAGGCAGCCTGGCCAATATGGCAGGGAGGTTCACTGTTCCTGTTGCCCTTTTTGGCCAGGATGGGGGCTGCATCTTTTCAAATATAAATGTGCAGCCTGATTTTTTGGGGCTTAATGGGGAGGGGGATGGCCAGATAGCCTTCCGGATCTTACGGGAAGGAGGGGAAAGCGATATCCTTGTATATGGCTGCATAGCGCAGGGGGACCGGAAGGCCTGTCTGGTCACGGAGACGGATATCAGCCCTGTGGTGGATGCCCAGAAAAGCATGGCTGCTTATTTGCAGAAGATATACATAGTTATCCTGTGTATCAGTTTCCCTGTGATCTTCCTGCTGACAAAAGTACTCACTGGCCCTATTAAAAAAGTGGGAAAAGCGGCCAGGAGGATTGCAAAGGGAAATTATTCCGAGAAAATTGGCATAAAGGGGAGGGATGAGGTCAGTGAGCTGGCAGCCGATTTTGACCAGATGGCACAGCAGGTAGAGGAAAAGATTGATGAGCTATCTGATATGGCAAGACAGAAGGAAGATTTTGCGGCAAACTTTGCCCATGAGCTGAAAACCCCTCTGACGTCAGTGATCGGCTATGCAGATATGCTCTGCCGCAGGGATCTGCCTAAAGAAGAAGTAAAGAGTGCAGCCGGGTATATTTTGAGTGAGGGCATGAGGCTGGAGTCCCTGGCATTAAAGCTGATGGACCTGTTTGTGCTGGATAAGCAGGACTTCTTTTTGGTGAGGATGCCGGTAAAAGAAATGTTTGAAGATCTTGGGCAGGGCATAGAGCCTGTATGCAGGAAGTACGGGGCAGGGCTGCATATGGAAATAGAGGATGGTATGATAGAAGTGGACTATGACCTGTTTAAGGCCATGGTTCTGAACCTTGTTGACAATGCAGCCAAGGCGGAGTGCAGGGATGTATGGATCAGCGGGACCCGGGGAAAGGATACCTACCAGATTCGGGTCAAAGATAACGGAAAAGGGATCCCGCCCAAAGAACTGGGGCGTATAACAGAGGCCTTTTATATGGCAGACAAGTCCCGCTCCAGGAAACAGCATGGGGCAGGGCTGGGGCTGGCGCTGGTATCAAAGATTGTGAAGATACACAGGGCAAAGATGGAGATAGAAAGCGATGGGAAGGCGGGCACTGTGGCCATCATTGGATTCCCCCTGCCGGGAGGAGGCGCAGATGAAGAAAACATATAAATATACGTTCCTTACCCTGTCCCTTGCATTGGCCTTTATCTTTGGCAGCATGGCGGCCACGAACCTGATTCTGTATATAAGGGAAGGCCGGCTCTTGGCGGAAAGCGGGATCGTGGCGGCAGAATTCCCGGTCCGCCCATGGCAGGGCTGGGAAAATGAAAGGGAGAAGGAGGATGGCGGGGAAAGATATTCCCTTACCACAGGGCAGGTGAAGGATGCCGTGGAAAGCTGGAACCAGCGGCTGGGGGAGACGCTTCATGATCCGGTTAAAGGGCAGGTTTCTATGGAGGAAGCGGTCCGGGAAGGGGAAGAATGGCTCATGGCAATGGGAATGGAGCAGGGGGAAGCCATGGGGGAAGGGGCCGGATTGGGATTTGTAAAAGCAACCCTGGGGGTTGGGGCACAGAAGGGGAATTCAAGGGTGCCATTGGAACCCTATTACAGTTTTTGGACAGTGCATTTTTCAGGTTCCTATATGGATGCTGTTTTATACTTAAATGCGGTTACAGGCAGGGTATGGAGGGCAGAGGCTACCTTCTACAGTAACCTTCCGGAGGGGCTGCCTGGTGAAAAACTGGGGCGGTTTGTGGAAATGGCAGGCATGCAGGCAGCAGATGGTGCTGCAGGAATAAATGAAGATAAGACCCAGGCATACCTTGCAATAGAAGACGGCCTGCTGTATGCAAGGCTTGATTATCAAAATGTAGTTCTTGGGGATAATGCTGTGGTGGAGCACACCAGCAGAAAACTGCCTTATGGCAGGTATGTGGTGGTCACTTATGAAATATTTACGGACCCCAAAAATTTACAGCTATAACACATGGATAACGAAAAAATAACACAACACCCGTTTAGGATAGTATATGTCCTGGCCGGGTGTTTTTTGCAGGCGGGATTATGGAAGAAAATTCTTGACACAAAGAAAGGAGCAGGAAATGAGGAATAAGAAATTGTTTACAGCAATGGTGGTAGGGGCAATGGCTCTGGGGCTGGCAGGATGTGCAAATGAAAGTGGGAAGGGGCAGGGAGGATCCCAGGTGCAGGCGCCAAGCCCGGAGAATGATAAGGGGGCTGTGGCTGGGCAGGAAGATAGGAACCTGGAGGAGGAACTGAAAAATTACCGTCAGGAGCGGGAGGATATGATCCAGGAGGCTAACGGCCTGGTGGAAGGAGGCTCCCCAAAGGAGGATAATTATTCTTTCGATATGTCCGGCTCGTTTTATACAAGCAGGTTTGACACACGGGAGACTACACAAGCCTATGCTGCCGCACGGGTCTATGTGACAGATACACTTGGGATCAAGCCAAGTACAAAGATGGTGACTTATATGTGTATGGACCCGAGAGTGCTGGCAATCTATGATGACCAGGATAAAGGGGTTGCCGCAGGGTATGACAGCAGTGATATTTTTGTCTGCGAATACTGCAATGGGGATGGGGTATGGCAGTACCTGATCCTTGTCCGTGACGGTAAGGGCAGCCCATGGAGCGTGATCCATAATGGAAGCAGTTATAAGGAATAGGGAAAACGGAGGTGTAAGCTATGGGGACATTAGTGAAGTTTGAATACAGGAAACTCTGGAACCAGGTATCTATTGTTGCTGTCATGGCAATGTGCATCCTATCCACCCTTCATACCTTTATCTATCTGGACATGAATTCCCAGTGGAGGGCCATTGATAAAAATGGGGAGGTGGTAAGCGGCCTTGCATCCTACCGGGCGTTAAAGGAGGCAGCAAAGGAAATCGAGGGCATAGTGGATGGTGAATATCTGCTGGATCTGAAAGAATCGTATGAAGCCAGTGCGGATAAGCAGTATCTGGATGGGCACAGGGGATTTTTAGGCACCGGAGGAATGACAAAATATATGTACCCAAATTATTTTATCAATTATGCCTATTATTCCTATTATATGTCCAATGGAAATAACAAGATGGGGCTGGATTATGGCTTTCTGGATTCGGAGGAGGCATTTTACCGGAAGTACCGGGAAGCAGTAAAGGAACAGCTCATGTATGAGAACCAGTATGCCGGCCTGGTGAAATTTACAGATCCCCAGATCAAGGTGCTGGACCGGAAGATTGCCGGGATCAATACCCCTGTGCGCATCGCATACTGCCAGGGGATCTCCAATTTTATGAACTGGTATGACCTGGAGTATCCGGTATTCTTTCTTGTGGTTGCCTTTGCCCTTGCCTGCACCTATGCAAAAGACAGCCTGGGCGGTATCAATGAGTTGACATTATCTGCGGCAAAGGGAAGAAAAGAAGACTTCCGGGCAAGATGGATAGCGGGAAATCTGTTTACAGCTTCTGCCTATATGATCTTTACCGGGGTGCTGCTCATAGAGCATGGTGCGGTTGCCACTTTTGGCGGGTTTGGGGCATCGGCACAGACTTATTGGTTCAACTGTATCTTTCATATTAATATTGGTACAGGTATGCTTTTTAAGATTGTGGGCGGCCTGCTTGGCGTTTTGGTATTTGCAAACTTTACCATGTTGTTGTCCTGCCTGTCCAGGAACCTGAAGATAACCTCCCTGGCTTCGGTGCTGGCAGTTGCCGCCCAGGCAAGGCTGTCCAACACTTACAGCCAGATGAAATTGCTTTATCCCCTTCAGTTTGCCAGTGACGCAGTAGTGAAAGACTTTTTCTTCTGTGGGAAAATACTGGTGCCCTATATGGCTGTTGTCCTGATCCTGGCAGTGGCCTATATAGGGGTGTCCGCTTTTTGGCTGGGGAGAAGGGATAAGAAATATTATTTGCATTAGGGGGGAAGGCTATGAGATCTATTGTTAAGGCAGAAAGCAAGAGAATACTGAAAACGAAACCGTTTATTTTCTTTTTGGCTGCTGTCTTTATGTTGTCGGTGGGCAGCAGTTACCAGGCAGTAAAGAGCTATGAACTGTGGGACAGGGACGGGTTTGTGGCAAGTGGGTGGGAAAATCTGGCGCATGGGAAAGAAAATGCGGGGAACAGAAGGATCCAGGAAGCGGTGGTGATGCTCAAAAATATCCAGGAGGCGGTCTATGTGGATGAAACGAATATAGAGAAACTGGTAGTCCTTAATTATTCCGGCAGGGAGGCCGGGGACTTATCAGAGGGGGAGATTGATTCCTTTTTTGAGGACCGCTTAAGGAAGATACGACGGAAGCTGGATGAGAGCACCAATTTTGATTATACGGAGAGTGAAAAAGAAAGGTTTATGGGGAAAGCAGGGGAACTTACCGGATTGAGGGTAGGCTTTGCGGAAGGATGGAAGGCATTGGACCGTGACATGGGCAGCTTTATACTTTTGGTTTTGGTCATGATATCCATCATCATAATGCCGCTCTTTGCGGAGGATCCACAGGTTAAGATGAAGGAACTTTGCCGGTCCACAAAAAACGGGAAAAAGAGGCTTGGCCTGGGGAGGGCCATCACGGCTTTCGGGATGGGGAGTGTATTCTATTTTGTGGCAGTTACTTTCTATTTTTTGGTGAAAATGGCACCCTTTGGTTTTTCGGGAGGTGGTGAGTATATACAAAGCAGCGAAGATACCTTTTTTTCAGTATTTTCTATCACATATGCAAAGCAGTTTGCCTGGAACTGCAGCCGTGGCTATATAGCGCTTATTTTTGTGGTTTCCATGACGGTCCTGGTGTCGGTTTTGATGGAGAGGATCATGGCCGGGATCGTAGTAATGAGCTTTTATTGGATATTGCTCCTTCTCATGGAGAAGATGGCAAGCTTTGAAGTGGATCATGTATTTGCTAATTTTATGCCGCTCAGGCTTTCTGGCAGCAAGGATTTTTATATCCAAAATGAAATATACAGGTTTGCGGGAAAAACATTTGATGCCATGGTATGGTGCCCGGCAGTTGCAGTGGGTTTATCCGCTTTTATGGCCGGGATAGCTGCATGGTGGTTACGGAGAAAACAGTAGGGGTAAAAAACACATACTTTCGGTTTAGGGCTTAGCGGTATTTGCAGCCAATAGGCCTTCTGATTGAATTTTATCTCTAAAAGTAGTATAATGAATGAAATTGAAAGGAAGCTGCCTTACAACAGAGAATGTTAATTGTTTATCCAATTGGAGGAAGTATGAGTTTTCTTAACCAAGGCCAAAGAAAGAATTTTTGTTTTCAGGCACATGTTACAATGGAAACGCAAAATAACATATCCGCTTATATAGAATTATGCAGGAAAAATGATGTAAAGCCTGTTTTAATTCGGCTTGCCCAAGGAGATTTTGTGGATCAGCCAATGTATACACAGCGCATTGTTGCCCAAAATCTTGACGATGCGATGGTGGAAGCAGGGAGAGTAAAAAATAATTTTTCAGAAAATGGTTTCCAGGCAATCAGGACAAAAATTGAAATAAATGCAGAAAGCGCCATAGATTATTTTGGGATTGATGTGGATAGCTGGGGAAATACAGAATATAGGGAAAACTGCCTGGCTAAAATCCAGAACAGCTATTTTGAAGTACATGTGAAAGTAAAATATAATGATATTGGCCTGCTGGAAGCAATTGCCATTAAGGACAATCTTTATCTTTCAAAAAATGACAGGGAGCCGGATATCAGGTTTTTGTCAGTCCGCAAAAATTTAATGGAGGCATTGGATACATCGTATGAAGACAATGCTGATTTAGGTAAATTTTATTTACATCCTAAAAATTTCCCAAGGGCTTTTGAAGGCCATTTGCAAAAGGCCGGGATGGAAATTATTAAAGAAAAATATGAATGCTGCATTTATGACAGCAATAAAAACCTTGATCAAAACTGGGGATTCAGGCCAGTGGCATAAAGGGGGATAATAGCATGGATTATGACAAAATTGCTTTAGAAATCAAAGAAGAACTGATGATTTATATTGCCGGCCATTTGCCTTTTGTTATTAAGGGCAGTTTTTTAACAAGCCAGTATCACCGGGATCCTTACAAAAGGCTTCTAAATGGCGGGGACATTGACCTGGTTTATAGAAACAGGCACAGTAATATCCCAGTGCCGGAAAAATTTGGTTATGGCAGTTACCATCAGTTTATCCGGGAGATTGAAAAATTACTGGAAAAGGAACTGGTTGCTATTTTTTATAAACTAGAAGAGATTATGGCCCGGAAATTGAACTTGCAGGAACGGCCGGAGTTTATTTTAGAATTCGAAGAGCTTGGCTATGGCGGAATATTTAGGGATAGCGGCACGGTTGCCCTTTACTTGGTAAACTATGCTGCTGATGGCGATTTTACAACTGTTGGCCTTGAGATTTGTGACTGCAAAATGTCTTTTGAAATTGATATTGCCATTGATATGCCCCTTCATTTCCAGCCGGAAACGATTTTATATAAAACGGTTGGGGGAAAAGAAGTGGTATTGGAAAACACCACGCCTTTGCTGTACCAGACGGCATGGAAAATGCATCAAATTCTGGTAAGGCCCCGTTTAAAGGATTTAGATGATGTGATACGTTTTTTAGCGCATATAGATTTTAAGGATAAAAATAACTTTCAAACTTTTTTTGATGAAATCATCTCCGAATGCAGGCTGGCGGATACCAAGACCTGCGAGGGCTTAATCAGCGTCTTAAAAAAGCTGTTTTCGGACGAAAATACAACGAAAAGCCTTATTGTTGATAAAATCGTTGGCTGTGGGCTTGAAATGCAGTATTATAGCAATCTGTATGGCATACATAATAATGCTGAATTGCTGAAAAATAAGGTTTGTGCCAGTTTTTTAAAGGAACTGCACCATTCTATTGACTGTGAAGCAGCTTTGGGATATATAAATAACAAAGAACCGGACAGCTGGGCCGATAGAATGGACAGTACGGCAAAGGGCATTGAATAAGCTTTACAAATAGCAAAAAACATAATATAGTTAGAAGTGAGGAAGCGGTGATGACGCTTTCCCGCTTCAAAGGAGGCAGGGATTGGCACCTTGCCTCTTTTTTGCGCATACAAAGCATCTGCCGCCAGTGGGTTAGCAGGGGCAGAAATGTAAAATGGAGAAAGGATAACATCATGAAAGACAAATTTGAAATTAAGGATGATTTTTACCTTAATGGGGAGAAGATGAAAATTATTTCCGGAAGCATTCACTATTTCCGGATTGTTCCTGGATATTGGAGAGACCGTCTGGAAAAGTTAAAGGCCATGGGCTGTAATACGGTGGAAACTTATATCCCCTGGAACCTTCACGAGAAGGAAAAAGGCGTGTTTGATTTTTCCGGAAGGTTGGATATTGCGGGTTTTGTAAAAACGGCACAGGAATTGGGGCTGTGGGTGATTTTGCGGCCATCGCCTTATATCTGTGCGGAATGGGAGTTCGGGGGATTTCCCTACTGGCTGCTGAAAGAGGACGGCATGAGGTTGCGCTGTATGTATGGGCCCTATATTGCCCATGTGAAATCCTACTATGAAAAGCTGTTCCAGGTGATAGCGCCTCTCCAGGTTACAGAAGGCGGGCCGGTAATTATGATGCAGGTGGAAAATGAATATGGTTCCTATGGGGATGACCATGGGTATATGGACTATCTGAAGCAGTTGATGATTGAAAACGGCTGCAGCGTTCCCCTTGTCACTTCCGACGGGCCATCCCGGGAGCTTTTTGACTGCGGAAAGGCGGAGGGTGTTTTCCAGACAGGCAACTTTGGCTCCAGGGGAGAGCAATTCTTTGGCGTAATCAAAAAAATAATCGGCGATAAGCCTTTGATGTGCATGGAATTCTGGGTAGGCTGGTTTGACAGCTGGGGAGGCGAGTCCCACCAGAACGGCGACATAGAAGGGCATGCCAAGGACCTGGACTATATGCTTTCCCATGGGAATGTTAATTTTTATATGTTTACCGGAGGGACGAATTTCGGGTTTTTCAACGGTTCCAACTATAGTGACAAGCTGACGCCTGATATTACTTCTTATGATTATGACGCCCCCCTGACGGAGGATGGCCAGATCACGCCCAAGTATGAGGCTTTTAAGAAGGTGATATCCAAATACGTTTCCATTCCCCAGGTGGAATTTACCACGAAAATTACACGTAAAGCATACGGAAGGCTGGAAGTAAAGAGAAGCGCCGGCCTTTTCCAGAACCTTGGGAACCTCTCCAAGGCTCATGAAAGTGTAACGCCTCAGCTCATGGAAAAATTAGGCCAGGGCTATGGTTATATTATGTATGAGAGCCAGTTGGAACCCGAAAGGGACATTTGGGGCATCCGGCTTTTGGGGGCAAATGACAGGGCGAATATTTTTATGGATGAAAAACCCCTGGCAACCCTTTATGACAGGGAGCTTTTAGAAGAATGCAGCTTTGAGGAGAAGGCTTTCAAGGGAGAGAAAATTTCCATTCTGGTAGAAAATATGGGACGTGTCAATTACGGCCCCAAGTTAGAGTGCCAGGGCAAGGGCATAGGCGGCGTGTTGGTTAACGGGCACCAGCATTATTACTGGAAGCAGTACTGTCTGCCCATGGAGGACCTCTCCGGGCTGGATTTTGGAAAAACCCCTGCCCAGGGGACACCGGGCTTTTATGAGTTTACCTTTGAAGCCCAGGAGGCAGGAGATACTTTCCTGGATTTTAGCGGCTGGGGAAAGGGTTGCGCGTTCCTGAACGGCTTCCATTTAGGCAGGTTCTGGGAGATTGGCCCCCAGAAGCGGCTATACATACCGGCGCCTTTGATCAGGAAGGGGGAGAATACCATCCTTCTTTTTGAGACAGAGGGAAAAGCGCCGGGCGCAATTACGCTTTGCGATGAACCCCACGTAGGGTGAGGGAAAGAGGCCAAGAAACAGCATTAAAATTGATGGTTTGGTTTATGCCCGGGCAGGCGCTGGCTGATAACAATTGGCACCTGCCCGGGCATTGCTGCAAGGGAGGATATATCATATGGGATTAAAGATTTCCAGCCAAAAGGGGAAGCCAATAGCGGAAGGGATGATGGGACTGTTTTTTGAGGACATCAATTATGCCGCTGACGGCGGATTGTATGCGGAGATGATAGAAAACAGGTCTTTTGAATTTTATGACTGTTATGGGGACAAAGGGGACTACTATGTGAAAAAGGATTCCGGCTATGGCTGGTACCCTGCCCAGGAGGAGGGCGGAAAAATGGAGTACGTAACGGGAAGCCCTTTATTTAGGGAAAATCCCAACTACCTGCGTTTTACCGCTTCAAAACCGGGCCAGGGGTTCAAAAATAAGGCTTATAATGGCATTTATCTGGAAAAGGGCCAGGGGTACAGGGTATCCTTTTATGCAAGGCTGGCTTCCTACCAGGGGAACTTTCTGGTTTCGGTAAAAAAGGGGGATAAGGTATACGCAGAGGCTGTAATTGCCTGCGCCCAGGAGCCGGCAGAGGAATGGCGCCTGCATAAGTGGGCCCGCTATGAAACGGTACTGAAGGCAGAGGAACCGGCAGAGGGGGCCGATTTCGTGATTGCTTTAGAGGCAGAGGGCTGTGTGGAATTTGATTTTATTTCCATGATGCCGGAGGATGCGGTGGCAGGGATATTCCGGCGGGACCTGTTTGAACTGTTAGAAGGGCTGCATCCGGGCTTCCTGCGGTTCCCGGGGGGCTGCATTGTGGAGGGCAATACCCTTGAAAACCGTTACCGCTGGAAAGAAAGCGTAGGGATTCCCGAGAGAAGGAAAGCCAATTTTAACCGCTGGGCTTTGCATGAAACAACAAAGGAAAATGGGTGGCATACAGAGTATGCCCATTATAACCAGACCCTGGGCATTGGTTTCTACGAGTATTTTCTACTCTGTGAAATGATTGGCGCAAAGCCCCTGCCGGTGCTGAACGTAGGGCTTGCCTGCCAGTACCAGTCACTGGAGCAGGTGGGGATGGGCACGCCGGAGTTCCAGGAGTTCCTCCAGGATGCAGTGGATTTGGTTGAATTTGCCAATGGCGGCCCGGATACCCGCTGGGGGGCGGTACGGGCGCAGATGGGGCACCCGGAACCTTTCGGGCTTACCATGCTGGGGATCGGAAATGAGCAGTGGCAGACACCGGAGGGGGATTTCTTCGGAAGGTACCGCCTTTTTGAAAAGGCGGTCCATGAAAAATACCCGGAGCTGAAGCTCATAGGCTCCGCCGGACCGGACATTACATCCGCACGTTACCATGATGCATGGAAGTATTACCGGGAAAATACTGCTGAAAACGGGAATTTCTGCTATGCCGTGGACGAGCATTACTATGTGGAGCCCCAGTGGTTTTATAGCCATGTGGATTTCTATGACCATTATCCCAGGGAAGTGAAGGTCTTTTCCGGGGAATATGCAGCCCATCCTGAATGCGGCATGAATAAACCCTATGCCAACACCTTTGAGGGCGCGCTGGCGGAGGCGGCCTTTTTGACAGGGGTGGAAAAAAATGCGGATGTGGTGATTTTGGCCTCCTATGCGCCGCTCCTGGCAAGGCTGGGCTATGCCCAATGGTCGCCGGATATGATCTGGTTTGATGAAAAGGGCGCTTATCCCACTGCCAGCTATTATGTGCAGAAAATGTACAGTGAGAATATGGGGACAGTGACAGTTCCTATGGAGGGGCAGGAAGAAGAGCTGCGCAAATGGGGGGTCTACCTGAATATCACCCTGGATGAAAAAGCAGGGGAATATATTATAAAGGCAGTGAACAAAGAAAAAGACCCGGTGGTGCTGGCGTTGACAGGCCAGGAAGGAAAACCCATCACCGGGCAGGCGGTGAGAAAAGAGATTACAAGGCCTGCCAGCGGGGAGGGGAAGCCGGATCCCGGGTTCCCGGAGCCTGTTCTTTACAGGGAAGATTATGAGGCGGTAGACGGCCTGCTGCGGATCTTTGCAGAGAGCTTTATGGTATTGCGGATCCCTGCCCAAAAGTAAAGGATGGGATGGGTATGACAGTATCGGCAGAAATGATAATAGCCATAGTTGTTATTTTGGTTTTGGTTGTGGGGGCTTTCTGGCTGCTGCTGGGGAAAAAGCGCAGAAGGGCAGATGCTTTCGAAGATATGGAAGGGCATGAATTTGAGTATTTCTGCGCGGATTTGCTGGAACAGAACGGATTTATTGACGTGGAGGTGACCAGGGGCAGCGGGGATTACGGGATAGATATCCTGGCGGAAAAGGAAGGGGTAACTTACGCGGTCCAGTGCAAATGCTACACGGCCCCGGTGGGGGTGAAAGCAGTCCAGGAGGCCTACGCGGGAAGGGATTACTATGGACGGATGGTAGGGGCGGTGATGACCAACCAGTATTTCACCGCTCCCGCAGTGGAGGCGGCGAAGAAACTAAAGATCCTGCTCTGGGACGGCGGTTATCTGGAGGGGATGATGGAGGAGGGATAGGGGGCTATATGCCAGGGCCAAAGGCTGTCATGTGCCTGACAGCCTTTGGTTTAATCCCTGGAAGTCTGAAGGCCCTGCCTCCAGTACAAATTGATGGAATTTCATCAGGGTAAATTTCTCCCCCCACAGCGTTTGGGCCGTCTCCCGCAGGGAAAGAAATTCCAGGAATCCCAGATAGTATTTCAGATAGTTTACAGGCTCCTCCACAATGTACTGATAAATAGAAGAAACCACGTCCTCCTGGGTAATGCCGATCTGCTGCAGGATTTCCTTTACCTGGCCGGGATCTGCGCCGTCATAATGGATGGCAATGTCCAGCAGGGAATAGATGCACAGCTGCAGGTTCCTGTTCAGGCGGCAGGCTTCAAACCATGCCGCCTGTGTGGGATCGGACTCCTGCACCAGGAACTGGGCGTACTGGTAGGAGAGATTTTCCCCGTAAAGGGCCCAGCCTTCTGTATAGCCGCCATAGTGGAGGAGGTAACGGATGGGAGAGACCTTTTCCTGGTTCATGTAAAGCTGGCTGTATACAGTCTGGTAAAGGTGCCCCGGGTAACCTTCATGGGCAAGGGTGGTATACAGGGTCAGGGCATCGGGGGAGTTTTTGCGGTTAATATAAATGATATTATTGCGCATATCGTCTATGGGAGGGGTCAGGTAATAGGCCGGGCTGGAATAATCCTCCAGGGAAGGGGAAACATTTTTTACTGTGCAGGAGGGGATGAAGCGTTCCCCGGAAGCAGGGAAAGCAGGAAAATCCCCGGCCATGCGTTCCTGCAGGTCTTCCAGCATTTCTTCAGGCCCAGCGAAGGGAAAATCCCCGGCGGTGCCGGAATCCATAAGGATAAGCCTGGGATATTCCCTAAGAAGTTCTGCCAGCGCGGCGTAGCCTGCCTGGAAGTCCTCCCACAGCATGGCCTTTATTTCCCCCACACTGCGGCAGGAGCCTGTGGTGGCCGCAAGCAGATATTCATAATAGGGGCGTCCCTGGGGAAAATGGCAAAGCCCCATGGCGTTAACGCCTTTTCCGGAGAGAATGGTAAAGGCGTCAGCCAGCTCTTCATAAGCGGGCAGCATGACTGTGGTCAGCAGCCGGTCGTTTTCGGAAATCCACTGGTCTTTTTGGGCCTGGGTGGCCAGCCCCTGCTCTTCCAGGGCATCCAGCCTTTCACGGAAAGTGGTGTGGAGAAAGTGGGAACCACAGGAGAGCTGTTCTTTGTCCATAATGGTGCCGCACTGTTTTACAATCTGGGCTGCGGCGGTATCGGACATAAAAAGCCCTGCCTGGGCTTTTTCCTTTTCGTATTGGATCAGCCCCTGAAAGTAGCTGCCCGTCTGTTCCAGGATATGCAGGTAATCCTCCACATCCTTGGGGCTGCGGAAGGTATAGTCTGCCAGCAGCACAGGCAGCCCGGACTGCATCCCGGAAGAAGGGGAGAGGGGTTCGTCATAGTACTCAAAAGGAACCCCGGACAGGCGCAGGGTTAAGTAACGGGACAAAAGCCCGTAGGCATAGGCGTCGTTTCCGTTAAGCCTGGCAGGGGAAATGCCGGAGAGGCGGTCCAGGGCGGAAGTGATTGCCTCCCTGCCGTTGTCCCCGCCCGGTTCATAGGAGGAAAGGCGGGCAGGCCCGTCAAAGCCGTAAGCCTCCGGGTGGGCAAGGGTATAATGCAGGCTTACGGTATTGCCGGAAAGCTCCGAGAGGAACATTTCTTCCGCCAGCGCATGGAACCTGCGGCTGTCCCCTGTAAAAAGATACAGGGACAGAAAAAGCGCGGCAAGGGCCAGCAGAAGGAGCAGGCCTTTGATTTTCTGTTTCCGGGTCAGATTTTTAGTGAAGGGCAAAGTTGTAGCCTCCCATGACTATTCGTTTGATTATATGAAGAAAATATGCTAGAATATTACTTGGCTTAGCCGGATAAGACATTGGACAGAAAGATTTATACATTTAAAATGGAGGAAATCATGAACAATCTGGAACTGAAAAAGATAGCCAACGAAGTGCGCAAGGGCATTGTGACGGCGGTCTACAGCGCAAAGGCGGGTCATCCCGGAGGCTCCCTGTCAGCGGCTGATATTTATACGTATCTTTACTTTGAGGAGATGAACATAGACCCGGAAGACCCTAAGATGGAAAACAGGGACCGCTTCGTGCTGTCAAAAGGCCATACCGCCCCGGGGCTTTATTCCGCCCTAGCCCACAGGGGGTTTTTCCCTGTGGAGGACCTGGTTACCCTGCGCAAGCTTGGCTCTTATCTTCAGGGTCATCCCTCCATGCAGTATATTCCCGGGGTAGATATGTCCAGCGGTTCCCTGGGGCAGGGGATTTCCGCAGCCGCAGGGATGGCCCTGGCAGGCAAAATGGACCAAAAAGATTACCGGGTATACACCCTCCTGGGGGACGGGGAGCTGGAAGAGGGGCAGGTTTGGGAAGCCGCCATGTTTGCAGGCCACAGGAAACTGGACAACCTGGTAGTGATCGTGGACAATAACGGCCTGCAGATAGACGGGCCGGTGGCGGAAGTCTGCTCCCCCTACCCCATTGATAAAAAGTTCGAAGCTTTCAATTTCCATGCCATCAACGTAGACGCCCATGATTTCGGCGCTATCCGGGAGGCATTCCGGGAGGCCAGGGAGACCAAAGGCATGCCTACGGCTATCATTGCCCACAGCCTGAAGGGAAAAGGGGTTTCCTTTATGGAGGGCAGTGTTGACTGGCATGGCAAAGCACCCGGCGATGAAGAGTACGCAGTTGCCATGGCGGATCTGGAAAAGATAGGGGAAGAGCTGGCGGAGGAGGAAGCATAATGGAAGAGAAGATTGTGAAGAAGATTGCAACCAGGGAAAGCTACGGCAAGGCGCTGGTAGAGCTGGGGGCGGAAAATCCTAACCTGGTGGTGCTGGATGCAGACCTGGCAGCGGCCACCAAGACAGGTGTTTTTAAGAAAGCTTACCCTGAGCGGCATATTGACTGTGGCATTGCAGAGTGCAATATGACAGGCATAGCAGCAGGGCTTGCCACCACGGGAAAGATCCCCTTTGTCAGCAGCTTTGCCATGTTTGCGGCGGGCAGGGCCTTTGAACAGGTAAGGAACTCCATTGGTTATCCCCATTTGAATGTAAAGATCGGGGCCACCCATGCGGGGATCACGGTAGGGGAGGACGGGGCTTCCCACCAGTGCAACGAGGATATTGCCCTGATGCGCACCATTCCGGGCATGGTGGTGATGTGCCCGGCGGACGATGTGGAAGCCAGGGCAGCGGTAAGGGCGGCGGCGGAATATGTAGGGCCGGTTTACCTGCGGTTTGGCCGTGCAGCCTGCCCGGTGATCAATGACAGGCCGGATTACAAATTTGAGATCGGCAAGGGAACCCTGCTTAGGGAAGGGAAGGATGTTACCATTGTGGCTACAGGCATCTGCGTGGGCAGCTCCCTGGAAGCGGCGGAAATGCTGGAAAAGGAAGGCATCAGCGCGGAGGTGGTCAACATCTGTACCATCAAGCCCTTGGACGAAGAGCTTATCATCAGCTCCGCCAGGAAAACAGGCAGGGTGGTGACGGCGGAAGAGCACTCCGTAATCGGCGGCCTGGGGAGCGCAGTGTGCGATGCCCTCTGCGGCGCGTATCCGGTCCCTGTAAAGAAGATTGGCATGCAGGATATCTTCGGGGAATCCGGTTCCGCAGCGGCGCTGGTTGAGAAGTATCAGCTGGACGGAAAGGGAATTTACGGGCAGATAAAGGATTTTCTGAAGTAAACGCGGACAAAGCGGGAGGAAGATTACCCATGTATATTTTAGCGCCGTCTGTTCTTGCGGCAGATTTCAATATTTTGGGAAAGCAGATTAAGGAAACGGAAAAGGCGGGGGCAGAGTATCTCCACATTGATGTGATGGATGGCATTTTTGTCCCCAGCATTTCCTTTGGGATGCCCATGATCAGCTCTATCAGGGCTGCCAGCAGCCAGTTTTTTGACGTGCACCTGATGATCACACAGCCCCAAAGGTATATCAGGGAATTTGTCCGGTGCGGTGCCGACGGCATTACCTTCCACCTGGAAGCAGTGGAGGACGCCGGGCAGGTGATCCGGGAGATCCACAGGGCGGGGGCAAAGGCAGGGATTTCCATTAAACCGGGAACCGCCCTGGAAGAGATCTATCCTTATCTGCCGGAGGTGGAGCTGGCACTGGTCATGAGCGTGGAGCCGGGCTTTGGGGGACAGCCCTTTATGCCGGAGGCTTATGGGCGGATCGCACAGCTTCGCAGCTACATTGACCAGCATCATCTGCCGGTTAAGATTGAAGTAGACGGCGGGCTGGGAAAGAAAAATGTAAGGGAAGTGTTAGGGGCCGGGGCGGATATTTGCGTGGCAGGCTCCGCTGTATTTAAAAAACGGAGCATAAGCGATAATATTTCACATTTTATGGCGGCGTTTCAGGAATATGAAAAGAAGAATATGAAAAGCGATGGAAAAGATAGGTAGAAACGACCGCTGCTGGTGCGGCAGCGGCAAAAAATATAAAACATGCCATATGGCATTTGACGAGAAGATCCACCGGTATGAGCTGGAAGGGCATATGGTGCCCCAACGGGGCATGTTAAAATCCAGGGAGCAGATACAGGGCATCCGGGAGAGCAGCGTGGTCAATATTGCCGTGCTGGATGCAGTGGATAAAATCATGGCACCGGGGATCAATACCCAGATGATTGACGATGTAGTGTGCCAGGTAACTGCCAGCATGGGCGGCATCCCTGCCCCTTTAAATTATGAGGGCTATCCCAAAAGTGTCTGTACCTCTATTAACCAAGTGGTCTGCCATGGCATTCCCTCCAAAGATGTGGTTTTGCAGGAGGGGGACATTGTGAACGTGGATGTGTCCACCTTGTATAAGGGATACTATTCCGATTCCTCCAGGATGTACTGCATCGGGAAGGTAAGCCCGGAGAAGGAAAAGCTGGTTCGGGTGGCCAGGGAATGCATGGAAAAGGGCATTGCCATGGTAAAGCCCTGGGGGTTTCTGGGGGATATGTCCCAGGCAGTGAACGATTATGCGAAGCAGAACGGCTACAGTGTAGTGGTTGACATTGGCGGCCATGGCATTGGGCTGGAATTCCATGAGGAACCTTTTGTAAGCTATGTGGCAAAAGCGGGAACGGAAATGCTGCTGGTGCCTGGGTTTGTATTTACCATAGAACCTATGGTAAATATGGGGACCAACGAAATCTATGTGGACGAAGAGGACAACTGGACAGTGTACACGGCTGACGGGAAACCATCCGCACAGTGGGAGGTTACGGTGGCGGTTACAGAAGAAGGGTGCGAGGTACTTACCTGGTAGCGGTTATAAGCTTTAAAATAGTGGTCATACAAAAGTGTGGTTTTGTATGGCCATTTGAAGTATGGCGGAAGGATACAGATCTTTATGTTTATGTGCCTGCGCTGCCCCCACAAACTTGAAATGCGCGAAGAAAAGTGCAGAAAGAGGTAAATTATGTATGATGTGATTATAATCGGCGCAGGAGTAAGCGGATGCGCGGTTGCCAGGGAGCTGGCGCGGCTGGAACTGAAAACGGCAGTGCTGGAGGCAGCCCCAGATGTCTGTGAAGGGACCTCCAAGGCCAACAGCGGTATTGTCCATGGGGGCTATGATGCAAAGCCGGGAACCCTGAAAGCAAAGCTGAACGTGGAGGGCAGCAGGAGGATGGAAGCCCTTTCCAGGGAACTTGGCTTCCCTTATAAGAAAAACGGCTCCCTGGTGCTCTGCTTTGATGAAAAGGACACAGGCAGGCTGGAAGCTTTAAAAAGAAACGGGGAGACAAATGGGGTGGAGGGGCTTAGGATCCTGGGCAGGCAGGAGCTTTTGGGGCTGGAACCCCAGGTTGGGGACAAGGCCTATGCTGCCCTTTATGCCCCATCCGGGGCGATCGTGTGCCCTTTCGGCCTGACCATTGCCCTGGCGGAAAACGCCGCGGAAAATGGGGTGGCATTTTTCTTCTCCAGGAAGGTTGCGTCTGTTACAAAAACAGAAAACGGCTATCTGGTCCATACCAGGGAGCAGGATTATGAAACCCGGCTGGTGGTTAACGCCGCAGGCGTCCACGGGGACGAAATCCATAACATGGTAAGCCAATATAAAATGAAGATAACCCCCAGGAAGGGAGAATACCTTCTTTATGACAAGGCCGCAGGGAACCTGGTACGCCATACCCTGTTCCAGCTCCCCACTGCCCTTGGGAAGGGAGTTCTGGTAACGCCCACTGTCCACGGGAACCTGCTCACCGGCCCAACCGCCATGGACATTGAGGATAAAGAGGGAACGGAAACTTCCCTGGAGGGCATGGGGCAGGTACAGGAAAAGGCAGCGCTTAGCGTGGAGGGGATTCCCGGCAGGGCGGTGATCACTTCCTTTGCAGGCCTCCGTGCCCATATTTCCACCCCTCCCTATGGGGCGGAAGAGGGCTGGGTGGAGGATTTTGTCATCCAGGAAGTAAAGGATGCGCCAGGCTTCATTGATGTGGCGGGAATGGAGTCGCCGGGACTTTCCTGCGCCCCTGCAACAGGAACCTATGTGGCGCATATGGTAAAAAAGCTCCTTTCCCCCGGGCAGAAGAAAGACTTTGTACCGGAGAGGAAAGGGATTCCCAATATGGCTCTGGCCTCCTGGGAAGAGCGCCAGGAGCTGATAAAGAAAAATCCGGCCTATGGCAATGTAATCTGCCGCTGCGAGATGGTCACAGAGGGGGAAATCCTGGATGCCATCCACAGACCCCTTGGCGCTACCACTACCGACGGCATCAAGCGGCGCACCCGGGCGGGGATGGGGCGCTGCCAGTCAGGCTTTTGCAACCCCAAAGTGGTAGAGATCCTGGCAAGGGAACTTGGCAGGGATGAAAGTGGCATTACAAAGGCGGGGGAGGATTCCTGGTATCTCCTGTCCCAGGAAGAAGGGGGAGAAGAACAGAAATGAGGGAACCTATGAAAAAAGTACAGTTGGCGGTGATAGGGGGAGGCCCTGCGGGCATGGCGGCTGCCCTCAGCGCTTATGAAAAGGGCATCAGGGACATTCTGGTTTTAGAGCGGGATAAGGAACTGGGGGGGATTTTAAACCAGTGTATCCACAATGGCTTTGGGCTCCACGCTTTTAAAGAGGAACTGACAGGGCCGGAATATGCGGCACGTTATGTGGACAGAATCCGCCAGGAGAAGATCCCTGTATTGTTAAACACCATGGTAGTGGATGTACAGGGGGGGATGCCCTGCCAGATAACCGCCATGAACAGGCACCAGGGCATGTTCCGGATAGAAGCGGGGGCAGTAGTGCTGGCTATGGGCTGCAGGGAGCGTGCCAGGGGAGCCATGAACATCCCCGGGCAGCGCCCGGCGGGGATTTATTCTGCGGGGACAGCCCAGAGATATGTGAATATAGAAGGCAGGATGCCAGGGCGGGAAGTTGTGGTGCTGGGATCCGGGGATATCGGGCTGATTATGGCAAGGCGTATGGCCCTTCAGGGGGCAAAGGTAAAACTGGTGGCAGAGATTATGCCTTACTCCGGGGGCTTGAAGCGGAATATCGTGCAGTGCCTGGACGATTTCGGCATTCCCCTCAGGTTAAGCTGCACTGTCACGGAAATCCATGGAAAGCATAGGGTGGAAGGGGTGACCGTGGCAAAGGTGGATGAAAAGCTGAATCCCATCCCAGGGACAATGGAGCGGATATCCTGTGATACCCTGTTGCTTTCCTGCGGGCTGATCCCGGAAAATGAATTAAGCCGGGGAGCCGGGGCGGCCATGGATGATGTGACCCAGGGGCCGGTGGTAAACCCTAGGCTGGAGACTACGGCACAGGGGATTTTCGCCTGCGGGAATGTGCTTCATGTCCATGACCTGGTGGACAATGTTTCAATTGAGGCCCGGAAGGCGGGGGGATTTGCCGCCGACTATCTTTTAAAGGGAAAAGAGGAATGGGGGGAGGCTGCCCGCCCCCCTATCCCGGAGAAGGTAAAATCTTCCCTGCCCGATGCCAGGGATGCGTCAAAGCAGCTTATCTGCATTGGCTGCCCGGTAGGCTGCCTGGTCACAGTGGGCAAAAAAGAAGACGGGAGCCTTTCCATTACCGGAAATACCTGCAAGAAGGGGGAAGCCTATGCCAGGAACGAGGTCACTGCACCTATGCGGACAGTAACTTCCGTGATCCGGCTGGCCCAGGGGCAGCCGGAGAAGGCAGCAGGGGCTTTGGAAGATAAAAAAGAGGCCAGGACGGTCCCGGTAAAAACCGCCGGGGAGATCCCAAAGGAAAAAATCTGGGAGTGTATGGCGCAGATCCGTAAGGCCAGGGCCAGGGCACCCATTTGTGTAGGGGATGTGCTCATTGAAAATGTAGCGGGTACTTCCGTGGCTGTAGTTGCCACGGGAAATGTACCGGCAAAGGGGCAGGGCCTTTAAAGGGCTGGCAGCAAAAAGGAATATGCCGCTTTAGGCGGCAGGAAAGGGGATGGTGGGATGAGCAAGTATATTATGGCATTGGACCAGGGGACTACAAGTTCACGGTGTATCCTATTTAATAAAAAAGGTGAGATTTTAAGTATGGCCCAGAAGGAGTTCGGGCAGCTATACCCAAGGCCCGGCTGGGTGGAGCATAACCCTATGGAAATCTGGTCTTCCCAGCTTTCGGTGGCCATGGAGGCCATGGCGAAGGTGGGCGCAGCGCCCGGGGATATTGCAGGCATAGGCATTACCAACCAGAGGGAAACCACGCTGGTGTGGGATAAGGCCACAGGGGAACCGGTTTACAACGCCATTGTATGGCAGTGCCGCAGGACAGCGGAAAGAGTGGATGTGCTTAAGGCAGCAGGCTATGGGAACATGATACGGGAGAAAACAGGGCTGGTGCCTGACGCATATTTCAGCGCAACCAAAATAGAATGGATCCTGGACAATGTACCGGAGGCCAGGGAACGGGCAGAGAAGGGAGAACTGCTTTTCGGCACAGTGGACAGTTGGCTGATCTGGAACCTGACAAAGGGCAGGGTCCATGTAACCGATTATACCAACGCTTCCCGCACCATGCTCTATGATATCCATCAGCTTTGCTGGGACCAGGAGCTTTTGGCGCTGTTCCATATTCCGGTTTGTATGCTGCCCCAGGTAAAACCCTCCAGTTTCATTTACGGCTGTACGGACAGGGGCGTGCTGGGGGGAGAGATCCCCATTGCAGGCATAGCGGGGGACCAGCAGGCCGCCCTCTTCGGACAGTGCTGCTTTGCAAAGGGACAGGTAAAAAATACTTACGGCACAGGCTGTTTCCTTCTGATGAATACAGGCACGGAAGCCATTGCTTCCAAAAACGGGCTGCTTACCACCATTGCCGCAAGCTGCGGGGAGCAGGTGGAGTATGCCCTGGAAGGAAGTGTGTTTGTGGCAGGGGCAGCAGTGCAATGGCTGCGGGACGGCATGCGGATGGTAAAAAGTGCCTCCCAGACCCAGGAGTATGCGGAAAAGGCCGAGGATACGGAGGGCGTTTATATGGTGCCTGCCTTTGCCGGGATGGGTGCGCCCTACTGGAACCCCTATGCCAGGGGCACAGTGGTAGGGATCACCAGGGGCTGTGGGAAAGAGCATTTTATCAGGGCAGCCTTAGAGTCCATTGCCTATCAGACCTGTGACGTGCTAAAGGCAATGGAGGAGGACGCGGAGGTTTCCATTGCAGGGCTTAAGGTGGACGGGGGCGCAAGCGCCAACGATTTCCTGATGCAGTTCCAGGCGGATATTTTAAGCGCCCGGGTATACCGCCCGGAATGCATAGAGACAACTGCCCTGGGGGCGGCGTACCTGGCAGGGCTGTCCTGCGGCTATTGGAAGAGCAGGCAGGAGATTTGCGAGAACTGGCAGCTTGGCAGGGAATTTATCCATGAGATGAGCCCGGAAAAATGCGGGCGGCTTTTGAAGGGATGGAAAAAGGCCGTAAAATGCGCCCTTGTCTGGGCGCAGGACGAATAGAAAGAGATTATGAGGGAGAGCCTACAGGAAGGAGATTAGGGTTTTGGTATGACGACGGCAAAAGAAATTCAGCAGGGGCAGATTCTATTTCAGGGCGGGCAGAAAATAGACGCTTTGTATTTAATTGTAAAAGGGACAGTCAGCGTGGTTTACCCGGGGGGCTGTTATATTCTTCACAACGGAGATGTGGTGGGGCTTTGCGCCGCAGGCTGCGATGTGGCCTATGCGGAATACCGGGCGGAGGAGGAGCTTACAGTAATCAGCTATCCCTTTGAGCCGGGGAAGGTGAAGGAGATGGTGGACAAAAACGGCGATGCGGTGCGGTTTTTTGTTTCCTCCCTGTTCCGGCAGCTCAAAGAGGTTTTTGAAAATTATAAAGCTTTAAAAAGCCAGTGCATCAGCTTGTATGGGCATGTGACAGAAAATTATAAGGATTATGTGGCTCTTTGCGGCAAGTACCACTTAACGCCTGGGGAACCGGAGGGCTATAAGGAGCTGGCAGAGCTTTCCCTGGCGGAGGATATGCCGCCCTGGATGTGGGGATATTATGCTGCCTTGAGCCAGATGATATCTGCATGGGATATCAAAAAAATAGATAAAGATTTTGTAAGCGGATTGCTTCTGCGGGCCAGCGGGGATATCCATATGGCGGCAGTCCTGTGTACCCAGATGGAGGAGTACAGAAAAAATATCTGCCAGGCCATCATGAATGAAAAGGGAAAGAACCTGATGGAGCTTTTCATCGTCCTGTATGAGAGGGTGGTGCGCAGGGAAGGGCCTGAAGGGGAGGATGCCGCGGCTGTGCGCATGAAGATGAACAGCCTTATGATGGAGCTGGAAGGCCAGGGAATGGAAAAATCCGCCTATAGCCATAAACGGGCGGTTTACGAGAAACAGATAGAGGAAATCGGAAAGGGGATGGAAGGACCCGAAGGGGGGGAGGATATGAGCTATGAGGAGCTCTCCGCTGCCCGGGAGCTGGAAGGTTCCCTGGAGATGATCCTTTCCTATGCCGGGTGCGGGGAAGAACTGAAAGCTTCCTTCCGTGAAAACATCCAGAATTATAAACAGATCAGCAACAAGAACGGCGCAGAGGATGATGTGCGTATGCTCCGCCAGAAGCTTACCAAAGATTTTTACCAGGTGTATACCGCCGCTTTCAAAAACAGCGTCCAGTCGGGGGAGGTCCCAAATGTAATCAAAATGCTGTTTAACTTTGGCTATGTGGATGAGGAACTGGCGGGAATGGAAAACGCCAAGTATCTTTACCGCATAGCGGGCAACCTTCCCACGGCGCCGGATAAGGGGGTCTATTCTTATTATGAGTGGCTAAGGGCCGTTTATGAAGGCAGGAAGGAGCCCAGCAGGAACGAATTTGACCTGGACTATGCAGGCTATTTGGCGGAGCGCAGGAAATCGGGGGATATTACCAAACAGGAGGAAGCGGAGCAGCTGGAAGACCCCATGGCGAAGGTGGCCTACGAACTGGAAAATGTATTCCCGGTACTAAACAAGGTAACCTTTGGGAGGGTCAGTACCTTCTGCCCCCTGTTCTCTTCCCACAATGTGCTAAAGCCCCTGGAGAGTATCCTGGTTTCGGCAGAAATGACATCGGGTATTTTTGAGGATATCTGCCAGAAAGATTTCGGGGCTTATTGCCGGGAAATGCTCTTTTCCGCCCCGGAGCAGGGAGTAGTGCGGGAATTCATTAACATTGATGTACGGCCGGATATCATTCTTGCCCCCAACGTGGGAGTGCGGGGGGTAATGTGGCAGGAGATAGAAGGGAAAAGAAGGACCACCCCGGCAAGGATGCTGGTTTCCGTTTTCCAGATGGAGGACCTGGCCCAGATTCTTACCAGGCTGACAGGGGAATTCCGCTGGGAAATGTGTAAACGGATACAGGGGGCCAGGTGGAACGATCTTTCAGAGCGTTCCCTTACCAGCGAATATTTTGACTATATTCAGTTTTACCGCAGGAACAACGACCTGTCCACAGAGGCAAAGGAAAAGATCAAGACCGATATGGGCAGGGCGAGAAACAGCATTAAGGAAATGTTTGTGATGGATTATAGCCTCTGGATCCTTTATGAGAGCAACGGCTCTCCCAGGCTTAATAAGGTGGCAAGGAACATTCTGTTTACCTACTGCCCTTTTTCCGCCCAGGTGCGTGAGAAACTGAAGATTAACCCTCTTTACCGGGAACTGGTGGAGCATTATGATATGCATATGGGGCAGAAGCTGCACAGGATAGACAATTTGTGCCAGAAACTGCGCAGTACCGGGAAGGCAGTGCCTGAAGAGATTGAGAGGGAGAGGGCGTTTATTGCCATGTAAGGGGCAGTTTGGATAAAACGATATCAGGAAAAGGGAACGGGGGACCAAAATGGATGGGGATAAGAAGTATACGGCGATAAGGAAACTGACAGATAATAAATTTCTGAATATGTATGAGATGGATGCCCTGACCAATCAGGGAGAGCCTTTCCATTACTATTTTGCTACCAGGAACAGGGAGGGGGAGCTGCCCCTCCTGACAGGGAAAGCCCAGCCTAATGGAATTGTCATTTACCCTGTATGGCGGGAGGATGGGAACAGGCTTGTGATGATCAGGCAGTACCGTTACCCGCTGGATGCCTGGCTTTATGAGCTCCCGGCAGGATTGATTGACAGGGGGGAGACGGCTTCCCAGGCGGCCGTGCGGGAGATGAAGGAGGAAACTGGGCTGGATTTTGAGCCTTATGAAGGCGGCAGCCCTGCCTTTAGGCGGCCTTTTTATCTGGGTGCGGGAATGACGGATGAAACCAGCACCTCGGTGTTTGGGTATGCCAGCGGGGAGGTTTCCGGGAAATTCCGGGAGGACAGTGAAAGCATAGAGGTGCTTTTGGCAGGCCGGGAGGAAGCCGCCAGGATCCTGCGGGAAGAGCGGGTGTCCCTGCGGGCAGCCCTTCTCCTGATGGCCTTTTTGCAGACGGATGGCGGGAAGCCGTTTGGTTTCCTGGAGATTTAGAGCAGAGCATGTGATGGGAGGGGCGAAAGGCCTCCGGAAAAGGACCTGCCTGGGAGGGTAGGTCCTTTTCTTGTGGGGTTTTATTGATGAAGTAAGAAAAATATGGTATATTGTAGGAAGAGAAGCAAGGGGGCTGCGGTAAGCAGCGGGTTAGCCCGCTGTTTATCACAGCCCTCCAGGGTACGCAATTGAAAAAGAGAGGAAAGAAATATGGGGCGGACGGCAGTAAGAAAAACCAATGTGGCAGCGGGGGAAACTTTAAGCGGCAGAAGGAAAAATTCTGGCAGGGGAGCGGGGGCAAGAAGCATCATGCGTACTTTGATTGGGGCCTTCCTGGCCCCGGTGGCGCTGATGGTCGTGCTGGGGGTGGTATCCTATAACAGGGCAGCGTCTGGGATTCTGTCAAAATATAATGAATCGGCTTTGTCAACGGTTTCCGCTATGGGGGATTATTGCGGGCTTTTATGTGATACAGTGGCAAGCAAGGCACTGGAGGTTTCCACCAATACGACGTTGGTGGAGTATTATAATTATGTAAAGCTGGGCAAGCAGGATTACACGGTAATGGAATCCTTGCGGGATTCCAAAACGGTAGTGGCCAATGTAAAGTCTATCAATAAATTTTTGTACAGTTGTTCGGTGATACCGGAATCCGGTTCCTACCTGACAACACTTGTGGGTTCCATGTCAGAAAACCCCTTTGAAGATTTTATGGCTACAGAGGAGGGAAAATTTTTCAGGGAAAATGCTTCTGCCAGGAACAAGTGGATGGGGTACCATACATATCTGGATGAGCATACAAACAGCTCTCCCGATAAATATGGGCTGGCGTTTTACCAGAAAGTGTTCCAGAACGATAATTACGTGGTGATGGATATTGATATGGCGGTGGTGATGGAGATGCTTTCTAAAATGGATTTCGGGGATGGCAGCATCCGCGCCCTTGTATCCGGGGATGGCAGGGAAATTATTTCCATCCAGAAGGAGGGGGAAGAAGGGGAAGAGGAAGCATCCCAGCCAGAAGACATTGCTTATTTTACAGGCAGGAGTTATTTTGAAGACACAAGGCAGGCCCTGGAGGCCGGGAGCCAGGAGATTGCCCTGGAAGGAGAACAGTATGTCTATGTGTATTCCCCTGTGGGAAAGACGGGCATTATGATCTGCGCCCTGATTCCCAAAAGCAATCTTTTAAGGCAGGTGGAGAGCATTAAATATATTACCATATTTATGGTGATTCTGGCATCCTTTGCCGCCCTGGCAATCGGCGGCGTAATCTCTTCCGGGATCAGCAGGACAGTGAAGACAATGACCAACGGGCTGTCGGCGGTAGCGGAAGGGGATTTGTCCAAGAACTTTGATACCAGGAGGAAGGATGAATTCCGGGTGCTGGTGACAGCACTGAATTCCACCATGGAAAGCATCCGCCTTTTGATGAAGGATATGAAACGCTTCGGGGATAAGGTAAACCAACTGGCAAGGAGCGTTTCCGGCAAGGCGGAGGACACCAACGCGTCCATGCACACCATAGCCGGGACCATGGAGGAGATGACAAGGGGCTTCCAGGAACAGGCCAAGGATGCGGAAGACAGTAACGAGAGAATGGTTTCCTTTACGGAGAGCATTAATAATGTGACGGAAAATACACGGGATATGACCAGGATGGCGGACGAGGCCATTAACGCTGTGGAACAGGGGACGGTGATCGTCCGTGAGCTGAGTGAGAAATCCGATGCCACGGTTGCCCTCACGGAAGTGCTGGTGGGGGATATTGACGAGGTTTCCAGAAACTCTGAGGAAATCAAGAAGGTGGTGGATATTATCAGCAGCATTGCGGAACAGACCAATCTTTTGTCCCTGAATGCATCCATTGAGGCGGCAAGGGCCGGGGAAGCAGGAAGGGGATTTGCAGTGGTTGCCCAGGAAATCAGGGAGCTTGCAGACCAGTCCAAGGTATCCGGGGGTAAAATCCGCAGCATTGTGGAGAATATCGGGGTTACTGCCGATAAGACCACCGTTTCAGCCAAAGAAGCGGAGGAGATGATAAACAGCCAGGCCCAGGCCCTTTCGGAGACAGTGGAAGTGTTTGACAGGATTAGGAACTGCGTGGGCGGGCTGGTGGAAGACATACGCACGGTCACAGAGCACCTGGGGCAGATTTCCGTGGAAGAGGAAAATGTGCAAAACGCCATCAGGAACATTTCCCTGGTTTCAGAGCAGGTGGCGGCTTCTGCCGGGGAGGTATCCGGAACTCTTAAAGAGCAGGTTTCCATTATTGAAAAGCTGAAAGAGGAAGCGGAAGTATTAAGAGGGGATGCGGAAGAACTGGGAAGTTCCATAGACAAATTTAAAGTATAAAAATAACAGACCAATTGCTTCAAGAAAGGGGCCTGCATCCGCGCTGTCTTTGCAAGGCCCCGGTACACAAAAAGCGGCGCAGAAATGAGGAAAGCTATGTTAAAAGAAGAAAAAGCAGCAGAGATTTTATTTTTGGCTCCCGTATTTAAGCAGATGCTCTGGGGTGGCAGCCAGCTCCGGGATAAGTTTGGCTACGAAATTCCCGGCGATGATACGGGAGAGTGCTGGGCGGTGAGTGCCCATCCCAACGGGGACTGCACTGTAAAGGAAGGGAAATACCAGGGAGAAACCCTCTCAGGGCTTTGGGAGAAGCACCCGGAGCTGTTTGGCGGCCCGGGCACAGACAGGTTCCCCCTCCTGGTGAAGATTATTGACGCAAAGGACGATTTGAGCATCCAGGTCCATCCCAACGATGGCTATGCCAAAATCCACGAGAACGGCTCCCTGGGAAAGACAGAGTGCTGGTATATTCTGGACTGCCCGGAGGACGCTTCCCTGGTCATCGGGCACAATGCAGGCTCCAAGGAAGAACTGGAGGAGATGGTCCATCAGGGGAAATGGGAGGAGCTGATCCGCCAGGTCCCTGTGAAAAAGGGAGATTTCATCCAGATTGACCCGGGGACGGTGCATGCCATCAAAGGGGGGCTGATGATCCTGGAAACCCAGCAAAACAGTGACATTACTTACCGGGTATATGATTACGGCAGGCTCACCGGGGGCAAGCCCCGCCAGCTTCATGTGGAACAGAGCATTGACGTGATTACTGTTCCCGCCCCCACCCCAAAGGACAGTGTAAAGCCTGCGGCGGCGCTTCCGAAGAACGTAATGAATGAGCTGATCTCCTGCGATTATTACCGGGTGTGGAAACTGGATATGGATGAGCCGGTTTCCTTTGGCCAGGAATACCCGTTCCTGATTATGAGCGTAATTGAGGGGGAGGGCTCTGTTAACGGAAAGGGCATTAAAAAGGGCGACCATTTCATCCTGCCTTCCGGCTTTGGGCAGGTAGAGCTGCAGGGCAAAATGCAGCTAGTCGCATCCACTGTAAATTAAGTAACTGGGGGAAGGTATGGTTATTTCATGATAAATGAACAGTACAAAAAAATGCTGGAAGAAAAATCTATTATCAGGGAGCTGTCTGAGTTTGCCGTGGCAAGGGGGAAGGAAATCGGGTACGAAAATGTGTTTGACTACAGCCTGGGAAATCCTTCAGTCCCGGTCCCTGCAAAGCTTACGCAGGTGATCATAGACCTGCTGCAGACCAGGGATTCCGTGGAACTCCACGGCTACAGCCCCAGCCTCGGGATAGATTTTTTTAAGGATAAGGTTGCAGGCTCTTTAAACCAAAGGTTTGGGATGGATTATACAGGGAGCCATATTTTCCCCACCGCAGGGGCTGCCGGGGCGGTAGCCCACGCGGTGCGCTGTGTCACAAAACCGGGGGATAAGGTGCTGGTATTGGCGCCGTTTTTCCCGGAATACCGGTTCTATGTAAATCTTACAGGGGCGGAGCTTTCAGTGGTCCCTGCCAATACGGTGGACTTTCAGATCCATTTTGAAAAACTGGAGGAGATGCTTACCCGGGAGGTGGCGGCGGTACTCATTAATACCCCCAACAACCCTTCCGGCGCGGTGTACAGCAAAGAAACGCTTAAGGAGCTGGCGGGGCTGCTTTACAGAAAGCAGAAGGAGTATGGGCGGGATATTTTCCTGATCTCCGATGAGCCCTACCGGGAGATTGTCTTTGGGGATGTGGACGCGCCATATGTATCCGGGTTTTATGACAATACCTTAAGCTGCTACTCCTTTTCCAAATCCCTGTCCCTGCCGGGCGAGAGGATTGGCTATGTGGCGGTAAATCCCAGGTGCCGGGGGGGAGAGCTGATCGTCCCCATCTGCGGGCAGATTTCCCGTGGGATCGGCCATAACTGCCCCGCTTCCCTGATGCAGCTTGCAGTAGGGGAAATGCTGGAGGAGAGGGCAGATATACAGGTTTATGAGACCAACAGGGATCTCCTTTACAAAGAGCTTACGGCCCTGGGCTTTTCCTGCGTAAAACCAGGGGGGACCTTCTATATTTTCCCTAAAGCCCTGGAGAAGGACAGCGTGGCTTTCTGTAAGAAAGCCCTTGCTTACGACTTGGTACTGGTACCCTCGGACAGCTTTGGCCTGCCAGGGTATTTCAGGATGGCTTATTGTATTGATACGGAAAAGGTGCACCGTTCCCTGGTGCCCCTTCGCAGGTTTGTGGAAGAAAATTACAGATAACCATTGGCGGGCGAAAAGTACCGGTGCCTTTATGGGCAGGTGATGGAGGGAAGGGAGGGATTTACATGTATCATGCCGGGCTTGTGCTGGAAGGGGGAGGCATGAAGGGGGTTTATACGGCGGGGGTGTTGGACTTCTTTCTGGACAAGGGGATTGAGTTTACTTCCTGCTACGGTGTATCGGCAGGAGCCTGTGCCCTGTGCAGCTTTCTGTCAAAACAGCGGGGCAGGGCTTTCCATGTAAACGTGGATTATCTGGATGATAAAAATTATTGTGGGATCTACAGCCTGCTGAAAACAGGCGATATTTTTGGGGTGGATATGTGTTACCACAGGATACCTGACGAATTGTACCCGTATGATTATGGGACGTATAACCAGTATCAGGGGATCTTTTACAGCGTGGCCACTAACATAGAAACCGGAAAGCCGGAATATATTCCTATTAAGGATATGAAAAGGGATATTGACGCGGTAAGGGCGTCGGCATCTATGCCCCTGGTGTCCCGGGCGGTAAGCTGGCGGGGCGGGCTGTACCTGGACGGGGGAATTTCGGACGCCATCCCCATCAGGAAATCTATCAGGGACGGCAACAGGAAGAATGTGGTGGTTATGACCAAAGAGGAGGGGTACCAAAGGAAGAAGTCTTCCGCCCTGCCCCTTATAAAGCTCCGCTACCGGAAGTATCCAAAAGTCTATGATCAGATGAAAAACAGGCATAATGTTTACAATAATACCCTGGGTTACTTAAAGCGGCAGGTGCAGGCGGGCGGGGTATTCCTGATACAGCCCAAGGGAAAAAGCGATGTGGGGCGGGTGGAAAAGGACAGGGAAAAGCTAAAGGCGTTATATGAAGAGGGATATAAGGATGCTTCAGGGCGGTACAGGGAACTGCTGGAATTTTTGGATAATGATTGAGAAAACTGTGAGGAAAAAATTATGATTGCATTTTTGAGGGCGGTGCTGTTTGGTATTGTGGAGGGCATTACCGAGTGGCTTCCCATCAGCAGTACGGGACATATGATATTGCTGGATGAGTTTGTCAGCCTGGAGGTTTCGGAAGAGTTCTGGGAAATGTTCCTGGTGGTAGTCCAGCTTGGGGCGATACTGGCGGTTGTGCTTTTATTCTGGGATAAAATCTGGCCCTTTGGCAAGAAAAATAACCCCAGGCCGGTAAAGAGAACAGGCTTTCTTTCTTATTGTAAGAAGGATATCTGGATGATGTGGTTTAAGATCGTGGTGGCCTGCCTGCCCGCTGCTGTGGTAGGGCTGCTGTTTGATGAATTTTTTGAAAGCCTTTTTTATAATGGCGTGTGCGTTGCCATCGCCCTGATTGTATTCGGCATCGGCTTCCTGGTGATTGAAAACCGAAATAAGGGAAAACGGGCACGTATCAATTCCCTTTCGGGGATCACTTTCCAGACAGCGTTTATTATTGGCATGTTCCAGTTGATTGCGGCAATTTTTCCGGGAACCTCCCGTTCCGGGGCCACCATTTTAGGGGCGCTGCTGATTGGCGTGTCAAGGACCGTTGCAGCGGAATTTACCTTTTTCCTGGCCATTCCGGTAATGTTCGGGGCCAGCCTGCTTAAAATGGTAAAGTTTGGTTTTTCCTTTACCGGCAATGAACTGATGATCCTTTTTACCGGAATGGTTACTGCTTTTCTGGTGTCGGTTTTTGTAATCCGCTTTCTGATGGGATACATCAAGAAGCATGATTTCAGGGTATTTGGCTGGTATCGGATTGTGCTGGGAGTGATCGTGCTTGTTTATTTTGGGCTGAAGGCCGTCTTTTTCCCGTGAAAGGTTTCGAAAAAAGAGATTTTTGCGAAAAATATGTTAATTAGTTGACAAGAAGAAAGATATAGGGTACACTGAATGCTAGTAAAACAGGGCGTTTCAAGGGAGGGAGTCCTGATTACCCAGCTTATAATGTATGTACCAGGGAGCGGGTGCTTCCTGTGTGAAAGGAGTTTATTATGGCAGTAACAAGGAAAACCACAAAGGCCGCTTCTGAGGTGAAGGAAGAGACGAAGAAGCCTGGCAGGAAGAGCAGTGCGGAGACGAAGGAGCCGGCTAAGAGAACCACGGCGAAGAAGGAGACAGCAAAAACAGCATCTGCAAAGAAGGTGGAAGAAGTGAAAGAAGCAGTCAAGGAAATCGTGACTTTCCAGTTTGGCGGGAAGTCCTATACAACAGATGATTTATTAAAGTCCTGCAAGGATGTGTGGAAGTATGACTTGGACAGAAAAGAAGAGGATATCAAGAGCATTGAACTGTATGTGAAACCGGAAGAGAACGTTACATACTATGTGATCAACGGGGATGTTAACGGGAGCTTTCCTATATAAATTAACTTGTTGTGCTAATTCTTTGTAGGAATACCCAAAGCGTCCGAAAGCGCAAA
>CAJTVD010000035.1 GCA_910579495.1 uncultured Lachnospiraceae bacterium
TTTCCGGAAACATTTTTTTCGCCTTTTGGCGCAAAAGCCTGAATTATGCATAACGCGAATAATTCAGGGACTACAGGAAGAGTCAGAAGAACAGTGGGATTCTCTGGCTTCTTAGTGGTACAAACTTTCAACTGTCAAGTATATTTAAACTTTTTATATTTAATTCAAAGGTGTGTACATAGCCTTTATCACCAGCCGTATAAATACCCCATGCCCATTCTTTGGCCAGTTCAATGCTTGGTGTAGTATAAAACCCCCTTCCATAATCATTGTCCGGACTGCCTAAGCCAAATTCAGATATCAGGCTTTCCTTTTTATTTCCATGATATATTGTTATAACATGGTTGTTTAATAGTTTCTTAGCTGACAGTATTTCAGATTGTCCTATTGCATCTGGCCTGTCTTTATACATTACTTCCGGCAACTTTATTTTCCTCCCTGCTGGTGCTCCATCCAGTTAGAAATTCATTATATTCAGAAATACGGTATCCAGCCATAAATTTCGGCCTATTTGAAAACTATAGTTAGAAGTACCTTTAAAACCAATTAAAATTGTTATTTTTCCTGTCACATTATTTTTTTGGGCTTTCACTTTTTGGGGGATATGTGTGTGCCTGTCAATGCTTCTTTTTCCACAAATACACCTGATATATTCTAACTGCATGATGAATATATCAGGTGTATTTGTGGAAAAAAGTCTCATGAAAATAAATACGTCTGTCTATGTCCATTTCAACATAGAAAAAACTTGGAATGCTGCCCTCAAAAAGATATGTTCCCGAAGATTTCTTTTAGGCCGGTATTCTTCTGTTTCCTTAATTGTTATTACATTGAAAATAGTATCCCACGCCCCATTTGGTATGTACATACTTAGGCTCGGAGGGACTTTCTTCAATCTTTTCCCGCAGCCTTCTGATATGCACATCCACTGTGCGCACATCTCCCGGATAGTCGCTTCCCCACACAAGCTTTAACAGGTTTTCCCTGCCAAATACTTTATTGGCGTTGACCATAAGGAGCTCCAGAAGTTCAAATTCTTTGGCGGTGAGATTGATTTCTTTCCCTGCCACATAAACCCTTCTTCCCTCACAGTCCAGCTTCATATCGCCGCTTTCAATTATCTTCGATGATTCCTTTACCCTGGGCGAAGTCCGCCTGATAATAGCCTTGAGCCTTGCTTTTACCTCCAAAATATTAAAGGGCTTGATAATATAGTCATCCGCCCCATATTCCAGGCCGAGGATCTTATCCATGTCCTCTCCCTTGGCAGTGAGCATGACAATGGGCACATTAGAAAAATCCCGTACCTGCTGGCAGACCTCAAACCCGTTGAGTTTGGGAAGCATCACATCCAGCAGAATTATATCATAATTATTTCTCCTGATCTTTTCCAGCGCCTCTTCCCCATCGTAAGCACAGTCCACTTCCATCCCATCCTGTTCCAGGCTAAAGCGGATTCCCTTCACGATCAGCTTTTCATCATCAACTACCAACACCCTTTTAGACATTTTGACACTCCCACCTTATTTTTCGTTTAAACCCTTATGCTGTCTTTTATTTTCTGGAACAGCCCATCCTTTATCCCTTCCACTTTCATAATATCCTCTATCTTCTGAAATGGGCCGTTTTTCTCCCGGTAGGCAATAATACTCTTCGCCCGGGTGCTGCCCACGCCGTTAAGCGTACATAACAAATCCTCCCCTGCGGTATTGATGTTTACCAGGGAAGGATTGCCCACAGGATCCTGGCTGGAAGGCTCCCCTCCCAGGGCAGGTGCCAGCAGGCCCTCCCCGCCCCCGCCTGCCTCCACTTCCTCTTTGGTAGGGACATAGATTTTCATGCCGTCAAAAAGCAGGCCCGCCTGGTTTAAATAGTCCTCATGGGCATCCGGCCGGAAACCGCCTGCCTGTTCCACTGCCTGGTAAATCCTGCTTTCTTCCTCCATCACATAGACGCCTGGGCGGTTCACCGCCCCGCAGATATGTACCGTACAGGCCCGGGGGGCAGGAGCCTTGGCCACCGGCATATCCCCCAAAGGGGCATCCTCATCCCGGGAGGCAGTGCCAAAGCCGCCTTCTGCCGCCCCGGCTTCTTTGGGGGATGTCCCGCCGCTTCCGCCAGATCCGCCATTTTCCATAGTGCTGGCTCCCTCCACTGGCAAAAGCAGGCTCTCCCGGCCTGCGCCCCTTCCCCCACACCCTAAAAGTATACAGAAAACTACCGTAAAAATTCCCGCTGCTATCTTAAGTTTGTTCTTCATCGTTACTCCTTTTCCCTGACAGAAAAAGCCCCTTATAACGATATGATTTTATTGTAAATTAAATTCTGGTACTTGACAAGCCAAAGTTTATTAATTTGTTGCTGCAAAGCCCTGTGTAACCAGGAACCCTCTTGGGGCAAATCATTTTTCCCACTTGAAAATCACAATCCCTGCGATTGCCGCCAGCATACCGATCACCTTCCGCCATTCAAAAGGCTGCTTTTCCACCCCGAACCATCCGAAAAGCTCTATCACATAAGCCACCAGCACCTGTGCCACCACAATCAGCATCACTGCCCTTGCAGGCCCCAAAAGCTCCATGCTCTTAATTACAGTGTAGGTAATAAACGCGCCGATGGCACCGCCTAGGAGCATATACTTCGGCTCCACCCTAAACAGCGCGCCGAAAGAAGACCTGTCCGTGCCAAACCACGCCCCAAGGCACACAAGCAGTGCGGTAAATTGCACAAAAGCATTCGCCACCCAGATGCTGGACGCCTTGGTAACCTGGGTGTTGAATACTCCCTGAATACTCATCAGCGCACCAGAAACCAGCGCAATAAAAAAACCAATCATATGAGCCTCCTTAACATTGTCTGTTAATTTATGATGCCCATATGACTGGAAATCTATTCATCTGAATATTTATGTCCCTTCCTCCTGTCTTGGCGCATATTCCAGGTATTCTTCCTCATAGGGGCTTCCTGTTACCTGTTCCATCACCTGCTCCGACAGTTCTTTCAGTTTCCCGTTGGCATCCGCCCCGTTCCAGATCTGGGAAAAAGCCACTTCCAGCTTTACCCAGAAATTGCTGGTTTCTATCATCTTGGGCATGGGGACAGACTGCCCATATTCCCTGGCAAATTCCCCCAGGGCCTCATACCCATAGTCAACATTCTTTGCAGCGGACACCTTCCCGGTCCTTGCGAATAAGATGCCATTGTATTCCGATGTGATAAAACGGGCAAAATCTGCCGCTGCTTCCCGGTTCTGCGAATAATCATTTATTACCACACAGTTTGTAAGGGACAAAGAGCCGGATGGGATATTTTCGTTAATATCCGGTGTAGGCGCAATGCCATAGTCATAGACAAACAGCCCGTCATCCTTTGCCTGCTCCAGCTTAAACACTGCGTCTGTGGTGGCAATGGTAAACACCATCTTCCCTGCCATAAATTCATCCAGGACCTTGTCATAATTGATTTCCCCGGTATCTATGGAGAAAAACTGATTCAGCTCCTGGTAAGCCTTCATGCTCTCAATGGCATTCTCATTGTAAATATCGATCTGGCCGGTATCCCATCCCCCCTGGCCGCCCATATTGATAGCGTTTCCCAGAAAGAAATAATTATAAAAGATATCCGTCACATCCCACTTAAAAACCCCCTCCACCTGCTCCGGCGCGTCGTAATTGTCCGCAAAGGTTTTAATATCTTCAAGGGTGGTTGGGAGCAGTTGCTGCATTTTCGCTTCAATCTGTTCTTCAGAAAACACTCTCCCGCCCTCTGTCCCCCCTTCCGGGGAAGCTTCCATATCTTCCTGCAGGGTGCCTGCTTCCTGGGCTGCGTCCGCCTGCTGCTGGGCAGCTTCCCCCTCTGCAATGTCCGCCTCCGCCTCAAGCTGGCTTAAAGCCATATCCCGCAGGTAGGTTTTATTGTAAAGCAAAGCGCTGGTCTCAAAATAAAAAGGATAGCCAAGGATTTTGTCCTTATAGCTGGCCGCGCTAAGGCCCGTACCCATATAGGCTTCCTCCATAGCCTCATCCCCGGCAAGCGCCGCCTGTCCCGCAAGCCCAGCCAGATAGGCCTTTTCCAGCATATCATGGCTGAGAATATACAAATCCGGTACATTGCCCTCCAGGGTGCTGGTATTAATCCGCTCCAAATACTCCAGCCCCGGTTCCAGTGCCGGTACTACCCGTACCTGATGGCTTTCATTGTATTTTACCGCCGCACTGCTTAAATAAGCAGTCAGGGATTCATCCGTATACCACAGATAGACCGTTTCTTTTCCTCTTCCAAATAGTGTATCCTCCTGCCTCTCGCCTACCGTCCGTCCCGACCTTGCCACACCCAATATAAGCAAAGCGGCAGCGGCGGTAATTCCCACTGCTGTCAGCCTCTTTTTCAGACTCATTCTTTACCCCGTTTCTCTATCTGCCTCTTCCTTAAGGCTCCCTTGTCTGTACCCGGGGCATACGCCTGTTATGCCTCATCCAGACAGCTTCTTAAAATTGCCAGCATCTCATCCACATGCTCTTTGCCGATCACAAGGGGCGGCACAAAACGGATAATTTCCGTTCCTGCATTAATCAGGATAAGCCCCCTTTGAAGGGCCTTGGCAATGATATCACCCACCGGCCTGCCAAACACAAGCCCCTGCATCAGGCCAATCCCGCGCCTTTCTTTAATACAGTCATATTCTGCCGCAAGCTCTTCCAGTTTTTCTTCCAGATATGCCCCTGTTTCTTTCACATTATCTATTATATGGTTCTCTTCAAATAAATCAAGTACAATATTTATGGCCGCCGCCGCCAGGGGGTTCCCCCCATAGGTAGTGCCATGGTCGCCGCTGGTAAGGGAATTTGCCCCCACCTTTTCTGTCAGAAGGAACGCCCCCACCGGAACGCCGCACCCAAGGGCTTTGGCACAGGCCATGATATCCGGTTTCAGGCCGTACCTCTGCCAGGCGAACATGCTTCCCGTCCTGCCCATGCCGCACTGGATTTCGTCCAGTATCAGCAGGATATCCTTCTCCCTGCACAGTGCCGCAATCTTTTGTAAAAATTCTTCCTCCGCCGGAAGGATGCCGCCCTCTCCCTGGACCGTCTCTAAAATAATCCCACAGGTACGCTCTGTCACATTGGCAAGGACACTGCCAAAATCATTCATCTGTGCAAAACGGATATTGCCGATCATGGGTTCAAAGGCTTCCCTGTATTTGGGATTGCCTGTCACGGATAAAGCGCCCATTGTGCGCCCATGGAAGGAATGCTCCATGGCAATGATTTCATGGTCCTTCCTGCCGTCTTTTAGGTAGGCGTATTTCCGCGCCGCCTTAATGGCTCCCTCCACCGCTTCAGCCCCGCTGTTGGTAAAAAAGACCCGATCCATGCCGGATATCTTTTTCAGCTTCTCCGCCGCCGTAATGGCGGGTACATTGTAATAATAATTGGAAGTGTGAATAAGCTTGTCTATCTGGGCTTTCAGGGCGTTGTTGTATCTTTCATTGTGATACCCCAGCGCGAACACGGCAATGCCTGCACAAAAATCCAGATATTTTTTTCCTTCCATATCATAAAGGTACACGCCTTCCCCTTTATCCAGCACTATCTGGTAACGGTTGTAGGTGTGCAGGAGCGCTTTTTCTGCGTCCTCTATATACTGCCCCATACTTCTTGTTTCCAATTTTTCCTCCTATTCCAGTTCCGTAACTGCCCTCTGCGTACCTTGAACCGTCAGAGCAAATTCTGCCTGCTTTGCCGTCAGCATTTCCTCTGGGCACTCCATGGGCAGTTACTGATTTCCTGTCCCGTAACTGCCCTCTCCCTACAGGCCTGTTTTCAGGCCTGCCCGCATAGATTTCCGTCCTCGTCCCGCAGGATCATGGTCCCGATTCCCTCGTTGGTGAAAATCTCCAGAAGCAGGCAGTGGAGTATCCGCCCATCCAGGATGTGCACTCTGTTTACGCCATTTTTTACCGCGGAAGTGCAGTTGCCAAGTTTGGGCAGCATGCCGCCCCCTATCATCCCTTCCCCAATCAGCGCTTCCGCATCGGAAACTGTAATTCTTGGGATAAAGGAAGTTTTATCGTTAATATCCCTGTAGAGCCCCTCAATATCTGTCAGGAACACCAGTTTGTCTGCCCCTACTGCCCTGGCGATGGCACACGCCGCATCATCTGCATTGATATTGTAAGTAGCAAAATGTCCGTCCAGCCCAACAGGGGCTACGATGGGCAGGAAGTCCTTTTCCAAAAGGTCGTAAAGGATTTTGGGGTTGACCTGCTTTATCTCCCCCACAAAGCCAATGTCTTTGCCATCCGCATATTTTTTGTCCACACGGATCAGCCCCCCGTCCTTGCCGCTGATGCCTACGGCTTTCACCCCAAGCTCCTGGACCATGGTGACAAGCCTTTTATTGATTTTACCCAGCACCATCTCTGCTATTTCCATGGTTTCCTCATCAGTGACCCGCAGGCCGTTTACGAACTGCGCTTCTTTTCCCACTTTGCCTACCCAACGGCTGATTTCCTTGCCGCCGCCATGGACAATTATGGGTTTAAAGCCCACCAGTTTTAAAAGGGTAACGTCCTTGATAACGTTTCTTTGCAGTTCTTCGTTGCTCATGGCGGAACCGCCGTATTTCACCACAATGATCTTGCGGTTGAATTTCTGTATATAGGGAAGTGCTTCAATCAAGACCTCCGCTTTCTTTAAAATATCTTTTATATCTTTTTCCATTAATTTCTCCATTCCAGTGCCGCATCCGCCCGCCTGTACCGCTTCCAACAATACCCTGGGGTCAGCTCCTGTAGTCTGCATTTATTTTTACATATTCATAAGTAAGGTCGCATCCCCAGGCGGTGGCTGTTTCCTTCCCCATTTTCATATCCGCCAGCACTGTCACCTCCGTGTCTGAAAGGATGCGGGTAGCTTCCTCTTCGCTGTAGGGTGCGGTCATGCCGTCCTTATAGACCTGTATCTTTCCCTGGCTGCTTTCAAAGAAGAGTTCTGTTTTTTCCGGGTCAAATTTCACCCCTGAGTACCCAAGGGCACACAAAAACCTGCCCCAGTTGGCATCATGCCCGTAAATTGCGGCTTTGCACAGGCTGGAGCTTACCATGGATTTGCTTAGTTTGCGTGCTTCCTCTTTGGTTGCCGCCCCCACTACCTTCGCTTCAAAAAGGGCGGTGGCTCCCTCCCCGTCTCCTGCCATCATTTTTGCCAGGGATTCATTGATGTAATGCAGGGCTTCCCTGAAAGCTTCATATTCCGGTGTCCCCTCTTTGATCTCCTCATTTTCTGCCATGCCGTTGGCCATTACCAGCAGGGTATCGTTGGTGGATGTGTCCCCATCCACAGATACCATATTGAAGGTGTCCACAACATCCTCCTTCACAGCCTTTGCCAGAAGTTCTTTGGAAATCACCGCATCTGTTGTCACAAAGGCCAGCATGGTACACATATTGGGGTGGATCATGCCGGAGCCTTTGCACATGCCCCCCAGTGTTACGGTAACATCTCCTACCTGAATTTCCGCCGCCGCCTGTTTGGGGCGGGTATCCGTGGTCATGATTGCCCTGGCCGCCTGATTGCCTGCCTCCAGGGAGGCTTCCTTAGCCTGGGCCAGCTTCAAAACCCCGGCTTCTATCTTTTCTATGGGAAGCTGCATCCCTATTACTCCGGTGGAAGCTACCAGCACCCCATCCTCCGGTATGCCCAGGGCTTCCGCCGCCTGGGAGGCTGTCCTTTGGCAGTATGCGTAGCCTTCCTGCCCTGTCCCTGCATTGGCAATGCCTGCGTTGACGATTACCGCCTGGCCAAAGGGAGACTCCTCTACGATTTTCCTGTCCCAGAGAACAGGTGCCGCTTTTACCACATTGCTGGTGAAGCTTCCCGCCAGCACACAGGGCTTCTGGCTGTAGATCATCGCCATATCTTTCCTGTCTTTATACTTAATACCGGCTTCCACTCCCGCCGCTTCAAAACCTTTGGGCGCGGTTACGCCGCCTGCCATTTTCTTCATTCCTGTTCCTCCATTCCAGTTCCGCTCCTTCCCTTACCATGCCCTTTCCCCTCAGAGATATTTATGGCCACATTTCCATGCGCCCATAAATCCTCTGGGGCATGGGAAGGGAATCCGCTGTTTTTCCAGTTCCGCTCTTTCCCTTACCTTGTCACTGATTAAAGTTTACGATGTTTTTATGGTTTAAAACAAAGTCATAGTAATTCAGGTCTTCTCTTTTGGTCCAGCCAATTTCTTTCCAGAACGCATTTCCAATATCGTTTTGGGTAAAGGCAATCAGCGACACTTTGCTGACCCCTTCCTTTTCCAGGGCTTCCATGCAGTGGACCACCATGGTTTTTCCTATGCCCCGCATACGGTAGTTTTCATGGACGCACACGTGGTACAGGCACCCCCGCCTGCCGTCATGGCCGCAGAGAATGCTTCCCACGATTTTTCCCTCTTCCAGGGCTACCACGCTCATATCCGGGTTTCTTCTCAAAAACCGCCCTACCCCCTCCCGGGAATCGTCCAGGCTCCGTATGGCAAACCCCTTAATGCTCATCCACAGGGCGTATACCCCCTCATAATCTTCTATGGTCATTTCCCTGACTGTCATTCTTACACCTCCCCATACCGCAGGCTCCCCCTGCGGTACTGTTCCGTTAAACCGTCTACCCCTACGCCTGGGCTGGGGCATCCCGGCCTGCTGCCTTTTGCTAATCTGAAAGCGCTACCACCTGGTACCCATGGCCTGTCCAGGGAAGAAACTTTTCAAGCACATCCTTTGTATAAAGCCGCAGGCTTGCGGTGTTTACACAAGGGTGGCACCCTAAAAATTCTTCCTCCAGCACCGGGCGGTCGATGAGCAGTTTTACATGGTTGTGCTTATCGTTCATCAGCCCCATAACGCTTACTGCTCCCGGGGAAATGTGCAGGTACTTCTCCATATATTCCTCCGGCCCAAAGGAAAGCCTCGGGCTGCCAATCTGTTTGGACAGTTCCCCTGTCCTGAACCTTTTCTCCCCTGGCATCAGAAGCAGGTAAAACTGTGTTTTCTGGGCATTGCACAGAAACAGGTTTTTGCACATATGGATCCCCAGTGCCTGGTCCATGCCCCTGCATGCCTCTATGGTGGCCACCGGCTTATGGTCCATCCGCTTAAAAGGAATGCCCAGCGCACCAAGAAGCCTGTACACTGCCATCTCCCTTGGAAGGCGCCCTTCTTCCACAGGAATGTCCTCATATAAAATCATTTGCTTCATATGGAAAGCCCCTTGCCCTCCTCACACCCCAGCATGATATTCAGGCACTGAATGGCTGCCCCGGAAGCGCCCTTCCCCAGATTGTCAAACCGGGCGCTTACCAGAATCCTTTCCTCATTCCCTGTCACAAAAAGCTCCATGCCGTCCCAGCCAGCCCGGAAGTTTGCCCCCAGGAAACCATTGTAATCTCCTTCGCTCCCAAAGGGCGCCACCTTTACCAGCTTTTCCTTTTGGTAATATTCCGTTAAAAAACTGTGTACTTTTTCCGGCGTCCCGGCCCCTAGGAGCATATCCCCATAAAGGGGGACCGTCAAAAGCATCCCACTGTAATAGTCGCATATCACCGGGGAAAACAGCGGTGCCCTTTCAATGCCTGTAACCTTCTGCATCTCCTTCAAATGCTTATGGTTCTGGGAAAGGGCATATTCCCTGGGCGCATCCAGCTCCCCCGGCCGGGCCGCCGCCTCATAGATCCCAATGGTTTTCTTCCCCGCGCCGCTGTAACCGGATAATGCAAAGGCTGACACCGGATAATCCCTGGGCAGGATCCCTCCCACAGTGAGGGGATAAACAATGGCGATAAATCCGCTGGCATAACACCCGGGCACTGCCACCCGGTTCCCTGTGCGTATCTTCTGCCTGTGCCCCTCAGACAATTCCGGGAAGCCATAGGCCCAGCCCTCCTTTGTCCTGTGGGCAGTGGAAGTATCTATAATTTTTACCTTTTCATTTTCAACCAGTGCCACTGACTCCCTGGCCGCCTCATCCGGCAGGCACAGGAACACCACATCCGACTGGTTGATCAGGCGCCCCCTCTCTTTGCTGTCCTTGCGCAGCTCCGGCGCAATGGGAAGCAGCTCAATATCTTCCCTTCCCTGAAAACGCTCATGTATCCGCAGTCCCGTAGTCCCTTCGCTTCCATCAATAAATATTTTTGTCTTCATTATTTTCCTCATTTCTGCACCGCCCTGTTATACACAGGCATGAATGCCTGCCAGGCCCAGGGCCAGGCAGCAGGGCTGGGCTGTACAAAATTTTTACTGGAATTTGCCCTTATCAATCATACTCTCTCCCGCCCAAAATCTCAACCGTAAAATCTTCCCGGGCCATCCAGGGGGAGGCATTGCATTATCATACATTATTTATGCATATTATGCAATACTTTTTGCTGTTTCCCTTATAAAATTCAGATTGTTCTTTTATTTATGCAAAAATGGGTATTGCAATTTGAAGAAAACTATTGTATATTGTCATAGGAAAATACAAGAAACGCTAACGAAAACATCCTATGGGAGGCATTTTATTATGAAAGAAAAAGTTGTTTTGGCTTACTCCGGGGGGCTTGACACCACAGCGATCATCCCCTGGCTGAAGGAAAACTTTGATTATGAAGTAATCTGTGTCTGCATTGACTGCGGGCAGGGGGAAGAACTGGACGGCCTGGAAGAGCGTGCCAAATTCTGCGGCGCTGAAAAATTATACATACTGGACGTAATAGACGAGTTCTGCGATGAATACATTGTCCCCTGTGTACAGGCACACGCCGTATATGAAAACAAATACCTTCTGGGGACTTCCATGGCAAGGCCGCTGATCGCCAAAAAGCTGGTGGAAATCGCCCGCAAGGAAGGCGCTGCCGCAATCTGCCATGGGGCTACCGGCAAGGGGAATGACCAGATCCGTTTCGAGCTTGGCATCAAAGCCCTGGCACCGGATTTGAAAATCATCGCCCCCTGGCGGAACGACAAGTGGAAAATGGATTCCAGGGAATCGGAAATTGCCTACTGCAAGGCCCATGGCATTGACCTTCCCTTCTCCGCGGATTCCAGCTACAGCCGTGACCGGAACCTGTGGCATATCAGCCATGAAGGCTTAGAGCTGGAAGACCCCGGCAGCGAGCCCAATTACGGGCATCTGCTGGTACTTGGGACCACTCCCGAAAAGGCACCCAATGAAGGGGAATATGTTGCCATGGCTTTTGAAAAGGGGATCCCCGTTTCCATCAACGGCAAAAAAATGAAGGTTTCTGACATTATCCGGGAGCTGAACGCACTAGGCGGCAAGCACGGCATAGGCATTGTGGACATCGTGGAGAACAGGGTTGTGGGCATGAAGTCCAGGGGCGTATATGAGACTCCCGGCGGAACCATCCTTTATGAGGCCCACCAGCAGCTGGAAGAGCTGATCCTTGACCGGGATACCTATGCGGCGAAAATAGATATGGGAAACAAACTGTCCCAGATTGTATACGAGGGCAAGTGGTTTTCACCTTTAAGGGAAGCCGTGCAGGCTTTCATCACCTCCACCCAGCAGTATGTCACAGGGGAAGTGAAGTTTAAGCTCTACAAAGGCAACATCATCAAGGCTGGCACTACCTCCCCTTACTCTCTGTATAATGAAACCATTGCCTCCTTCACCACAGGGGACTTATACGACCATCACGACGCAGAGGGCTTCATCAACCTGTTTGGGCTCTCCACCAAAGTCCGGGCTTTGAAAATGCAGGAAAACGGGAATCTGGAATAGGGTGTTTCTATGGATGTGATCACCCTTTTACTGGCCTATATTTTGGCAGTTAACCTTGCAGGCTTTGTGCTTATGGGCGTGGATAAGTACAAAGCCAGAAAAAGGGCCTTCCGTATTCCGGAAGCCACCCTTTTTATTGTTGCCATCATCGGCGGAAGCGTTGGTTCCATTCTTGGAATGTATGTTTTCCGCCACAAAACCCAGCGCCGTAAGTTTATCTATGGAATGCCTTTCATTTTAATCCTCCAGATAGCGCTGGCAATTGCTTTCCTCCGCGCACCTATCGAAATATCATTCATTTAGAGGGGAACTCCCCTGTACCAAAAAACGCCTGGCGGCTGCTTGTCCCTGCCCCAGGCGTTTTGCCATAAAGGGCGGCCCCCAAAGAGCCGCCCTTTATTTGGGTAAAAATCCCTACAGTGTGACTATGACCCCGCCGTCGTTGGCATACATGCTGCTGACGCCTTTGGTATCCATAATCAGCACATCCTTTACCTTGATTTTGGCAAGGATCATTTCCTTTACGCTCTCCGCCCTGTCAGGGCAATTACAATGGGTGATCATCAGCGCCTTTTCCTCAGGGTGCACCGCTTCCTTCGCAACGGCCTCCGCCATTTTCGCCAGGGCTTTTTTAATCCCCACTGCCTGTCCCAGCTGGATAATTTCCCCGGCATCTGCCCCCATCACTGGCTTGATGCTTAAAGTAGATGCCACCAGTGCCTTGATGCCGGACAGCCGGCCGTTCTTACGCAAAGTCTCCAGATTGTCCAGCACAAAATAAGTATGCATATTGTCCCTGTATGCAATCAGCTTCTGGCAGATTTCCTCAAAGGGAAGCCCTTCTTCAGCCCACTGTACCGCCCGGAAGGCAAGCTGTGTCTCACCGCAGCTTGCAGAATGGGAGTCGCAGACGAAAATATTTTTTTCCCCAAATTCTTCATGGTAGAGCTTCTTCCCCAGCTCCGCACTGTTATAGCTTCCGCTTAACTTGGAGGATAAGGTAAAAACAAAGACAGTTTCCGCCTCTGTCCTGTAAGCCTCCTTAAACTTATCAGGAGAGGGACAGGAGGATTTGGGGCACTCAGGACAGGCCGCCACCTTCCTTAAAAACTGCCCCTGGTCAAAACTTTCATCATCCATGATCAGCTCGCCGCCTACCTCCAGCCCCAATGCAATTCTCTCAAAACGGGAATCCTCCCTGTATTTCTCCGGAAACTCACAGCAACTGTCCGCTATTATTTTGTAACTCATACTCACCGCACTTAACCTCCAAAACCACTTCATGTATTTATCTGTCGCCATAACACATAGTTTTCATTACTACTTATAATAACATATAGTCCCCAAAATGTAAAGGCGTAATCCTGGAAATCAATATCCCCCAGATAAATGATATCCGTATATGGGTATTCTTATTGACACTCACCTTAATAAGTACTAAAATACTAAAATCCAATGTAATTCCTGAAAATTATTGATATAAAGCGAGGTTCATCCATATGACTACAAACGAAAAAGCATTGCTGCTCCACCAACAGTGGAACGGAAAGCTTGAAACCCTCTCCAAATCCCCTGTAAAATCCAGGGAAGACTTATCCCTTGCCTATACCCCCGGCGTGGCGGAGCCCTGCAAGGTGATTGCCCAAGATAAGGAGGCAGCTTATAAATACACCATGAAGGCCAACACCGTGGCGGTGGTTTCCGACGGCAGCGCCGTACTTGGCCTTGGCAACATCGGCCCCTGGGCCGCAATGCCTGTGATGGAAGGGAAGGCGGTACTCTTTAAAGAATTCGGCGGCGTCAATGCAGTCCCCATCTGCCTTGACACCCAGGACACGGAGGAAATCATCAAGACAGTGACCTACCTTGCCCCGGGCTTTGGGGGCATTAACCTGGAGGACATCAGCGCCCCCCGGTGCTTTGAGATTGAGCGGCGGCTAAAGGAAATCCTGGATATCCCCGTCTTCCATGATGACCAGCACGGCACTGCCATCGTTGTCCTGGCAGGTATCATCAATGCACTGAAAGTGGTTGGAAAGAAGAAAGAACACTGCCAGGTGGTGGTGAATGGGGCGGGCAGTGCCGGGGTGGCAATCACAAAACTGCTCCTTACCTATGGCTTTTCCCACATTCTTATGTGCGACAAGGCAGGTATCCTGTGCAAGGACACGCCGGGGCTTAACTGGATGCAGCAGGAAATGACCAATGCCACCAACCTGGAAGGTAAAACAGGTACCCTGGCCGAAGCCCTTATGGGGGCGGATATCTTTGTAGGCGTATCTGCGCCCAATATCGTAACCCCGGAAATGGTTTCTTCGATGAATAAGGATTCCATTTTGTTTGCCATGGCCAACCCCGTGCCGGAAATCATGCCCGGCCTTGCCAAAAAGGCAGGGGCAAGGGTAGTCGGCACCGGGCGCAGCGATTTTCCCAACCAGATAAATAATGTGGTGGCTTTCCCGGGCATTTTCAAAGGGGCACTGGAAGGGCGGGCAACCCAGATCACAGAGGAAATGAAACTGGCAGCGGCAGAGGCGATCGCCTCCCTGGTTCCCCAGGAGGAACTCAGCGAGGACAACATCATGCCCGAGGCTTTCAATCCCAAAGTGGCGGAGCTTGTGGCGGACGCAGTGAAATCCCATATCAGGTAAGGCATATGCCGCATTCTGTAAACTGGCATGGCAAGCCTTATTACTCCCTGGATGCCTACTGCAAAAATACCTATGGGGAAAAGCTTTGGAAAGTATCCTTAAACGCTGGCTTATCCTGCCCCAACCGGGACGGGAGCCTGGGCAGCCGGGGGTGTATTTTCTGCAGCGGCGGGGGGAGCGGGGATTTCGCCGTCCCCTTTTACGCCCCGCCCTCTTCCGGGCCCTTTGGCAATGGAAATGCCTTTGAGCTGGCATGCCAAGAAAGCCTGGCTATGATATCACGGAAAAATACCGGGCAGAAGTATATCCCATACTTCCAGGCCTTCACCAACACCTACGGCCCTGTCCCCTATCTGGAAAGGATCTACCGGCTTGCCCTCTCCCACCCCTTAACGGCGGGAATTTCCATCGCTACCAGGCCAGACTGTTTGCCGGGGCCTGTGATGGCGCTTCTTTCAAAGCTAAAGGCAGAGTATGCCCCCAAATTTATCTGGGTGGAGCTGGGGCTGCAGACAATCCACGCCCCTTCCGCCGCCTTTATCCGGCGGGGCTATCCCCTCTCCTGCTTTGATGAGGGGCTCTCTAAGCTGTGCCATGCCGGGATCCCCGCCGTCGCCCATGTAATCCTGGGACTGCCCGGTGAGACAAGGGAGGACATGCTCTCCACCATCCGGTACTTAAACAGCAAAGGCCCCTGGGGCATTAAGCTCCAGTTATTGCATATTTTAAAGGATACAGACCTGGGCAGGCTCTGGGAAACAGACCCGGCTTCCTGCGGCTCCTTCCCCACTGCCGGAGAATACCTGGAGGCGCTGATAGGTTGCCTGGAACAGCTCCGGCCGGACATGGTGGTGCACCGGGTAACAGGGGATGCCCCCAAAAACCTGCTTCTTGCCCCCAAGTGGAGCGGCAGCAAGCGTTATGTATTAAACCTGCTCCATAAGTGTATGAAAGAGCGCGGCTCCTTCCAGGGCAAATATTACAGGCAGGGGCAAAATGCTTCTTTGCCCCTGCCTGTACCTGGCAACCTGTAAGCGATAATAGAAAGGATGAAAGACCATGCGGGATTTTTTAACTCTTTACAAACTGATTATCCTTTATACCTTAAGCCGGGTGGACTTTCCCCTGACCAAAAACCAGATCGGCGATTTCATGCTGGAAAAGGAGTTTACTAACAGCTTCCTTACCATCCAGCAGGCAATGAACGAGCTTACGGAAGCCGGTTTTATAACTGCCAAGCCCGTCCGCAACCGCACCCAGCTTACTATCACCCCGGAGGGCAGGCAGACGCTGAACTACTTCAGGCACCAGATCAATCACGGCATTGTGGAAGACATTGACCAGTTTCTTAAGAAAAACAAATTCCGCCTGCGGGACGAGTCCTCTATCCTGGCGGACTATACCCGGAATGCCACCGGGGAATATGAAGCCCATCTGATAGCCCTTGATAAAGGGAACCCCCTGGTAGACATTACCTTATCCGTCCCCCTTGAGGAGACTGCCGCTTCCATCTGCGACAACTGGCATCTGAAAAACCAGGAGATTTACCAATATTTAATCGGACAGCTTTTCTAAGCCAAAGGAAAGCTGTCCCCTGGCTGGCATCAAAAACAGGTTATCCTATCAGGCATTCCTTTCCCCTGAAGGCAAACCCATACTTTTTGATCTGTTTGGTGCTAAACCCTTCCGCCGCCAGCCCCGCTTCATACTGCTTTTCCTCAATCTGGGAAAGGGCATTTGCAACCGTTTCCCCCAGGTCTTTCTCCTTCAGCGGCTTGTGTACCTTAAATTCTATAATATAGGCACAGTCCTTTTCCCGGCATACCGGCGTCAGCATAATGTCATACCGCCCGAAGCCGCTTTCCCTGTTGGAGGTTATCCGGAACCTCCCTTCAAGTTCCACCATCAGCCCCAGTACAAACCCATGGTAAAACCGTTCCGGCGCATCCTCCTGTGCCGCCCCCTTTGCAATATCAAAACTGGAAAAACTCTGCAATGCTACCTTATTCATAAATTCATTCATGGCGTCCACGTCATTGAGCATCAGCGCCCTGATAAAATTATTATAGGAATTCCCTGCCATTCCCCCGAACCAGCCTTTTACCATGCCCGCAAACAGGCTCCGTACTTCCATGTTGGTAAGCGCCAGCGTATATACCTTCCTTTTAAACTCACCCACACGCTCCAGCTTTTCTACCTTCAAATACCCAGTCACCAGCAGCAGGCTCCAGATTGCATGGGCATTGCCGTCCAACTGGCCAAATACCATCTGTTCTTCCACTTCCGCCCTGATGCTTTCTCCCTGCAAAAGCTTTTCCATGGCCTGTTTGATATCCGCCCCGCCGCCCTGTATCAGGGAATTGACTAATTCATTGGAGCTTGTGTTCGCCCAATAGGTATCATACTTCCCATGTTTCCTGATAAATGAGGCAATGGACCAGGGATTATAAATGTGGGTATGCATTCCGAAGGTAAAGCCGTCATACCACCGCCTGACCTCCTGCTTCTCAGCGCTATAGCCTGCTGCATCCAGGGCTTCAAAAACCTCTTCTTCCGTAAAACCAAAAGCCGTGGCATACTCATCAGAGGAAACCGTGATCACATCCGGGTTATTCATCCCTGTGAAGATACTCTCCCTGGCAATCCTGGTAACTCCTGTAATCAGCCCTTTGTAAAGATAAGGGTTGGTTTTAAAGGTGCTGTTAAAAAGGCTACTGAAGAACTCCGCCGCTTCCTCCCAGTATCCCCCCAGCCATGCCTCCTGCATAGGGGTGTCATACTCATCCAGGATAATAATCACATCCCTCCCATAATAACGGTGCATAAAGTTTGCCATGGAACAAATGGCATCCGCCGCCACTTCCTCCCCCATTCCCGGCTCTATGCTTCTGTAATATTTCTCCTCATTATCACTGAGCAGGCCGCATGTAAGCAAATAACTGTTCCTCTCATACAGGTCGGCAATTACCTTGGTGATCTTATACTCCATTTTTTCAAAGGAAGAAGCCTTAATCTTTGCAAAACTTAAGAATATCACAGGAAAAGTTCCCTGCAATTGCCTGTATTTTTCCAGTTTCCAGATAGCAAGCCCTTTAAACAGATCCCCCCTTTGCGCATAGGCATTTGAAAAAAAGCACTCAACCATGCTCATGTTGAGTGTTTTTCCAAACCTGCGGGGGCGTGCGATCAGGGTGACCTCCGAACCGTTTTCCCACCACTCCCTGATAAAATCTGTCTTATCAATATAAAACGCACCCTGCTCCCTTATCCTGTCAAACCGCTGTACGCCTATGTTTACCCATCTGTTCCCTTCCATATCCGCCCCTTTGCCCCGGTTCCTTATTCCTGGGGCTATATTCTTTCATATTTTAAAAAGTGGTAGGTAATATCAAAGTATGTCTGCTCTTCACTGGCGGCCGTAACCTTCCATCCCGGCTCCTTGTCCAAATCCGGGAAAAAGGCATCTGCCGCATACGCCCGGCCAATTTTCGTCACATGGGCAACCCGGCAATAGGGCAGCAGTTGGCGGTAGACGCTCTCCCCGCCTGCCACATAGATATCCCCGGGGGGATATTTTTCCAGCTCTGCCAGGAGCCCTTCCAGGCTGTAGGCCATCACAGCGCCCTTTACCTGAAAGCCAGGGTCTTTGGACAAGATGATATTTTTCCGCCCCCTAAGGGGCAGCCCCTGGGGGAAAGTGCTTAAGGTCTTTCTCCCCAGCACCACCACCTTTCCTGTGGTTTCCTGACGGAAAAATTTATGGTCCGCCGGGATCCGCACCAGTAAATCCCCCCGGTTCCCAATCGCCCAGTTTTCATCTGCTGCCACTATCAGATTCATAGATTTATTACCTTATCTCCCTTTCCTGTGTGGGGTTAGCCTAAACAATATTCTATACATCCCATTTGTCACAAAGCGCCTTCACCTGGTCTGCAAACTTCGCCAGGTCTTTATTTGCCCCGCCCTCGTTTTTATGGATAACCGCAAGGAGCCTGTGTCCGGCCGCCAGCAGGCGTGTAAATACATCGGATACCGCTTTCGCCTTCTTCTTAACGGGAATTGGCTGGCCTTCGTATTCCAGCTTATTGGTGAGCAGGTTAAACACCGTACCGCTGTAAGGTGCGTATGCTTTGATGCCATATTCCCCGTTCAGGCATTCCACAAAGGACTTGCAGGCCTGGTCCTCCCCATGGACCACAAATACCTTCCGGGGTTTTTCCCCAAAACCCTGCACCCATTCCAGCAGCCCGTTTTTGTCTGCGTGGCCGGAAAGGCCGATGAGCTTGCGGATAGAAGCCCGGACGCCGATCTCTTCCCCGAAAAGCTTTACCTCATCCGTTCCCTCCACCAGGACCCTTCCTAATGTGCCTACCGCCTGGTAGCCTACAAATAATATGGTACACTCCGGCCGCCACAGGTTATGCTTTAAATGATGGCGGATACGCCCTGCCTCGCACATGCCGGAGGCGGATATGATCACCTTGGGGGTATTGTCAAAATTAATTGCCTTGGATTCCTCACTGGTAATGGAAAGCCTCAGCCCCGGGAAAGAGATCGGGTTGATCCCCGCCCTGACCATTGCCATGGCTTCCTCGTCAAAGCAGCTCCACTGGTTTTTATGGAATATGCCTGTTGCCTCCACTGCCAGGGGGCTGTCCACATACACCGGGAAGCCCTCATGCCCCCGGACCCTTCCTTCCACCTTTATTTTTCGCAGGAAGTACAAAAGCTCCTGGGTCCTTCCCACCGCAAAGGAAGGGATCACCACATTTCCGCCCCGGTCAAAAGTCTCCTGCAAAATGGAGGTAAGTTCCTTTACATAATCCGGATGTCCGCCGGGATGCAGCCTGTCCCCATAGGTGGACTCCATCACCACATAATCTGCCTCTTGCGTATAGCTTGGGTCTTTGATTAGCGGCTGGTTTTTGTTCCCGATATCCCCGGAAAAGACAATCTTTCTGGTAGTCCCTTCCTCCGTCGCCCATACCTCAATACTGGAAGAGCCAAGCAAATGCCCTATATCTGTAAAACGGACCTTCAGCCCCTCACAAAGCTCTATTTCCTGTCCGTATGGGCAGGGAACCAGCCTTCTGATGGCAGCGTCCGCATCTTCCATGGTATAGACAGGCTCATGGGATGAACCCTCCGCGCTTCTTCTTCCCTTGCGGTTTTTCCACTCCGCTTCCTGCATCTGGATATGGGCGCAGTCCCTTAACATAATGCTGCACAGGTCGGCGGTTGCCTCTGTGGCAAAAATCTGTCCTTTAAAACCCCTGGCCGAAAGCCTTGGGATCATCCCCGAGTGGTCCACATGGGCGTGGGTAAGCAGCACATAATCAATACATGCCTCCGCGACCGGCAGTTCACAGTTTTCAAACACATTTATTCCCTGCTCCATGCCATAATCCACCAGTATATGCTTCCCACAGGCATTCAGATAATGGCAGCTCCCCGTCACTTCATGGGCTGCCCCTACAAAAATCAGTTTCATACCTTCTCCCTCCTTCCGGAACTGTCACATAATTCATTCCTGGACAAATCCCTTGCCCTGCTGGCAGTAAACATAATCCATCCGGCCATACATCTCCTTCACCGCCGTAAAGAAAATATCCCTGTCCTCCTCGCTCTCTACATCTCCATGGAAAAAAAATACCGTAACCTGATAAATATTCTCCAGCTCCTCCTTAATCGACAGCCCCAGCTCCTTGTTGGTGTCCATAAAGGCGACTATACATCCCTGGCTAGCATATTTTTCCATCTTGGAATACTCTTTCGCCCCAGTCATTCCGGCAACTACGCATACTTTTGTATCTGTCATGACAATTATGTACCTTTCTCTGCTCGCACCGACATATTCTATCAAATTACTGTAAGCAAATTATAACATATTGGAATATGATATAGCAAACACTTAAGGCAATATCACATGACATTCTCAATTTATTTTTTAATCATACTCATTATCGTCCTTTCCATGGATGCCTTTGCGGCGGGATTATCCTATGGAATGGAAAATGTACAGGTCCCTTTTTCCTCCCTGGCCATCATCGCCCTGCTCTCCGGCAGTATGCTCACCGCCTCCCTGTTTGCAGGCAACGTGCTCCTTTCGCTGATTCCCCAGGGGCTTACAAAGGGCGTCTCCTTCCTGGTGCTCTTTTTGCTCTCCCTGTACAAATTCTATGATGCCATCCCCTGGTTCCATAAGAAAAAGGACGGACTTACCACCGGAAACATTTCACGGAAGGTAAACAAAGAGGACAAAGCCGTTCTCTCCGGGCGGGAAGCGGCAGTGCTGGCCGCCGCCCTCTCCGTAGATAACATTTCTGCCGGGCTGTGTACCGGGACAGTATCCCTGCCTCCTATTATACTACTGCCGCTGACAACTGCAATCCATTTCCTGGCAATCCGCCTGGGACTTTTTACCGGCCAGGCACTTTCCCGGAAAAGCTCATGCCGCCTCTCCTGGCTGGGGGCTGCCATTCTCCTGGGCCTTGCCCTTTTGCGTATTGTCTGATACACTGGCCTGGGCTTTTCCAAGGAGAGCCTCTGAAAGCACCAAAAGCTCATGGACCAGGATGGGCATTGCGGAAAGCAGCCCCAATATGCCCCACTCCCTAAGGCTTAACCTGCTGGTCCCAAATAAGGATACAAAATAAGGGATTTCCGTTACCAGCATCTGCAGGCAGATTCCCGCCCCAAAAGCCCCCAGCATATACAGATTGTCCAGGTGCTTCATCCGGAATACGGATTTGTTCACATCCCTCATCCCCACCGCATGTATAAGCTGGCTCATGCCAAGGACGGTAAAGGCATGGGTCTGGGCTTTGTTCAGGACCGGGGAAAGGCGTAATATTTTTTCCAGGTTCTGCAAAGTCACCGGAAGGTTTTCTTTTACCAGCTCCTGATAGGGCACTGCCAGAAAGGCAAGGAGGCTGATCGCGCCGATCACCGCCCCATAACATAAGGTACACGCCAGCCCTCCATGGGCAAACATACTGTCAGAATTTTTCCGGGGCGGCTCCTTCATCAGGGCTTCCCCGTCATTTTTGTCCATCCCCAGGGCAAGGGCAGGGAGAGAGTCTGTGATCAGGTTGATCCACAGAATATGGCTTGCCTTCAGGGGGGTAGGGAAGCCTGCTAAAACCGCCGCCAGCATGGTGATGATCTCCCCGAAATTGGAAGAAAGCAAAAACAGGATGGTTTTGCGGATATTTTCATAAATCCCCCGGCCCTCTTTCATTGCCTTTTCAATGGTGGCAAAGTTATCGTCCGTAAGCACCAGGTCCGCCGCCCCTCTGGCCACGTCTGTGCCTTCCTTCCCCATGGCAATGCCCACATCCGCCGCCTTCAGGGATGGGGCGTCGTTTACCCCGTCCCCGGTCATTGCCACTACCTTCCCCCTGGCCTTTAGCGCTTCCACAATGCGTACCTTGTGCTCCGGGGAGACCCTGGCAAAGACACGGATCTTTTCCACCCTCTCCCCAAATTCCCCGGGAGATAAGGCGTCAATTTCCGCCCCTGACATACATTCCAATTTTTCCTCTGCAATCCCCAGGTCCCTGGCAATGGCAAAAGCCGTATCCACATGGTCCCCTGTGATCATCACGGTGTCCACATGGGCTCCCTTAAAGCTTTGGACAGCCCCCCTTGCTTCCTCCCTGGGCGGGTCAATCATCCCTGCCAGCCCCACAAACACCATGTTCTTTTCATCTGTCAGGTTTCCTTTCCGTTTCACTGCCACCGCCAGCACCCTAAGGGCCCGGCCCGCCATTTGGGCCACTGCCGCCTTTGCCTCGGACCTGGCCTTAGCAGAAAAGGCTGTCTCCCTGCCGTGGATCCAGACACTCTGGCATAAGTCGATCATTTCGTCGGCCGCCCCCTTCACATAGGCAATTTTCTCTGTGCCTTTCTTATGCACAGTGGTCATACGCTTTCTCTCAGAGTCAAATGCCCTTTCATCTATCCGGGGGTATTTTCTCTGGAGCCTTTCCTTGTCCATGCCATGCTTATGGGCCATGTCAAGGAATGCCAGCTCCGTGGGGTCACCCAGCCGGTTCCCTTCTATGGAAGCATCGTTGCACAGGGCGCTTGCCTCCAAAAAAAGGCTGTTTTTCTCCGGGTCCAGTTCTTCCTCCTTTACCATATGCCCATCCAAATAGCACTCTTTCACTGTCATCCGGTTTTTGGTGAGGGTCCCTGTTTTGTCCGAGCAGACTGTATTCACCGCCCCAAGGGTTTCCACGGAAGGCAGGCGGCGGACAATGGTTCCCACCTTTACCATCCTGGACACACTAAGGGCAAGCACAATGGTGACAATGGCCGCCAGCCCCTCCGGCACTGCTGCCACTGCCAGGGAAATTGCCGTAAGCAGCATGTCCCCCACATCCCGTTTCTGCAAAACCGCCACCAGGAACAAAAACACGCACACCCCAACTGCCAGAATACTAAGCAGCTTCCCTAAATCTGCAAGCCGTTTCTGTAAAGGCGTCAGCTCCCCCTTGCCGCTGCCAATCAGCCCCGCAATCCTGCCAATTTCCGTACCCATTCCTGTGGCGGTGACAATGCCCGTCCCCCTTCCATAGGAAACCGTGGTGGACATAAACGCCATGTTTACCTGGTCGCCAATGCCCCTATTTACTGCCGGCAGTCTATCGGGGCACTTGTCCACCGGGACCGACTCCCCTGTAAGGGCAGACTCCTCCAGTTTTAAATTTACCGCTTCCAGAATCCTAAGGTCCGCAGGCACCTGCCTTCCTGCCTCCAGGAACACAATATCCCCCGGTACAAGCTGCTCGCTGGGAATCTCATACTGCTTTCCCTCACGCAGGGCCAGGGCTTTGGGGCTTGAAAGCTTCTGCAGCGCCTCAATGGCCTTTCTTGCCTTGTCCTCCTGCATTACCCCCACTGCTGAGTTTAACAGGATCACAGTGGCTATAATGGCTGCGTCCCCTGCCTCCCCCAGGAAAAGGGAAATGGCAATCGCCGCCATCAGAATATAAATCAGGGGGTCGTTTAACTGTTCCATAAACAGCGTAAAGACTCCTTTTTTCTTCTGTTCCTCCAGCCTGTTGGGGCCGTATTTTTCCAGCCGCTCCCTTGCCGCCGCACCGGAAAGCCCACTCTCCCGGCTGCTTTCCAGATGCTTTATTACCTCTGCTGTGTGTTGGTCTGCATACATAATAAATCCCTCCTGCTCTTTTATATGCAAAGACAGGAGGGATTATGACGCCCATTATTTGATTTAAAAAGGTATATGCCCTTTCCGGCAGGACGTTCTCAGCCGCCCAGCGCAGGGGTATAGTTATCGTTATAAGTGTGGTTGCACCTGATACAGGTATAAGCGGTATACCCCTGGTTGGTCTTCGTAGCCGGTACCACCACCGAACGGTAGCTATGCCTGTTGGTATCCGCCGGTATGGATTCCGCATAGCTTCTGCCGCAGCTACTGCACACAAAGGAACGGATCCCCGCCTGCTGGCAGTTTGCTTCCTGGAGCACATAGGAGCGGAACTCATGGGCATGGGGAGAGGCTGTAGGCGCTGCCGTTGCCGTAGGGGCTGCGGTAGGTGCGGGCGTTGCCGTACCCTGGGGCGAACCGGATGCCGCCGATGTTGCCTGGGGCGTAGCGGTAGGGTTATTCTGGGCGGACGGCGAAGCCCCTGGGCTTGGGGTCAGTACCGGTACCGGGCGGGAATCCAGCAGGGTGCCGCACACGGAACAGGTAATCTGCTCTGTCCCCATTACGGTGGTAGTTGCTGCTGCCGCTTCTGTCCAGTCTGTGGCCACATGGCCTGGCGCAGGTATCATCTCCGTATAAAAATCCCCGCAGGTACAGCTATATCTGCGCAGCCCTGCCAGGATGCAGGTAGGCTCCCTGTCTATGGAAGCCGTGTATTGGTGCACATGCGCTGCATCAGCTCCCGTCCCCCCGCCGTTTTCCCCTTCTCCCGGCCCTGTCACCACCTCAAAGGGTACAGTCTCCTGGGCAACGATTTCATCGCAGTAAATACATTTCTTTACCCGCAGCCCATCCCTCTCATCCGTAGGCTTCCTGGTCACCTCCCAGTCGTCCGGCACATGGCCTGTGGAAGCAATATCCACATAATAGGTATCCTTACAGCCGCGGCAGGTATATTTGACCTGCCCTGCGCTGTAGCAGGTGGCATTCTTTTCAATGCTTTCCTCATAATCATGCACATGGTTGAGATCCGGCACCGGGATCAGGGGTAAGGGCGTCGGCTCCTCCTTTGGCGTCTGCTCAGGCTCCGGTGACGGGGCTTGCGTGGGCAGCGCAGTAGGTACTGCCAGAATATCCGTAGGGGCAGGCTGAGCCTCCCCGGATACCTCCGTCTCTTCCTTTTTGTCTGCCCCTGCCATGGAATAACCGATAATACCGATTGTTCCAAGACAGGCAACTACCGCAACCACTCCCAGAATACCAGTCAGTACTTTTACAATTCCGCTCATCTTTCCTTCTCCATTACTTCATAGCTATTTATACTCACTCAATGCTGTTACATTATAAGTATATATTTTTTGTGGGTATTTGTAAACACCCGGTTCATGGAAACCCAAAAATCCACCCCAAAAAGGACACTCCCGCTCAGGCAATGTCCTTGGTCCTGTTACATATGTTTACTTCCTGCCGTCCTTTTGGGCTACCCCTCCAAAACACGGCCCAGCACTTTATGTAATTCCTGCGCCTCTTCTTTGGTCAGCGTAACTCCCTTGCCCATCTTCCCATGTTCAGGCGCCCAGTCCCTGATATCATACTTGGGAGCCCCGCCATTCCATGAAACCAGGTTCAGTTCTTTCGTCCATCCCCTGGCATTTTCGGAAAGGGTTCCCAGTTCTTCTACAATATCATATTTAATATCCGCCATCTGCCATTTCCTCCTGTCTTTTGTTTCCGTGTATTAGTATATCCGGCCGGCAGGAATTTGTAAATATTTTTATACTACAATTCTTTCCAGCCTCCCTCCCAGCCTGCTGAGGATTTCGTTTGAGATGGTCCCTGCCCTCTCCGCCAGGTCACAGGCGGAAATTTCCTCTTCCCCGGATTTCCCGATAACCACGGCGGTATCCCCTGCCCGAACGCCCTCAATGGCACTCACATCCACAAGGGTCTGGTCCATACAGACCCGCCCGATCACCGGCGCCCGCCTGCCGCCGATCAGGACTTCCCCTTCTCCCCCGGAAAAGCACCGGGGAAGGCCGTCCGCATAACCGATGGCGATAGCGGCGATCCTCATAGGGCCTGGGGCGCGGAAAGCCATCCCATAACCTGCATACTCGCCCTGGTACAATTCCCGCACTGCCGCTACCCTGGCTTTTAAGGAGAGCACCGGCTTAAAGCAGCCCTTCCACCCTTCCGTATCCTCCCTGGTGCTTAAGACCCCATAAAGGGCAATACCCACACGGGCATAATCTCCGGGAACCTCCGGGTAATTGAGCACCCCATAGCTTGAAAGCAGATGCTTCTTAGGGACATACACGCCCCGCTTTTCCATTTCCCCTACCACCCTGTAAAAGTCCCTGATCTGGGCTTTGGTATACTCCCGCCCGGCTTTTTCCGGTGAATCCCCGGCGCAAAGGTGGGTATAGACCCCTTCCACTGCCAGATGCCCCATGCGGCAGGTTTCACAGATCCTGTCAATGTTTTCGCTTCTTTCCCCTAACCGGTGCATTCCGGTGTCAATCCCCACATGTACCGAAATCCGCTCCTGCCGCCTTTCCCCCAGCCTGTCCAGCTCTTTCCCATAAGCATAATCCACCACCGTCTGGATCAGCCCATACCTGCCAAGCAGGGAAAACTGGGAGGGATGGGTGTAGCCAAGCACCAGGATTTCCCCCTTGATGCCGCTTTCCCTAAGGGCTGCGCCCTCCCACGCACTGGCAACACAGAAAGCATTAACCCCCAGGGCGCACAGCTCCTTCGCTATCAGCGCCGCCCCATGCCCGTAAGCATCCGCCTTTACTGCCGGCATCAGCCTGCAGCTTTCAGGCAGACGCCCCCTTAGTGTTTCCACATTCTGGCGCAGGGCATCCCGGTCCAGCTCAATCCATGCCCTGCCCCCCTGGTTTTCACCACATAGCTCCTTCCTTTTTCTTTTTTCCATTCCCTTTCCTCTTCCCTGTCTCCTTTTACCTCTTTTCTGATATGGGACGCCAGGCATTACCTGCCTGGCCTTCTTCCCCTGCTGCCTCTCCCAGGCCTAAGGGCTTCCCTGCCCATGGAAACCCCAAAGGCTGCCAGGAAGGACAATACCGCTACTGCCAGATAATGGGCCAGGCTGTTTTCCACCAACATATCCTCCAGCCCCAGAAACTCCGCCCCGCCCCGGACTGCCACAATCATGGCAGGATGGAGAATATAAATCCAGGCGGAAACTGCCCGCAGGATTTTCGCGGGCTTCTTTTTCCAGGCAAGCAGGAGCTGGTAGAGAAATGCCATCACAAAAACCAGGGCTATATACATACTGCCATGCCGCTGGAAACCCAGGTTTCTCAGGGTAAAGGCTTCCCCCACCATCACCAGGAAGGATACCCCCAGCCCAATGGGGGCCGCCACCCCCCTTCCAAAGCTCCGCCCGGTTCCCGCCCCCATTCCAAGTACAAGGAATATGGGGGCTAAGAATAAACCATTGCGGGTATAGGAAAATACCCGGAATCCCGCTTCGTAAACAGCCTCCAGGGCAGGCACCTGCCTGGCTGCGCCAAAATAGCTGTCTCCCAAAAGCCCCGCCACATATAGGAGCCCGGCAGCTATCCCCATCCCCCGGCTATCCAGAAACCTGCCCATCAGATATACCACCAAGACGCCTATAATGGACGCCGGAAAATACCATAAATGGTAAAAAGTCCCATCAAAGGCCAACATCCGGAAAACCCTAGGGATACCTATCCCTTGATAATGCCCCGCGTATATCCCCAGGGGCATGTACAGTATGATTGCAGCCCCATACAAAAGGGCTGTCTTTTTCACATAGGCCAAAATACGTTCCCGTCCCCCGTCCTTGTCCTTCCCAATACCCCCAAGCACAAATTGGCCTGTCACCATAAAAAAGAAGGGAACCGCCACACGCCCAAGGATCCTGGTAAGAAAAAAATCCCCGTCTGCACTGTAGGATAAAAGAGGCGATGTATGGATGCCGATTACCAAAAAAGCAGCAAACATCCGGAAGCGGTCAAGGCCGCCGTAACTGGTATTATTCATTCCTGCCTCCTAAGCCATCCCCTAACCTGCCAGCGCCAGGGCAATGATTTTGTCCAAAAGCTCCCCAAAAGAATAGCCTGCTGCCTTCATCATCCCCGGATAGCGGCTGTGTTCTGTAAACCCGGGAATGGTGTTTACTTCATTAAACACAATCCCTCCCTCCTGATCCAAAAACATATCCACCCTTGAAAACCCTGTGCATCCCAGGGCCTGGTAAATCACCTTTGCCGTCTTTTTGATTTCCTCCGCCTTTTCCCTGGCAATCCTGGCAGGCACGTGGATTTGGGAAGTTTCCAGGGTATATTTTTCTGTAAAGTCAAAGAAACCGCCGGAAAGGGCAATCTCGTCCACCTCCCCGGTAAGCAGCTCCTGCTTCCCCAATATGGCGCATCCCACTTCGAAGCCCTCAATATTTTCCTCCACCATCACCTGGCTGTCATACAAAAAGGCAAGGGCCAGGGCCTTTGGCAGTTCCTCCCGCCGCGCTACCTTTGTCACCCCTAAGGAGGAACCTGCTTTCACCGGCTTTACATACAGGGGATAACCAATCTTTTCTGCAAAATCTTCCGCCGCCTTTTCCTCCCTCCCGGATAACACAATGCCCCTGGGGACAAGCACCCCTTCCCCGGCCGCAAGCTTATGGGCCCTGTGTTTATCCATACACAGGGCAGATGCCAGTACGCCACAGCCTGCCAGGGGAATGCCAGCCAACTCTATCAGCCCCTGTATGGTCCCATCCTCGCCGTTTCTCCCATGAAGCACCGGGAACCCCACATCAATGGGAATGGCCCTGGCCTCACCCTCCTGCAGCAGGAGAAGCTTCCCCTCCCCGCCTGCCAGGGAAATCGCCGCCGGAATGCACTCTTCCTGATTCATCCAGGTATCATTCTTTATTTTCTGTATATCTCCCGTAAAATAAAACCAGCCGCCCTCTTTGGATATTCCCACCGGGACCGGCACATACCTTTCCTGGTCTAAATTGCGGATAACGGAATATGCCGATTCCAGGGATACCGGATACTCAGAGGATTTCCCTCCGAAAAAAATTGCAATGTGAAGTTTTCCCATGGCCATGCCCTCCCTGCCTTTTAATCTTGTTTTCGCTTTCACCTGTAAATCATAACAAAAGAAGGAAGCGGCTGTTTTGACTTTTCCTATAGATTCATATACATTTTTCTTGTGAAATTATTAAGATTTTCTTGTGAAGGGGATCCAGGAATAAGAAACGCCGGCTTCCCGTAACAGGAAGCCGGCACGATAGGAAAATACAAATTTATATGGAGGTGCCTGCTGGCATATGCCCCAAGGATGGTCAATCCAGCCGCAGTCTCTCAACAATGCTCTGCTTTTCCAGGTCCTTAAAGCAGGCAAAAGGGATCAGCACTGCAAATGCCACCAGAAGCGGCGTGCAGATATTCAGCGGCAGCAAGGTAAAGCGGAAGGTGGTAAAACCTCCGGCCACCATTTTGCGGACCACCACACCAACAGCCAGCGTGCTGGCCAGGTAGGATACCGCCAGCGTAGCCGCCGCATAGCAGAGCCCTTCATACACCAGCATCCTGCAAAGCTGCTGCCTGGCCATACCCACACTTTGGATCATGGCAAACTCATGCCTGCGGGATACAATCGCCGTGACCATAGAATTGACAAAGTTCAGCACGCCCACCAGGGCGATCACCACACTGATTGTATTGCCCATAACAGCGGAGGAACGGGTTTCAGCTTCATACTGCTGTGCCATGGACTGCCGGGAGGTGACAGGCAGGCTGGTATCTTCCCTGGCGGCGTAACCATCCAGCCAGTTTTGCAGGGTATCTATATGGGCATCGCCCACATTCAAAAACAGTTTCCGCAGGGTATTATCCGGCCAGTTCTGCCGGAAGGTTTCCCCTGGCAGGATAAAATGCTGTTCCATGGCATCCAAAGTCCCTGCTTCCGGCGCCCCGCTGTCCACCGATGTCAGCGGATAAACAATGGCCATGACTGTATAGCCCCTGCCCTCTACCATAACTGTGCTGCCCACAGAGGGCACAGGGAGCAGCGGGTGTTTTTCCTCCTGGGAAATTGCCGGCCCGACTGCCAGGATATAATCTCCCCCGGAAAAAGCATCCGGGTCAAAACTGCCATCCATAATATACTGGGGCTGGGTAATGGCCTCCAGAGGAATGCCTTCCAGCCCAAAGACCACAGCGTTCATCTCCTGGGAATCCACCGCCTGGTAAAAGGCGTCCACACCGGCGGGGTCATAGCTGGCCCAGTATGACAGCTTCTCCTTTGTATAAAAGCCTGTTAGGTTTTCTTTCATCTGGCTATCAAACTGCCAGGCAAACTGGTGGGAGTACTGCCGGCCCACAGACTCTACCCCCTCCATGGTTTCCAATTCCTGTACCAGGCCTTTTCCCAGGGTGGTACCCTTGGGGTTATAGCCGCCCAGATAATTTTCACTGGTGGCGTCCTCCAGCTGGAAGTCTGCAATGGTCAGGCCCGCCAGGTATTTCTCCATGTCAAAAGCCGCATTCTTGGCGTAAAAACAGCTCAGCAGCACAAGGCCTAATGTAAGGGAGCAAATCACCGTGGCCGTGCGCTTTTTGTTGCGGCCAAGGTTTGCCCAGGCCATCCCCCCAAGGGAAGCCCCCATCTGTCCCTGTTTCGTTTTTTTCTTACCGGGCGTACCGGCATCGTTCATGCGCAAAGCCTCCACAGGGGACACCTTGCCTGCCAGCCTTACAGGACGGAGGCAGGAAATGACCACCGTAAGCCAGGCAAAAACTGCCGAGCCAATAAAGATCAGCGGATCCACGGACACGCTACCGCCGTCTTCCACAACCCCGGTAAAGGCTGGCACAAACACCATTCCCAGCAGCCAGCCCAATACAAGTCCCCCAGGGATTCCCATAATACACAGGCGGTTGGCCTGCCCATAGATCAGTTTCCTGATCTGGCGGTTGGTGGTGCCAAGGGTCTTTAGCTTCCCATAGAACTGCACATCGGCAGTAACGCTGATCTGGAAGATGTTGTAGATAATAAGATAACCTGCAATAAATACCAATACCATGCCCAGGTACATAGGCAGCGTCTCCTGGCGCGCGGTAGCGCCCATCTCCGGGGTATAAGCCAGATTGATGCCGTACTCTAAGCCATCCAGCCCGGTATCAGCCAAAATCCGGTCCATGGAGGCTTCAATGTTGCTGTCCCTGTGCAGGCTGACCTGTACCATGTATAACCCCAAAATCCCCTCCCCCCCAGGGATCCGGCCACCGGCCATCAGGTCAGCGTATTCCCGGCTGACCCATACCATGCTGGCATAACTGGATTGGTTGCCCTCCCAAAAACCGCAAAGGGTAAACGCTGCCTTCATAGGGGCGGTGCCGGGATCAGAAATATCTTTCCGCCATTCCAGCGTAACCGGCTGGCCAATTTCATGGGGAATGCCCAAACGGTCCAGGGTAATTGTGTCCAGCGCCACTTCGCCCATAGCCTGCGGCATCCGCCCGGTAGTAGGGGCGGCAAAACAGTGGGCTGCATAGCACTCATCCGCCCAGCGGATTTCAGCCTGCCGCCCGCCCAGCCTGCTGTTTTCCGCCAGGCCAAGCACAATGCTCCGCCCCAGCTCTTTTACATCCGGGTGGGCCGCCAGTTTTTCCCCCTGCTCAGGGGTGATGTCCTTACAGCTTACCTGGGCGTCATAACCAGTCTGCCGGAAGGCCATCTCAACCAGGTTCTCGTTCATGCTCTGGGCCAAGGTAAACAATGCCGTGAACATAAGGGTTGTCATAAGGATTGCCAGGGCGGCTACCAGGTTGCGGCCTTTATTATTGCGGAACACCCGCTGCCTGACTGTTTTGACCGGGTTAAATTCTTCTTGCTTTTTGCTTCTGCTCATGGGACCGGCCTCCTTACTGCGCTACGATGCGGCCGTCCTCAATCCGGACGACCCTGTCTGCCATCTGTGCGATTTCCGGGTTATGGGTGATCATCACAATGGTCTGGCGGAACTCCTTGCTGGTCATCTTTAACAGGCCGATCACATCGTCGCTGGTCTTGGTATCCAAATTGCCGGTAGGCTCGTCGGCCAGGATAATAGAAGGCTTGCTGGCAAGGGCACGCGCTATCGCCACACGCTGCTGCTGGCCGCCGGAGAGATTGTTGGGCAGGCTGTCCAGCTTCTTTTCCAGGCCCAGCAGCCGGACCACCTGCATGATAAAGGCCTTGTCAGGCTTACGCCCATCCAGGGCAATAGGGAATATGATGTTTTCCCACACGCTCAGGACCGGCACCAAATTGTAATTCTGGAAGATAAAGCCGATCTGCTTGCGCCGGAAAATGGTGGCCTGCTCACTGTTTAACTTGGCAAGCTCTGCATCCCCCACTTTGATACTGCCCTCGCTGGGAATATCCAAACCGCCCAGCATATTCAGCAGGGTGGATTTGCCGGAGCCGGACGTGCCGATAATGGCTGTGAATTTTCCTTTCTCAATTTCCAGGTCTACGCCGTCCAGCGCCTTTACCAGTGTCTCGCCTTTGCCATAATATTTTTTAAGGCCGGTAGCCTTTAGGATCGTTTCCATAAATTGTTCCTCCTTATCCGCTTTGGGGTTTTGATGAATTTATTTTACCAGGCCAATGTCTCATTTCAGGTACATGAAAGGTACATTTTTGTAACTTAGCCATGGTTTTTGGATTCATTCCCCCCAGCGCATACGCCCGGCCAGGCTGCCTTTGGTAATAAACTGCAGGCAAACTAACGGAGTCATTACAGCCAGGGCAAGGAGGGCTGGCAGGGCTGCCCACAAGGGCAGCAGGGAAAAACGGTAGGCCATATACCAGGAACCCTCAGCCGCTACCACAGCAGGCATCACAACCGCCGAAAAAAATACCACCCCCGGCACCAGCAGCAAAATCATCACCAAAGCGTGGAGAACCCCCTCAAGAAACAGCAGGCAGCGCAATTGGGCAACTGTCATCCCCAGGCTTTCATAGACTGCGAAGTCTGATTTGCGGCTTACCGTCTTGACCACCAGCATATTGGCAAAATTAATGAATGCGATCCCAAGCATCACCAGGGCAACTATCAGTTCCGGCAGCACCATGTTCAGCCTGGCAACATTGAAATTCGTTACATATTCGCTGCGCCGCTTAATCCCCATACCCTGGTTTTGCCCCTGCTCATAATGGTCCAGGTAAGCTTCAAAAGCGGCCTGCTGTGCCAGGTCAATATCAACTGCCAGCTGGCGGTAAGCCTGCCCGGGGAACAGGGTGTCAAATTCCCCCAAGGGCAGGATATATACAATATGGAAAGCGGCCTGTGTGCTGTTTTCACCGCTGATGTAAGCGTCATCATTCATCACAGACCCCAGTACGGTATAAGTGCGGCCGCCCAGCTCAATGGGCTCCCCCGCCGCCGGGGTGGAAATTCCCTCTCTGTAAGCCCCTGCTGCCAGAACATAATCCCCGGAGGCAAACGCCGCCGCATCAAAGCTGCCGCTGGTAAAGGGGCTGTTATCCAGCACATATTGCAGGTAAGCCCCCTCCAGCCCGACCACAAGGCCCATGTATCTGCCGGCCTGTTCCAGCCGGTCCACACCTGCGCACCATTCCGGATAGCCTGCCTGGGTTTCCTTCAGTGTCATAGTACCATCATAGGGCTGGCTGTAGTAATCCACAATACGCTGTTGCAGCTCCTTAGATGCGGACAGCTCTATTTCACGGCTCTTTAAGGCACTGACAGCCGTGACCTCCGGGCGCGCCTGCAATTCCTCCACGGTTTCTTGTGTAATTCCGCGGTTGTTTTCATTATACCGCTGTACAGAGAGGTATGCCGAGCCGTCCACCAGGCTATAATCCCATGGGGAATTTAAAGACAAGTACATATCCTCCCGCAAGCTCACATATTGGATCCAAACGGAACTTAGCAGTACCATTGCCAGCAGCAAAGAAAGCGCCGACAAAAGGGTGTTCCACCGGCCCTGGGCCAAGGTACGCAGTGCCAGGCCCCTAAGGGTTATACGGCCATCCGGGCTGCGGCCATAACGGGGCATAGGGTCTTTGGCAGACCTGGCTGCCTGCGCCGGCGTCATACGGCACAGACGGCCCATAGGAAGCAGGCAGGCTGACAGCGTGGTAAGCAAAGTACATAGGGCTGCCATCACAAAAGGCGGCCACGAAAGAAAATACAGCGCCGGATTTTCCTCCATTCCTGAGATCACCCGGCTGGTAATCACATAATCCAGCCCAAGCCCCAGGGCCCATCCGGGAAGAAAGCCCAGGAAAGAAACTGCGCAGCCCTGCTCCAGCATCAGGCGGCGCATCTGCCGGGGGGTCATCCCCAGCGATTTCAGTCCCGCATAATACATGATATCCCTCTGTGACGCCACATGGGCAATGCAGTAAACCATCAAATAGCCGCACATGAACACCAGAATAGAGGGGAAATAATAGGGTATCGCCTGCTGCGCTGCCTGCCCCTTAAGCACTTCATTATATGCAAGGTTTACCGTAAAATTAATCCCTGCCATACCTTGTTCCTCCAAAATGGAGGCGGCCTGCTGGCTTAAATTTTCAGGCTGCCAGAGATTTACCCCCAAAGCCACATTATGGCTGGCTTTGTCCTGATAGCCGGGAACCAGCTTCCGGGCAGTATCCCCGGAAATCCAGGCACAGGCCTCGGTGAAGATAGTAGGGCTGGCCCACCAGCCGCACAGCGTAAATTCCGAGGTATGTACCTTTCCCCCAGGGCCAGCCCAGCGCAAAACCACCGGCGCCCCTAATTCCCGGGGAACGCCCAGGGAATCCATGGTAAATTCATCCAGGGCAATCTCGCCCGGGTTCTGTGGAAAATTCCCTGTGGAAGGGATAGACAATACTGTTTCCGCATAGTCCTGGCCAGTAACCGCCAGTTTTACCAGCCTCTGCCCCAGCATGGGGTCAGAGAGCTGCCCTATGGTGCAAAGCCGGACAGTGCTTTTCACATTGGCATCCCCTGCGATGGTATCCGCCTGCTGGCTGGTCAATCCGGTATAGATAATTTGGCTGGAAGACCCGTAAGAATACTGGTATTTCAGCAGCAATGCCCCTTTGACAGAGCCCCCCAGCAGGAACACAAAGGTATAGAGCGCTGTAACAAGCATTGTAGCAAATATCAAAATACCATTTTTAATAGGATGGAATCTGAAGTCCCGCTTTACCAGGGTACGGCAGGCCTTCAGGTTGTTGTTTGCAAGCATGGCTCTCTCTCCTTACTGGTGTATGCGGCCATCTTCCACGCGGATTACCCTGTGGGCCATTTGGGCAATCTCAAGGTTGTGGGTAATCATTACCAGCGTCTGATGGCAGGCTTCCACCGACAGCTTCAGCAGCCCCAGTACATTTTGGCCGCTCCTGGAGTCCAGGTTCCCGGTAGGCTCATCCGCCAGAAGGAGGGCTGGCTTGGCAATCAGCGCCCGTGCGATCGCTACCCGCTGCTGGCCGCCGCCGGAAAGTTCCTGCGGGAAAGCGTCCAGCCGGTCCTGCAAATGCAGGAGGCCGGTGATTTCCCTAAAGAAAGCCAGGTCGGGCGCCGTCCCTGCAAGGCTGAGCGGAAACAGAATATTTTCTTTGGCTGTAAGTGTGGGGACCAGGCGGAAGTCCTGATAGACAAAGCCAACCTTACTGCGGCGGAACACCGCCAGTTCCTTTTCCTTCAGTCCGGATAAATTGATGCCGTCCACAATAACTTCCCCCTCATCGGGAATATCCAGCCCGCCGATCATGTTCAGCAGCGTGGTCTTCCCGGAGCCGGACGCACCGATGATTGCCGTAAACTTTCCTTTCTCAATGGTAAGGTCAATTCCATTCAAAGCGTGTACGGCGCTTTCTCCTTTGCCAAAGGTTTTTTGAAGATGACGTACAGTTACAATATCCATGGTTCGATTCCTCGCTTATATTATTTCGTTGCAAAATTAAAAGCCTAACTGAGCAAATAAACATAAAAGGTTGTCCCTTCCCCAACCTTGGACTTCACGCTGATGTAACCCTTTTGCCGGGTAATGATCCCATTTGCCAGATAAAGGCCAAGGCCGACGCCTTCTTCTGTGGCAACTTCTTCTGCCCGGTAGAACCGCTGGAACACATGGTTGTAATGTTCCTCCGGGATCCCTATGCCGGTATCGGAAATTTCAATACGGGTATAGAACTGCCATGGACGCACCGTAATAGAGATGCGCCCCCCTGCCGGGGTGTACTTGACCGCGTTATCCAGGATATTCCCAATCGCTTCCGCCGTCCACTTTGGGTCATGCTGCACCATAATCTCCGGGGTACATTTAACAGACAACCCGATGTGCCGGTTTTCTGCCTTGGCCCATACAGTGCTCATGGCCTGGGCGATGGTATCCTCCAGGCGGGCCTCCACCGGTGCAAGCACAAAGGTGCCTGTCTCCAGGCGGGACATTTTGATAAGCGACTGCATCAGGAAGTCCAGTTTATTAATCTGTTCCTCCATCGTGGCAAGAAACAAGGCTCCCTTGTCCTCTGGAAGCCCCGGCTTTTGCAGAATGCCCATATACAGCCTGAGATTGGCAACAGGCGTTTTTACCTGATGGGAAATATCGCTCACCAGGCCTTGCAGTATTTCCTTATCCTGCTGGCTTTGCAGGCGGCTTTCCTGCATGATGCCGTAATACTGCATCAGCTTCCCCTGCACTTTTGCTGTCAGGGAGTCCTCGTAGGGGTGAAAATTCTCCGGCTGCCGGCCTGCGATTGCTGCATCAATGGTTTCGCACACATCATCCGCAAAACAGCTAACCTGCCAGCGCAAGAACGCCGCCCATATCCCGGCCACAAGAAAGATCCCGCCGCATACTGACAGCAGGCCAAAGCGGACAGAAGCTTTGGGCACATACTCCCACAACATCCAAGCCAACGCCGCCATAAGCCCCACAGATGCCAAAGCCAGGGAAACTAAGATGGCTTTGGCCTGCCCCGTATTCATCGAGGGACCCCTTTCCAGATATATCCCATCCCCCGGACAGTCTGGATGTAAGAATGTGTATCATCCTCGACCTTTGCGCGCAGGCGGTTCATGGTAACTGTCAGGGTGTGGTTATCAATGAAATTGCCGCCGCTGTCCCAGAGCCTTTCCAGTAAAACCTGGCGGGTGAGGATCCTTCCCGCATTTTCTGTCAGCGCCCGTAACAGCTTATACTCATTGGGCGTAATTGACAGTTTTTCTTCCCCCCGCCGGGCAGTCAATGCGGTGAAGTCCAGCTCCAAAAAGCCATCGCTCCATTGCCCCTTTGATGCCTCCGCCACAGTTTTATTGGCCCTGCGCAGCACCACCTCCACCCGGCGGAGCAATATCTGCATATGAAAGGGCTTGGTCACATAGTCCTCTGCCCCCAGGTCAAAGCCGTCCAGCACATTTTGTTCCAGGTCATTGGCAGTCAGGAAAATCACCGGTAATTCCGGACGGGCCTGCTTAATGGTACGGCACAGGTCAAAACCGTTTCCGTCCGGTAAGTTCACATCCAGCAAAACCAGGTCGAAATGGTCTGCCAAGATAAGCTGCTCTGCTTTCCTGCAATTGTAGGCGGCAACTGTGATATAGCCGCTGTTGTCAAGCTCAAAACACAGTCCGGCATTTAATGCCAGGTCATCTTCTATCACCAAAATTCTCATTTTTAATACCTTTATCTTTGCCAGGCCAAGAACAGCCCATAATACTTTTGTTCCATTATCTTACTATATGCGTTTTGGGGATCCCATCAGGCCAGGCAGGAATTAACGGTTTCCCCAATACCATTTTAGTTGACATTCATCAAAAATACAAGAGATAATAGTGAAAAGCGCAAGAGAAGCCAATGCCAGAAGCGGGCGGAAAGGGCAATTGCATTTGTAATTTTTTATCTGTATTTTTCTCCCGTCAGGGCATTTTCAACAGCTTTCTTTATGACAATGCTTGAATTTGTTGCACCTGATATTGCGTCAACATCTATTTTCTGTTTTTCAATGATTCTATCTGTAACTACTTCTGCGGGGCTTCCACGCCCGTTTTTATGCTCCAAAATATCAATGTTTGCCAATACTCCCTTTTGGACCGTTACTTCCACTTTGGCATAAACAAAATCCACGTCATATTCTCCCACATAAACCCCGTCGGGAATATTGGAAATGTCTAGGCTGCTAAAAGATGTTTCTTTTACTGCCTTTTTATAGTCCGCCACACTTTTCAAATAAACCGCTGTAAAAATCAAAACCATAAGGGAAAGAAAAATTGCCGTAAACGGCAGGGCTCTTTTTCGGGATAATTTCATTTCAGGCACCTCCCAATCTAATCCATTGCCTGCCCAGGCAGTTTTTTTATCGAATGATACACAAGGGAAAAACCATATTCTAAAAACTCTCTTTTAGACAAATTCATTGACTTTTTAATATATTCCTCTTTGTTTGCGGCAAGCTGGACCATTCCGGAAATCATGCCCCAAAAGTTAAAAATAGCAGGCATAATTTCCAAATCACCCCGCAGCTCCCCCTTTTCCATGCCGGATAATAAAAAGCTTTTTATCTTTTCATTTATTTCTTCCCCAATTTGATAAGTTTCCTTTTCTTCCGGCAGATAGTCTTGGTTCTCGAAATCAGTATTGATTTTATCCAATACCATTTTGAAATAAAAAGGAAATTCTTCCTGGTATTGTACCAGCCCACGGCAGATAGCGTCATATCTTGCCTTTGTGGTTTCATGCTGTATCAGCGCAGAAGATAGATAACCGTAAAGTTTTTTCATACTGTTCAATACCAAAATGCCGACTATCTCCTCTTTATTTTCAAAATATACATATAACCTAAAATCCCGAATCAATTATACATATGTCAGCCTATAGCAAGCCCAAAAAGTTCAACGATTTCCTTTTGGAATGCTGTCATCGTTGTATAAAGCTTTTTACGCTTACCTTCAACAGTAACCACACGTAAAGATTTCATCTCATCTATAACATCCTGCATATTATGGCTTTTAAACCATCCATTATCTTTCATGATGTTTTTTACCTGAGCGGAAAGGATCAGGGCAATGTACTGGATAAACAACCTCCCATCCATTGCTGCCGCTGAGTGGATGCGCAGACGCTTCATGTCAAGGTCATTTTTGAGGTCATCAAAGTGCTTTTCCACTGTATCTTTCATACGGTA